>NZ_CP132342.1:0-600000 GCF_040529055.1 Xanthomonas sontii | reverse complement strand
ATCACCACCTTTGCCCGCGCCAAGCCGATGCAGCGTACGAACTTGCCGCCTTGTTGGGCCAAGCGCGCAAACGGGTGCTCGCCGAACACCCGATCCTTGGCAATTCGACGGTTCCGGCGCTTTGCTGCCTCGCTCAAGGGCTTGCGCGCATGCCCTTGATGTTGGATCGCGGGGCGGTAACCACGCCTTTTCAGGTCTGCTTCCCGCGCTGCATCGGCATACCCGCTATCGGCCCATACCGTGCGGCCGGTGTTGTCCGGGTCCAGCACCTGCTCGAAGTGACGGCTGTCGTGCACGTTGGCCGCGCTCACGTCGTAGCGGCGGATGAAGCCCCAGCGACGGTCCGTGCTGGCGTGCAGCTTGTAGCCGTAGAACGCCACCCCATGCTTCCTGGTCCAACGTGCCTGCATATCCTTCTGCGCACGCTTGGCATCGCTCCAGTCCTGGCCGACGTCATCGCCCTGCTTGATCTGCGCGTTCTCTTCGCGCGTGTTGCGCTGGATCGGAGCGCTGACGATGCTGGCGTCGATGATCTGACCGCCGCGGGCAATGAACCCGGCACGTTGCAATTGCTCACCGATCGCCGCGCTGATGTCGCCCATCAGATCCTTGGTCTTGAGCCGTTCGCGCCACACCCAGATCGTCTTGGCGTCGGGCACCTTGCCGCTGTGTTCCAGTCCGAGGAATTGCTGGAAGCTGCGCCGATCCAGCACCTGGTACTCCAGCGCATCGTCGGAGAGGTTGTACAACTGCTGCAACAGCAGCAGCTTGATCATCACCTGCGTCGGCCAAGCCGGACGGCCACCGCGCTTGCCAGTACCCAAGGACAGCTTCGCGTCTACGACGTGAGCAATCCCGGCAAAGTCGATATGCCGTGACAGCAGAGCCAGAGGATCGCCGATCTGCTGCCGCTTGGCTTCGCGTTCGTGGCCGGCAAACAGGCTGATCATCGTGGCGTCCTCGGCGTGTTCTCCAGACCAATGATGCCAAAGGCGGGGTTTTTAGAGGTGCCCTTCAGTCCCGACGCGACCGACTGTCGGATCCGAGATCGCGGCGGCATGCTGCCCATCCACATGGGCAAGCACGACAGTCGCAACCGCCGTCGTATAGTGCGCCCATGCCGATCTCCGACGCCGACGCCGCTTCCGCCGACACGCCACTGGCCGCCTTGCCAGTCACCCTGCAGCGCCTGCGCGCGGCCTGGCAGGCGGCCAAGCCGGAGCGGGCGCAGCGCCGCGAGGACTTGCTGCGGCTGCGCGCGGCGTTGAAGCGGCGTTTGCCGGAGATGGCCGATGCCATCGCCGCCGATTTCGGCCACCGCTCGCGCCACGAATCGCTGATCGCCGACGGCATGACCGTGCTCGGCGAGATCGATCACCTGCTGCGCCATCTGAAGCGCTGGATGCGCCCGCAGCGGGTCGGCGCCGGCTGGCGGCTGTGGCCGGCGCGTGCGGAAGTGCGGCCGGTGCCGGTCGGCGTGGTCGGGGTGATCGCGCCGTGGAACTACCCGGTCAACCTGGCGCTGATCCCGCTGGCCACCGCCATCGCCGCCGGCAACCACGTCTACCTGAAACCCTCCGAGCACACCCCGCGCAGCGCGCAGTTCCTGCAGTCGCTGCTGGCCGAGGTGTTCCCGCCGCAGCGGGTGGCGGTGGCGCTGGGCGGTGCCGAGGTGGCGTCCGCCTTCGCCGCGCTGCCGCTGGACCACCTGGTGTTCACCGGCTCCACCGCGGTCGGGCGCAAGGTGATGGCCGCCGCCGCCCCCAACCTGACCCCGCTGACCCTGGAACTGGGCGGCAAGTCGCCGGCCATCGTCTGCGCCGACTACCCGCTGGACCAGGCCGCCGCGCGCCTGGCCACCGGCAAGTGGTTCAACGCCGGGCAGACCTGCATCGCCCCGGACTACGTGCTGATCGACGCCGGCCGCGAGGCGGCGCTGGTACAGGCGCTGCGTGCGCAGGTGCTGGCGCGCTACGGCGATTTCGCCAGCGCCGAGGATTACACCCGCATCGTCAACGAGGGTCAGTACCGGCGCCTGCGCGGCTACCTGGACGATGCCCGCGCGCGCGGCCTGGAGGTCATCGAACTGGCCACGGTGTCGCGCGAACGCGCCGAGCGCGAGCGGCTGATCGTGCCCACGCTGGTGCTGCAGCCGGGCGACGACGCGCTGCTGATGCAGGAGGAGATCTTCGGCCCGATCCTGCCGGTGCGCAGCTACCGCTCCCTGGACGCGGCCATCGCCGAGATCAACAGCCGCGACCGGCCGCTGGCGCTGTATCCCTTCAGCCATGACCGCGCGCGGATCGAGACGATCCTGCACGCCACCATCGCCGGCGGGGTCACCGTCAACGACAGCCTGCTGCATTTCGCCGCCAACGCGCTGCCCTTCGGCGGCATCGGCCCCAGCGGCATGGGCGCCTACCACGGCCGCGCCGGCTTCGACGCCTTCAGCAAGGCGCTGCCGATCCTGTGGCAGTCGCGCCGCGCCGGCAGCGACCTGCTGAAGCCGCCGTACGCGCGGATCGCGCGCATGCTCTCGTTCCTGGTGCGGTGAGCGGGGCATAGCCGACGTCCAGATGCGGGTGCATGGCGTGGCGATAGGGCGCCTGCGTGCAGGCGCGGCTTCAGCCGCGAAGAAGCATTACCGGTAGAGCGTCGCGGCTGAAGCCGCTCCTGCAAGGCCTGCCTCGGCCGCGACCGGCGAAGCCTCCGATGTGGCGCCACGCCCCGTGGCCTCGCACGCGTGGTCCACGCCTGGGCCGTGTCCGCAGCCCCGTCACCGGGAAGCAGTGCGACTCAGACTGCAGCAAATCGCGGCGTAGTCCACAGTCCAGCACGGGGTCGCAGCCCGGAAATAAATAATTCACAGTAAGTTATTAGGTTCTCGCCCGACGCCGCCGCCGATCACGGCGGCTCAGGCTCCTGCGCGAGACGTCCGCGTGGAGCGCAACACACGAGATGCCGCCATGCGTCGACCTGACCGGCGCTCGTCCCCCGTGTCTCCCCCTTTCCTTCAGAACCGGACGCAGCCCAATGAAGATCGCATTCGTTCCCTCGCCCCTGGCGCGCGCCTGTCGCGTGCTCGCCGCCCTGACGGTCCTGGCCGTCGTGCCGCAGCTGGCCATGGCCAACTGCAACGACACCGTCGGCACCAAGATGAGCAACATCCTGTTCGGCGACAGCAGCGGCGACACCGTCGTGCTGGCCCACCGCGGTCTGTGGGGCAAGTACGGCAACTTCCCCGACATGCCGGAAAACTCGCGCGGTTCGCTGCAGCTCGCCAACGACCAGTGCATGGACGGCGTGGAACTGGACATCAAGATGACCAGCGACGGCGTGCCGGTGGTGCTGCACGACTGGAACCTCGGCCGCACCACCAACGTGTGGACCAGCCGTGCCGGCGAAACCAAGTACGACCCGATGAGCAACCAGGGCTACAACCCGTCGATCACCGTGACCCCGTGGTCGGTGGTCAGCGGCCTGTTCCTGCTGACCCCCGACCGCCGTACCACCACCGGCTACCACGTGCCGCGCGTGGATGACCTGTTCTCCTACTTCAAGGCGCATGGCCTGAAGACGCCCATCGTGTTCGACATCAAGGACGCCGCCTCGGTGCGTGCGGTGTCGCGCGCGGCCGACGCCGCGTTCTCGGTGGGTGCGTCCAACTTCGTCGCCGCCAAGGTCAATGCCACCCTGTATCCGAGCCGCTCGGCGTTCCGCGCCGACACCACCAGCATGGTCGGCATTCCGGTGTTCACCACCAACATGCTGACCAAGATCAATGTCGACAACGCCATATCGGCCTGGAGCGATACCAAGGAGGCGATGGAGATCAACGTCAAGCAGCTCGGTGGCCTGCTGCAGGGCCAGGCCGACCGCGTGCGCGAGCGCGGCGTGCGCGTGGGCGTGTTCCAGGCGATTCCGGACAGCCCGCTGGCCGGGAAGTTCTACCAGAACAGCGGCGCCTGCTGCTATCAGCTGTCGGACCTGTACTTCTCCTACTCCGGCGGCCGCGACACCGCCGACAACCGGGGCGATCTCAACTTCATCGTCAACCAGGAGGCATTCAGCCTGATCACCACCGACGACCCGAAGGCGGCGATCGCGTACCTGAAGGCACGCGGCAAGCACGACTGAGTCCTTGCATGTCCTGGCGGCCGGCCTGCGGTCGGCCGCCTTTTGCGGCTGCGGCGCTTCTGCGTCGCGCGCCGCCCTCTCCTGGAGAAGCGCATGTCCCTGTCTTTCGCCAAATCCGCCGTGGCTAGGTCCATCACCTTGGCCGCCTGCGCGCTGGCCGCGTTCGCCGCCCTGGCCGCGCCGGCCGCCGAGCCCGCCACCGCCGACCCGGTGGTACTGCGCGTCGGCGCGCAGCAGTTCACCGCCAGCGAGTACCGCGCCCTGGCCGGCGACGCCACGCGCGGCGCTGCCGGCATCGACGACGACTCGGTGGTGCGTCGCTTCGCCGACCGCGCCATCCTGCTCGACCAGGCCCGGCAACAGCATCTGCAGGACGACCCGGTGGTGGCCGCGCGCCTGCGCCGCGCCGCCGACGCGATCCTGGCCGAGGCCGCGCAGGCACGGCTCAGCGCCGGCGCGCACATCGACGAGGCGATGCTGCGCCGGCAGTTCGCCGCGCATCCGGACGACTACACCGAATACCACCTGCGCCATCTGTTCGTCGCGCTGCATCCGCAGGGCGGGCCGCGCAGCGGGCACACCCTGACCGAGGCGCAGGCTCTGCAGCGCGCCGAAGCGCTCAAGCGCCAGCTCGACGGCGGCGCCGATTTCGCCACGCTGGCGATGCGCGAGTCCGACGACGCCGCCACCGCCGGCGAGGGCGGACAGCTGTCGCCGACCTTCGGCCGTTACCTGGCCGACGCCTTCGACGCGCCGATCCGCCAGCTCGCGGTGGAGCAGGTCTCCGCGCCAGTGCGCGGCCCCGACGGCTACCACCTGATCCGGCTCGATGCGAAGACCGCGGCGCGCTTCGACGCGGTGCGCGGGCAGATCGACCTGCAACTGCGCGAGCAGGCGGCGGCCGACGCCATGCAGCGGCTGCGCCAGGCGCAGCCGATGGCGTTCGACCGCGACGCCTACGCGGCCGCGGCGCGCTGAGCATGGCGGCGATGCGGCGCCCGCTGTGTTGGTTCGCCGGCGCGGTGGTCGTGGGAATGGTCGCGCTCGCGGCGAAGCTGATGCCGCCGACGACTGGGCCCGCCGCAGCCGCGAACACGGCGCAGTCAACGACGCTACCGCGCTCGGCAGCACCGTCGCTTTTGGCGATGTCCGCGGCCACGCCACCCGATGCGGCGCTGGCTGCAGGCACCAGCGAGGCGCAGCGTCTGACCGCCACCGCGCTGTTGGCGCTGGATTGCCGGCAACGCGCGCAAGCGCCGCTGTCCCGCCCGGCGGTGCTGCCGGGCGCAGACGCCGAGGACGCCGCGGCCGCCGCGGCACGCCGGGCGGCCGAACGGCAACGTCTCGCGGCCTGTCGCGGCGTCGCCGGGCTCGATGCCGCGCAGATCGAGGCGATGCTGCGCAGTGCGGCCGCGCGCGGCGATGCCGATGCGCAACGCCAGTTGCTGGCGCAGCGCGTGGCGCAGTTGGTCGCGCGCGCCGGCAGCGTCGACGCGGAAGGGCAACGCGCTCCGCTGTCGGCCGCCGACGAGCGCGATGCCGAGGACGTGGTGACGCAACTGGAAGACCGCGCGCTGCACGGCGACCGCACGTCGATCGACGCATTGGCGCAACTGCTGCGCGCGCCCTGGCTGGCGGTGGCCGATCCGCCGTACGCCGCGGCCTGGCAACTGGCCGCGCGGCAGGCGCCGGAGCGGCCGTTCCCGCCGCCGGAACAGGCGCTCGGTGCCGAGGAACTGCTCGACGGCTTGAACGAGGCGCAGCGCCAGCAGGCGCTGAGCCTGGCGCCGGCGCTGTTCGCGCAGTGCTGCGCGCGGCGCTGAACGGGCTGGTGCCCGCGGTTTGGCCGCCGCGGCGGCTGCGGTCAGAATAGCGGCCGGCTTCCCCGTCCCGGATTTCCCTTGAAGATCGCCAGCTGGAACGTCAACTCGCTCAACGTGCGCCTGCCGCACCTGCAACAGTGGCTGGCCGCGTTCGCGCCGGACGTGGTCGGGATCCAGGAGACCAAGCTGGAGGACCACAAGTTTCCCGACACGGCGCTGGCCGAGGCCGGCTACCGCAGCGTGTTCGCCGGGCAGAAGACCTACAACGGCGTGGCGATCCTCTCGCGCCTGCCGATCGGCGACGTGCAGATCGGCGTGCCGGGCCTGGAGGACGAGCAGAAGCGCGCCATCGCCGCCACCATCGGCGACCTGCGCATCGTCAATCTGTACGTGGTCAACGGCCAGGACGTGGGCACCGACAAGTACGCCTACAAGCTGCGCTGGCTGGAGGCGGTGCACGCCTGGCTGGCCGACGAGCTGCAGCGGCATCCGCGGCTGGTGGTGCTGGGCGACTTCAACATCGCCCCGGACGCGCGCGACGTGCACGACCCGCTGGTGTGGAGCGACAACCACATCCTCACCTCCACCGCCGAGCGCGGCGCCCTGCACAAGCTGCTCGGCCTGGGCCTGCATGACGGCTTCCGCCTGCACCATGCCGACGGCGGCATCTTCAGCTGGTGGGACTACCGCCAGGCCGGCTTCCGCCGCGACCTGGGGCTGCGCATCGACCTGACCCTGGTGTCCGAGGCGCTGAAGGCGCGCACCCGCGGTGCCGGCATCGACCGCGAACCGCGCAGCTGGGACCGCCCCAGCGATCACGCGCCGGCCTGGGTCGAGCTGGAGCCGGCGGCATGAGCGAGCGCCACGTGCGCCGCTGCATCGACAAGGTCGGCGATACCGCGATCGCGCCGCTGCACCGGCTCAGCTGCCACTGCGGTGCGGTGCAGATCGACCTGGAGCTGCCGCAGGGCATCGTCGACCCGCGCCGCTGCAACTGCTCGCTGTGCCGGCGCCGCGGCGCCATCGTCGCCTCGGTGCCGCTGGCGGCCCTGCATGTCCGCCAGGGCGAGCAGGCGCTGCGCCTGTACCAGTTCCACACGCATACCGCGCAGCATTATTTCTGCGGCACCTGCGGGATCTACACGCATCATCGGCGCCGCTCCGATCCCAGCCTGTACGGCTACAACGTCGGCTGCCTGGAGGGCGTGGACCCGTATGCGCTGGCCATCGCGGTGCCGGTCGAGGACGGCGTGCGCCATCCGGCCGACCGCGCTGCGCCGTGAGCGCGGCCGCAAACGCAAAACGCCCGGCGAACCGGGCGTTTGCGCAAGCGGCGAGGGCGCTGTGTCAGCGCGCGCGGCCGCGGGTGAACAGGTTGACGATCGCCAGCAGGATGATGGCGCCGATCAACGAGTACAGGAACGTCCACAGGGTGATCGCCTGGTTGATGCCGCCGCCGAACAGCCAGCCGGCGATCAGCGCGCCGACGATGCCGACCACGATGTTCAGGATGATGCCCTGCTGTGCGTCACGGCGCATGATGATGCTGGCCAGCCAGCCCACGATGCCGCCGACGATCAACCAGATGATGATGCCCATGCGTCAGACTCCTCGGTTCGGCCCGCACCAGGAGCGGTGGGGTGCGCGTCATTTAAGGAGCGCCGCCGTGAAGCGGCCGTATAGCGTCGGCCCCGCCGCGCAGCGGCCATTGCGCTTTGTGGGTGCGGCGTGAGCGCGCCGATGTTGCCCGTGGCCGACGGCGCCGAGCCGCCGGACTGGCGCCTCGGCCCGGTGGCGCTGTGGCTGCGCCCGCATCCGCCGCGGACCTCCGGCGAGGCGCAGGCGCGGCGACTGCTGGCCGGCGAACTGGCGGTGCCGGCGGCGCAATTGCCGCTGCGCCGCGACGCCCGCGGCCGGCCCGGCCTGCATGCACCGCTGGCGCACGTGGACACCGGTTGGAGCCACAGCGGCGACTACCTGCTGGTGGCGGTGGCCGCGCACGCGCGGCTGGGGGTGGACATCGAGCGCCAGCGGCCGCGGCCGCGCCTGCTGGAACTGGCGCAGCGCTTCTTCCACCCGGACGAGGTCGCACTGCTGGCCGCGCTGGCGGCGCCGGCGCGCGAGGCGCTGTTCTTCCGCCTGTGGTGCGCCAAGGAAGCGCTGCTCAAGGCGCATGGCCACGGCATCGCCTTCGGCCTGCACCGGCTGCGCTTCGCCGAGGACGCCGGCGGCGCGCTGCGCCTGGTCTGGTGCGACCCGGGCCTGGGCACGGCTGAGGCCTGGCACCTGCACGAATGGGAGGCCGCGCCCGGCTACCGGGCGGCGCTGGCCTGGTGCGCGGACGCGCCGGTCGAGGCCACGCCTTAGCGCAGCGCGCTTCGGGCAGCGGCGCCACCTGCGATAATCCACCGATGACCGATGCCTCTCTTCCCGATTCCGTCCGCGTCGCGCTCGAACAGGGCCTGCACGCGCAAGGCCTGGACGCGGCCGCGCTGGCGCCGCCGCTGCTGGCCTACCTGGCGCTGCTGACGCGCTGGAACCGTACCTACAACCTGACCGCGATCCGCGACCCGCACGAGATGGTGACCCGCCATCTGCTGGATTCGCTGGCGATGCAGCCGTTCGCCCAGGAGGGCGCGCTGGCCGACCTGGGCACCGGCCCGGGGCTGCCCGGCATCCCGCTGGCGATCGCGCGGCCGCAGCTGCGGGTGACCCTGGTCGAAAGCAACGGCAAGAAGGCGCGGTTCCTGCGCGAGGCGGTGCGCCAGCTGCGCCTGGACAACGCGCGCGTGGCCGAGTCGCGTGCCGAGGCGCTGGACGAGGCCGGCGCCTACGACCTGCTGACTGCGCGCGCGCTGGACACCCTGGCCGGCATCGTCGCCGTCGGCGGCCACCTGCTGCGCCCGGGCGGGCGCCTGCTGGCGATGAAGGGCGTGCGCCCGGACGAGGAGATCGCCGCGCTGCCGCCGGGTTGGGTGGCGCCGACGGTGCACCCGCTGCAGGTCCCCGGCCTGGGCGCCGACCGCCACCTGGTGGTGGTCGAGCGCGGTTGAGCGGCGGCCGCGGCCGGCCCCGATTTCCGCCAGGGGGGGCTGTGACCGCATAATGCCCGGTCCCACCCCATCGCCGACGAGGCTCCCGCATGGCCCGCATCATCGCCATCGCCAACCAGAAGGGCGGCGTCGGCAAGACCACCACCGCGGTCAACCTGGCCGCGTCGCTGGCGCGGCAGTCGCAGCGCGTGCTGCTGGTGGACCTGGACTCGCAGGGCAATGCGACGATGGGCAGCGGCATCGACAAGCGCGAGCTGGCCGCCTCCACCTGCGACGTGCTGCTCGGCGAGAGCAGCGCCGAACAGATCCGGGTGACCGCGCCGGAAGGCTTCGACCTGCTGCCGGGCAATATCGATCTCACCGCCGCCGAGATCCAGCTGATGGACCAGCCGGCGCGCGAGCAGCGGCTGAAGACCGCATTGGCGCCGCTGCGCGAGGCCTACGACTTCATCCTGATCGACTGCCCGCCGGCGCTGTCGCTGCTGACCCTGAACGCGCTGACCGCCGCCGACTCGGTGATCGTGCCGATGCAGTGCGAGTACTACGCGCTGGAAGGGCTGACCGCGCTGCTGGAGACCATCGAGGCGCTGCGCGCCGAGCTGAACCCGGCGCTGGAGATCGAAGGCGTGCTGCGCACCATGTTCGACGTGCGCAACAACCTGGCCAACGCGGTATCGGCGGAACTGACCAACCACTTCGGCGACAAGGTGTTCCGCACCATCGTGCCGCGCAACGTGCGCCTGGCCGAGGCGCCCAGCCATGGCCAGAGCATCGTCGGCTACGACCGCACCTCGCGCGGCGGCGTCGCCTACCTGGGACTGGCCGGCGAGATCGTGCGCCGCCGCAACGAACGCAATCGGCCGATGCCGGCCATGGAGACCATCTGATGAGCGCCAAGCCCCCCGCCCTCGGAGCGAAGAAGCGCGGCCTCGGCCGTGGCCTGGAAGCGCTGCTGGGGCCGAAGGGCGCGGCCGCGCCGGCGCCGACCGCCGAGCTGCAGCCGGGCGAGAGCCTGCGCCGCCTGCCGGTCGGGCAGCTGCAGCCGGGCAAGTACCAGCCGCGCCAGGAGATGGACGAGGCCAAGCTGCAGGAGCTGGCCGAGTCGATCAAGGCGCAGGGCGTGATCCAGCCGATCGTCGCCCGCGAATTGGCGCCGGGCAGTTTCGAGATCGTCGCCGGCGAACGCCGCTGGCGCGCCTCGCAGCTGGCCGGCCTCAGCGAGGTGCCGGTGGTGGTGCGCGAGCTGGACGATCGCACCGTCATCGCCATGGCGCTGATCGAGAACATCCAGCGCGAGGATCTCAACCCGCTGGAAGAGGCGCAGGCGCTGCAGCGGCTGATCGACGAGTTCTCGCTGACCCATGCCGAGGCCGCCGAGGCGGTGGGCCGCTCGCGCGCGTCGGTGTCCAACCTGCTGCGCCTGCTGGAACTGCCGCCGGCGATCCGCGCGCTGCTGGAAGCGCGGCGCCTGGAGATGGGCCATGCGCGCGCGCTGCTGACGCTGTCGCCGGAGCTGGCCAGTCGCCTGGCCTCCGATGCCGCCGACCAGGGCTGGTCGGTGCGCGAGGTCGAGCACCGTGCGCAGCAGTTCGCCGCCGGCAAGGTGCCGAGCAATCGCAAGGCCAAGCCGGCGCGCACCGCGCCGCAGGCCGACATCGCCTCGCTGGAAACCGAGCTGTCCGAGTCGCTGGGCACCAAGGTGTCCATCGCCCATGGCCGCGGCGGCAAGGGCAAGCTGGTGATCCACTACACCGACCTGGACACGCTGGACGGCGTGCTCGAGAAACTGCGCCCGCGGCAGGCCTGAGCGCCGCCGCCCGCGTCCGCCAGGACCGTCCCCGCCATGCATCCCAGCAAGGTCGACCGTCACCACCTGCTGCGCCTGACCGACCTGCCCAACGTCGGGCCGGCCTGCGAGAAGGACCTGCGCCTGATCGGCATCCGCGTGCCGGCGCATCTGCAGGGCCGCGATCCCTACGACATGTACGCACAGCTGTGTCTGCGCACCGGGGTGATGCACGACCACTGCGTGATCGACGTGTTCCTGTCGATCGTGCGCTTCATGCAGGGCGAGACGCCGCGCCCGTGGTGGGAATTCAGCAAGGAGCGCAAGGCGGCGCTGGCCAAGGACGCGCCGCTGACCCTGCGCTGAGGCCGCGCGCCGCGGCGCTGGCCAGCAACCGGAGCATTGCATGAGCAACGAGGACACGCAGATCAGCCCGGGCGGCAGCCCGATCCTGCACCACCGCGAGGAAAAACCGTTCGCTCTGGCGAGCGGCGAGTCCTGCCTGGAGCAGATCGGCGCGCACATCGAACGCCACCTGGGGCCGGTCGCCGGCGTGCTGCACGAGATCATCTCCGACACCGTGCATCTGGATGTGCATGTGGTGCCCGCCACCGACGAGGTGCCGTATCTGCGGCTGGTCACCTCGGGGATGAGCGACCTGCCGATGGCCGTGCCCGAGGGCGTGGGGGCACCGCGCTTCATGGAGCTGATGCTGACCCTGCCGCCCGACTGGCCGATCGAGTACGAAGATTTCCAGGATGAGCGCCATTACTGGCCGCTGCGCCTGCTCAAGACCCTGGCGCGGCTGCCGCACAAGTACGATACCTGGCTGGGCTTCGGCCACACCGTGCCCAACGGTCACCCGGCCGAACCGTACGCGCCCGGCGTCGGCTTCGACGGGGCGATCGTGCTGCCGCCGGTGAGCACGCCCGAGGCGTTTGGGGAACTGGTCGTCGATGCCGACAAGACCATCGTGTTCATGACCCTGGTGCCGCTGTATCCGGAAGAAATGGCGCTCAAGCTGAAGAAGGGCGCCGAGGCGCTGATGGACCGCTTCGACGCCAAGGGCCTGCAGGACGTGATCGATCCCGCCCGGCCCAATGTCGCCCGCAAGCGCTTCGGGCTGTTCTGACCTGCCGTTCCGATCCACACACCGCGCACGCTGTTCCACGCTTTCCAGGACTTTCGCCATGCCCATCCTCGTCACCGGCGCCGCCGGCTTCATCGGTGCCCACACCGTCCGTGCGCTGCGCGCCGCCGGGCAACTGGTGGTGGGCCTGGACAACTACAACGACTACTACGACCCGCAGCTCAAGCGCGACCGCGTCGCCGCGCTGTGCGCGAACGCGGACATCCGCACCCTGGACCTGACCGACCGCGACGGCCTGGCCGCGCTGTTCGACGAGGTGCAGCCGACCCGCGTGGTGCACCTGGCCGCGCAGGCCGGGGTGCGCTATTCGCTGCAGAACCCCTATGCCTACGTCGACAGCAACCTGGTCGGCTTCGTCAACATGCTGGAGCTGTGCCGGCACCGCGGCGTGGAGCATCTGGTCTATGCCTCCAGCAGCTCGGTGTACGGCGATTCGGCGACGCCGCCGTTCTCCGAGGACCAGCGCATCGACCAGCCGCGCTCGCTGTACGCGGCGACCAAGGCCGCCAACGAGCTGATGGCCCATACCTACGCGCAGCTGTACGGCCTGCGCGCCACCGGGCTGCGCTTCTTCACCGTGTACGGCCCCTGGGGCCGTCCGGACATGGCGCCGCTGCTGTTCAGCCGCGCGGTGCTGGCCGGGCGCCCGATCGAGGTGTTCAACCACGGCCGCATGCGCCGCGACTTCACCTTCGTCGCCGACATCGTCGCCGGCGTGCTCGGCGCGCTCGATCACCCCTCCAGCGAGCCGGTGCCGCATCGCGTGTTCAACCTCGGCAATCACACTCCGGTGGAACTGGAGCGCTTCATCGCGGTGATCGAGGACGCCGCCGGGCGCAGCGCCGAGAAACAGTATCGGCCGATGCAGCCGGGCGACATGATCGAGACGATGGCCGATACTGCGCGGGCCCAGGCCGCGTTCGGCTTCGATCCGAGCACCCCGATCGAGGTCGGCCTGCCGCAGGTGGTGGCTTGGTGCCGGGAGTATTTCGGCGCCGCCGCCTGACGCTTCATGCGCGGATCCATTGGTCCGCGGCACAATGCCCCGCTTTTCCCCCACGCGCCCCCGCGCCCAGCCCTGCCGAATCCATGAGCCAGCTTTCCCTTTCCGTCGTCGTCCCGGTGTTCAACGAGCGCGACAACGTGCCGCCGCTGGTCGCCGAGATCGTCGCCGCGCTGCGCGGCACGATCGATTTCGAGATCGTCTATGTCGACGACCATTCGCGCGACGACACCCTGGCGGTGCTCGAAGGGCTGAAGGCGTCCACGCCGGAGCTGCGCGTGCTGCACCATGTCAGCCAGAGCGGGCAGAGCACCGCGGTGCGCAACGGCGTCAAGGCCGCGCGCGGGCTGTGGATCGCCACCCTGGACGGCGACGGCCAGAACGATCCGGCCGACATCCCCAAGCTGCTGGCCGCGCGCCAGGCAGCCGAGCCGCTGGTCAAGCTGTTCGCCGGCTGGCGGGTGTCGCGGCAGGATTCGGGCAGCAAGCGCTGGGCGTCCAAGTGGGCCAACGCGATTCGCGCGCGCATGCTGCGCGACGACACCCCGGACACCGGCTGCGGCATCAAGCTGTTCGAGCGCGAGGCATTCCTGGACCTGCCGTACTTCGACCACATGCACCGCTACCTGCCCGCGCTGATGCAGCGCGCCGGCTGGCAGACCCTGAGCGTGCCGGTCAATCACCGCCACCGCACCTCGGGCGTGTCCAAGTACAACAACCTCAACCGCGCCCTGGTCGGCATCCGCGACCTGCGCGGCGTGGCCTGGCTGATCGCGCGCAGCCGCCGCACCGCGGTGCAGGAGCGCTGAGATGGACGCGCATTTCCTCAACGAACCGATCCAGGCGCTGTACTGGACCGGGCTGCACGTTACCGGCTGGAAGCTGATCGGCTACGTCGGCGCGCTGATGTTCGGCGGCCGCTGGCTGGTGCAGTTCGTCGCCTCCAAGCGCGCCGGCAAGCCGGTGATCCCGCGTCTGTTCTGGTACATGAGCGTGGTCGGCAGCCTGATGACGCTGAGCTACTTCATGTTCTCGGCCAAGCAGGACTCGGTGGGTGTGCTGCAGAACCTGTTCCCCGCCTTCACCGCCTTCTACAGCCTGTACCTGGACATCAAGCACCGCGGCTGGCACCGCGACCGCGCGACGCATTGAGCGCGGTGCCGCTGCGCGCGATTGCAGGCGGCGCATGATCGCAGGCGGCGCGTAACACTCCCCGATCGCGACCCGCCACTGTGGGAGGGACTTCAGTCCCGACGCGGGCATCTTCCACACCTCAGTGGTTCTACCGTCATTGCCGCCGATGACGCCAAGGCTCCACATGTGGGAGGGACTTCAGTCCCGACGCGTGAATCTTCCAGGTCTCGGTAGTGCCGCCCTCAGCTTCACACAGCAGCGAGCACCGGCTTTCTGACGCCAAGCCTGTGAGTTTCCCCACGCCTGTACCGGTCGATCCCCGATGGTCCCGCATGATCCGCCCTGCAACCCTGGCGTCATGCACAGCAGAATTCCCCGAGGTTACCGCGCGCTGCGTGCCGGGCGCTGGAGCGAGACCGGACGCATCTATCTGGTCACCACAGTGACCTGGCAGCGCCAGCGCCTGTTCGAGGACTGGCGCTGCGCATGGGCAGCCGCGTCCTGCCTGGGCCATGCCGATACCTGGGCCGGCGCGCAGCTTCTGTGCTGGGTGCTGATGCCCGATCACTGGCATGGGCTGGTCATGCTCGAGCGCGGCGCTGCTCTGCCAACCGTCGTGCGCGATGCCAAGGGCCGCGCCGCCAGGGCGGCCAATCATGCGCGGGGCCGCGGCGGCGCCGTGTGGATGGAGGGGTTTCATGATCGTGCACTGCGCGACGCGCGGCAGTTGCTGCCGGCAGCGCGCTACCTCGTCGCCACCCCGTTGCGCGCCGGTCTGGTGCGCCGCGTCGGCGACTACCCGTACTGGGATGCGGTTTGGCTGTGCCCGGCCGCCACCGCGCCGTGCGCGGCATCTTGCTCGGGTGCAGGTGCGACGGCGTGATGCCGCGCAGACCGACGGTGAGGATTGCGGTCGCATGGTCGATGTCGGCACCAGCAGGCCTGCGACCGCTGCAATGGCTGCAGTTGCTGCTGGATGCTGTCGCAGGCGGAGCGACCGCGCGTCGGGACTGAAGTCCCTCCCACAATGGGAAGCCATCCTGCGCAGCGGCAGCGGCAGCGGCAGCCAACCAGAGCTACAGCTATAGCTAGGCCAGCGATGCAGTTCCTGAGTTGCAGCCCGGTACAACCGCTGCGAGGTGCGTTTCCGTTCCCTGCATCGCCCCACACAGGACTTCCGGCCCACCCGCCAGGCCGGGCGGTGATGCGATCATCGACGATCCGTTCCCGTCGTGTGCCGTCCATGCCCATGCTCGCCAAGACCCCGCTGGCCATTTCCCTGCTGATCGCGTTCGCCGTGGCCACACCCGCACTGGCCGCACCGCCGGCGTCGACAGCGTCCAGTGCAACACCGGCCACGGCCAATGCCAGTGCCGCCGATGCGCGCTTCCAGGCCATCTACGAGAAGGAGTGGGCCTGGCGCCAGGCGCAGCTCGGCCAGGCCGACGAGGACAGCGACAGCAGTGTCGACAACCGCCATCTGCCCGACGTCGGCGCGGCGTCGCAGGCGGCGCGCCTGAAGGTGTGGGAGGACGTGCTGCGGCAGCTGGACACGCTCGATGCGGCCCAGCTTTCGCCCGAGAACCAGGTCAACCTGGCGGTGTACCGGCCGCAGGTGGAGAACCTGGCCGCGTCGGTGCGCCTGCGCGCCTACGAGATGCCGTTCAATTCCGACAGCGCGTTCTGGTCGGACCTGGCGTTCATGGCCCGGCGCACGCTGCGCACGCCCGACGAGTACCGCGCCTACATCGCGCGGCTGGAGGACGTGCCGCGCTACTTCGCGCAGCAGACCGACAACATGCGCGCCGGGCTCAAGCGCGGCTTCAGCGTGCCGCGCGCGGTGCTCGACGGCCGCGATGGCGCCATCGCCACCGTGGCCGAACTGAAGGATCCGACCGCCGCGGTGCTGTACACGCCGTTCAAGCAGATGCCGGCGCAGATTCCCGCCGCCGAGCAGGCGCAGCTGCGCGCGCAGGCGCAGGCGACGCTGCGCGACAAGGTGATCCCTGCCTACGCGCAGCTGCTGACCTTCTATCGCCAGGAGTACATGCCGCAGGCGCGCACCACGCTGGCGGCCGAAGCCCTGCCCGACGGCAAGGCCTACTACCGGCAGCAGATCCGCGAGTACACTACGCTGGACATGGACCCCGAGCAGATCCATCAGCTCGGCCTGCGCGAAGTGGCGCGGATCCAGAAGGAGATGGACGCGATCATCCAGCAGGTCGGCTTTCACGCGCCGGCCGGGCAGAAGACCTTCCCGGCATTCCTGCAGTTCCTGCGCACCGATCCGCAGTTCTACGTGAAGACGCCGCAGGAACTGCTCGATCGCGCCGCGTGGATCGCCAAGCGCGTGGACGGGGAGGTCGGCAAGTTCATCGGCACGCTGCCGCGCGGGCGCTTCACCATCGTGCCGGTGCCGGCGGACATCGCTCCGTTCTGGACCGCCGGCCGCGGCGGCGTCGGCACCTACTGGCTCAACACCTACGACCTGCCGTCGCGGCCGCTCTACAACCTGCCGGCGCTGACCCTGCACGAGTCTTCGCCGGGCCATTCGCTGCAGGGCGCGCTGGCCGAGGAGCAGGGCGCGCAGCCGGCGTTCCGCCGCGAGAACTATATCTCCGCCTACGGCGAGGGCTGGGCGCTGTACACCGAGAAGCTGGGCAAGGAGATGGGCATCTACGCCACGCCGTACGAGGACTTCGGCCGGCTCAGCTACGAGATGTGGCGCGCCTGCCGCCTGGTGATCGACACCGGCGTGCACCACAAGGGCTGGACCCGCGCGCAGGCGCAGGCCTACCTGCGCGAGCGCACCGCGCTCAGCGAGCACGAGGTCACCACCGAGGTCGACCGCTACATCTCCTGGCCGGGCCAGGCGCTGAGCTACAAGCTCGGCGAACTGACCATCCTCGACCTGCGCGCCGAGGCCGAGCGCGAACTCGGCCCGGACTTCGACATCAAGTCCTTCCACGACGCGGTGCTGCAGCAGGGCTCGGTGCCGCTGCCGGTGCTGCAGCAGCAGATCCGCGCCTACATCGCCGCGCGCAAGAAGAAGGCCTGATCGCTGCCGCGCAGGCCGGCGCCGCTTCCCGCGAGAAGCGCGCCGGCCCGTGCCGGATCAGCCCGCCACGCGCGGCCCGGCCACGCGTGCGGCAAACGTCGGCAAAACCAGCAATGTCAGCGCGGTGGTGGTGATCAGCCCGCCGATCACCACCGTCGCCAGCGGTTTCTGCACCTCCGCACCGGAGCCGCTGGCGATCGCCATCGGAATGAAGCCGACGATCGCGACCAGCGCGGTGGTCAACACCGCGCGGATGCGGCTGCCCGCGCCGTCGATCGCCGCCTGCAGCGGCAGGTCGCCGGCCTCCAGGCGCTCGCGGATCGCCTGCATCAGCACCAGGCCGTTCAAGGTGGCCACGCCGGAGACGGCGATGAAGCCCACCGCGGCCGACACCGAGAACGGCATGCCGCGCAGCAGCAGGGCCAGCAGGCCGCCGACCAGCGCCAGCGGCACGCAACTGAACACCAGCACCGCTTCCTTGACGCTGCGCAGGGCCATGAACAGCAGGCCGCCGATCAGCAGGAACACCACCGGCACCACGGTCGCCAGCCGCCGCTCGGCACGCTGCAGGTTCTCGAACTGGCCGCCCCAGGCCAGGTAGGCACCCGGCGGCAACGGCACGTCGGCCACCGCGGCCTGCGCCGCGCCGACGAAGCCGCCCAGGTCGCGGCCGCGCACGTTGGCCTGCACCACCACGCGGCGGCTGCCGTTGTCGCGGCTGATCTGGTTCGGCCCTTCGCTGACGGCGATGCGCGCCACCGACGACAGCGGGATCACCTGTCCGGTCGGCGTGGCGATCGGCAGCGCGGCCAACTGATCCGGATCGTTGCGCGCGGCATCGTCCATCCGCACCACCACGTTGAAGCGGCGGTCGCCCTCGAAGATCTTGCCGGCGGCGCGGCCGCCGATGCCGGTGGCCAGCGCGTCGCTCACATCCGCCGCGCTCAGCCCGACCTGCGCCGCCGCCGTGTGGTCGATGCTTACATCCAGCGTGGGCAGGCCGGAGATCTGCTCCACCCGCACGTCGGCCGCGCCCTCCACCGCGCGCAGCGTCGACGCGATCTGCTCGGCCACCTTCTGCAACTGGCCGAAGTCGTCGCCGAAGATCATCACCGCCAGGTCGGTGCGCACGCCGGAGATCAGTTCGTTGAAGCGCAATTCGATCGGTTGGCTGAACTCGAAGCTGTTGCCGAGCTGCTGTCCCGCCAGCGCCTCCAGGCGGGCCACCAGTCGCTCCTTGTCCAGCGCCGGATCGGGCCAGTTCTTGCGCGGCTTGAGCACGATGACGCTGTCGGAGATGTTGGTCGGCATCGGGTCGATCGCCGCCTCGGCGGTGCCGGTCCGCGAGAACACCGTTGCCACTTCCGGCTGCGCGGCGATGGCCTTTTCCAGCGCCAGCTGCATCGCCAGCGACTGTTCCAGCGAGGTGGACGGCACGCGCAGGGCCTGCATCGCCACGTTGCCTTCGTCCAGCGTCGGCATGAATTCGCGGCCCAGCATCGCGAACGCGCCGACGCCCGCCAGCAGCATCGCCACCGCACCGGCGGCGACCGTACGCGGATGCGCGACGGCGGTGCGGATCACCGGCGCGATGCGCGTGCGCAGCGCGCGGAGCAGCCATGTTTCGTGCGCGTCGTCGGTCGCATGCGCCGCGTCGTCCGGCAGCGTCGGCTCGCGCACCAGCAGCGCGGCCATCGCCGGCACGAAGGTGAAGGAAAACAGGAACGCACCGACCAGGGCCAGCATGAAGGTGGCCGCCATCGGCTGGAACGTCTTGCCCTCCACGCCTTCCAGGGTGAGGATCGGCGCGAACACCAGCAGGATGATCAACTGGCCGAAGGCCGCCGGCCGCGCCATCTTGCGCGCCGCCTCGGCGGCCACGCCCAGGCGCTCGGCGGTGGTCAACGCACGGCCCAGCGCGGCGCGGCGCTGGCCGAGCAACAGCAGGGTCGCTTCGATCACGATCACCGCCCCGTCCACCAGGATGCCGAAGTCCAGCGCGCCCAGGCTCATCAGGTTGCCGCTGATGCCGAAGCGGTGCATGCCGATCACCGCGAACAGGAACGACAAGGGAATCACCAGCGCGGTGATCGCGGCCGCACGCAGGTTGCCCAGCAGCAGGAACAGGATCACCACCACCAGCAGCGCGCCCTCGGTGAGGTTCCTGGCCACGGTCCTGATGGTCGCGTTGACCAGCACGCTGCGGTCCAGCACCGGCGCCGCCACGATGTCAGGCGGCAGCGACGCGTTCACCTGCGCCAGCCGCGCGGCCGCGGCTTGCGCCACAGTGCGGCTGTTGCCGCCGGCGAGCATCAGCGCGGTCCCCAGCACCGCCTCGTGGCCGCTGCGGCTGGCCGCGCCCAGGCGCGGGGCGCGACCGGAGGCGACCTCGGCCACGTCGGCCACGCGCACCACGATGCCGTTGCGGGTGGCCACCGGCGCCTGCGCCAGATCGTCGGCGCTCAGGGCCAGGCCGTCTGCGCGCACCACCAGGCCTTCGCCGGCACGCTGCACGAAGCCTGCGCCGGCCTGCACGTTGGCGCGCTGCAGGGCGGTGACCAGGTCGGCCAGGCCCAGGCCGTGCGCGGCCAGCCGCGCCGTGTCCGGATGCACCCCGTATTCCTTGACGTAGCCGCCGACCGTGTCGACGCCGGCCAGGCCGGGGCTGGAACGCATCTGCGGCGCGATGATCCAGTCCTGCACGGTGCGCAGATAGGTGGCGCGCTCCTGCGGCGTGCGCAGCAGTTCGCCTTCCGGCGTGCGATAGACCTCCCCGGCCTGCCAGCCCGCCGCGCCCGGCGGGGCCAGTCGGGACGGATCGAACGCGGTGAAGTCCACCGTCCACATCAGCACCTCGCCCAGGCCGGTGGTGACCGGCGACAGTTGCGGCGATGCTCCCTCCGGCAGGTCGTCCACGGCCGCGCGGATGCGTTCGGCCACCTGCTGGCGGGCGAAGTAGACGTCGGTCGCATCGGTGAAGATCGCGGTGACCTGCGAAAAGCCGTTGCGCGACAGCGAGCGGGTGGCGGTCAGGCCGGGAATGCCGGCCAGCGCGGTTTCCAGCGGGTAGGTCACCTGCCGTTCGATCTGCTCCGGGGTCAGGGCCGGCGCCACCGTGTTGAGCTGCACCTGGCGGTTGGTGATGTCCGGTACCGCGTCGATCGGCAGCCTGCTCAACTGGAACAGGCCCACGACGGCGAGCAGCGCGGCCAGCGCCACCACCAGCCAGCGGTGGCGCACGGCGGTGTCGATGATCAGCTTGAACATGGTCGCCTCCTCAGTGGCCGTGGTCGGCGTCGCCCTTGACCAGTTCGGCCTTGAGCAGGAAGGCGTTGGCGCCGACGATGCGTTCGTCGCCGCGCAGTCCGCCGAGGATCTCGATGCGGTCGCCGGCGCGCCGCCCGACCAGCACCGGCTGCGCCTTGAAGCCGCCCGCGACCGCCACGAACACCGCGTTGCGGCCCTCGACGGTCTGCACCGCATCGGCGGGGACGCTGAGCGCGCTGTCCTGGCCGTCGGCGACCAGCACCGCCGAGACCGGCGAGCCGGCCGCCGGCAGGGGCGCAGCGACCGGCATCGCGCGGATCACCGCGGCACCGCCCTGCTGGCGCAGGTCGGCCGCCGCCGCCGTGACCCGGGCGGCGAAGCTGCCGCCCGTCCCGCGCACCTCCAGCGCCATGCCGGGCGCGACCTGCGCCGCCAGCGCCGGCGGCGCGCTGAACACCAGCTCGTTCATCGCCGGATCGGCGACCTCGGCCACCACGCTGCCGGCGGCGACCACGCTGCCGGGCGTGACCTGCACGTTGCCGACGATGCCGGCCAACGGGCTGACGATGCGCACGCGGCCGCTGGCATCGGGGGCGCCGCTGGCCGCGGCCTGCGCCTGCGCGGCGGCAGCCTGCGCCCGCGCCGCCAGCGCCCGCGCGTGCGAGGTTTCCAGCTCCTGGCGGGCGACCACGCCCTGTTCGACCAGGGCGCGGTCGCGGGCATGCGCCAAGCCGGCGGCCTTGGCCTCGGCCGCGGCCGCCAGCGCATTGGCGCGGAACACCGCGGCCTCGCCGCTGACCACGATGGCCAGCGGCTGCTGCGCCTGCACCGCGTCGCCTGGCGCGACCAGCACGCGCTCGACCCGGCCGGTCACCGTCGAGGCGACCGAGGCGCGCGCGCCCACCGCCGGTTCGACCCGCCCGGCCAGGCGCACCGAGGCGCCGCCGCCGCGGCCGACCGCGACCACGTCCAGGCCGGAGGCGGCGATCTGTTGCGGCGTCAGCCGCACCACGTCGTCGGTTTCGGCATCCGCGTGGACAGTGGCATCGGTCTTGGCCACCGGTGCGTGGGCTGCGTCCTTGCCCTCGGCGCCATGGTCGTGGGCGTCATCGGCCGCCGGGGCGGCCTGCCTGTCGCCGGCGCAGGCGCCCGGCAGGAGTGCCAGCAGCAGGCTGGCGGCAAGGAAGATCGGACGGGACAGGTTCATTGGGCCTCCATGAACGGCGCGCGCCCTTCCAGGCGGGCCAGTTCGATTTCCGCCGCGACGCGCGCCAGGCGCGCGTCCACGGCAATGCCGCGCGCGGCGATGAGCGCAGCGCGGGTGCTGCGCAGTTCCAGTTGCGTGATGCGACCGGCGTCGACGCCGATGCGGGCCAGGCGGTAAGCCTCCTGCGCCGCCGCCACGCCGTCGTCGGCGGCGCGTGTGCGGCTGCCGGCGGCCTTCAGCGTGGCCAGCGCGGACACGCGGTCGGCGGCGCTGGTGCGACGTTGTCGCTCCAGTCGTGCCTCCGCCGCGCGCCGTTCGGCGCTGGCGGCACGGATGCCGCCGCGGTTGCGATCGAACAGCGGCAGGCTGAGGCTGACGCCGAGCGTGTAGGCGTGGGCGCGGTCTTCGCGGAACCGCGTCTGCGCGGCGGTCAGGCTCAGCTCGGGCAGGGCACGCTTGCGCTCCACCTCGACCTGGCGATCAGCAGCTTCGGCTTCCGCAGCGGCGATGCGCACTGGCAGCGCTGCCGCCTCGGTCGCGCGCGGCGGCGGCGGCGTGCGGTCGAGCAGGCTGCCATCGAGGGACTGCACCGGCGTCTCCAGCAGGGCGATCGCCGCCAGGCGCGCAAGCGCCGCGTCGCGGAACGCCTGCGCTTCATCCAGCGCCGCGGTGGCATCGGCCACTTCGCTGCGCGCCTGCACCGCGCGCAGTCGCGGCTCGCGGCCCTGCGCGACCATCGCCTCGACGGCGGCCGCATCGTCGCGGATCAGGCCCAGCGCTTCCTCGGCCAGCGCGTAGCGGCGCAGCGCGCTTTCGGCCAGCGCGTAGGCCGAGGCCACCTCGCCGGCGGCCTCGCTGCGGCTCTGCGTGCCGCGCAGGGCCGCAGCGTCGGCGTCGGCGCGGGCCGCGCGGATGCGCGCGCCGCGTTGGCCCCACAGTTCCAGCGGTTGCGACAGGGTCAGCGAGGTTTCGGCCCGGTCGGTGCCCGCATAAGTGCCGCTGCCCCAGGCGTTTTCGGTGGACCAGGACAGCGACGGGTTGGGCAGCGCCCGCGCCTGTTCGGCGCGCGCATCGGCGGCCTCGGTCAGCGCCGCGCCGACGCGGTTGCCGGGCAGTTGATCGAGACGTTGCAGCAAGGTGTCGTACGAAGGGGCGGTCTGCGCCATCGCCAGCGCGGCCGGGGCCAGGCCCAGCAGCACGGCGACGACCCGCCCGGCCGCGCGCGGCGGCCGACGTGTCGGAGTCGACATGAGGAAATTCCAGAGGTGAGGGAAACGGAAACCCGCGATCGCGGGACACGCTCAACTCACGCTCTGGGCGGGCGCTTCAATCCGTCCTGGACGACGCCTGCAGGGGAGGCGTCGACGGCCTGCATCCAGCGCGCCGGTCGCGGCGCGCCGAACACGGCGAGAGCGCTCGCCGGCAGGCTCAGATTCGAGTGGTGGCAATGGTTGTGGCTGCAGGCGCCGGCATGCTTGCCGTCGCTGTCCTCGCCATCGGCATGCGCCGCGGCGGGCGCGTGCACGGCGTCGGCCGATTCCGGCTCCAGCGCGCAGGCCAGCGCATCGGCCACCGGCACGACCACGAACGCCGCCAGCAGCAGCATCAGCAGGGAGGTACGCAGTGGACGGAACAGGCGGCGCATGGTCCGGGCGAGGCTAGCAAGCGGCTTGCGCCGGATACAATAGCAACGCCCGCCTGGTCCATCCGCCCGGACCTGCGCGCGGCGCCTGGTCCTGTGGACAACTTGCACAAGCCCTTGATCGCCTGCATAATGCGCGGCTCGCTGTGCCCGACGAGGTCGGGGCCGGCGGCCGGATGCGCGATCTCCGGCCGGCCTTTCCCAGCGTAACCGCTTGATTTCCCACGTCGCGTGGTGGCCGCAGGGCTGCCGGGGCCGCCGTCTCCCAGGCTATGGGCGACCAAACTACTATCGAGGTGCGCAATGTCCCGCGTATGCCAAGTGTCCGGCAAGCGTGTGCAGACGGGTAACAACGTCTCCCACGCCAACAACAAGACCCGCCGTCGTTTCCTGCCCAACCTGCACGAGCGTCGCTTCTGGGTCGCCAGCGAGAACCGCTGGGTCAAGCTGAAGGTTTCCGCGCACGCGCTGCGCACCATCGACAAGAACGGCATCGACACCGTTCTGGCTGAGCTGCGTGCGCGCGGCGAAAAGGTCTGAGGAGTAGAGCATCATGGCAGGCAAGCGCGATAAGGTCCGTATGATTTCCTCGGCCGGTACCGGCCACTTCTACACCACGGACAAGAACAAGAAGAACACCCCGGGGAAGATGGAATTCCTCAAGTACGATCCGGTCGTGCGCAAGCACGTCCTGTACAAGGAAGGCAAGATCAAGTGATCGGCTGATCCTCGGATCGCTGCTCACGTTGCACACGGAACCCGCCGCAAGGCGGGTTTCGTGCGTCTGGAGCAAGGAAAAAGCGCACCGCCGCTGCGGCCATGGTTGCGTTTGCCGGCGCAGTCCGCAGAATCGGGCGACCTGGGTTGCGAGGATCGCGATGCTGCCGGTCTGGTTGGAAGGCACGTGGCTGCTGGCGCTGGACTGGCTGATCCGGCTGGTGGCGCTGTTGTGGATCCCCACCCGCACCACGCCGGGCGCGGCGCGCAGCTGGCTGTTGCTGGTGGGCTTCGTGCCGTTGCTGGGGCTGCCGCTGTACCTGTTGCTCGGCCACCCCTGGCTGTCGCGCGAGCGCGTCCGCCGCCAGGCGCTGGCCTCGCAGGTGATCCGCGAGCAGCAGGTGCCGCTGACCGCGCTGCGCTGGGCGCCGCCGGCCGATACCGTGGTCGCCGAAGTGGTGCCGCTGGTCGAGCGCCAGGGCGACTTCATGCCGACCCACGGCAACAGCGTCGAGCTGCTCGACCGCTACGCACCCTCGCTGCAGGCGCTGATCGACGACATCGACGCGGCGGTCGAACGCGTGCACCTGCTGTACTACCTGATGTTCGACGACGCGGTCGGCGATGCGGTGAGCGCGGCGCTGCTGCGCGCGGCCGCGCGCGGCGTGCAGTGCCGGTTGTTGCTGGATGCGCGCGGTGGCCGCCGCGGCCTGCGCCGCTACCGCAAGCGCCTGCATGCGGCCGGGGTCGAGGTGCAGGCGCTGCTGCCGGGCGGGCTGCGCTGGCGCCGCAGCGGCCGCATGGATCTGCGCAACCACCGCAAGATCGCGGTGATCGACAACCGCGTCGGCTACATCGGCTCGCAGAACTTGGCCGAACCGCAGTTCGTCCCCGGCCATCCCAACCGCGAGCTGGTGGCGCGGGTGCAGGGGCCGGTGGTGGCGCACCTGGAAGCGGTGTTCGCCAGCGACTGGTTCATCGAGACGGGGCAGCGCCTGAGCGTGGTCGCGCCCGGCTCCATCCACGGCGGCGGCGTCGCCGCGCAGCTGTTGCCCAGCGGGCCGGCGTACCCGTTCGAGAACGCCCGCGACACGGTCAACGCGCTGATCCATCTGGCGCGGCGGCGCATCGTCATGGTCACGCCATACTTCGTGCCGGACGAGGCCACGCTCAGCGCGCTGCGCATCGCCGCGCTGTCCGGGGTGGACGTGCAACTGATCCTGTCCGAGAGCAACAACCAGCGGCTCACCGCCTGGGCGCAGGAGGCGTATTACGACGAACTGCTGCGCAGCGGGGTCAAGATCGCGCTGTACCGGCCGTGCTTCCTGCACGCCAAGCACCTGAGCGTGGATGAGGGCATCGCCCTGGTCGGCTCGATCAACCTGGACATCCGCTCGTTCGCGTTGAATGCCGAGGTCGGCATGCTGTGCTACAGCGCCGCGGTGGTGCAGCGGCTGCGTGCGGTGGAGGCCGACTACCTGGCCGACGCGCGGGTGCTGACGCTGCAGGACTGGCGCAAGCGGCCGGCGTGGCGGCGCAGCCGCGAAGGCATCGCGCGCCTGGCCGATGCGCTGATGTGACGCATGCCGATGACAGGCGCATGACGCGCTCATGCGCGATCGGTGCCGGCACATGCACCACGGTTCTCAGCCGCGGGCCGGGCCGGTGGGGGCTTCCCTTACAATCGCGGCATGAATGAGCTTGTGCCCAGCGAACCGGCCGACGACGACTGCGACATCGCCATCGTCGGCGGCGGCGCGGCCGGCGTGCTGGTCGCGCTGCAGTTGCTGCGCCAGGCCGGCACCGCGCTGCGCGTGCAATTGATCGAATCGCAGCCGGCGCTGGCGCAGGGCGTGGCCTATGCGACGCCCTGCGCCGAACACCTGTTGAACGTGACGGCCGGGCGCATGAGCGCCTTCGCCGACGCGCCCGAAGACTTCCTCGACTGGCTGCAGCAGCAGGCGTTGTATCAGCAGCTGTCGCGCGCCGCACTGGCCGAGGCCTATGTGCAGCGTCGCCATTACGCCGCCTATCTGCGCGCACGCCTGTGGCAGGCGCAGACCGCCGGGCCGGCGCGCCTGCAATGGCGCCAGGCGCGGGTGCTGGCGCTGCATCCGCAGCCGACCGGCGCTCAGATTCTGCAATTGCACGACGGTGGACAGCTGCATGCCGGTGCCACCGTGCTGGCGCTGGGCAACAGCCTGCGTCCGCTGCCGGCGCGCGGTGCCCCCAGTCTCGACGCGCCGTCGCGGATCGAGGCCTGGGACTATGCGCAGTTGCAGGCGATTCCGCGCGAGGCCACGGTGTGCATCGTCGGCTCCGGGCTGAGCATGGCCGACAGCGTGCTGACGCTGCTGGCCAATGCGCACCGCGGCCCGGTGCACGTGGTCTCGCGGCACGCCTTGCTGCCGTTGCCGCACGCCGCGCATGGCGCGCCGGCCGATTTCGATGCGCAGGCGTTGCTGGCGATGCCGCTGCGCCAGCGCGTGCGCGCGCTGCGTCGCCACGCCGCCGCGGCACAGGCGCAGGGCCGGCCCTGGCAGAGCGTGATGGACCGGATACGCCCGCTGAGCCAGGCACTGTGGCAATCGCTGTCGGTGACCGAGCAGCGCCGCTTCCTGCGCCACGTGGTGCGCTACTGGGACGTGCACCGGCATCGCATTGCCGCGCCGGTGTTCGCGCAATTGCAGGCGATGCGCCGGGTCGGTCAGTTGCGCCTGCACCGCGCGCGGCTGGATACGGTATTCCCGGTCGGCGCCTGCGTGCAGGTCAACGGCATGGGCGCCGACGGCGTGCCGCTGCAGCTCGACGCGCACTGTGTGATCAATGCCACCGGCGTCGAACTGCGCGCACAGACCATGCGCAATCCGCTGCTGCACCAGTTGCTCGGCTGCGGCCATGCGCAGCCGGGCCCGCACGGCATCGGCGTGGGCAGCGCCGCCGACGGCGCGCTGCTCGACGCCGACGGCCGCGCCACGCCGCGGATCCGCGTACTCGGCAGCCTGCGCATCGGCAGCCTGTGGGAAAGCCTGGCGATTCCCGAGCTGCGGGTGCAGGCGCAGCAGACCGCGCAGGCGCTGCTGGCGCTGGAGCTGCCGGTAGCCACCGTCCATTGACCGCTGCGGCGCATGCCGGCCGCGGTTGCGCGCGGCGCAGCTGCGACTCATGACTACGGTAACGCCCGTCGCGGCTGAAGCCGCTCCAACAGGGACAGGCCTTTGCGTCGTTTCTAGCTGCGGCCTGCATTGCCGGTCCTACAGGCGGGTCTCCTAACGCGATCAAAGGCCCCCATCCACCGCGTGTTGCGGCGTGCGCCCGAGCAACAGGCAGATCGCGATCGCCGCCAGCGCGGTGATCGCCGCCAGCACCCGGGTGAGCGTGCCGAAGGCCGCCGCGTAGGCCAGCCGCAGTTGCGTCGCGGACAGCGCGCCCTCGGCCATGGAGGCGGACAGATCGCCGGCGACCAGCCGCTGCGCGGTGTCCGCCAGGGCCGCGTGCGGCAGCAGCGGCGCGACCGCGGCCAGCCGCACCTGCAGCAGCGCCGCAAGCAGGGCCGCCACGCTGGCCAGGGCGATGCCTTCGCCGGCCACGCGCAGCGTGCCGAACAGGCCGGCGGCCATGCCGGCGCGTTCGATCGGCACCACGCTCACCGATAGCGCATCCATCAGGCCCCAGGGCAGGGCGGTACCGGCACCGATCAACAACAATGCCGGCAGCGCCTGCGCCGGGGGCCGCGCGCCGAGCCAGCACAGGCCGGCCGCGGCCGCCGCCAACCCGGCTGCCGACAGCCAGGCCGGGGCGATGCGCTGCGCCAGCACCGCGGCCAGGCTCGGCACCAGCAGCATCGGCGCCGACAACGCCAGCAGCGTCAGGCCGGCGCTGGCGGCGGGCGTGCCATCCACGCCGATCATGCGCAGCGGCAGCAGCACCAGCAGCACCACGTAGCTGGTGCAGGTGGCGACCGGCAGCAGCTGCACGCCGACGAAGCGCCGGTAGCGGAACAGGCGCAGGTCCAGCAGCGGATGCCGGCGGCGCCGTTCGATGCACACGAAGCCGAGCAGCAGCAGTGCGGCGGCACCGAGCAGGACCAGCGTCGCGGCGCTGCCCCAGCCGCTGTGCGGGCCCTGGATCAGGCCGGCGGTGAACAGCGCCAGCGCCGCGCTGAAACACAGCGCGCCGACGCGATCCGGCGGGCCGGCGGCCGGATCGCGCGAGGCCGGCAGCCAGCGCGCGGCCAGGGCCCACGCCAGCGCCGCGAACGCGGCCACGCCGAAGAAGATCGCGCGCCAGCCCAGCCGTTCGCTCAGCGCGCCGGCGGCCAGCGGGCCGAACGCCAGGCCGGTGCCGAAGGTGGTGCCGAGCAGGCTGAACGCGCGCGTGCGCGCCGCGCCGGTGTACAGCTGGGCCAGCGCCGCGGTGCCGGCGGCGAGCGCGGCGGCGGCACCGACGCCCTGCAGCGCCCGCCACAGGTCGATCGCCGCGACCGAGCCGGCCACGGCCACGCCCAGGCTGGCGCTGGCGAACAGCGCCAGGCCGACGAGGAACACCCGGCGCCGCCCATGCCGATCGGCGAGCGCGCCGGCGGCCAGCAGCAGGCTGCCGAAGCTGAGCATGAAGGCGTTGGTGATCCAGGCCAAAGCCAGCGCGCTGCCGCCCAGGGCCGCGCCGATCGCCGGGGTGGCGACGGCACCGCCGGAGAAGTTCAGCGGCAGCGCCAGGGCGGCCAGGCACACCGCGGCCAGGGCGGCGCCGCGGCGCGGCAGGACAGTGGAATCGGGAGGCGAAGCGGAGGTCATCGGAGCGGCTCTGGCGGCGGATGTCGGAAGGCCACTAGAGATACCGGGGCGGCAATTCGCGAAAAAGGCCGCGATCCTCCGCGCTTTGCGGAATGGAACGCTCTAATATCGCCAGATGGATCGCCTCACCGGCATCGTCGCCTTCGTCCGGGCCGCCGAACAGCGCAGCTTCGTCGGCGCCGGCCGCGTGCTCGGCATCTCGGCCTCGGCGGTGGGCAAGAGCGTGGCCGGGCTGGAGCGCGCGCTCGGCGTGCGCCTGCTGCAGCGGACCACCCGCCGCATCGCGCTGACCGCCGAGGGCGCGTTGTTCCTGGAGCATTGCCAGCGCGTGCTGGCCGACCTGCGCGAGGCCGAGGACGCGCTGGCGCAGACCCGGCAGGCGCCGCGCGGGCGGCTGCGGGTCGGCCTGCCGACCATCGGCTACCGCTTCCTGGTGCCGCTGCTGCCGGAGTTCCGCCAGCGCTATCCGGACGTGGAGCTGGACCTGGAGTTCGACGACCGCGTGGTCGACCTGCTCGAACACGGCCTGGATGCGGTGATCCGCAGCGGCGTGCAGGCCGACTCGCGGCTGCTGGCGCGGCGCCTGGGGCCGTTCCGCTTCTGCCTGTGCGCGGCGCCGGACTACCTGCGCCGCCGCGGCGTGCCGCAGACCCCGGTGGAGCTGGCCGCGCACGATGGCGTGCTGTTCCGCGTGCCCGATACCGGCAAGCCGCAGGACTGGCCGCTGGCGGAACCGGCGCCGCTGCCGCCGGCGGTGCTCACCTGCAACAACATGGAGGCGGTACGCGCCGCGGCGATCGCCGGCCTGGGCATCGCCTGCATGCCGGCGTTCCTGGTGCAGGACGCGTTGGCCGCTGGCCGCCTGCAGCCGGTGCTGGACGCGCACCTGGCCGACGGCGGCGCGTTCTTCGTGGTGTGGCCGTCGCGTCGGCAACTGTCGCCGAAGCTGCGCGTGTTCGTGGATTTCCTCGCCGAACGGCTGTTCCGCACCGATTGACGCCACGTCGTGTGCCGGGCGGCGCGCGCTGTCGCAGCCGCTGCGCCGCCGCACCGGCTAAAATGCGCGGGTGGATGTCTCTCATTTGCTCGACGATCTGAACCCCGCCCAGCGCGAGGCCGTTTCCGCAGCGCCCGGCCACTACCTGGTCCTGGCCGGCGCCGGCTCCGGCAAGACGCGCGTGCTCACCCATCGCATCGCCTGGTTGCACCAGGTGCATGGCGTGCCGGTGCACGGGATCCTGGCGGTCACCTTCACCAACAAGGCCGCGGGCGAGATGCGCCACCGCGCCGACCTGCAGTTGCGCAACGGCAGCCGCGGCATGTGGATCGGTACCTTCCACGGCCTGGCGCACCGCCTGCTGCGCCTGCACTGGCAGGACGCGAAGCTGCCCGAGAGCTTCCAGGTGCTCGACGCCGACGACCAGCTGCGGCTGGTCAAGCGCGTGGTGCAGCAGCTGGAGCTGGACGAGGGCAAGTACCCGCCCAAGCAGATCGTGTGGTGGATCAACCAGCAGAAGGACGAGGGCCGCCGCGCCCAGCACATCCAGCCGGAACCGCGCGACGAGTGGGTCACCACCCTGCGCAACGCCTACGCGTTGTACCAGGAGCGCTGCGACCGCGCCGGCCTGGTCGACTTCGCCGAACTGCTGCTGCGCGCGCACGAACTGCTGCGCGACACGCCGGCGCTGCTGGCGCACTACCGCGCCCGCTTCGGCGAGATCCTGGTCGACGAGTTCCAGGACACCAACGCCATCCAGTACGCCTTCGTGCGCGTGCTCGCCGGCGACAGCGGCCACGTGTTCGTGGTCGGCGACGACGACCAGGCGATCTACGGCTGGCGCGGCGCCAAGGTCGAGAACGTGCAGCGCTTCCTCACCGATTTCCCCAGCGCGCAGACCATCCGCCTGGAGCAGAACTACCGCTCCAGCGCCAACATCCTCAACGCCGCCAACGCGGTGATCGCGCACAACCCCGACCGCATCGGCAAGCAGCTGTGGACCGATTCGGGCGACGGCGAGCCGATCGACCTGTACGCCGCCTACAACGAGGTGGACGAGGCGCGCTACGTGGTCGAGCGCGTGCGCCAGTGGGTACGCGACGGCGGCAGCTACAGCGAGGCGGCGGTGCTCTACCGCAGCAACGCGCAGTCGCGCGCGTTCGAAGAGGCGCTGATCGCCGAACAGGTGCCGTACCGGGTCTACGGCGGCATGCGCTTCTTCGAGCGCGCCGAAATCAAGGACACCCTGGCCTATCTGCGCCTGGTCGCCAATCGCGCCGACGATGCGGCGTTCGAGCGTGCGGTCAACACGCCGCCGCGCGGCATCGGCGACCGCACCCTCGACGAGGTGCGACGGCTGGCGCGCGCGCAGTCGCTGTCGCTGTGGGCAGCGGCGCGACAGGCCGCGCAGCAGGGCGGCGACCTGGCCGCGCGTGCGCGCAACGCGCTGGGCCAGTTCCTCGGCCTGATCGAGCAACTGGCCCTGGACGTGGCCGGGCTGCCGCTGCCCGAACAGATCGACCAGGTGCTGGCGCGCTCCACCCTGCGCGAGCACTGGGGCAAGGAGAGCCGCGGCGGGCTGGACTCGGAATCGCGCACCGACAACCTCGACGAACTGGTCTCGGTGGCCTCGCGCTTCGTCCGCGCCGACGGCGACGAGGACGCCGACGAAGGCCGCCAGGCGATGACCGAACTGGTCGCGTTCCTGGCCTACGCCTCGCTGGAGGCCGGCGAAGGCCAGGCCCAGGCCGGCGAGGAGGGCGTGCAGTTGATGACCCTGCACTCGGCCAAGGGCCTGGAGTTCCCGATCGTGTTCCTGGCCGGCATGGAAGACGGCCTGTTCCCCAGTGCGCGTTCGCTGGAAGAGAGCGGGCGCCTGGAGGAAGAGCGGCGCCTGGCCTATGTCGGCATCACCCGCGCCCGCCACAAGCTGGTGCTGAGCTATGCCGAGTCGCGGCGCATCCACGGTCAGGACAACTACAACGTGCCCTCGCGCTTCCTGCGCGAGATCCCGCGCGAACTGCTGCACGAAGTGCGGCCGAAGGTGCAGGTGTCGCGCAGCGCCTCGCTGGGCGCGCCGCGCAGCCTCGGGCACAGCGTGATCGAGGCCCCGGCGATCAAGCTCGGCGCCAACGTACAGCACCCCAAGTTCGGCGGCGGCGTGGTCATCGACTACGAAGGCAGCGGCGCCCACGCCCGCGTGCAGGTGCAGTTCGACGAAGCCGGCGCCAAGTGGCTGGTGATGGCGTACGCCAATCTGACCCTGTTGTAGGTGCGCTCTTCGGTCCCGTCTGCGGACGCGGCGGGATGGCGACATGCTCGACGTTCTAAATGTCTTCAATAGAAGACTTAAAGATGCATAAGATTCATAATTGAAGACTATTCTTCGATTTGCGGCCGATGTCTGTCGCGGTATGATGTATCCGATTAATTGCATAAACGCTGTTTGCGTATCGGATTGAAGACATGGCTGCTTACGACAGGTTGTCGCCATTGGCGAGCTCGGCCATCACGTCGCTGGGAGACGTCATTCGTCGCGGCCGTAGAGCCCGGACGATGACCCAGGAGGAACTGGCCGAGCGTGCCCGGGTCAGCCGTCTGACCGTCCTCAAGATCGAATCGGGCAATCCCGGCGTCGCCATCTGGGCGTGGGTCAGCGTCATGGAAGTGCTGGGCCTGCTTGGCACATTGCAGGCATTGCACGATCCGGTGGCGCAGGCCATGGATGCGGCGCACGGACGTCGGGTGCGCAAGCGCGATCTGCGCAAGAAACTGGATTTCTGACGATGCCTGTCCACGAACGTTACGTCATGATCCGCCTTGAGGGAGCCGATCAGGACGTGCCCGCAGGGCTGCTGACGCTGGTGGAAACGCACGCCGCATCAGTCGGTAGCCGGTTTGCCTATGGCATGCGTTATTCCCGCCGCCCCGGCGCCATCGACGTCGATCCCCGCAGCCTGCGCCTGGACGAAGTAGCGCCCGGTATCGAGGTCGCCCCGCCGGGCGATCTCGCCCTGTTCGGCGCCATCCGCGATGCCCTTCCCGATGCCTGGGGCCGGCGCGTGCTTGCCAACACGCTGCGCATCCAGGAAGGCCAACTCAACGACCGGGTGCTGATCGACAATTCCAGTCCCAACCGCAGCGGTGCCCTCGACTTCCGTCGCAGTCCCGAAGACGCGCCGCGCGACAGCGGTCTGCTGCGGCCGATGCATCTGGATCACCTGCTCGATGCCGCCGAGCGAATCGAAGAGGGCGAGTCCGTTCCGCAACACTTGCTCGAGCTGCTGGGCGAGGCGCCCACGCTCGGCGGCATGCGGCCCAAAGCGGTGCTGGTCGATCAGGGACGGCAGTGGTTGGCCAAGTTCCCGACCCGGCGCGATCCGTTCGACATTCCCTTGATCGAGCACGCCACGCTGGAACTGGCCCGTCTTGCCAAGATGGATGTTCCCGACACCCGGCTGATCGATGTGCCAGGTCGCGGGACGGTGATGATGATTGCGCGCTTCGATCGCGGCACCGAGGCCGAGGGCTATCGCAAATGGCATATGGTCAGTGCGCTGACGGCGCTGGGCGTGCATGAAATGGATTCGCCTAAGATGGCCTATGCGGACATCGCCGACGCGCTGGGCCGGCTGGGTGCGGCGGGACAGGTGACTGCCGATCGCCACGAACTGTTCCGGCGCATGGTGTTCAACATTCTGGTCTGCAACGACGACGACCATCTCCGCAACCACGCGCTTGTGCACCGTGGCGACTTCGGGGGCTGGCGCCTGAGCCCGCTCTACGACGTGGTTCCCAGGCCGAGCGGCGGCAGCGAGCGCTTCCTGCACCTGGGGATCGGCGCACAGGGGCGCCTGTCCACGCTCGACAACGCGCTCACGCACTGCGCGAGGTTTGCCCTCACCACCGCGGCCGCGGCAGCGGTGATCGATGAGGTGGCGGGCGTGGTGCGCGAGTGGAAAGGCCACTTCGAGGCGCAAGGCGTACCTGGTTCGCAGATCGACAAGGTGCAGAACGCATTCCGGCGGCCATCGCAGATCGGCCTGGCGCAAGTGAACCGGTTCCTGTAACGCGGTCTGCCGCTCGCGGCGGGCTGGCGCGACTGGCCGGGCAGGACGGGCATCTACGCAGGGAGCATCCATGGTCTTGCTCCATGGTCCCTACGTCAGCGACCGCGGCCGCGCCAGGACGACAGGCGATGACCGAGCTGGTTGGGTTCCTGGCCTGTACCTCGCTGGAGAGCTGCGTAGGCCAGTACCGGTCTGACATGCCGCGCCCGGCGCGTGCGTCAGCGCGAAGACGGCGTGGCAGACGCCGCGACGCGGGTGAAGTAGTTGGTGCGCATCGTCGGCGTGCCGTCCGGCGCGAACGCGGAGACCGTCTCGGTCATCGAGCGTCCGTCGGCGGCGACGGTGTAGATGCGGGGCAAGGCCACGCTCCTGTCCTTGGACAGCATCATCGCCAGCACGTTGGGCGCGGGCATCTGCAGCGCGAAGACATCGGCCTCGAAGTTGTTCTTCACCGGCGTGGCGCGGCCATCGAGCGCGGCGACGCCTTCGGCATGCATGGTGCCGCCGCCCTGTTCGGCAATGTCGACCTTGACCGCCCACTTGCCCTTGCCCGCCTCGCTGAAGCGCAGGGTGACCGCCTTGGGCCGATCCTGGGGCGCCCGATCCAGGCGCGCCACGTCCACGGCCCAGTTACCGAGCAGGGGCGAGGGCGCAACGGGTGCGGCGGATGCGGACAGACACGGCGACAGCAGCGCCGCGAGCGCGACGGCGAACAGCAGTTTCATGCGACCTCCCGGGAATGGTGTGCGGCGATGAGGACAGCCAATGGTGTGCGCTGCGCGCGTTCGCTCGGTCGACCGTGCCGGGGTGCCGAAGAGCGCATCCGTGCGGCGGCATGACCGTCCTGCTCCAGGACGCGTGCGCTGCGACGCTGGCACCGCAGGCGCAGCGCAACAGGTCGGTGGTCAGGAGGCTGGGTCCGTCGCGCGCACGGCCTCGCTCAGCCCGCGCCACGCCGTCGCCGCGCTTCCAGCAGCGCATAGCCGGTACAAGCCAGCAGTAGCGGGCCGAGGTAGTAGAAGGCGCGATAGGCCAGCAATGCCGCCAGCAGTTCCGGTTGCGGCGCCTGCGTCCCGAGCAGCGGCAGCACCACCGCTTCGAGCACGCCGATGCCGGCCGGCACGTGCGCGATGGCGGTGGCCACGGCCGCCGCCAGCAGTGCGCCGAGCACCGAGAGGTAGGCCACGCCGGTCGGCATCAGCACGTACAGCAGGGCGCCCATCAGCGCCCAGTTGCAGGTGCCCAGGCCGAGTTGCAGCAGCGCCAGCGGCAACGGCGGCAGGTGCAGGACGTGGCCGCGCACCTGCAGCGTGCGGCCGTGCGCGCGCTGGCAGGCGATCAGGTAGGCCACCACCAAGCCCAGCATGGCGGCGCCGACCCATGGCAGCACCGCGCCGCTGAGCGGCCACTGCGCCGGCGTGCGCAGCCGCCCGCTGACCAGCAGCACGCCGGTCAGCAGCAGATAGCCCATCCAGTTGGTGGTGATGGCGAAGCCGACCACGCGGCTGATCGTCGCCAGGCCCAACCCGGCGCGTCCGTACAGGCGGTAGCGCAGGGTAGTGCCGCCGATTAGCGCACCGACATTCAGGCTGAAGGCGTAGGCGATGTCCGCTATCGCCATGACCCGCGGCGTCGGCACCGCATGCGCCGCGTAACGTCGCGCGGCCAGGTCGTAGCCGGCATACAGCACGTAGCTGGCCAGGCTCAGGCCTGCGGCGGCGGCCAGGGTGCCGGCACCGTAGCCGGCGAGGGTGGTGCCGACTTGCGCCCAGTCCACCGTGCGCGCCGCACGTACCAGCAATACCGCCACCAGGACCAGGAAGGCCAGATAGGCGAAGCGGCGCAGCATGCGCCAACGCGTGCGCGGATGGTTCATGGCGCGTGCCGCTTGCGCCGCAGCACCGCAGTGCGCGGCGTGCGCTTGGGCAGGCGGCTGGCCCACTGCGGCACGTTGCGCAGCACATGGAACAGCAGCGGCCGCAGCAGCGGTTGCCAGAAGCGTCCGTGCGGCACCTGCGCCGGCACGACTTCGCGGCAGTGCCGTTGCATCAGTCGCTGCAGGCGCCCGTGCAGGTCGCGCGCGAAGGCGGCATCGCGGATCACCAGGTTGGCTTCCAGGTTCAGCGCCAGGCTCAGCGGATCCAGGTTGCTCGATCCCACCGTGCTCCAGTGCCCATCGATCACCGCGACCTTGCCGTGGAACGGGCGCTCGCAGTACTCGAAGATCTGCACGCCGGCATCGACCAGATGCCGGTACAGCGCGCGTGCGGCGGACAACGCCAGCGGCGTGTCCGGTTGCCCCTGGAAGATCAGCTTCACCGCCACGCCGCGGCGCGCAGCGGCGCACAGGTCGCGCAGGAAGCCGTAGCCGGGGAAGAAGTAGGCGTTGGCGATCACGATCTCGTGCCGCGCGCTGCGGAACGCCTGCCGGTAGGCGCGTTCGATGCTGCGTGAACGGCCGGCGTTGTCGCGCGGCAGGAAGCACACCTCGGCCGCGCCGGCGGGCGGCACATCGACGTTCTCCTGCGGCACCCACCCCGCGCCGGTGCCGTGGGTGGCCAGGGTCCGGCGTACGAACGCGACCATGTCCGCCACTACCGGGCCTTGTACCTCCACCGCGTAGTCCTGTTTCGCCTCCGGGCCGAAATCGGCCAGGTGATCGGCCGACCAGTTGATGCCGCCGATCATGCCGATTCGCCCGTCCACCACCAGCAGCTTGCGGTGCATGCGCCGGAACACGTTCAAACGCACGCCGAGCAGGGTCGGCTGCTGGTCGTACAGGCGCAGCTCGGCGCCGGCCTCGGTCAGTTCGCGCACGAAGCCGGGCGAGAGATCCGGCGAGCCGAACGCATCCACCAGCAGGTGCACGCGCACGCCGCGGCGCGCAGCGGCGACCAGGTGATCCTTCAGCGCCAGGCCGACCTTGTCCTCGAACCAGATGAAGGTCTCCAGCAGCACCTCGTGCCGGGCCGCGTCGATCGCGGCGAAGGCGCGCGGGAAATACGCATCGCCGTTCTCCAGCAACTGCAGGCGGTGGCCCTGGCGCCAGCGCGTGTCGCGGTTCGCGGTCCGGTTCACAGCACGATCCTGGCGTGCAGCGGGGCGTGGTCGGACAGGTGCGACCACGGCCGGCCGGTCAACACCCGTGCGGCCTCGATGCGCACGTTGCGCACATAGATGCGGTCCAGCGGCAACAGCGGCCAGCGCGCCGGGAAGCTGCGCGCCACGCGTCCGTGCAGCTGCGCGAAGGCCTCGGTCAGGCCATGCCGCTGCAGCAGCGGATGCCCGCGCTGGCGCCAGTCGTTGAAGTCGCCGGCGACGATCAGCGGCGCCTGTGACGGCAGTTCGGCGATCAGCGCACCGAGCAGGCCGATCTGCCGGCGCCGGTGCGCCTCGCGCAGGCCCAGATGCACGCAGATCGCATGCACCGCCTCGGCATGACCGGGGATCTCCAGCACCGCATGCAACAGCCCGCGGTGCTCGTGGCCGGCGATGGAGACGTCGCGGTTGACGAAGGAGGCGATCGGGAAGCGCGACAGCAGCGCGTTGCCGTGATGCCCATGCGGATACACCGCATTGCGGCCATAGGCGAACTGCGGCCACAGCGTATCGGCGAGGAATTCGTACTGGCTCTGCGCCGGCCAGTCGGCGTGGCGGCCGGCATGCAGCTGATGCTCGCCCAGCACCTCCTGCAGGAACACCAGGTCCGCGGGCAGGGTGCGGATCGCCGCACGCAACTCCGGCAGCATGAAGCGCCGCTTCAGCACGCTGAAGCCCATGTGCGCATTGATGGTCAGCAACTCGATCGCAGGCATGCCGGGACAGGACGGAAACCACGCCTGCCATTGTCGTCGGCGTCCGCGTGTGGCGCGTGACGGTGCCGCGTCGCGCACCTGCCGCCGCTGCGCTGTCGGCAGCGGCGGCGGTGCCGGCTCAGTGCCGTGCGGCGATGATCTTGCTCAGGTAGTCCGGCGTGCCCTCGACCCGCACCAGGTGCGGATACTGCAGGCCGTCGTGGTAGTTCACCGGCACGTCGCGCACGCCGCCCTGGTACTTGAGCGTCAGCACGATCGGCGCGCTGCCGCCCTTGGCGTCGGCGATGGCCTGCTTGAGCGTGTCGCGCGAGTAGTCCTGGCCGTTGACCGCCAGCACCGTGGCGCCGCTGCTGACCCCGGCCTTGAACGCCGGGCCGTCCCACAGCACGTCGTTGATGCTGGCGTCGTCGTTCATCACCAGGCCGATCGACCAGGCGAAGTTGTAGCGGTGCCGCGCCGACTGGTGGCGGCCGTCGTACTGCTTCTCGAATGCGCTGGGCTGGTCGGTGTACACCAGCTTCCAGCCGCTGGCCTGCAGGCCTTCCAGCAGCGGCGGGTCTACCTGGTACACGCGCCGGTTGATGTAGTCGGCCCAGTCGTAGTGGACCACGCCGTCGAGCGCGGCGATGACGTCGTCGAAGGTGTAGGTCTTGACCGCGAAACTGCCGTCGTCGATGCCGAAGAACGCCTTGGCCACGTCGTCCAGCGACTTGCGCCCGCCGCTCATCGCGCGCAGCTTGGCGTCCACCGCCAGCCACACCATCTGCCCGCCGCTGTAGTAGTCCTCGCTCATCTGCCAGCTGCGGTAGGGCAGCGGCGCGCGATGCGCGGCGGTGGGGTCGTTGGTGGTGTCCTCCAGCGAGCGCCAGCGGAAGCCGGCGCGGTTGCGATCGTAGTTGGCGGCGGTCATCGCCAGCGCATCGCGGAACTGCTGCGGCGTCCACATCCCGGCGCGCGCGGTCAACACATAGCCCCAGTACTGGGTCTGGCCCTCGTAGACCCACAGCAGCGAGTCGCCCATCGGCACGTTGAAGGTCGGCGTCCACAGGTCGGCCGGGCGCCGGAACTTGCCGTTCCAGGAGTGCGTGTACTCGTGCGCGAGCAGGTCGCGGTCCGGCGCGTTCTCGTCCCAGGCGCTGAAGTAGTCGGCAGCCAGTCCGTTCTCGCTGGACTGGTGGTGTTCCAGGCCGTTGCCGCCGAGCACGTCCGACAGCGAGAACAGGAAATCGTAATGGGCGTAGTGGTGCGAGCCGAACAGCTTGATCGCCTGCACCGGCAGGTTGCGGTGCGCCTGCAGCTGCTCGGCGCTGATGTCCAGGAACCGCGGTGCGTCGGCGACCACGTCCAGGTGCACCGGCGCGCCGCCGGCCGGGGTCAGGTCCACGCGCTTGAAGTAGCGCCCGGCGTAGATCGGCGAGTCGACCAGGGTGGTGAAGTCCACCGGCTTGAAGGTGGTGGTGGCGCCGTTGCGGCTGGCGGTCTCCAGCGCGGTGCCGAACTCCCAGCCGGCCGGCAGGGTCACGCTCGGCGCCACGGTGATGCCGCGGGTGTCGTGGCCGGCCGGGTACAGCGCCACCTTGTTCCACTCCAGCTGCAGCATCTTGTCGGTCATCTCGAAGCCGTCGTCGCGCGGCGACAGGTACTGGAAGCTGGCGTCGATCGCGCTCACGCCCTGCGGCACGTCGACGTGGAAGCTGTACACGTCGAAGGTGTCGCGGCGCCACGGCAGCGGCTTGCCGTTGGCGGTGAGGGTGAGGCCGGCCAGCATCGCCACCGGCCCGCTCGGCGAATGGTCGCCGGGGATCCATTGTGGGTACTGCAGGGTCAGCCGCCCGGCGCTGACCGGGATGGTCTCGTGCACCCGGTAGATGCCCTGGCGTACGTCGCCGGCGTCCACCTGCAGGGTCAGGGTGCCAGGGTAGGGCGTGTCCTGCGGCGCCGGCACGTCCGGTGTGCGCACCACCTGCGCCTGCGCGGCGCTGGCGAGCGCAAGACCGATGCCGAGGACCAGCGCCCGGCGGGCGCGGCGGGAGGCGGGGAAAGCGGTGGCGGACATGTGCGGCTCCGAGGGCGATGGGTGCGGAAACGCGGAACGTTAGCACCTGCTGCCATCGCCGGCGCACTTGCCCAGCCCGGTCACGCAGGTGCCAGGCAATGCCGTTCATTCGGGGGCCACGGGGCCCGGGCTGTGATCCCGGGACGGCCGCGCGACAGCGGTGTCCCTCTGGCGTCTGGCGGCAGCGGCGGTCGTCCAGCGCTGGCCCGCTGTGGACGGCCGCCAAGCGCGCAACCCCTTGGACTCCGGATGCATCGCAGCTGCGGCGTTGCAGCCGGAAAGTGTGCCGCCTCAGTCCTTCAATGCGCCGTCGCCCGGATCGCTGGCGGCATAGGTCGACGTCGGCAGTTCCGCGGCATGAGGGTGCCGCAACGCCTCGCGCAGCGGCGCCGGCAGGTGCTCGACCGCCAGGATCACCTTGCCGAAATGCACGTCGCGCACCGCGCTCGCCGGCACCACAAAATCGCCTCCGTTCTCGATATTGACGACGAACGTGGCGCCGCCGTTGCGCACCTCGCGCACCGCCCCCACACCGACCTCGCCGTCGGCGACGAACACCATCTGGCCTGCTTCCACATGTTCGGACATCGCGCACCGCCTTTGTCTGGGAAGAGCCCACGCGGGCTGGAATGTGCCGGCATGGGCGTTCGATGATCGGACGCGTAGGCGTTGCTGGACGGTGAATGCGACGTGGTCTGTTGGTCACGACGTCGTCGTGGCTGCGGCTTGTGCGTCACCGCCAGGGACACGCGCCGTGACGCAGCGCGATGCGATCATTCCCGTTCGACCACTGCCTGGGAGGGCAAGGATGCGAAGCGAGAAAGAGAAGATGCTGGCCGGCGAGGCGTATCGTCCCAACGACGCGCAACTGCAGGCCGAGCAGGACGCGGCCAGTGCCTGGATGCAGCGCTACAACGCGGCGCTGGCCGAGCCACCGGCGCGGCGGCACGCGCTGCTGGTCGAAGGACTGGGTTCGGTGGCACGCGGCGCGGTGGTGCGGCCGCCGTTCCATTGCGACTACGGCTACAACATCCATCTCGGCGAGGACGTGTTCCTCAACTTCAACTGCGTGATCCTGGACGTGGCACCGGTGCACATCGGCGCCGGCACCCAGATCGGGCCGGCGGTGCAGCTCTATGCCGCCGATCATCCGCGCGATGCCGCGCAGCGCGCCGAAGGGCTGGAACTGGGGCGGCCGGTGACGATCGGGCGCAACGTCTGGATCGGCGGCGGCGCGATCGTGCTGCCCGGTGTGGTCATTGGCGACGACGCGGTGATCGGCGCCGGCAGCGTGGTCACCCGCGACGTGCCGGCCGGTGCGCGTGTGGCCGGCAATCCGGCACGCCCGCTGAAGCCGCACAGCGACTGAATTTGATCCGGGTCAAGGCAGCTGCCGCGCAATGGGTATGCAATGCTGTCCAGGCCGCCGTGTGCGGCGTCACCGGAGCATCCCATGTACCAGCGCATCCTGATCGCCATCGATGGTTCCGAGTTGTCCGCCAAGGGGTTGCAGCAGGGGCTGGCGCTGGCCGCCGAGCTCGGCGCGGACGTGGATATCGTCACCGTGTCCGAGCCGTGGGCAATGGGCATGTACGACGCGATGGGCTGGAGCGTGGGCTACGAGGCCAGCCCCGAATACCGCCAGGACCGCGAAGCCGGCGCGCAGAAGATCCTGGCGCCAGCACTGGCCGCCGCCGCGGCCACCGGAGTGACCGCGCACGGTCGCCACGTGCTCGACCGCTACGCCGCCGAGGGCATCATCGACATGGCCGTGGCCTGCAACAGCGATCTGATCGTGATGACCTCGCACGGCCGCCGCGGCATGAGCCGGGTCCTGCTCGGCAGCCAGACCGCGGAAGTGCTGGCCAACAGCCAGGTGCCGGTGCTGGTGATCCGCTGAGGCGCTGACCGGCCCGCGCCGGGGTCGGCGCGGTGCGGAACACGTTCGAGGCCGGCATCCGGTCGCTGGCGGCAGCGACCTATCGCTTTGCCGATACGCTTCGGCCTGTCACGCGGCTGCGCCGGGAGGCAACGCCGCGACGGGGGGCCGGCATCCGGCACGTGCATGCATTCGTCCGTCTGGGCAGATCGGGGACGCGAGCACGCCCGCGCGCCGCCACCGTTGGGCGACGTGCCGGGCGCGCCATCACCAGCTGTACAGCTTCCAGTACACGGGCGACACATTGTCCTTGCTGCCGTCCACCTCCATGTGGCCGTCGCCGTTGCGGTCGTACAGGTAATAGGCCGGGCCGCGCGCCGGCGTCACCTTGACCATGCGCAGTTGGCCGCCCACGCGGTACTCGTCGACGGTATCGCCGTTGTCCATCTTGCGCTGGGTCGTTTCCGCGCCGCGCACGTCCATCGGCGCGCCGTCCGGGCCGAGGCCGGTCGAGGCGCAGCCTGCCAGCAGCAACAGCGGAACGAGGATCAGGGCTTTCATTGCGGTGTTCTCCACGGGCAGGACATGCGCAGAGTATGCGCCGAGTGTCTGCATGCGGTGTGGGAATGGCGCGCCGCACCCTCACCCCAACCCCTCTCCCGGTGGGAGAGGGGCTCGCGCCTTTCCTTCTCCCTCCGGGAGAAGGTGCCCCGCAGGGGCGGATGAGGGTGCGTGCGCAGCCTCGTGGATTTAGGTCGGCGCGTCGCTTCGCGCCGTACCCTCACCCCAACCCCTCTCCCGGTGGGAGAGGGGCTAACCGCCCGTGCACCGCTGCCCTGGGGCGGTATTCATTTCAGGGTCGCCCTCACGCCGCAGCGTAGAATTGGCCGATGAGCCGATTAGTCCTGATCGACGGGTCCAGTTACCTGTATCGCGCGTTCCACGCGCTTCCGCCGCTGACCAATGCCGCCGGCGAGCCCACCGGCGCGCTGTTCGGCGTGGTCAACATGTTGCGCGCCACCCTCAAGGAGCGCCCCGAGTACGTGGCCTTCGTGGTCGATGCGCCGGGCAAGACCTTCCGCGACGACCTGTATCCGCTGTACAAGGCCAACCGGCCGCCGATGCCCGACGAGCTGCGCGCGCAGGTCGAGCCGATGTGCCAGATCGTACATGCGCTGGGCATCACCATCCTGCGCGAGGACGGGGTCGAGGCCGACGACGTGATCGGCACCCTGGCCCTGCAGGGCGCCGGCGACGGCCTGGACGTCACCATCTCCACCGGCGACAAGGATTTCGCCCAGCTGGTGCGCCCCGGCGTGCAACTGGTCAACACCATGAGCGGCAGCCGCATGGATTCGGATGCGGCGGTGATGGAGAAGTTCGGGGTCTGGCCGCACCAGATCGTCGACCTGCTGGCGCTGATGGGCGACGCCATCGACAACGTGCCGGGCGTGGAGAAATGCGGCCCCAAGACCGCGGCCAAGTGGCTGGCCGAGTACGGCTCGCTGGACGGGGTGATCGCCCATGCCGACTCCATCAAGGGCAAGATCGGCGACAACCTGCGCGCGGCGCTGCAGCGCCTGCCGCTGAATCGCGAACTGGTCACCATCAAGACCGACGTGGCGCTGCCCGGCGGCCCTCGCACCCTGGGCCTGCGCGAACAGGAGCCGGAGCAGCTGCGCGGCCTGTACCAGCGCTACGGCTTCACCCAGGCGCTGCGTGATCTGGACGGCGGCGTGGCCGCGCCGGAGGCCGCCAGCGAGGCGACGCCCAGCCTGCGCGGCACCGCCGCCGGCTATGCCCGGGCCGCGGTGCCGGCCGCCGATACGGCGCTGGACCCGGCACTGGCCGCCAAGGGCGACTACACCGCGGTGACCACACCCGAGGCATTCGAAGCACTGCTGGTGCGCCTGCGCGCCGCCGACGGCTTCGCCTTCGATACCGAGACCGACGCGCTGGACGCGATGCGCGCCAACCTGGTCGGGCTCAGCTTCGCCACCGAGCCGGGCCGCGCCGACTACCTGCCGCTGGGCCACGACTATCCCGGCGCGCCGGTGCAACTGGATCGCGCGCTGGCGCTGGAGATGCTCAAGCCGCTGCTGGAGGACCCGGCCAAGGCCAAGGTCGGCCAGCACGGCAAGTACGACCTGCACGTGCTGCGCCGCCACGGCGTGGAGGTGCGCGGCTACGCCGACGACACCATGCTCGAGAGCTTCGTGCTCAACTCCACCGCCAGCCGCCACGACATGGACTCGCTGGCCCGGCGCTACCTGGGCTATGACACGGTCAAGTACGAGGACGTGGCTGGCAAGGGCGCCAAGCAGATCGCGTTCTCGCAGGTGGCCATCGACGACGCCACCGGCTACGCCGCCGAGGACGCCGACATCACCTTGCGCCTGCACCGCACGCTGTCGGCGCAACTGGACGCCGAGCCGGCGCTGGCGCGGGTCTACCGCGAGATCGAGATGCCGCTGGTGCCGGTGCTGGCGCGGGTCGAGGCCAACGGCGTGTGCGTGGACATCGCCGAGCTGCGCAAGCAGAGCCAGGACCTGAGCCAGCGCATGCTGGCCGCGCAGCAGAAGGCCACCGCGCTGGCCGGGCGCAGCTTCAACATGGACTCGCCCAAGCAACTGCAGGCCGTGCTGTTCGACGAGCTGAAGCTGCCGGCGGTGCTGAAGACCCCCAAGGGCCAGCCCAGCACCAACGAGGAGGCGCTGGAGGCGATCGCCGACCAGCACGAGCTGCCGCGGGTGATCCTGGAGTACCGCGGCCTGGCCAAGCTGCGCAGCACCTACACCGACAAGCTGCCGGAGATGGTCAACCCCGACACCGGTCGCGTGCACACCAGCTACCACCAGGCCGGCGCCGCCACCGGGCGGCTGTCCTCCTCCGATCCCAACCTGCAGAACATCCCCATCCGTACCGACGATGGCCGCCGCATCCGCCGCGCCTTCGTCGCCCCGCCTGGGCGCAAGCTGATCGCCTGCGACTACTCGCAGATCGAGCTGCGGATCATGGCCCACCTGTCCGAGGACCCGGGCCTGCTGCGCGCCTTCGGCAGCGGCGTGGACGTGCACCGCGCCACCGCCGCCGAGGTGTTCGGGCGCAAGCTCGAAGAGGTCACCGGCAACGAGCGTCGCGCCGCCAAGGCGATCAACTTCGGCCTGATGTACGGCATGAGCGCGTTCGGCCTGGCCCGCAACCTGGGCATCGGCCGCGGCGAGGCGCAGGACTACGTGGCGCTGTACTTCAGCCGCTACCCGGGCGTGCGCGACTTCATGGAGCGCATGCGCGAGCAGGCGCGCACCCAGGGCTACGTGGAGACCCTGTTCGGCCGCCGCCTGTACCTGAACGACATCAACGCCCGCCAGCAGGGCCTGCGCTCCGGTGCCGAGCGCGCGGCGATCAACGCGCCGATGCAGGGCACCGCCGCCGACATCATCAAGCGCGCCATGGTCGGCGTGGACGCCTGGCTGCAGGACCACCGCGACCGCGCGTTGATGATCCTGCAGGTGCACGACGAACTGGTGTTCGAAGCCGATGCCGACTTCGTCGACACCTTGCTGCCGGAAGTGACCGGGCGGATGTCCGCCGCGGCGGAGCTGAAGGTGCCGCTGGTGGTGGACAGCGGGGTGGGCGACAACTGGGACGAGGCGCATTGAGTGCCCGGGTTCCGGGCATGCACCCGGGACCCGACCTGGCGCTGCGGTGTCTTGCGTAGACATCGCATGCGCATGCACGCCGGATATCGCAGCGGGTTTTCCGAAGGATTATCCCGCCCGCGATTTTCGCTTTCCCATTCGCGTTGGTTTTTTGACCCCGTCGGGCGCGACAAGCCGCAAAATTCCTACTGGCGTCACACCCCGGGACGTGCAGGATCGCTTTGATTGAACGGAATTTTGACGCGGTTTATTTGCACGGATTTTCGGGAATGAATCCGTCCTTAATCTGACAAATTTTTAACTTAAATCTTCACGAACGAGCAAGGTGGGGAATGTTCTTATATCCCTCGACAGGCGCAATACCTGTCGCGGATCTCCTCCCATCCCCTGGAGCAGATCCAGGAACGGCGACTCCTCCCCAAGTCTCCGTTCCCTGGCCCCGCCGACCTCCCCCTGGTCCGCGGGGCTTTTTTATGCCCGCACGTTCGTGATGCCGCGCTGCGGCGCGCGCGACCCGGCTCAGCGGCGCGCGTCGGTGGGCTGTTGCAGTTGGTAGAGCGCGTCGTCCAGGGTGTCCAGCTGCGTGGCCAGCAGCGCGCGGGCATCGTCCAGGCCGCGGTTGTAGTAATGCGCGCCGATGCGCTCGGCGACGAAGTCGAGCAGGAATTCGGCCTCGAACGCACCGATCTGCTGCTGCAGCTCGGTGCGCAGGTAGGCCTGCAACTGTTCGGCGATGGCGCGCTTGTCCTCGCGGCCCAGCACGGCGGTACGTGCCGGCGCGCTCATGCCAGCCATTCGCGCGGCACCAGGTACTCGGCCAGGCGCGCCTCGGCGCTGCCCGGTTCGGGCTGGAAGCCGTACTCCCAGCGCACCCGCGGCGGCAGGCTCATCAGGATGCTCTCGCTGCGGCCGCCGCTCTGCAGGCCGAACAGGGTGCCGCGGTCGTAGACCAGGTTGAACTCGACGTAGCGGCCGCGCCGGTACAGCTGGAACTCGCGCTCGCGCTCGCCCCAGGGCAGGCCGCGGCGGCGTTCCACGATCGGCAGGTAGGCGTCGAGGAAGCCGTCGCCGACCGCGCGCTGGTAGGCGAAGTCGCGCTCGAAATCGGCATGCAGGTCGTCGAAGAACAGGCCGCCGACGCCGCGGGTCTCGTTGCGGTGCTTGAGGAAGAAGTACTCGTCGCACCAGCGCTTGTGCGCCGGATAGCGGTCTTCGCCGAACGGCGCGCACAGGTCGTGCGCGGTCTGGTGCCAGTGGCGGGCGTCCTCGTCGAACGGGTAGTACGGGGTCAGGTCGAAGCCGCCGCCGAACCACCAGGCCACGGTGGCGCCGTCGCGCTGCGCCTCGAAGTAGCGCACGTTGGCGTGGGTGGTGGGGATGTACGGGCTGAGCGGGTGGAACACCAGCGACACCCCGACCGCGCGCCACGAGGCGCCGGCCAGTTCCGGGCGGTTGGCGCTGGCCGAGGGCGGCAGGCGGGTGCCGGCGACGTCGGAGAAGCCGATGCCGGCCTGCTCGAACAGCGCGCCGTCGCGCAGGATGCGGGTGCGGCCGCCGCCGCCCTCCGCGCGCTGCCACAGGTCTTCGGCGAAACGGGCCTGGCCGTCGGCGGCCTCGACCGCCGCACAGATGCGGTCTTGCAGGCCAGTGAGATAGTCGCGAACGCGGTCGAAGGTATGCATGCCGCCATTCTAGAAGCTGGCTGTGTCAGGCGTCTGCGGCGGGCTGCCCGGACTGCGCGGGCCGGTCGGCATGCGTCAGCGGCGAAACTCGGCGCGCAGCGCGGGGCGGCACAGCTGGTAGACCAGCCAGCCGTGCAGGCCGGCGAAGACCAGCGCGGTCAGCGCGCCGCTGACCATGAGCGTGATCCGGCCCAGCGCCAGGTCGTGCTGGAGCTGTTGCGGGTCGAAGGCGTGCTGCGGCGCCCAGACCTGCAGCAGATCGAACAGTTGCCACAGCAGCGGCAGCACCGCGAAGTTGGCAGCGGCGGTGACCACCAGGAACACGATGAACGCCCGCCGCGCCCAGTCGCGCCGCTGCAGCAGCGCCCACGACGCCGCGCACAGGCCCGCCGACAGCAGCGCCGACAGCCAGGACAGCGCCAGTGCATGGGCGACGCACCACTGCAGCAGCGGCGGCAACGGCAGTCCGGCCTCGCGCAGCATGCCCTCGATCGCCCCGTCCGGCAGCGTCAGCAGCAACAGCGCCTGGCCCAGCGAGTACAGCAGCGACAGCACCCCGATCAGCAGCGAGAGCTTGGCCATCGCATCGATATTCTGGTTGCGGGCGGCAGTGCGGGGCAGCGGCGGAGGCGGCATCGGCGGTCCTTCGGGGCGGGGCGGCGCTGGCGGCGCCGCACCGGCGGCAGTCCGGCAAGGATAGGGATGGCGGAGCAGGGCGCAAGCCGGCGTGGCGCGCGAGGGGGGGGGCGCCTATGCCGGTGCGCGGCCTCTGGTCAGGGTGCTGCCGAGGCGGTGTCGCCAGGAGCGGGGCTACGCCAAGGTCGTGCCGATGCCGTCTGCGTCCGGACGGCCTAGCTGCGGGCGCTCGCGTAGCAGCGGCTGCAGCCGCGACGCGCCTTGCCGGGAAAGCCTCGTCGCGACTGAAGTCGCTCCCACAGGGGCTTGCGGCGAGCCCGCCGGGTGCACTGTGGGAGGGACTTCAGTCCCGACGCATTGCGCCATCGGAAGGCTCACCACCTCGCGCGTCGCGGATGCATGACCGTTGACTCCTGCGGAACGGCGCGATGCGTGACGGACACCGGTGGTTGGCGCTGTCCCGAAGGCGCCCCGCGGGCGCTGCGCCTGCCGCACGTCGACGGCAGGCGCCTCGGTATGCGGCCGGCTCAGCGCAGCTCGCGTTCGAACAGCTTGAGGATGCGCTTGTACTCGTCCAGCCAGGAATCGGCGCGGGTGAAGCCGTGCTTCTCCAGCGGGTACGGCGCGATCTCCCAGTTGTCCTTGTGCAGCTCGATCAGCTTCTGGGTCATGTCGACCGAGTCCTTGAAGAACACGTTGTCGTCGACCATGCCGTGGGCGATCAGCAGGTGGTCGCGCAGGCCGCTGGCGTATTCGATCGGCGAGGAGGTGCGGTAGGCCTCCGGGTCCAGGTCCGGGGTGTTGAGGATGTTGGAGGTGTACTCGTGGTTGTACTGGCTCCAGTCGGCGACCGGGCGCAGCGCGGCGCCGGCCTTGAACGTGCCGGGGCTGCGGAACAGCGCCATGTAGGTCATGAAGCCGCCGTAGGAACCGCCGTAGATGCCGGCGCGGCTGCGGTCGCCCTGCTTGCTGTCGACCAGCCAGTCCAGGCCGTCCAGGTAGTCCTCCAGCTCCGGATGGCCCATGTCGCGGTAGATCGCGGTGCGCCAGTCGCGGCCGTAGCCGGCGCTGGCGCGGTAGTCCAGGTCCAGCACGATGTAGCCCTTCTGCACCAGCAGGTTGTGGAACATCTGCTCGCGGAAGTACGGGGTGTAGCGCGCCGACACGTTCTGCAGGTAGCCGGCGCCGTGCACGAACATCACCACCGGATAGCGCTTGCCCGGCTCCGGCTGCGCCGGACCGTAGTACTTGCCCCAGACGGTGCCGGCGCCGTGCTTGGACGGCACCTGCACGAACTGCGGCTGTACCCACTGGCGCGCCTTGAACGCGGCGCTGCGGGTATCGGTGAGCACGCGCGCGTTGCCGCCGGCGGCCGGCAGCACCGCCAGTTGCGGCGGCAGGTACGGGCCGGAGTAGTGCACCAGCAGCTGCTGGCCGTCCGGCGACAGCGCGAAGTCCTCCACGCCGTCCAGCGAGGTCAGTTCGGCGACGCTATCGTTGCGCAGGTCGAGCTTGCACACCTCGTAGTCGCCCGGCCACTTGCGGTTGCACAGGAACAGGAAGCCCTGGCCGTCGGCGCTGACCACCGGCGCGGACACTTCCCACTTGCCGGAGGTGCGCTGGCGCGGCTTCTCGGTGCCGCGCTGGGTGTACAGGTGCGAATAGCCGGACTGCTCGGACAGCAGCCACAGCGTCTGGTTGTCCGGCATCCAGCCGAAGTCGTTGAAGCTCCAGTTGATCCAGGCCGGATCGGTCAGGCGGTGGCGCGGCTGCAGCACCGCCTTGTCCAAGTCGACGCTGGCGATCCAGCGGTCCTTGTTGTCCACCGCGCGCAGCAGCACGGCGACGTTGCGGCCGTCCTCGCTCCAGTGCATGGAGGCGCCGCTGCCGTCGCCGTCGGTTTCCACGCGCACCGCGCGCGGGCCGTGCAGCGGCTCCTGCTTGGCGGCCTTGCGCAGCGCCGCCAGCGGATCGGTGCCGATGCCGGGCAGCACCGACAGGTCGAGCTTGCGCGCGCTACCGGCCACCGCATCGACCAGCCACAGGGTCTGCGCCACCGGCGAATTGCGCCCGACCAGGGTGCGCGCTTCCTGGAACTCGGCGTAGCCGGATTCGGTCACGTACTTGGGCATCTTGCTGTCGCGGCCTTCCTCGGCGCCCTTGGCATGGGTGACGACCAGCAGGTGGCGGCCGTCCGGCGACAGCGCACTGTCGTCGACCACCACGTCGTCGCCCAGGTACACCGGTGCCGGCGCGCGGCTGCTGTCGGCGCGGCGCCAGGCTTGCTCCTGCTGGCGCAGCAGCTCGCGCTGGGCGCGGTCGCGGGCAAGGGTTTCCAGGGTGCGCAGCTGCTGGTCGCGCAGCACGTCGGGCTTGGGCGCGGCATCGGGATCGCGCTCGGCCTTGAGCACCGCGGCCTGCTGCACGCCGCCGCCGGGGCTCCAGCGGTACCAGTCGTTGCCGACCCGCCACAGCGCGCCGCCATCGGTGGTGAACTGCGGCCGCGCGGCAGCCTGGTTGCTGCGGGTCAGCTGGGTCAGCGCGCCGCTGCGCAGGTCGCGCAGGAATACGTCGCCGTTGCGCACGAACAGCATGCGCTGGCGGCGTGCGTCGTAGACCGGGTTGGCCGCGTCCAGGGTGCTGCGCTGGGCGTCCTCGACCCGCTGCGCGGCGCCGCCGTCGACGCCCTGGCGGTAGGTGTCGCGCACCGGGCTGCCGGTGCGCTTGAGCTGGTACTGCACTTGGCGCCCGTCCCAGGCCCACCACGCATCCTCGACCGGCGGCCCGATCCAGTCCGGATCGGCCATGGCCTGCTCGATGGTCAGCGGGGCGGCGGCCTCCTGGGCCGCGGCCAGCGGCGGCAGGCAGGACAGGGACAGCAACACAACAGCGCTCAGGGCGAGACGACGCATCTGGGATTCCGGGCGAACGGCAAACCGCAAGCGTAGCAGCCGCCAGGGTGGTGGCGATTGCCCCGTTGGTCATGGGAGCATGGCGCACGGGGCAGGCAAAGGCGGGGCGCTCAAAATACTTGGTCTTCAAGAAGGTTTGGGCGTTTCAATCTGATTGCGATTTTCCTTCAGGCTCAGGTAAGGAATTTGGTGATCGCGTCGCCTGATGTGGCCATCGGGGGAATCTGTAAATTTAGATGTTGATGTTTTATATTTTTCGTGCAAATCAAAAATCCAACATCAAAGGGGGAATAAATGAAGATGAAGTGGATGGCATTGCTGTTTCTGCTGTGTTTTTCTGGTCCGTCGTTCGCCAACGAGTGGTTGAATGATGTCGAAATCACACAGATCAACGCCTATCAATCGGGGACGGGTCATTTCGTTTGGTTTAGCGCCCTTCCTCAAGAGTGTAAGGCCGCATCTCCCTCGGCGCCGATCATGACTTTCGATGAAGCACAATCTGGAGGAAAAGGCATGTTGGCCATCGCGATGGCCGCGCTGCTCAATAAGCGCAAGGTCAATGTGCAAGCCAACGGGTGCAGTATTATCGAGATTTATTTGAAGTAAAGGCGAGCACGGACGGGTAATTGTGAAGCAGTTAGCGCACGCGGTGCGAGTGCCACTGCCGTTTGCGTTGTTGAACCTGTAATGGAGCCGAAAACGGCGATGTCTGACTCGCCTGTCATCGTCGAAAGTCCTTGGAAACGCACCGGAGCCGGCGCGGGGGACACCGGGTCTGAGCGTTGTCAGCGTGGCTCATGCGGAGGTCATTTCCCTTGGGCCGCGTTGATCAGCCCTTTTGTCGCTGAAACTCCAGGTGCCGGAAAAATACCCACCCGGCGTAGGGGGGCCTGGATACCCGAGTATGTCCTCCTGCGACAAACCGTCACATCCCATTTCGCCGCGCCGCACCAACAATAGGCATCGTTTCCGCTGCCTCAGGCGCTACCCATGGACGCCCTGCTGCTGTCGCGCATCCAGTTCGGATTCGTCATCAGTTTCCACGTGCTGTTCCCGGCCTTCACCATCGGCCTGTCGAGCTGGCTGGCGTTCCTGGAGTGGCGCTGGATGCGCACCCGCGACACGGTGTGGCGCGATCTGTACTTCTTCTGGCTGAAGATCTTCGCCGTGTCCTTCGGCATGGGTGTGGTCAGCGGCATCGTGATGAGTTTCCAGTTCGGCACCAACTGGGCGGTGCTCAGCGAACGCGCCGGCAACATCCTCGGGCCGCTGCTCAGCTACGAGGTGCTGACCGCGTTCTTCCTGGAAGCCTCGTTCCTCGGGGTGATGCTGTTCGGTTGGCACAAGGTGCCGGAGAAGCTGCACTTCCTGGCCACCTGCCTGGTCGCCATCGGCACGCTGATCTCCACGTTCTGGATCCTGTCGGCCAATAGCTGGCTGCAGACGCCGGCCGGCTATGCGGTGGTCGAAGGCGTGTTCCACCCGGCCAACTGGCGCGAGGTGATCTTCAATCCCTCGTTCCCGTACCGGCTCACGCACATGGTGCTGGCCGCATTCATCACCACCTGTTTCGTGATCGGCGGGGTCAGCGGCTGGTACCTGCGCCGCGGCGAGCACCTGGATGCAGCCGGGCGCATGCTCAAGCTGGCGGTGGCGTTCGCCTCGATCGCGCTGCCGTTGCAGATCGCCGCCGGCGATGCGCATGGCCTGAATACGCTCGAGCACCAGCCGATCAAGGTGGCGGCGATGGAGGGGCACTGGCACGGCGAGGCGAAGGGGCAGGGCGTGCCGTTGGTGGTGTTTGCGGTGCCCAACGAGGCCGCCGAGCGCAATGACTACGAAGTGACCATCCCGCGCCTGGGCAGCGTGATCCTCACCCATACGTTGGATGGCGAGATCACCCCGCTGACCGCGGTGCCGCGGGACGAGCGGCCGCCGGTGAAGCCGGTGTTCTACGCGTTCCGGGTGATGGTCGGGCTGGGCATGGCGATGCTGCTGCTGGCGCTGGTGTCGCTGTTCTTCTGGTGGCGCGGCACCTTGCTGCGCCGGCGCGCGCTGCACCTGGCGTGGAACGCGATGCTGCCGGCCGGGTTCGTGGCCCTGGTCGCCGGCTGGTTCGTCACCGAGATCGGGCGCCAGCCCTACGTGATCTATGGCCTGCTGCATACGCGCGATGCGGTCAGCCCGACGCTCAGCCCGGCGATGGTGTGGATCTCGCTGAGCGTGTACGTGCTCGCCTACGCGCTGGTGTTCGGCTTCGGCAGTTGGTACATCCTGCGCATGCTGCGCCACGGGCCGCTGCCGCACGAGCCGGCGCCGCGCATGCAGGAAGGCGACAAGACCCCGGCGCGACCGCTGTCGGCGGCCGACGACGACATCGAGGAGACCCGCTGATGGACATGGCGACCGTATTGCCGGTGATCTGGTTCGGCGTGATCGGCTTCGGCGTGCTGATGTACGTGCTGCTGGACGGCTTCGTGCTCGGCCTCGGCATCCTGGCGCCGTTCGCCGAGGACGAGGACCAGCTCGATCTGATGATGAACACCGCCGCGCCGATCTGGGACGGCAACGAGACCTGGCTGGTGCTCGGCGGCGCCGGTCTGCTGGCGGCCTTCCCCAAGGCCTACGCGATCGTGCTGTCGGCGCTGTACCTGCCGGTGCTGCTGATGCTGATCGCGCTGGTGTTCCGCGGCGTGGCCTTCGAGTTCCGCTTCAAGGCGCGCAGTTCCAAGTACCTGTGGGGCTGGGCGTTCGCGCTGGGCTCGCTGTGCGCGGCGTTCTGGCAGGGCGTGATCCTGGGCGCGCTGGTGGAAGGCATGCCGCTGCAGGACGGCAAGTATCTGGGCGGGGTGCTGGGCTGGTTCAGCCCGTTCTCGATGCTCACCGGCGCGGCGGTGGTGTTCGGCTATGCGTTGCTCGGCGGCAGCTGGCTGATCCTCAAGACCGAGGGCGCGATGCAGCGCATCGCCCGCACCCTGACCCGGCCGCTGGTACTGGTGGTGGTGGTGTTCATGGGCCTGGTCAGCGCCTGGCTGCCGTTCCTGGACTCGCGGATCATGGCGCGCTGGTTCCACGACGGGAATTTCTGGTGGCTGTCGCCGGTGCCGCTGCTGGTGCTGGTCAACGCGCTGGCGCTGTGGCGGGCGGCGATGGCGCAGGGCCGCGATGCGCGTCCGTTCGTGCTGACCCTGTGCTTCTTCGTGCTCGGTTTCTTCGGCCTGGTGCTGGGCATCTGGCCGAACATCGTGCCGCCCGGGCTGACCATCTGGGAAGCGGCCTCGCCGCCGTCCTCGCAGGGCTTCGTGCTGGCCGGGCTGGCGATGCTGTTGCCGGTGATCCTGGGCTACACCGCGTGGTCGTACCGGGTGTTCCGCGGCAAGATCACCGCCGACACCGGCTACCACCACTGACGGCGGCCGCCCGCCGCGGCGGCCGGCTTGCCAGCGGCGGCGGTGGCGGCCAAGCTACCGGCTCCCGCGCCGTGCGGGTCATCGCCCGCCCGAGCCGCCGCCCCGCATGTCCGCCGTTTCTTCCGAGATTCCCGCCGCGCCCCTGTTGCATCCGCTCGCCGTCGGCGACGCGCAGCGTCCGCTGGCCTTCGCCAACGGCGAACACATCGACCTGGCCACCTTCCTTGGCCACGTGCGCGGCCTGGCCGCAGTGCTGCCGGCCGGCCGGCACGCGCTGAACCTGTGCGAGGACCGCTACCGCTTCATGGTCGCGTTCTGCGCGGTGGCGCTGCGCGGGCAGACCTCGCTGCTGCCGTCCTCGCGCGCGCCGGCGGTGGTGGCCGAGGTGCAGCGCACCCATGCCGACTGCTACTGCCTGGGCGACCTGGCGCTGGCCGAGCCGCCGCCGCGCTACTGGCAGTTGCCGGACGCGCTGCCGTCGCTGGACGGGCCGATGCCGCAGCTGGCCGACGACGCGCTGGTGGCGATCGGCTTCACCTCCGGCAGCACCGGCGCGCCCAAGCCCAATCCCAAGACCTGGGGCAGCTTCCTCACCAGCACCCGCCAGGACCTGCTGGCGCTAGTCGGGCTGTGGCCGGACACGGCGGTGCCGCAGGTGGTGGCGACGGTGCCGCCGCAGCACATGTACGGCATGGAGCTGTCAATCCTGCTGCCGCTGGTGACGCCGCTGGCGGTGCACGCCGGGCGCCCGTTCTTTCCCGAGGACGTGGCCCGCGCGCTAGCGCAGCTGCCGGCGCCGCGGCTGCTGGTGACCACGCCGGTGCATCTGCGTGCGCTGGTCGAATCCGGCGTCGCCCTGCCGCCGCTGGCCGGCATCGTCTCGGCCACCGCGCCGCTGGCGCAGGAACTGGCCGCCGCCGCCGAGGCGCGCTTCGGCGGGCAGGTGCGCGAGATGTTCGGCTCCACCGAGACCTGCGTGTTCGCCAGCCGCCGCACCGCCTGCGAAGCGCCATGGACGCCGCTGCCGGGCGTGCGCGTGGCGCCGCAGCCGGACGGCACCCTGGTGCACGCGCCGCACCTACCGCAGCCGGTGCTGCTGGCCGACCTGATGGAAGTGGATGCCGACGGCCGTTTCCAGGTGCGCGGGCGCCAGGCCGACCTGCTGGAGATCGCCGGCAAGCGCGCCTCGCTGGCCGACCTCACCCGGCGCTTGCTGGCCCTGCCGGGCGTGGTCGACGGCGCGATGCTGCAACTGGATCCGGAACCGGGCCAGGCGGTGGGCCGCATCGCCGCGGTGGTGGTGGCGCCGACCCTGGACGAGGCCACGATCCTCGCCGCACTGCGCCGCGAGCTGGATCCGGTGTTCCTGCCGCGCCGCCTGCGCCTTCTCGACGCCCTGCCGCGCAACGAGACCGGCAAGCTGCCGCGCGACCGGTTGCTGGCGTTGCTGGCGGCACGCGAGGACTGACGGGGCGGTCGAATCGCACCGGGATCGGGATCAAGCCGGCTTGGCAAGCGGTCAATCGACCGCTGCTGGTGAAACGCCGAGCCTGCATCGCTGCAGATGGCTCAGTGGGCGGCTTGCTGTGGGGCCTGCCGGTGTTCGTATACTGCGCTCATCGCTTCGCGCCGCAAGGATGTGCCGCATGCCCCATCGGGCTTCTCTCGTCCTGATCGCCTCGCTGCTGTGCGGGGCCTGCACCCATGCGCCCGCGCGGACGCCTGCCGTTACGCCTCCTGCCAAGGAATCTCCCGCCATGACCTCGTCCCCCTCGTCCGGCGCCGCCGATCAGGCCGCCGCGCCCGTGTCGCCCAAGCTGAGCGCCGAGCAGATGCTCAGCCGATTGCTGACCTTGATCCGGACCAGCAGGAGCGTGGCCGACTTCACGCCGGAGCGCTTGCATGAGGTGATGGGGGTGGAGATGGACTATGCGCGTGATGGGTCGGGACGTTATGGATTCGGGGAGAAGGTCAGCCGGGACTGGGTGCATGGCTTCGAGGTCAACATGAAGAAGGCCGATCCTCGGTTGATCTTCAGCTTCGATCCGGTTGTACCGGGCGCCTCGCCCGCGATGCGCGATCTTTGCCACGTGGATTTCGATCAGTTCACCAGCGAATTAGAAGAAATGGGTTTTGTGCGTGAGCGCTACTACGACTCTCCCCCGGCGGCGCCGAACGGCGGGCCAAAGCCGTCTCACGGACCCTGGATGTACGATTCGTTCGAGCGCCCCGGCATGTGGTTGCAGGTTTACCCGCGTGACGAAAGCATCGGGTCCGATGATGCAGTCCGTCACTCCTGTGTTCAGATGGTGATAGTCGGATAAAGGGAGGCGCAGGGATGCCACTCACGCCACAAGCTCAAGCTGTCATTACCGACTTTGGTAGCCAGCCAAGTGTCAGTCCTGATCACGTGCGGAATCTGCGCGCGATCATCGAAGCATCGCCCGCCTTGGTCGATCAGCTAAACGACGCTGTACGTCAGGGCCAAGTGTCACGCATCGTTCCGCTGACCAATCCCAATGCTGGCGGCGAGTACGATTCTGAAAACAAGGCTGTGCGGGTCCCATTGGCCAGGCTTCAAGCATCGCCGTCTGGGCGGGCACCCAACGCGGGCGAACTCACCTATGTCCTGGGACATGAGTTGCAGCATGGCGCCAATGCCGCGGACACCAAGCGAGCACTCACCGAATTTGCCGCTGGCGTTTCCGCAATCTCACAGCGACAAAGTCCACGCGACTACACCGAACCTCTGGCGTCTCTCCTTGTACAGAATCGCCGCGATGAAGCCGGAGCCCAGATCGCCGCCTGGAATGCGATGGTCAGCAGGGTCCGCACGGCGAATCCGAACGCAACCCTTGAAGATATATACAACGAACAGCCAGGACGTATGGCTGATTTCATCGACAAGTCGGGCGCGCGACCTCACTTCGACTACACGCTCAAGCCGAATCTAAGCATCAATGCGGATATGACGATGCCCCAGAGTCCGGCCAATTTGGAGGGAATGGGGCAGAATTTTTTCGACAAGGCTTCCGAGATCAGCAAGCTCGGTGCTCTCGGCAACTCCGATTATGCCAACTACTACGCTGCCAATCCGGTCAGCCACATCGCCCAGGTCGAGCACCGGCAACATCCGCCACAACCCGGCAACGACACCCCGCAGATCGCGCTGAACCTGTCGCGACTGCATCTGCGCGAGTCGCTGCTGGAAGAGAACGGGCTGGATCTTGGAAGGGACCGGCGTCCTCTGCCGTACTTCGACAGCAGCACGCAGCCGCCGGTCGCGGGACTGCTGCAGCACACCGCCGATACCCATCGGCACGTGTCGCCCCTGGCCAACGGGTTACCCGAACCTTCGACGCTTCCCGCGCAAGGCGCCGAGGCGCACCGGAGCGATGATCCGTCGCTGCCGGGGCATCCGGATCACGCGTTGCTGGAACAGATCCGCGCAGGCATGCGCAGGGTCGACGCAGACCTGGGCAAGGCCTACGACCACGACAGCGAGCGGCTCAGCCGCAGCCTGCTGGCGGCCTGCAAGGACAACCGCGACATGTATCCGGGCACGGCCGGCTATTCGTTGTCGGGCAATGCGCTGGAGCGGGTCGACCACGTGGTGTTGGGGAAGACCGGGAACCTGATCGCCGTGCAGGGCGCACTGGACGACCCGGCGATGAAGCGCGCGGTCGTTCCGGTGGAGCAGGCGTTGGCCACGCCGGTGGAGCAGTCGGACCAGAAACTGGCGCAGGCCAATCAGGCGCTGGGGCAGGAGCAGCAGCGCACCACACAGCCGGAATTGGACCGTCACCTGGCCGCGCCGACGCGTTAGTGCATGTCGCCACTGCGTGGCCGGCGAGGGGGGATGGGCAGGCGGGGGGTGGAAGGCAGCGGTGCGAAACATCGACGCATACGCGCTTGCTGCGGTGCGCTCTGCCACGTCCGGCGTCCAACGTGATTTGCGCCGGGCAAGCAGCGACACGGCATCCGTCCCGCACAGACCGCACTTGGGCGCAAGTCCAGGGACAGCGCGTCGCGCGGGCGGAACCGGCGCGGCAGCGGCGGTGCCGGTACCCGCTCAGGAAAGCGCGGCGGCGACCTGCGCGAACAGGTGCGGCAGATCCACCGGCATGCGGGTGTCCACGTCGATCACCGTCCCCAGGCCGATCGGGCCGGGATAGTCGGCAAGCAGGTCGGGCGTCAGTTCCCGCAGGGGGTGCGCCGCATGCTGCGTGCCCGTCGCGGCGCGCGCGCGGAAGCGGCGCAGGGTCTCGTCATGGCCGCAGTGGCAATGGACTTCCACCAGCCTCGCCTGCAGTGCGGCGATCCTGCCGCGCTCGTAGTCGCTGCGCGGTCGGAAGTTGGCTTCCAGCACCGCGTGCGGACTGCGCTGCGCCAGCGACCAGAGCATCTCCATCGCCGCGCCGCCGAGACGGCGCGACGCGGCGAGATCGCCGCCGCCATCGCCCAGGGCGTCGGTCAGCGTCTCCTTGATGAAATCCTTGCAGAACAGCGGAAAGCCCAGGTGCGCCGCCAGCGGGACCGCCAGCGTGGTCTTGCCGGCGCCTGGGGCGCCGGACACCAGGACGATCTTGCGTTGCCGCTCAACCATGCACGCCGTCGATCTCCACCGCCAGTTCGTCGCGGCAGATCACCGCGTGCAGCAGCAGGCGCGGCACGCGCTCGCCGAAGCGGGCATCGAGGGCATCGGCGACCAGCGGCAGGTCGCCGGGCTCGCGCACGTAGACCTTCAGGCGGGTGCCGTCGCCGAACTGCGGCGGCAGGTCCGGGGCGTGTTCGCGCGCGGCCGCCAGCAGGGCGTCGAAGTTGGCGAAGGTTTCCTCCAACTGCGCCAGCAACTGGCCCTGATGCATGGAGGCGTGGCCGACCACGCTGGCGGTGCCCGACAGCAGCAGCGGCATGTCGCTGCCGGCCGGCGGCAGCATGGCGCGGGCGAAGCTGGGCGGCTGCGGGCCGTACTGGCGCGGGTAGCGGTAGGCGCTGACCTGGCGCGGGTTCTCCAGCGGGGTGCCGGCCTGCGCGGCGGCCAGCCAGTAGATCTGCATCACCCGCGCATCGTCGCAGCGGCCCACTGCGGTCGCCGCCGGCAGCTGGGTGGCGTCGAAATCGCCCAGCCCGCGCGCGCGGCCGACGCAGAAGCGCCGGTAGCGCTCGCGGTCGCCGCTGCCCAGGGTGATCGCGTCGAGGTAGTTCCAGATGCGCAGCAGGCGCGGGGTGGCGCTGCCGGCGACGAAGGCGCTGATCTGCGCGTAGGCGAGCGCGGCGGCTTCCTCGATGTCCAGGTCGACCTGGCGCTCGTCGATCTCTATGACGCCGAACTGCAGGCGGCCGTCGCTGGCCCAGGCGATGGCGCCGTCGCGGCCGCTGTGCACCGGGGCGTCGGTGCGCCACACCTCGAGCATGCGCGGGCCGTGCGGTTGCAGCGGCACGCGCAGGTAGCGCGGGTCCTCGTGGTAGGGCGCGGTCTCGCCGAAGCCGAACACCGCCAGCACCCGGTCCTCGGCCAGCACCCGGCCCGGATCGGTCTCGGCGACGTAGTCCACCTGCAACTGCGGATGGCCCTGCGTGTGGTGCGGAAACTGCAGGTGCGGGCGGCTCATGGTGTATCTCCGTGCAAGGTGTCGCCGTGGAACTGTTCGCGGGCCTGGCGGCGGCGGTGGCGCCAGGCGCGCCAGGCCCGCGGCAGCATCGCCACCGCGGACAGCGCATAGATGGCGCGGAACACGCGCAGGCGGCGCAGCACCGCACGGTTGTCGAAGACGTCGCCGGCGAGCATCGCCACCACCGCCTGTTCCACCTGCAGCACGTTGCGCGGCTGCGCGAACAGCTCGCGCATGGTCGGCGAGGTGAAGCGGTAGATGAACCACTTGAACTCGTCCAGGCCGCCGCGCAGGTGCCGCTCCAGGCGCCGCTGCAGCCGCGCCTCGCTGGCCGGGTCGCGCAGCGCCGCGTCGACCACGGACGCGCCGCGCTCGGCGCTGTGCATGGCCAGGTACACGCCGGAGGAGAACATCGGGTCGACGAAGGCGTAGGCGTCGCCGAGCATCAGCCAGCGCGGGCCGCTCATGCGCGTGCATTCGTAGGCGTAGTTGCCGGTGGCATGCACCGGCGCCACGCGCTGCGCGCCGGCCATGCGCGCCACCACGTCCGGATTCAGCGCCAGCGTGCGCAGCAGGAACGTCTCGCTGTCGCAGCCCTTGCGGGTCTTCATGTACTCCGGGTCGCACACCGCGCCCACGCTCATCACGTCGTCGGGCAGCGGGATCAGCCACATCCAGCCGTGCGCGTGGCGATAGATGCTGATGTTGCCGGCGTCCTCGCCGGGGCGCCGCGCCACGCCGCGGAAATGGCTGAACAGCGCCGCCGACTGGTGCCGCGGATTGGCGCGCTTGAGCTTGAGCGTGTTGCCGAGGAAGGTGTCGCGGCCGCTGGCGTCGATCAGGTAGCGCGGCCGGTAGTGGCGCACGCCGTCGGCGCCGCGTGCCTGCACCGTCGGCGTCTCGCCGTCCAGCTGCACCGCCTCGACGCGGACGCCCTCGTGCACGTCGGCGCCGACCGCACGCGCCTGCGCGAACAGCACCCGGTCGAAGTCGGCGCGCGGCACCTGCAGCGCGAAGTCGGACTGCGCGCCCAGCGCGTGCGCGAAACGGAAGGTGTTGTAGCCGCCGGCATCGTTGGGGAAATCGGCGCCGAGCTTGAGCACGCCGATCGCCCGCACCTGGTCGAGCACGCCCAGCCGCTGCAGGATCGGCATGTTCATCGGCAGCAGCGATTCGCCGATGTGGAAGCGCGGGTGGTGGTCCTTTTCCAGCACCGTCACCCGCCAGCCGCGTTGCGCCAGCACGATCGCCGCCGCGCAGCCGGCCGGCCCCCCGCCGATCACCAGCACGTCGGGCGTGTCTGCCGCGGCGTCGCGTGCGGTGGGGGGAGGGGAAGCAACAGCGGCGGACGTCATCCTGAGGGAACCTGCGGGCGCAACGGCGGGGCGAAACGGCATGATAGCGTGCCGTTCGCGGGCCGATGGTTGCGCCGCAGCGCCCGATGCACCATCTTGTCGCACCCGTCCTTTCGCCTGGAAGCCCCTGGATGTCTTCGCAAACCGCCGCCGAACGTGAACTGGCCGAGCTGCTGGTCGAGAGCCTGAACCTGGAAGACGTCCAGCCCGGCGACATCGATCCGGAGGCGCCGCTGTTCAATACCGGCCTGGGGCTGGACTCGATCGACGCCCTGGAACTGGCGCTGGCGATCAGCAAGCGCTACGGCTTCCAGCTGCGCTCGGACAACGACGAGAACCGCCGTATCTTCGCCTCGCTGCGCGCGCTGTCGGCGCATGTCGAAGCCAACAAGACCAGCTGAGCCGGCCGACGCCGCGCCCTGGGCGCTGGCCCTGGGCGTGCTGCTGGCGCTGGCCTACTCGCCACTGGCGCACTGGGCCAATGCCGCGCACCGCCCGGACCTGGCGGTGCTGGCCGGCGCGGCGCTGGTGCTGATGGTGCTGGTGGAGCCGATGGCGCGCTGGCGGCCCTGGGCCTGGGCGCTGGCGCTCGCCGCGACCGCGGCGCTGGTGCCGCTGTGGCGCTCGCCGCACGCCCTGCTGCTGCTGGCCGCGCCGCCGGTGCTGTTCACCGCCTGGGTGGCCTGGTTCTTCGGGCGCAGCCTGCAGCGCGGGCGCACGCCGCTGATCACCCGCATCGTCGAGGCCCTGTACCGGCAGGCCGGCATGCCGATCACCCCGGACCAACTGCGCTACACCCGCCGCCTGACCCTGGCCTGGACCCTGCTGCTGGTCGGGCTGACCCTGCTCAACCTGGTGCTGGCGCTGTGCGCCCAGCCCAGCGGGGTGCTGGCGCAGCTGGGCCTGGCCTCGCCGCTGCCGATCAGCGATGCGCGCGCCTCGCTGTTCGCCAATCTGCTGGGCTACGGGGTCATCGGCGGCTTCTTCGTCGGCGAGTACCTGCTGCGCGGGCGCTGGTTTCCGCAGCGTCCCTACCGTAATCTGCCCGACTTCCTGCACCGGCTGGCGCGGCTGGGGCCGGTTTTTTGGCGCGATCTGTTGCGCTGACGCGCGAAGTGCAGGGGACGCAAGGGTCGTGCAGATCATCAAGGAAAACAGCAAGTTGCCGCAGGCTGGGATGCCTTCGCGCATGGCCTGGGCCGTGTGGAACGCCCTGCAGTTGGTATTCACCCTGGCGCACACCGCGCTGGGCATCGTCGTCGCACTGGTGCTGCTGCGGCTGACCGGGCCGCGCCTGCCGCTGCGCATGGGCGCGCGGTTCTGGGCGCCGGTGTTGCTGTTCGGCGCCGGGGCGCGGCTGCAGGTGGAGGGCCGCGAGCGGGTGGACTGGTCGCGCAACCACCTGTTCGTCAGCAACCACCAGTCGATCATCGACATCTGCGCGCTGTTCATGGCGCTGCCGGTGCCGCTGCGCTTCCTGCTCAAGGACGAGATGCTGAAGGTGCCGTTCGTGAACTGGTATGCGCGCGCGACCGGCATGCTGTTCCTGGACCGCGACAGCCGCCGCGCCGGGGCGATGATGCGGCGCGAGGCGGCGGCGCTGCTGCGCCGTGGCCAGGACCTGTGCCTGTTCCCGGAAGGCACCCGCAGCCGCAGCGGCGCGCTGGCCGAGTTCAAGGCCGGGCTGCTGCAGGCCGCGATCGACGCCGGGGTGGACGTGGTGCCGGTGGCGCTGGACGGGGCGGGCAAGGTGCTGCCGCCGACCAGCCTGTTCCGGGTCCGGCCCGGCGTCATCCGGGTGCGGATCGGCACGCCGATCCGGGTGAACGGCGAGGACGGCCCGCTGAACCGCCAGGAAGTGACCCAGCGCGCGCACCAGGCCGTCCGTGCCATGCTCGAACCCAGGATATGAGTCGCCCGTATGCAATTCGTCGTACCGCATGATCATCCCAGCCTGCCCGGCCACTTCCCGGGCCGCCCGGTGGTGCCCGGCGTCGTAGTGCTGGACCACGTGCTGCAGGCCGTCGAGGCGGCGCACGGCGCGCGCGCGCCGCTGCGCCTGCCGCAGGTGAAGTTCGTGCAACCGCTGTTTCCCGGCCAGCCGGCGCGGGTGGAACTGGACGGCGCCGCGCCGCGCTGGCGCTTCCGCGTGCTGCGTGGCGAGGACCTGCTGGTCAGCGGCGAACTCAACGCCGAGGCCGCGCCGTGAGCGCCGGCTGGAAGCACCGCCCGGAAGGCGGCGGCCGCTTCGCCCTGTGGCTGATCCGCAGCATCGCCCGCTATGGCGGCCGCGCCGTCGGGCGCCTGCTGCTGTACCCGATCACCCTGTACTTCCTGCTGGTGCGCGGCCCGGAGCGGCGCGATTCGCGGCATTACCTGAGCCGCGTGTTCGACCGCCCGGCCACGCTGCTGGAGGTGGCCCGGCACATCCACACCTTCGCCTCGACCATCCTCGACCGGGTGTTCATGCTGTGCGGGCAGATGCACCGGTTCCGGGTGCAGATCCGCGGCCTGGACCAGTTGCACACGCAGATGGACCGCGGCCGCGGCGTGCTGATCTTCGGCTCGCACCTGGGCAGCTTCGACGCGCTGCGGGTACTGGCCACCGAGCGCCCGGACGTGCAGGTCAAGGTGGTGCTGGACAAGGCGCACAACCCGGCGATGACCGAACTGCTCGGCGCGCTGAACCCGCAGCTGGCCGCCAACATCATCGACGCCGGCATGGACAGCACCTCCATCGTCATGGCGATCAAGCAGGCCACCGACGAGGGCGCGCTGGTCGCGCTGCTGGTGGACCGGCCGCGCCCGGAGGATCCGGCGCTGCCGGCCGCGTTCATCGGCCAGGGCGCCATGTTCCCGACCTCGCCGTGGCTGATCGCCGCCGCGCTCAAGGTGCCGGTGGTGCTGGCGTTCGGGCTGTACCGCGGCGGCAACCGCTACGAGCTGGTGTTCGAGACCTTCAGCGAAGGCCTGGACCTGCCGCGCCGGCAGCGTGCGCCGGTGCTGGCCGCGCTCATCCGCGATTACGCCGCCAGGCTGGAGCATTACACCCGCTCCGCGCCCTACAACTGGTTCAACTTCTACGACTTCTGGAACAACCGCCATGCCGATGCGCCGCACCTTGCCGTGGATGCTGATACTGCTGTGCAGCGCCGCACCGCTGAGCGCCGCATCGCCTGAGGCGCCGGACGCCGACTGGATCCTGCAGAAGCTGGCGCGGCCGGCGCCGGTCAGCACCGCCTTCGTCGAACTGCGCGGCTCGGTGCTGCTGAAGACGCCGTTGCGGGTGCAGGGCGAGTACCGCCGCCCGGACGCGCAGACGCTGGTGCGCGAGGTCACCGCGCCGTACCACGAGACCACCACCCTGCGTGGCGGCGAGGCCACGCTGGAGCGCGACGGCAAGCCGCCGCGGCGCTTCTCGCTGGCGCGCGTGCCGGAACTGGCCGGCCTGCAGAGCGGTTTCGGCGCGCTGCTGTCCGGCGACCACGCGCTGCTGCAGCAGCAGTTCAACATCAGCAGCAGCGGCACCCGCGAGCGCTGGCAGCTGCAGTTGCAGCCCAAGGATCCGGCCATGGCCGCGCACGTACGCAGCCTGCACCTGTACGGCCGTGGCGCCGAACTGCGCTGCATCGAGACCACCCCGGCCAAGGGCGACGTCCAGCGCACCCTGCTGGCCGGTGCCGCGCAGGCTGCCGGCGCCCTCGCCGACGGCGCCGCGCTGACCGCGCTGTGCCACGGCGACGCGGCGTGATCCCCGCACGAGGCGCCCGCCGGCAGCGTGCTGCCGGCCTGACGGCTGCGCGTGCGGCGGCTGATCGCGCGGTGCAGGCAGGCCTGAGGACGCGGCGATGAAGCGTGCCCTGAGTTCGAAGATGCGCATCTCGCTGGCGCTGCTGTGGCTGGCGCTGCTGACCGTGGCCGGCATCTTGCTGGGCAATGCGCTGCAGGTATCCGGCGACTTGCGCAAGTTCATGCCGGCCCGCGGTAGCAGGCGGCGGTCAGTCATGCCCGATGCCGCGCCCGCGGCCCCGGGTCTGAACGAGTGGGCGTTTGGGGAGCGGCTGTCGTGACACGCCAACTCAGTTCGAAGATGCGCATCTCGCTGGCCTTGCTGTGGCTGGCGCTGCTGACCGTGGCCGGGATCTGGCTGGGCAACGCACTGCAGGTGTCCGGTGATCTGCGCAAGTTCATGCCGGAAGCCCGCACTCCCGCGCAGAAACTCCTGCTCGACGAACTCGGCGAAGGCCCTGGCTCGCGGCTGCTGCTGATGTCGCTGTCCGGGGCCGATCCGGCCACGCTGGCCAAGCAATCGCAGGCGCTGCATGCCGAACTGGCCGCGCAGCGCGACGTGTTCGAACTGGTCGCCAACGGCGCCGACGCCGGCCTGGACGCGATCCCGCCGCGCCTGCTGCCGTACCGCTATCTGCTCAGCGACAGCTTCGACGCCAAACCGCTGGATGCGCCGACCCTGCGCGATGCGCTGCAGGCGCGGCTGCAGGACCTGGGCTCGCCGGCGGCGGCGATGGTGGAGCCGCTGCTGCCGCGCGATCCCACCCTGGAAGTGCTGCACCTGGCCGAGAGCCTGCAGCCGGCCGGCGGCCCGCAGCAGCGCGACGGGGTGTGGTTCGACCGCGCCGGCAAGGACGCGCTGCTGGTGGCGCAGACCCGCGCGGCCGGCTTCGACCCCACCGGCCAGCAGCGCGCGGTGGATGCGATCCATGCCGCCTTCGCCAAGGTCAGCGCCGGCACCGGCAGCACGCTGACGCTGACCGGTCCTGGCGCGTTCTCGGTGGAGATCGGCGGGCGCACCCAGAACGAGGCGCAGTGGATCGGCACCCTGGATACGGTGGGGCTGATCGTGCTGCTGCTGGTCGCCTACCGCAGCTGGAAGATCCCGGTGCTGGGCGTGCTGCCGCTGGCCAGCGCCGGCCTGGCCGGGCTGGGCGCGGTGGCGCTGCTGTTCGATGGCGTGCACGGGATCACCGTGGCGTTCGGCTTCACCCTGATCGGCGTGGTCCAGGACTACCCGATCCATCTGTTCAGCCATCAGCGCCCGGGCCTGGATCCACGCGAGAACGCGCGTCATCTGTGGCCGACGCTGGCCACCGGCGTGGTCTCCACCTGCATCGCCTACGTCACCTTCCTGTTCTCCGGCGTGGACGGCCTGCGCCAGCTGGCGGTGTTCACCATCGCCGGCCTGCTGGTGGCGGCGCTGACCACGCGCCTGCTGCTGCCGGCGCTGATCGACCCCTCGCCGCGCGACCATGCCGATTCGCCGATGCTGGAGCGGCTGTGGCGCGGCATCGCGCGGCTGCCGCGGCCGCGCTGGTCGCTGCTGCCGCTGGCCCTGCTGGCGGCCGCGGTGATCGTGTTCGCGCCGGGGCCGTTCTGGCAGAACGACCTGTCCAAGCTGACCCCGGTGCCGGCCGACGGCCTGGCCCGCGACGCGCACCTGCGCCAGGAACTGGGTGCGCCCGACGTGCGCTACGTGCTGGCGCTGCCGGCGGCTTCCGCCGAGGCCGCGCTGGCCGCGTCCGAACGCCTGCGCCCGCGCCTGGACGCGCTGGTGGCGCAGGGCGAACTGGCCGGCTACGACATGGCCGCGCGCTATCTGCCCAGCGCCGCCACCCAGCGCCGGCGCCAGGCCGCTCTGCCCGATCCGGCGCAGGCGCAGGCGATCACCGCCGCCGCGGTCGCCGCCACGCCGTTCCGCGCCGACGCCTTTGCGCCGTTCCTGGCCGACCTGCAGGCCGCGCGCAGTGCGCCGCTGCTGACCGCGCGCGACCTGCACGGCACGCCGCTGGCGACCCCCGTCGGCGGCCTGCTGCTGGAGCGCGCGGACCGCACCACCGCGCTGGTGTCGCTGACCGGGCTGCGCGATCCGGCGCAGCTGGCGCGGGCGGTGCAGGGCAGCGGCGCGCAACTGCTGGACCTGAAGGACGCCTCCGAGTCGCTGGTCGCCGCCTACCGCGGCCGCGTGCTCGCCGCGCTGGGTGTGGCCGCGGTGCTGCTGGCGCTGACCGTGGCGATCGCCTTGCGCACGCCGCGGCGCATCGTGCGCGTGCTGCTGCCGATGGCGCTGACCACGCTGCTGATCCTGGCGATCCTGCGCGGCTGCGGGGTCGAGCTGAACCTGTTCCACCTGATCGCGCTGATCCTGGCCGCCGGCCTGGGCCTGGACTACGCGCTGTTCTTCGACCACGCCGGCGACGACCGCGCCGACCAGTTGCGCACCCTGCATGCGCTGATCGTGTGCAGCCTGATGACCCTGCTGGTGTTCGCGCTGCTGGCCGCCTCCAGCATCCCGGTGCTGCGCGCGATCGGCAGCACCGTGGCGCTGGGCGTGCTGTTCAATTTCGTGCTGGCGCTGCTGATTTCGCGCGAGACCGCCAGCGAGGCCCAGGAGAACCGCCATGCACACTGAACCCTTGCACGGGCGCGACGCCATCGCCGCGCTGGTCCCGCACCAGGGCCTGATGTGCCTGTGGGAACAGGTGGTGGCCTGGGACGCGCAGCGCGTGGTATTGCGCAGCGTCGCGCATCGCCACACCGCGCATCCGCTGCGCAGTGGCGATCGGCTGCGCGCGCTGCACCTGTGCGAGTACGGTGCGCAGGCGATGGCGGTGCACGGTGGCCTGCTCGGTCGCGCCGCGGGCACGCCGGTGCGGCCGGGCATGCTGGTGGCGCTGCGCGGGGTGCAGTTGCACGTCGCCGAACTGCAGGATCTGCCGGGTCCGATCGAAGGCGAGGCCGAGGTGCTGCTGCAGGCCGAGGACAGCCAGCAGTACGCCTTCCGCATCACCCATGCCGGGCAGTTGCTGGCCGAGGGCCGCGCGACGGTGATGCTGGGCGCGGCATAGCCGAGGCAGCGCCGTCGGTCGCGTCGCGCAGCCTCGGCTCGCTCAGTGCGCTTGCGGGTCGAAGTAGGCCTCCCAGGTGCGCGGCGAGGCCAGCAGGGTGTTGGCCTTGGCGAAATACGCCGGTGCGGACCCGCGCTCTGCGCGGTTCATCATGGACGCGCCGAGATTGAAGAAGGTGTTGCGATCGTCCGACCCGTGCTCCACTGCCTGCCGCAGTACCGACTCGCCCTCGTCGTGGCGGCCCTGGTCGCACAGCACCGTGCCCAGCCCGGTGAGCAGCTCCGGATCATCCGGCCGAGTGCGCAGCGCCTCGCGCAGCAGCGTTTCCGCCTCGGCAAGGTTGGCGTCCCAACGCTGTGGTTCCTTGTAGATGGCGTGGACCAGCGCGCGGGCGCGAAGTAAGACATGCATGTGCGGTTCCGGGGGGGGGTATCGCGACAGGGACCGGGCCGCACGGCGGCCCAGGGCATGCTACGGCTGCCGGCTGCACCTTGGCAACGCGCGCGGCCGCGCGCGTGCCATGCATTCGGCTGACCCGATGCGTCGCGATGTCTTAGGATGCGAGGTTATGCAGCAACGCACACGGAGAACGCGCGCATGACCGATCCTTCGACCAAACGTCGCGCCCTGGTCACCGGCGGCAGTGGCGATCTCGGTGGCGCGATCTGCCACGCCTTGGCCGCGCAGGGTTTGCACGTGATCGTGCACGCCAATGCCAATGTCGCGCGCGCCGCGGCGGTGGTGGAGGCGATCGTCGCCGCTGGTGGCAGCGCCGAGGCGGTGGCGTTCGACGTGGCCGATGCCGAGGCCAGCGCGCAGGCGCTGGCGACGCTGCTGGAGGCCGGCCCGATCCAGGTGCTGGTCAACAACGCCGGCATCCACGACGACGCGCCGATGGCGGGCATGAGCGCGGCGCAGTGGCACAGGGTCATCGACGTTTCGCTGCACGGCTTCTTCCACGTCACCCAGCCGCTGCTGCTGCCGATGGCGCGCACGCGCTGGGGCCGCATCGTCAGCGTGTCCTCGGTGTCGGCGGTGCTGGGCAACCGCGGGCAGACCAACTACGCCGCGGCCAAGGCGGCGCTGCATGGCGCCAGCATGTCGCTGGCGCGGGAAATGGCCAGCCGCGGCATCAGCGTCAACGTGGTCGCGCCGGGCGTGATCCAGGGTGCGATGGCCGACAGTGCCTTCCCGCCGGAGGCGATCAAGCAGATGGTCCCAGCCGGGCGCCCGGGCAAGCCGGAGGAAGTGGCCGCACTGGTCGCGTTCCTGTGTTCGGACGCGGCCGCCTACATCAACGGCCAGGTCATCGGCATCAACGGCGGCATGGGCTGACCGCCTCGAAAACGACGCGGCCGTTGCGCCGCCATGCCGGCGGCGCAACGGCGGCTGGCGCTCAGCGGCAGACGAAGCTGGACGCCGCCTCCACGTCGCCGCCGACGTAGCGCGCCACCTGCGGATACGGGCACAGCGGCCGGCTGCGCTGGCTGCTCCAGCTGGCCGGCACCTCGTTGTTGGGCGCGGCGCTGCCGCTGCCGCGCGCGCTGGCGACGATCGCGTCCGGCGCCTGGCTCTGCTCGACCCAGGCCACCAGCGGGGTCAACGCGTCGAACTGGTCGGTGGCCGGCCCGCCGGCGCAATGCGCCATCGCCGGCACCGCGAACAGGCGTGCGTAGCTGGCGGCATCGGCATCGGCGGTGCGCAGGCGGTCGTACCAGGCCGCGGTATCGGCGAAGGAGAAAATGCCGTCGCCGGTGCCGTGGTAGATCAGCAGCTTGCCGCCGCGCTTCTTCAGCGTGGTCAGCCGGGTCTCGTTCGGCGGGGTCATGTACGACCACGCGGATTCGCCAAAGGCGCCGGCCGTGGCGAAGATCTTCGGCGCGTCGCGGTCCATGTCGAACTGCAGCGCGTAGCGCTTCAGGTCCTGCAGCACCGCCGGATCCTCCGGCGGGGTGACGAAGCCGAAGGCCACCGAGCCGGGCACCAGGGTCAGCGAGGCGTCCTGCCGCCAGCCGGCCCAGTCGCCGCTGGCGATACCCGGGTCGTAGGGGAAGGGCGCGTACAACGGCGTGCCGGCGCTGTTGCGCACGCCGGCGTGGATGGCGCCGAGCGCGCGCTTCTGCGCCGGGGTCAGGCATTGGCCGGTGCGCCCGGCGCTGCCGCAGGTGGCGACATCGCGGTTCAGGTCGAAGCGGCGCTGGCAGGCGAGCACGTCCTGCACCATGCCGTCGCGCGCGCCGTCCAGCGCATCGCAGGTGGCGACGATGCGCTCGGCCACCAGGCTGCGCTCGGCGGCGCTCAGGCCGCTGCGCGTGTCGCTGCCGCCGGCCAGCGCCGCCAGTTGCTGGGCCGCGGCCAGGTCCGCGATCGCCGCCTTGGGCAGATGGAACCCGGGGTCGCCGACCAGGATGCCGTCGTAGTCCTGCGCGTCGCGCGCGGCGGCGACCATGCCGTGGCGGCCGCCGTTGGAGCAGCCGCCGAAGTAGCTGTAGTCCGGAGCCTTGCCGTAGGCGATCTGCACCACGCGCTTGGCCATCGGGGTCAGCGCCTGCACCGCCTGGTAGCCGTAATCCAGGCGCGCCTGCGGATCGCGGCCGAACAGCGGGTTCTGCGCATTGCTGTGCCCGGCATCGGAGCTGATGACCGCAAAGCCCATGCGCAGCGGATTGTCGCGCTGGCCGCCGCCGCCGATGTCGCCGAGCGCCGGGACCACGTTGCCGTCCAGGCCGCCGTTGGCCTGGTAGAAGAAGCGCCCGTTCCATGCCGCCGGCAGGCGCATCTCGAAGCCGATCGCATAGGGCTGGCCGTCGCTGCCGACGCGTTCGTGCATCAGCCCGGTGACCTGGCAGTGCGCGCCGATCGGCTGGCCGGCCACCTGCAGGGCGCCGGCCGCCACGCTGCGTACCGCGGTGAAGCGGGTGCCGGGATAGGCGAGCCGGCTCGCCAGCGCGTCGCACGACTGCTGCAGTGGTGCCGGCGAGGCCGGTGCGCGCGCGGTCGTCTGCGCATGTGCGGTGGAGGCGGCGGCGAGAGCGGCCAGCGGCAGGGCCAAGGCGAGCAGCGTGGAGCGCATGGAGTTCTCCTGGAGGACGCGCCGGGCGCGGCGGGCCTGTGTCGCGCCGGTGGCGCCAGGGCGTCAACCGCCGCGCGTGCGAAAACCCGAATGCGCGGGCGATATTCGCCCCATGTGACGCGTGCCGCGCAATTGCGCGCTCGCCTGGCGCCTCGCGGCGGGGAAGCGAAGCGCGCGTTGTTGCAGGGCGGCATGGCCCTGCGCGTGGATCAGGCGGCGTCCGCGTACCAGGCCGGCGACAGGACCGGCAGCGGCGTCGCCGCGTCGCGGCAGGCATCCAGCAGGCCGTGGTCGGCCAGCGTGGGATGCTGCTGGCGGGCGCGCGCCAGGATCTCCCCGGCCAGTTCCGCCATGCGCGCGACGTTGCCGTGCAGGCGGGCGACGAACGCGGCATCGTCCAGCCGGTCGCTCAGGGCGCGGTTGAGTTCGTGGAACCAGCCGATCAGGTACTGGTCCAGCAGGCGCCCGTCGGCCACCGCCGCGGCCTGCGCGCGGTTGGCCGCGCCCCAGTCGCGCAGCAGCGCCTGCATGCCCAGGTTGAGCGCGCTGGCCTGCTGCAGCGCCGGGCGCAGCCGGCCCAGCACGGCCAGGTCGGCGATGCGGTCGGTGCAGTACAGCGGCGCCAGCAGCGACCAGTAGTAGGTGTAGTCCCAGATCACCTTGACCGGCATCACCTGGGCATCGCCGAACAGCGGGTACTGGTCCTGGTAGAGGGTCAGGGTGTTCTCGTAGAAGGAGAAGTACAGCTGCTGGTACAGCTCGGCATACGGTGCGATGTCGCGCCCGGCGCGCTCGCGTCCGATCAGTTCGCAGATGTAGGTGTTGCTGATGGCGATGAAGTCGCTGCCCGGCGAATAGAACGGGTCCAGGAACACGCCGGCCTCGCCGGTCAGCGCCCAGCGCTGTGCCGAGAACACCTGCTTGCAGCCGTAGGAGAAGTCGCGCAGGAACAGGAAATCCTGCACCGTGTGCTCGCTACGTTCCAGCGTGCTGGCCACCTGCGGCTGGTGCGTGCGCAGCCAGTCCATCGCCTTGGCGTGGGTGTTCATGGTCTCCAGCGGATGCAGGGCGGCATCGCAGACGATGCCCAGCGAATGCGCGCCGGAGGACAGCGGGATCAGCCAGAACCAGTAGCCGGGGCCGCACATGTGGTTGGTCGAACGCCAGCGGTCCGGCGGCGTGCAGCGCTGTAGCCAGGCGCTGTCCTGCGACCAGCCGTTGGGATCGACCAGCCCGTCCACCCGCCACCACACCGCGTTGGCCTGGTGCGCGTTGTCCTGGGCCAGGCCGAGCTTGCGCTTGAGCAGGCCGGCGCGGCCGCTGGCGTCGATCACCCAGCGCGCCTGCAGGCTGGCCTCGGCGCCGTCGCGGCTGTAGCGCACGCAGTGGTCGCCATCGTCCTCGGCCAGGTCGACGCCGCGCACCGTGCTGCCGTCGAGGAATTCCACGCCTAGGTCACGCGCGCGCTGCCCGAGAAAATTCTCGAAGCGGCCGCGGTCGATCTGCCACGACGGGGTGGGCAGCAACTGGCTCACCCCCAGCTCGGTGCACTGGTCGATGTCGGTGCGCCGGTCGGAGAAGAAGAAGCGGAAGCCGAACTTGCGGATCTGTTCGGCATCCAGGTGCTCGCGCAGGCCCAGCACCTCGGCGAAGTAGTGCGCGCCGATCTCTACCGAGGACTCGCCGACCTTGAACGCGGCCTCGCGCACCGGGTGCGCGCGCCGTTCCAGCACGCGGATGCGCAGCTGCGGGTCGCGCTGGCGCAATTGCAGCGCCAGGGTCAGTCCGGCCAGTCCGCCGCCCAGAATCGCCACATCCGCCTGCGCTGCCTTCATGTCGTCTTTTCCTTGGCGACGGCCAGGGGGGCCGTGTCGAGGGTGCCGTCGATGTCGTCGATCAGCACCGGATTGGCGCGGGTGCGCCGGTACTCGCGCACCACGTGCCCATAGGTCCACACCTGCACGATCACGTGCGAGGTGATCTTCCACAGATCGCGCACCAGCCGGAAGTGGCTCTTGCGGAACGTGCCCGGGGTCTGGTTGGCGTAGCGGGTCTCGATCGGCACCGCCACCACCCGCGCGCCGGCCTGGCGCGCCGCGGAGATCAGCAGTTGCGCCTCGAACACGAAGCCCTCGCCGGGCACGTCGGGCAGGGTGTAGACCGACTGCGGGTACAGGCGCTGGCCGCTCTGGCTGTCGACCAGGCGGAAGCCGCAGCCCCAGGCGATGCCCCAGTCGCCGAAATCGTTGCCGATGCGGCGGATCGGCGGCTGGCTGGCGCGCTTGCGCAGGCGCGCGCCCACGATCACGCAGCCGGGATGGCGGTTGGCCGCGGCCAACAACCGCGGGAAGTCGGCGGCGCTGTGCTGGCCGTCGCCGTCCATGGTCATCACCGCGCGCGCGCCCTGGCGCTGCGCCTCGGCGAAGCCGCTGCGCAACGCAGCGCCCTTGCCGCGGCGTTGCGGATGGCGCAGCAGGGTCACCGGCAGGTCGGCGATGCAGTCGCTGGTGCCGTCGTCGGAGCCGTCGTCGACCACGATCACCCGCGGGCAGTAGGCCAGCGCGTCGCTGACCACCTCGCGGATGCGCAGCCGTTCGTTGAGGGCCGGAATCAGGATCGCCGCGTCGGCGGCGCTCAGCGGCGTGCGGCTCATGCGCGCAGCTCCACCTGCAGGCAGCGGCCGCCGCCGGCATCGAGCACGCAACCGCTGCTGCCCAGCGCCAGCGCGTCGAACAGCGGCAGCATCGGCGCCATCGCGTTGCCCGCGACATGCCGCGCCAGCGCGCCATCGCCAACCGGCGCGGTGCCGTCGCGCAGTTGTACCTGCAATTGCGGCTTGCCGTCGCGTGCGCCCGCGCTCAGCACCAGCGCGCCGCCGAGCAGGCCCTCGCTGCGCGCGATCCGGCCCAGCGCGCCCACCGAGCGGCTGTCGTAGCCGACCAGCAGCACCGCCTCTTCGCCCGCGGCCAGCTGCGACAGCGCTTCCAGCAGTCCCTGCGCGAAACTGCCGCTGTGCGCGCTGATCGCGGTCGCCGCGGCGGTGGCGCCGGCGCCGATGGTCCAGTAGCCGGCGGCGGCGTTGTGCACCGAGTTGTGGAACTTGGTCGGCGACACCGACAGCGGTTCGCTGGCCAGGGTGGTGCACATGTAGTCGGTGATCGCCAGGTCGCCGTGGGTGGAGGTGAACACCGACGGCAGCGTGGCCGGGTCGCGGCCGGCGTCCTGGCAGGCGGCCAGCGCCGCGTCCAGCGACACCGCCACCGTGTCCGGCGCGCGGCGGCGCTCGTTGGGCGCCAGCAGTTGCGGCGAGGGCCGGCCGGGCGTCTCCAGCGGCGCGCCGTCGCCGCGTGCGAACGCCTGTGCCAGCGTCCATCCGGGCAGGCCGGGCGCCCAGAACCCGATGCCTTCGATCGTCGCGCTCAGCATGGGCGTGCTCATGCGCGGCCGAACAGCAGCGAGCAGTTGTTGCCGCCGAAGCCGAAGGAGTTGTTCATCGCGTAGCGGACCTGTGCATGGGCGGTGGCGAAGCGGATCTGCGGGCCGCAGGCGGGATCGGGCAGTTCGCTGTTGAGGGTGCCGGGCAGCAGGCCGTCGCGCAGCGCCAGCAGCGCGAACACCGACTCGACGATGCCGGCGGCGCCGAGCGTGTGCCCGGTCCAGGCCTTGGTCGAACTGGCGTGCAGGGTCGGCGGAAACAATGCCGCCACCGCGGCGGCCTCGACGCTGTCGTTGGCCGGGGTCGCGGTGCCGTGCAGGTTGAGATACCCGACCTCGGCCGGGTCCACGCCGGCGCGCTGCAACGCGCCGCGCATCGCCAGGCCGGCGCCCAGCCCCTGCGGATGCGGCGCGGACATGTGGTGGGCGTCGCTGGATTCGCCGTAGCCGCACAGCAGCGCCTGCGCCGGCGGCGCGTCGGCGGCATCGGCGCGTTCCAGCAGTGCGTAGCCGCCGGCCTCGCCCAGCGACAGCCCGACCCGGCGCACGTCGAACGGCCGGCATGGTTCCGGCGACACCACCTGCAGCGAGTTGAAGCCGAACAGCACGCTGCCGCACAGCGTGTCCACGCCGCCGACCAGCGCCGCATCGACCACGCCGGCGGCGATCAGCCGCGCCGCCTGGGCGAACACCTTGGCGCTGGACGAGCAGGCGGTGGCGACGGTGATGCACGGGCCGCGCAGGCCGGTGGCGGCGCGCACGAAATCGCCGAGCGAATGCGGGGTGTGCACGATCGGCCGGTCCAGGTCGGCGGGCATGCGTGGGCCGTCCGCATCGTGCTCGAGCCGTGTGTAGGCCTCCTCGCTGGCGCCGATGCTGGAGGTGGAGGTGCCCATCACCACCGCCACCCGTTCGGCGCCGTGGCGTTGCGCCGCGGCGGCCACGGCCGCGGCCATGCCGTCCTGCTGCAGGGCGAGCCAGGCCAGGCGGTTGTTGCGGCATTCCCACGCGGCCAGGGCCTCCGGCAGCGCGGCGGTTTCCAGCGCGTCCACCCGGCCGATCCAGCATTCCAGCGGTTGCGGACCGAAGTCGTTGCGACGCAGGCCGCTGCGGCCCTCGCGCAGCGCCGCGGCCTGGGCGTGCAGTCCGCTGCCGAGCGCGTTGGTCGCGGTGTAGGCGCGGATGGCCACCGGGGCCATGCGGGGCGACGAGGACGCTTCGGTCACGCGGTATTCCATACAAGGACAATCGCCGCAGTATATCGACGCATTCGGTCATGCCGTGAAACACCCACGACGCGAACGTGAATAGCGCCCGCGCCCGGATCCGTTCAGCGCAGGGCCGGCGTGCGCTTTCGCCGCTGGCGCATTTCCTCCACAATCGCTTGCCTTTCCACGCCAGGCGCACGCCACGGGCATGCAAGCCTACGTCTACAAAAGCCAACGCAAGCCGGACACCTATCTGTATCTCGCCGCCCGCGACGACTTCGGCCGTCTGCCGCCGGCGCTGCTGGCGTCGCTGCAGCCGCTGGCGTTCGTGCTCGAGGTGGCGTTGACCGCCGAACGCACACTGGCCCGCGCCGATCCGGCCGCGGTGCGCGCCAACCTCGCCGGCTGCGGCTTCCATCTGCAATTGCCGCCGTCCCTGCCCGGCACCACCGATCGACACGATGACTGACTCTTTCCTCCGCGCGCGTGCGCCGATGCTCGCCGCCGCCCTGGGCGCGGTGCTGGCGCTGGCCGCCGGAATCGGCCCGCTGGCCGCCGCCCTGGGCGCCTGGCTGGCGCAACCGGCGTTCGCCCTGGCGTTGTCCTGGCACCGTGGCAGCCGGCCGCGCCCACGCGCCGCGCGCGACCTGGTCGGCGCGGCGGTGCCGCTGCTGGTGCTGTGGGCCGGCGGCATGGCGCTGGTCGCGGTGCTGGTGGCCTGGCCGCTGGCGGCGCTGCACGACAGCGGCAGCCTCGCTGCCGCGTTGGCGCTGAGCGTGGCCGCCAGTGCCGCGCTGCTCGGGCTGTGGCGGACCTGGCCGCTGTGGCACGGCAGCGATGTCGAGGGCGGCCCGCTGGGCGCGCGCTGGCATGCGCTGGCGCAGCAGGACGTGCAGGCCTGGCGCGGGCTGGCGGTGGCCGCGCTGGTATTGGTGCTGGCCGGGCTCGGCGTGGTGCTGGCCTGGCCGGGGCTGCTCGCCGAGGCCGCACGCTGGCCGCTGGCGCTGGCCTATGCGCTGCTGTCGCCGCTGCTGCACGCCGGCCTGCAACGGGTGGCGCCGCCGCAGACGCTGACCCCGCCGGTGTCCTCGGCCGACCTGTTCGCCGAACTCAGCGCCACCGCCGCGCCGCGCGCCGACGAGCCGCCGCCGGCGCAGGACGAACTGCATGCGGCGCTGTACGACGCCGCCCGCGGGGGCCGCGTCGATCGCGCGTTGCAACTGCTGCAGGCCGGCGCCGATCCGCATGCGCTGCCCGCCGCCGAGTGGCGCGACCAGCGCAGCCTGCCGGTGCTGGCCGCGGTGCTGCCGGACCTGCGCCTGCTGCGCGAACTGATCGTGCGCGGGGTCGACGTCAATCGCCCGCACTTGGGCATGACCCCGCTGCTGGCCGCCACCCGCGACAGCTGGCATGGCCGCCCGGAGGCGGTGATGACCCTGCTCGCCAACGGCGCCGATCCGCGCGCCAGCGACGGCGACGGCAACACCCCGCTGCATCACGCCGCACGCAGCTCCGACCCGGGCGTGGCTGCGCTGCTGCGCGACGCCGCCGCCGAACTGGACGCAGCCAACCGCGACGGCCTGACCCCGCTGGCGGTGGCCTGCCAGGTCGGCAACTGGCGCATGGCCAAGTTCCTGCTCGAGCGCGGCGCCAAGCCGGAGCCGGCCGAGGCCAGCCCGGTACTGCTGGCCGCAGCCGGTACCGAGGAAGACGATCCGGCCGGCGTGCAGTTGCTGCTCAAGCACAAGGCGCGGGTCGACGCGCGCGATCGCCAGCGCCGCAGCGCGCTGCACGAGGCGGCGCAGGCCGGCCACGTGGAGATCGTGCAGGCCCTGCTCGGCGCCGGCGCCAACCTGGAAGCGCGCGATGCGCTGGGCCGCACGCCGTGGCTGGAAGCCGCCCGCCACGGCCGCGTGGCGGTGCTGGAACGGCTGCTGCCGCACAAGCCGGACCTGGTTGCGGTCGATGGCGATGGCCGCAACGCGATCCTGCTGGCCTGCACCGCCGACCACGTCGCCCCCGGGCTGATCCGGCGCCTGCTGGAGCTGGGCGTGGCGCCGGCGCAGCCGGACCAGAGCGGCCGCCGCGCCGTCGACCTGGCCGCCGAGGCCGGGCGCTGGGCGATCGTGTCCGCGCTGGACCCGGATTATCCGCTGCCGGCCGCGGTCAGCGACGGCCAGGGCGAGACCGGCCCGGCCGGGCTGCCCGACCGGCCGCCGCTGGAACTGCTGCGCGAAGGCCTGCAACTGGGCCAGCCGCGCGACGGCCTGGCCGCGCTGGCGCGGCTGTGCGCGGCCGAGGAACTGGGCGCGCTGCTGCACGAGCCGCCGCTGGCGTTGAACGCGCAGGCGGTGGACTGGCTGCTGGCGCATGGCGCCGAGCCGGAGGTGCTCGATGCCTGCGGCGACACCCCGATGTTCGCGCTGCTCTCGCGCGGCGTGGAGGCGGTGCCCAGCCTGCAGGCGATGCTGCGCCACGGCGTGTCGCCGGCCGGCCGCGGCGGCCTGACCCGCCTGCTCGCCGCCTGCGCGCAGCACGATCACGCGTCGCGCGCGCTGGAACAGTTCGCCCTGGAACTGCTGGAGCGCGGCGCCGATCCGTTCGCGCCGTCGCCGGCCGGCGATCCGCCGCTGTCGCTGGCGGTGCGCCTGGGCTGGCTGCGGCTGCAGCTGCAGTTGCTCGAGCGCGGCGCCGACCGCGAGGCGCGCGACAGCCACGGCATGACCGCGTTGCACCTGGCCGCCGCGCTGGGCCGCGAGGCCTCGCTGAAACTGCTGATCCAGCAGGGCGCCTCGCCGGATGCGCGCGCCGCCGACGGCCAGACCCCGCTCGGCGTGGCCCTGGCCAGCGGCCGCCGCGACCTGGCCGACTGGCTGGACTGGCGCACCTGGCCGCTGCCGCGGCGTCCGCTGCGCGAGGCCGACGTGCCGGCCGCGGCGATGGTCGGCGACGCCGAGGCGATCCGCCGCCTGATCGACCTCGGCCTGCCGGTGGATGCGGTGGACGCGCAGGGCTGCACCGCGTTGCTGCGCGCCGCCGGCGGTGGTCATGCCGAGGCGGTGAAACTGTTGCTGTCGCGCGGCGCCGATCTGCAGCACGCCGCGGCCAGCGGCGCCACGCCGCTGTCGGCGGCGGTGAGCATGCGCCAGACCGAGATCGTCGCGGCATTGCTGCAGGCCGGCGCGCAGATCGAACACCGCCTGCCGGGCGGGGTCACCGTGCTGATGCTGGCCTGCGCGCTGGGTCTGCCGGACATCGCCGCGCGGCTGCTGGCCGCCGGTGCCGATGTGCATGCCGGCGACGCCCAGCAACTGGCCCCGCTGCACTGCGCCGCGCTGTACGGCTTCACCGCGCGCGACAAGTCGCGCCTGCTGGCTCTGCTGGACACGCTGCTGCTGGCCGGCGCCGAGGCCGACCGCGGTTCCGCCGGCGGGGTCACGCCGTTGCTGTTGCTGCTGGGTGCGCGCGCCGAACCGGGCACAGCCTGCGAGGAGCCGGTGGTGCTGGCCGGCGTCGAGCGCCTGCTCGACGAGGAGGTCAGCCTGGAGGTGCAGGATCCGCGCGGCTTCGGCCCGCTGCACCTGGCCGCGCTGCACGGCCTGCCGCTGCTGGTGCAGCGCCTGCTGCGCGCCGGCGCCGATCCGGAACTGCGCGATACCTTGAACCGCACCCCGCGCGAGATCGCGGTGATGCGCGGCTTCGTCGACGTCGCCGGGCAGTTCCAGCCGGCGCTGCCGGGAGTGTCGTCGATGGCGCGGTTCCTGCGCGAAAGCCGCTGACGCTCTTCCTTCTCCCACCGGGAGAAGGTGGCCCGGAGGGCCGGATGAGGGTCGGGCGCGGCCTCGCCTCGCCCATTGCACCGCGCCTCGTGCCGCACCCTCACCCCAACCCCTCTCCCGGTGGGAGAGGGGCTTGCGGTCTCGCGCCGCACCGCCGTGCACCATCCAGCAAAAAAATGCCCGCCGGAAGGCGGGCGAACTGCGTCATGGTAGGCACGTCGCTGCTTTCGGAACCGCTGCGGGAGGTTCTCCTCCCGCGCACGTGGCGCGGCGGCGAACGGCGCCGCCGCGCGATCGGGCGTTACTGCCGCCCGACCAGGGTCAGGCCGCTGTAGCTGCCGCTCAGGCGCACGTAGTAGGTCGTGGCGCTGGACGGGGTGAGGCGCACCGCCTGGGTGGTGCCGGCACGGGTGGAACGCGCGTCGTAGCTGCTGCTGGTCGGCGTCTTGCCCGCCGACACGTACATCGCCACGTTGCCGGTGCCGCCGAAGGTCATGAAGCTGACCACCGTGCCGGCCGCGGCCTGGAAGCTGTACAGCGCATCGCCGCCCTGGCTGCCGATGCCGCGCATCTCCACCTTGTTGACCAGGGTCTTGGTTGGCGGCACGCAGCTGCTGTCGGACGGATCGCACGGCGGGGTGGTGGCCATCTGCAGCAGCATGTCCACGTCCAGGATGCCGGCGCCGATCGGCGTGCTGGTGGGGATCGCCACCGGGAACGGCCGCGCGCTGGCGCGCAGCAGGTCGCGCATGCCGGTCCAGCTGAAGGGCGTCTTGGCCACGCTCTGCACCATCGCCACCGCCGCGGCCACGTGCGGGGAGGCCATCGAGGTGCCGGCCATGCCGCCGATCTGCCAGTCGCCGGTCGGGCTCTGGGTGCCGCCGTTGATCACCTGGAAGATGTAGCCGTTCGGGTTGCCGTCGACGTCGCCGCCACCGCCCGGCGCGGCGATGTCCACGCGCGTGCCGTAGTTGGAGTAGCTGGCGCGGCCGCCGTTCACCCGCGAAGCGCCGACGCTGATCACGCCGTTGCAGGAGGACATGGTGTACGTGGAGGCATTGGCGTTGGAGTTGCCGGCGGCGACCACGATGATCGTGCCCTTGGCGTTGATCTGGTCGATCGCGTCCTGGTAGATCTGCGGGCAGGTGTCCGGCGCGCCGCTGCCCAGGCTCATGTTGATCACCTCGGCCGGGTTCGGGTTGGTCGGCAGGCCGGCCACCGGCAGGCCCGCGGCCCACAGCATGCCGTCGGCGATGTCGCTGCCAAAGCCGCCGCAGGAGCCGAGCACGCGCACCGGCACGATCTTGGCGTCGTAGGCCAGGCCGGCCGTGGCCAGGTTGTTGTTGGTGACCTGGGCGATGGTGCCGGAGACATGGCTGCCATGCCACGAACTCGGCGCCGGCGCATTGCCGGACGCGCCCAGCGCGGTGCAGTAGTCGGCTTCCACCCAGTCGCCCAGGTCGTAGCCGCCGGCCACGCGACCGTCCGTGTCGCGGCGCGAGACGCGGTGGTCGGTGATCATGTCGTAGCCGGGCAGCACGTTGGCGGCCAGATCCGGGTTGTCCTTGACCACGCCGGTGTCGACCACCGCCACCACCACGCCCTTGCCGGTGGAGCGGGTCCAGCCCTGCTCGGCGTTGACCCCGCCGACTGGGTCGTGGAAGTTCCACTGCAGCTTGGCGTAGGCCGGATCGTTGGGGGTGGTGGAGGCGGCGGCCGCGATGGCGGCCGGCAGGCGCACGCTGGCCTCGTCCAGGCGCCGGTACAGCCGATCGACCTGCACCGACACCACCGACGGATCGGCCTTCAGCTCGTTGATGAAGGCGGTGCGCTCGCTGTCGCTGAGGTGGCGCGAGGTCTGCACCACATGCCAGCCCGGCACCGCCATGTCGCGCAGCACCTTGGCGCTGACGGCGCTGCGCAGCGTCAGCCCGTTGCTGCCGATCTGCGCGCGCTGCATGCCGCTGCGCGCCACCGCGCTGCTGAGGGTGGTGGCCAGCAGGCTGCGCGCCTGGCTGCCGCCGTCACGGGTCTTGACGATGAAGCGCTGGCCCAGGTCGTTGGCGCTGGCCGATTGCGGCACCGGACCTTGCACACCGCCCAGGCCGATGGTGGGGGAGGCCGCCTGCGCGCCACCGGCGAACAGGACGGCGGCGAGGGCAGCGGCGAGCGTATTGGAAGACATCATCTGCGGATCCTGGAAAGAGAGGTGAGAAGAAGAAAACGGCGGCGCGCGCGGCGCCGCGTGACGTCACAGATCGATGCCCACGCCGATGCCGGCCGAGGACTCGCCGCTGCTGAAGGCGCCGCCCAGGCTGAACGAGGCGCGCGCGCCGATCTTGCGGGCGTAGCCGACCGACAGCGCCTGCTGCCCGCCCTGGAAGCCGGCGCCGACCGACACGCGCCCGCGCGGGCTCTGCGTACCGGCGGCGTTGACCGCCATGTTGAGCATCGCCGCGCTCATCGCACCGAGCCGGTCCATGCGCCGGTCCATGCCGTCGAGGCGATGCTCGGTGTCGGTGCGCAACTGGTTGAAGCTGTCGTCCAGCGCGGTGATGCGGGTGTTGGTGTAGGCGTTGGCGCTGCTCAGGGTGGCGCTGTTGCCGGCGCGCATCTGCGCCACATTGACCGCGTCGGTGTCGGCGCTGCCGGCGGCGACGTTGGCGACCTGGCGTTCGTTGCCGGCGCTGCCCACCGAGACCGTGTTGGCGCGGTTGGCGACCGAGCCCTGGCCCAGCGCCACCGAATTGGCGGCGCTGGCCGAGGCGCCCTGGCCGAGCGCGGTGGCCGAGGCGGCCGAGGCATTGGCGCTCTCGCCGAGCGCGACCGCGTTGGTCGCCACCGCGGCGACACGGGCGTTGGCGCCGACCGCGGTGCTGCCGTCGGCATTGACCGTGGCGTTGCCGCCGATGGCGGTGTCGTTGGGGCCATAGGCCAGCGACTGCGCGCCCATCGCCAGGCCGTTGTTGCCGTTGGCGGTGGCCCCGGAACCCACGGCCACGGCATTGGTGCCGGCGCCGGTGCTCGGCGCGCTCGCCGCACCGTCGCCGCCGCCCACGCTGATGCCGCCGGAACCGCCGATCGTGTTCAGGCGGTTGCCGAAGCCGGTGAGGGCGGTGTCGAGCGCGCCCATCGCCGACCCCAGGTCGGTGTAGTGCGTGCCCTGCACCAGGTAATTGCCGCCGATCAGGTTGCCGTTGGCGTCGACCACGCTGCCGGCGCCGAACGCGGCGGCGACGTTGCGCAGCTGCGCCAGGTTGACCGCGTCGGTATCCATGGTGCCGGCGGCCAGGTTGGTGAGCTGGCGCTCGGCGCCCGCTGCGCCGATGGACACGGTGTTGTCGCGTTCGGCGACCGAACCGGCGCCCAGCGCCACGCTGTTGTTGGTGATGGTCTGCTTGTCGTTGACGAACTGCGAGTTGCCGACCCGCGCGCCGGGGCCGATCGCGATCGACTGGTCGCCGAACACATCGGACTTGGTGCCGATGGCGATGCTGTCGTAGAACAGCACCGGCGTATCGAGGAAGAAGTTGCCGTTCCACACCATGCCCCCGCCCAGGGCCAGGCTGCGGGTGCCGCCGGCCCAGGAGCGGTTGCCGAGCGCGGTGGAGCCGACGCCGCCGGCAAACGCGGCCGGGCCGACCGCGGTGCCGTCGTCGTTCTGGGCGAACGCGCTGGGGCCCATGGCCACGCTGTGGGTGCCCCAGGCGCGTGCGCCGTTGCCGAAGGCGGTGGCCCACTCGGCGGTGGCCTGGCTCTGCGCGCCCACCGCCACGGCGGCGTACTGGTTGGCCACCGCGGTGGTGCCGACGGCGACGGTGCGGTTGGCGCTGGCTTCGGCCAGGGCGCCGACCGCGGTGGAACTGTAGGCCGTGGCCAGCGCGCCGCCGCCCAGCGCGGTGGACAGCGGGCCGGTGGCCTGCGTGGCCTGCATTTGGGTGCCTTCGGCGCCGAAGCCCGGACTCATCTCCTCGCCCACGTCGACGATGCCGCCGACGGCGACGCTGGAGCGGTCGCTGGCGATCGCGCCGGCGCCGGCCGCCACGTTGTACTTGCCGCTGGCCTGGGCGCCGGCGCCCAGCGCGGTGGCGGCCACGCCGGTGGCCGAAGTCTGCTGCAGGATCACCACGCCGTTGGGCTGGTAGGAGAAATCCAGGTCGAGCATGCCGCCGACGGCGGTGGTGGAGACCTCGGTGGCCAGGCTGTTGTGGCCCACCGCCACCGCGTGGTTGGCGTAGCCGACCGCACCGCCGCCGAGCGCGATGGTGCCGGTGCCGACCGCCGAGGCGGCCTCGCCGGCGGCCAGCGCTTCGTCGCCGTCGGCGTCGGCGCCGGCGTTGCTGTCGGCGCTGCCGGTGGCCTTGAAGTAGACGCTGGGGTCGTAGGTGGTCGCGGCCGGCGTGGCGCTGGCGTCGCTGGCCGTAGCGTCGGTGCCGGTGGCGGGTTGGGTGCTGGCGGTCGTCGCGGTGCTGGGGGTGGGCGTCTGCGCCATCGCCGTCGACGACAGGCACAGCGCGCAGGCCAGGGCCAGGGTGCTGTACGCGCGGGGAATCGGATGACGGGCGGCGGTGCCGCGCAGGGAAGAGCATGCGTTCATGGCGATCTCGGGCTGAAAAAACGGCAGGGCAGAAGGTGACGTCGGCGGCGCGTGTGCGCCTCCGCATCGGTCTGGAGTGGTCTGGAAACAGCGCCGTCGTCCCCGGGCGTGTTCCGTCATGCGAACTTAGGCCCGCCGTCACCGGCTTGTCACCTGCAAGTTCTCGCATGATCATCATCGGATTCTCACTGAACGGGAATGGAGCACGGCGGCATGGCGAAGGCGTTCTGGAACTGGCTGGGCCGCGCGCCGCTGGTGGACGAGGTGGATCGGCGCAATGCGCGGGTGATCCAGTTGCTGCTGCTGTTCCTGGCGGTGACCATTCCCGCCACGATCGTGGTGGCGGTGGTGCTGGCCTGGCCGGAGCTGCGCGGGCAGCCGCTGCCGCCGGGCATGCTGATTTCGTTGACCATGAGTCTGCTGATCGGGGTGTGCGCGGCGATCGGCTTCGTGCGCGTGCGCCATGGCGCCCTGCGCGGCGGCGTGCGGCTGCTGCTCGGGGCGATGCTCGGCTCGTTGCTGGTCAACGCCGCCATCCACGGCTTCCAGCGGCAGTTGCCGGATCAACTGGCGCAGATGCTGGTGCTGATCCTGGCCGGCCTGGTGCTGGGGCGCCGCGCGCTGTGGGTCACCTTCGTCGCCTTGCTGCTGATGCTCGGCGTCGGCGTGGGCCGCGACGCCCTGGCCGAACTGGCCGGCGCGCCGGCGCAGGCGCTGTTCAACGTGCTGCCGGTGCTGTTCAGTTACCTGCTGGTGGCGCTGCTGCTGGACCGCACCACCGAGGCGCTGCGCGAGAGCCTGCGCGAATCCAACGCGCGCGGCCAGCGCCTGCAGCAGGAGATGCAGGAACGCGAACGCGCACAGACCCAGCTGATCCACGCGCAGAAACGCGAGATCACCGAGCGCATGGCCAGCGGCCTGGCACACGACTTCAACAACATCCTGGCGGTGATGTCCGGCTTCGCCGCCGCGCGCCACGACGACGACCTGACCAGCGACGCGCAGCGCATCGCGCAGCTGGAGGACAGCCTGGCGGCGGTGGAGGCATCGGCCGAGCGCGGCATGACCATCGTGCGCCGGCTGCTGCGCTTCAGCCGCCGCGACGCCGAGCATGTCGAACGCTTCGACGCCGCGGCCGCGGTGGAGGCCTTGCAGCCGATGCTGCGGCAGTTGCTGGAAGCGCGGATCGTGCTGCGCTGCGCGCTGCCGGCGGCGCCGGCGCCGATCCGTTTCGAGCGCAGCCAGTTCGACCTGATGCTGCTGAACCTGGCCTCCAACAGCCGCGACGCGATCGCCGACCGCGGCCATTTCGACATCGCCGTGTCCAGCGAGGACGAGGGCACCGTCATCGAGGTCGCCGACGACGGCCACGGCATGCCGACGGAGGTGGCCGCGCAGGTGTTCGAGCCGTTCTACAGCACCAAGCCCGCCGACAGCGGCACCGGCCTGGGCCTGGCGGTGGTGCGCGATCTGGTGGTGCGCGCCGGCGGCCGGATCCAGGTGCACAGCACGGTGGGCGTGGGCACGCGCTTCCGCATCGTGCTGCCGCACGCCGATGCGGTGGCGATGTAGCGCCTGCCTGAATGGTCTGCGCGCCGCGGCGCCGCGCGCGCGCGGTGCGCGTCAGCCGGCGGGATCGAAGATGTAGCCCTTGCCGTGCACCGCGGCCAGCGGCAGCGGCTCGCCGCAGCGGCGCTGCACCTTGCTGCGCAGGCGGTGCACCATCGAATCCAGGCGGTGCGCGTCGAAGTCGTACACGCGGTCGGTGAGGGCGGCGATCAAGGCCTCGCGCGCCACCAGCAGGCCCGGTTGCTCAAGCAGGCGCAGGCACAGCCGGCGTTCGCTGCCGGTCAGCGCGGCGGCGGCGCCGGTCGGCGACAGCAGGCACCAGCCGTCCTCGCTCACCTGCCAGCGCCCGCGCGCCGGCGCCGCAGGCGGGCGCCCGCTCACGCGCCGCGCCAGGCTGTGCAGGGTCGCGGCCAGCAGGTCGATTTCCACCGGCTTGGACAGATAGGCGTCGGCGCCGCCGGTCAGGCCGCGGATGCGGTCCTCGGTCTGGCCCAGACTGGTCAGCATGACGATGCCCAGGTCCGGGTATTGCAGGCGCAGCGCGCCGGCCAGGGTGAAGCCGTCGGTGTCGGGCAGGCCGACATCCAGCACCACGATCTCGGCGCCCTCGCGCTGCACCCGCTGCTGCAGTTCCGCGCCGGTGCCGCAGCCGTCGGCGGCGAAGCCGAAACGGCGCAGGCCCGGCACCAGGATGCGATCGCGCAGTATCGGATCGTCCTCCAGGACCAGAGTGCGCAGGGCGGCGGCAGCGGGATCGGAAGTCATGCGCAGCCGCAGTGTAGCCGCAGCCGGCCGCTTGCGCGCGCCTGAACGGCGCCGCGCGGCGATTACGCGACGCAAACACCGGCGCTGGCAGACTCGCCGCTCCTCCGCACCGGCGCCCACGATGGCCTCGCGAATCGAAGACTACGCCATGCTCGGCAACTGCCGCAGCGCGGCTCTGGTGGACCGTCGCGGCTCGATCGACTGGCTGTGTCTGCCGCGCTTCGATTCCGATGCCTTGTTCGCCGCCCTGCTCGGCGAACCCGACCACGGCCGCTGGGCGATCGCGCCGCAGGGCGACTTCACCAGCACCCGTGCCTACCGCGACGGCAGTCTGGTGCTGGAGACGCGGTTCGAGACCGACACCGGCGCGGTGGCGCTGCTCGACTTCATGGTCGCCAGCCACGACGAGGTGATGCACAACCACGTGGTGCGGATCGTGCGCGGACTGCACGGCCGGGTGCCGCTGCGCATGCAGCTGCAGCTGCGCTTCAACTACGGCCGCACCATTCCCTGGGTGTCGCAGATCGAGGGCGGCCTGCAGGCGGTGGCCGGGCCGGACCAGATCGCGCTGCGCAGCCCGCAGGCCATGCACGGCCACGGCTTCGCCACCGAAGCCGAGTTCGTGCTGGAGGCCGGCGAAAGCACCTGGTTCGTGCTCAGCCACGGCGCCTCGCAGTTGGAGCTGCCGCCGTTGCTGGCGCCGGAGCAGGCGCTGGCGCAGACCGAGGCGTTCTGGCACGGCTGGTCGCACCGCTGCCTGCATGCCGGCCCGTGGACCGAGGCGGTGCGGCGCTCGCTGGTGGTGCTGAAGGGCCTGAGTTACCTGCCCACCGGCGCCATCGTCGCCGCACCGACCACCTCGCTGCCCGAACGTCTGGGCGGCGAGCGCAACTGGGACTACCGCTTCTGCTGGCTGCGCGATGCGGTGTTCACCCTGACCGCATTGCGCGCGGCCGGCTATTTCGACGAGGCTGCCGCGTTCCATGGCTGGCTGCAGCGCACCGTGGCCGGCTCGCCCGACCAGTTGCAGGCGCTGTACGGCATCGGCGGCGAACGGCGCATGTCCGAATGGGCGGTGGACTGGCTGCCCGGCTACGAAGGCGCTTCGCCGGTGCGCGTGGGCAATGCCGCGGTCGGCCAGTTCCAGCTCGATGTCTATGGCGAGGTGATCGCCGCGTTCCACCGCGGCCACCACGAGGGCATGGCCACGGCGGTGCATGGCCGCTCGCTGGCGCGGCAGTTGCTGGAGGTGCTGGAGCAGCGCTGGCGCGAGCCGGACGAGGGCATCTGGGAGATCCGCGACAAGCGCCAGCACTTCGTGCATTCCAAGGTGATGGCGTGGCTGGCGTTCGACTGCGGCGCGCGCGACGGCGTCACCGATGCCGACGCCGCGCAACGCGCGCACTGGCGCGCGCTGGCCGACGAGATCCATGCGCAGGTGCTGGCGCAGGGCGTGCACCGCGACGGCTACTTCGTGCAGAGCTACGGCAGCGAACGGCTGGACGCGGCGACCCTGCTGATCCCGCTGGTCGGCTTCCTGCCGCCGGACGATCCGCGCGTGGCCGCTACCGCCGACGCCATCGCCGAACACCTGAGCATCGACGGCCTGGTCGAGCGCTACCGCGCCGACGACGCCAGCGGCGACGGCCTGCCGGCCGGCGAGGGCACCTTCATCGCCTGCAGTTTCTGGCTGGTGGAGAACTACACGCTGCTCGGCCGCGGCGAGCAGGCGCGCGCGCTGTTCGAGCGCCTGCTCGCGCTGTGCAACGACGTCGGCCTGTTGGCCGAGGAGTACGACCCGCGCAGCGGCCGCATGCTCGGCAATTTCCCGCAGGGCTATTCGCACGTGGCGCTGATCCACGCGGCGCTGCGCCTGCATGGCTTGATCGGCGAACAGGACACCCATCCATGAGCGATGCCTCCCAGACCACTCCTCCCTGCCTGATCGTTGTGTTCGGCGCCCGCGGCGACCTGACCCGGCGCCTGGTGCTGCCGGCGCTGTACAACCTGCGCCACAGCGGTGCGCTGCCCGAGGAATTCGCGGTGATCGGCGTGGACCACGGCGCGGTCAGCGAAGTGGCTTGGCGGCGCATGCTCGGCGATGCGATGCGCGGGCTGATGGCCGACCGCGACGCGGAGTTCAAGGCCGATGGCCTGGACGAGGAGGTGTGGGGCTGGCTGCGTTCGCGCCTGCACTACCTGCGCGGCGACTTCAACGATGCCGGCACCTATCGCAGCCTGGGCGCGCTGCTGGAGAAGATCGGCGCGCAGTACCGCACCGGCGGCAACGTGCTGTTCTACCTCGCTACCGCGGCGCGTTTCTTCGCCCCGGTGATCGAGCAGTTGGGTGCGGCCGGCCTGGTCAAGCAGAGCCCCGACGGCGGCTGGCGCCGGGTGATCGTGGAGAAGCCGTTCGGCCACGACCTGCAGAGCGCGCGCGAGCTCAACGCCATCGTCGGTCGCGTGCTCGACGAGGACCAGGTGTTCCGCATCGACCATTTCCTCGGCAAGGAAACGGTGCAGAACATCCTCGCCTTCCGCTTCGCCAACGGCTTGTTCGAGCCGGTGTGGAACCGCGACCGCATCGACCACGTGCAGATCACCGCGGCCGAGACCATCGGCGTGGAAGGGCGCGGCGGCTTCTACGACCCCACCGGCTGCCTGCGCGACATGGTGCCCAACCACCTGTTCCAGTTGCTGGCGATGATCGCGATGGAGCCGCCGGCGGCCTTCACCCCGGCGGCGATGCTGCGCCGGCGCGCCGAGGTGATCGAGGCGGTGCGGCCGTTGAGTCCGGCCGACGTGGTCCGCGGCCAGTACGCGGCCGGCGCGATCGGCCGCAACGCGGTGCCGGGCTACCGCGAGGAAGACACGGTGCCGCCGGATTCCAACACCGAGACCTATGTGGCGATGAAGCTGCAGGTCGACACCTGGCGCTGGGCCGGCGTGCCGTTCTACCTGCGCACCGGCAAGCGCCTGCGCGAGCGCACCACCGAGATCGCGATCCGTTTCAAGCCGGCGCCGCTGGCGCCGCTGCGCAGCGCCGAGATCGGCGGCTACGGCCCGGACTGGCTGGTGCTGCACATCCAGCCCGACGAAGGCATCTCGCTGCAGTTCGACGTCAAGCGCCCGGGCGCGCGGGTCAGCCTGGCGCCGGTGCGCATGGACTTCCGCTACCGCGACTGGTTCCCCAAGGAATACACGGTGGGCTACGAACGCCTGCTGCAGGACTGCATGCACGGCGAGGCCGGCCTGTTCCAGGACGCGACCATGGTCGAGGCGGCCTGGACCATCGTGCAGCCGATCCTGGACGCCTGGCAGACCTCGGCCGACGAGACCCCGCAGTACCCGGCCGGCAGTGCCGGCCCGGCCGCGGCCGATGCGCTGCTGGCGCTCAACGGCGGCCACACCTGGCGCACCCTGACCGCCGGGCGCCGCCCGCCGCCGCGGCGCGCGCCTGAAGCCACCGCCACCACCGAGACCCGGCCGGTGACGCCGGCGCCGAAGCGTGGCGGGGCCAAGGCGGGCGATGCCTCGGCTTCGGCGAAGCCAGGCAAGTCGACCAAGCGCAAGCCTGCCCCGGCGCCGGTGAAGACGCCGGCGGCCAAGAAGGTCGCCAAGAAGGTCGCGAAGGAAGCTGTCAAGCGCGCGGCCAGCGGCACCGCAGCGAAGCGTTCGTCACGCAAGGGCTGAAGCGATGCCCCGGGCGCCGGCGTGAGCGCCGGTGCTCGGGGAGATGTCTCCATGCCAGCAGGAGCGGCGCAGCGACGCCGGCTGGATCCTGCAGTCGGGGCTGAAGCCCCTCCCACAATGACGGTCGAATGCGTCCGCGACGGCGAGGCCTTTGCTGGCGGCGGCAACAAGGACGACGGGGCCAAGCGTGACATGCGGTTCGACAACGCCAGTGCGCGTCAAGCGCGCTATGTCTGGACACCGCCAATGCTTCCAGTGTGGGAGGGGCTTCAGCCCCGACGCGACCATGCCGGATGCCACCCGCCTCATGTCGCATTGACCGACCGCCAGGCTGCGCACCGATTTCGTGGTGTGCCCGCCATGAGCGGCAGCGATGCGACCGCCCACCGCATCGCACGCCAGCAACACTGCAGACCATGCGGCCGCGGCCACACGCACGCCGCCCGCCTCAACCGCGCGGCTGCCCCATGCTCGTCGCATCCGCCGGCCCCGCCGTGGGATCGTTGACGTCGGCCTCGAACAGCTTGGTCAGGTCGGCGCGCGCCGCACGCGCGGTCTGCACCACCGCCGCATCGTCGTCGTAGACCAGGTGCTGGGCCCTCAGCAGTTGCGTGTCGTGCTCGCGGAAACGGGCGATACGATCGCGCGCGGTCGCCGCATCCAGGCCCAGGCCGAGCAGCACCTGCTCGCTCAGCTCCAGGCTGGAGGCGAACACTTCGCGGAACGGCTCCGCACCCAGGTCCATCAGCCGCCAGGCGTGCTGGCGGTTGCGTGCGCGCGCCAGCACCTTGGCGGTGGGGTAGAGCCGGCGGATCAGCCGCGTGGTCTTGATGTTGGTCTCCGGGTCGTCCATCGCCACCACGAAGATGCGGATGCCGTCGCTGCCAGCCGCGCGCAGCAGGTCCGGGCGGCTGGGGTCGCCGTAGTAGAGCTGGTTGCCGAAGCGGCGCAGGTCCTCCACCGTGTCCGGATTGTGTTCCAGCGCCACGAACGGGATGCGCTGTGCGGTCAGCAGGCGCGCCACGATCTGGCCGAAGCGGCCCATGCCGGCGATCAGCACCTGCGCGCGCTGCGCATCCACGGTGTCGTACTGCGCGGCCGGCGATGGTGGCTGCTTGCCCTTGCTGGCCTCACTGCCGCCGAGCAGGCGCTGCATGCCGATCAGCAGCAGCGGCGTCAGCGCCATCGACACGCCGACCACCGCGACCAGGCGGTCGTGGGTGGCGTCGTCGAGCAGGCGCACGCGCTGCGCCTCGGTGAACACCACGAAGGCGAACTCGCCGCCCAGCCACAGCAGGCTGCCCAGCAGCAGCGCACTGCGCCAGGGCAGGCGCAGCACGCGGCCGATGCCGGCCAGCAGCGCGAACTTGACCAGCAACAGCGTGGCCACGGCGCCGGCGATCAGCCACGGCTCGGCGACGATGCGGTCCAGGTCGATGCCCATGCCCACGGCGATGAAGAACACGCCCAGCAGCAGGCCCTGGAACGGCTCGATCTGCGCCTCCAGTTCGTGGCGGAACTCCGAATCGGCCAGCAGCACGCCGGCCAGGAACGCGCCCAGGCTGGGGCTGAGCCCGGCCTTCTGCAGGAACCAGGCGTTGCCCAGCACCACCAGCAGCGCGCTGGCGGTGAACACCTCCGGCATGCGCGTGCGCGCCACCGTGCGGAACAGGTGGCGCAGCGCGAAGCGCCCGCACAGCACCACCAGCGCCAGCGCGCCCAGCGCCTGGCCCACTTCCGTCCAGGTCAGGGTGTCGTTCTTGGCGCCGCCGAGCAGCGGCACCGCGGCCAGCAGCGGGATCGCGATCAGGTCCTGGAACAGCAGGATGGCGAAGCCGAGCCGGCCGTAGTCGCTGTTGAGCGCCTTGCGCTCGGCCAGCAGTTGCAGGCCCACCGCGGTGGAGGACAGCGCCAGCGCCAGGCCGATCACCAGCGCGCTCTTCCAGTTCAGGCCCATGCACAGCGCCAGCGCGCCCAGCGGCAGCGCGGTCAGCGCGACCTGGGCCGACCCGGCGCCGAACACCGCATGCCGCATCACCTTCAAGCGCGCCGGCGACAGTTCCAGGCCGATCAGGAACAGCAGCATCACCACGCCGATCTCGGCGGCGTTGAGGATGCGCTCGGTGTCCTGCACGAAGCCCAGCCCGTCCGGCCCCAGCACCACACCCGCGGCCAGGTAGGCCAGTACCGCGCCCAGGCCCAGGCGCTTGAACACCGGCACCGCGATCACCGCGGCCAGCAGCAGCACCAGCGCCAGTTCCAGGCCGCCGCTATGCACGAGTCGTCTCCATCGCCGCATTATGCGGCCGCCAATGCGACCGGGTGCTGACCCGGGCTGTGCCTGCGTGCTCCGATGGACATGGCGGATCCGCGAAGGATCGGCGGTGGGCGGTCGTCTGGCGGGGTCTTTCTGCGGGGGAGGCGGCGCTGCCTGCCCTGCGCACCGGGTGTGCGCCGCCGCCTGGTCTCTGTGGCCTGGTCGGGTCGGGTCGGGGCTGAAGCCCCTCTCACACCGGGAAGTCCAGCGATGGTCCGTGTCGTTCCGGATTCCGGTCAAGCGCGCGTGCGTACGTAACGGGCCGCCGACCCAAGCCCCTGTGGGAGGGGCTTCAGCCCCGACGCGCGGATGCCGGAATCTCGCCAGCGCAGCTGTCGCCGGATGCGCGGCATCGCCGTCAACGCCGCAGCGCGCGACCCGGATCATCCCCGCGCCGCGGCCAGCCGTGTACCGTTAGCGCATTCGCTCGCCTCCGCCGCCGCCATGAGCACCTATCACCTGCAGTCCGTGTTCCGCCCCGCCTCGGTCGCCATCGTCGGCGGCAGCCCGCGCGAGCGCTCGGCCGGGCGGGCGGTGGTGCGCAGCCTGCGCGCGGCCGGGTTTCCCGGGCAGATCGGCTGGGTCAGCCCGCGCTACCGCGAGATCGACGGCGTGCCCACGGTGCGCCGGCTCACCGATCTGCCCTGGGTGCCGGACCTGGTGGTGATCACCGCGCCGGCGCGGATGGTGCCGCGCATCGTGTCGATCGCTGCCCGGCGCGGCGTCGCCGCGGCGATCATCCTCACCGCCGGGCTCGGCAGCGGGCCGGGCTCGGCCGCGGCGCGGGTGGAGAGCGCCGCACGGGCGAAGGGCCTGCGCATCCTCGGCCCGCACTGCCTGGGCGTGATCGCGCCGCATGCGCGGCTCAACGCCAGCATCGCCGCGCACTGCCCGCAGCCGGGCGACCTGGCGCTGATCTCCGAATCCAGCGCCATCGCCGCGGCGCTGGTGGAGTGGGGCGTGGCGCGTGCGGTCGGCTTCTCGGCGGTGGTCTCGCTGGGCGACGCGCTGGACGTGGACTTCGCCGACCTGCTCGACTACTTCGCCACCGACTACCGCACCCGCGCGATCCTGCTCTATGTCGAACACATCCGTGACGCGCGCAAGTTCATGTCCGCCGCGCGCGCCGCCGCCCGCGCCAAGCCGGTGGTGGTGGTGAAGTCGGGCCGGCAACTGCGCATCGATCCCAACGCCGACACCCACGTGCAGGCGCTGGCCAGTTCCGATGCGGTGTACGGCGCCGCGTTCGCCCGCGCCGGACTGCTGCGGGTGCGCGCGCTGGACGAACTGTTCGCCGCGGCGGAGACGCTGGGCCGGCTCAGCACCTTCCCCGGCCGGCGCCTGGCCATCCTCAGCAACGGCGGTGGCGTCGGCCGCCTGGCGGTGGATACGCTGGCCGATCTCGGCGGCACCCTGGCGGCGCTCTCGGCGCCCACCCAGCAGCAACTGGACGCGGCGCTGCCGCAGGAATGGTCGCATCGCAATCCGGTGGACATCGTGGTGGACGCCGACGGCGAACGCTACGCCGCCGCCGCCGGTGCGCTGCTGGAGGACCCGGAGAACGATGCGGTGCTGGTGGTCAACGTGCCGACCGCGTTCACTTCCTCGGCCGAGGCGGCGCAGGCGCTGACCCGCATCCTCGGCCAGCGCCCGCGCCACCACCGCGACAAGCCGGTGTTCGCGGTGTGGCTGGGCAACGACGAGAGCGCCACCGCCACGCTCAACGCCGCGCGCATCCCCACCTACGCCACCGAGGCGGACGCGGTGCGCGGCTTCATGCACCTGGTGCGCTACCGCGAAGCGCAGGCGGCGCTGATGGAAACGCCGCCGAGCCTGCCCGACGATTTCGCCTTCGACGCCGCCGCCGCGCGCGGCATCGTCGACGCGGCGCTGGCCGCCGGGCAGACCTGGCTGGACCCGCTGGCGACCACGCGATTGCTGGCCGCCTACGGCATCCCCACCGCGCCGGTGGCGCACGCCGCCGATGCCGAGGCCGCGGCGCAGGTGGCCGCGCCGATGCTGGCGCAGGGCTCGGCGGTGGCGGTGAAGATCCATTCGGCCGACATCCCGCACAAGTCCGACGTGGACGGCGTGCGCCTCAACCTGGTCAGCGTGGAGGCGGTGCGCGACGCCGCCGAGGGCATCCTCGCCCGCGCACGCGCCGCGCGACCGCACGCGCGCATCGACGGCGTGCTGGTGCAGCCCTCGCTGCTGCGGCCGAAGGCGCGCGAACTGATCGCCGGCATCGCCGACGATCCCACCTTCGGCCCGGTGATCGTGTTCGGCCGCGGCGGCACCGCGGTGGAGGTGATCGACGACAAGGCGCTGGCGCTGCCGCCGCTGGACCTGCGCCTGGCCCACGAACTGATCGGCCGCACCCGCGTCAGCCGCATCCTCAAGGCCTACCGCGACGTGCCGGCCGCCGACGAGCGTGCGGTGGCGATGGTGCTGGTCAAGCTGGCGCAACTGGCGGCCGACCTGCCCGAGATCCGCGAACTGGACATCAATCCGCTGCTGGCCGACCGCGACGGGGTGATCGCGGTCGACGCGCGGGTGGCGGTGGCGCCGTCGCGGCGCCTGCACAAGGGCCGCGGCCATCCGCGCTTCGCGATCTTCCCGTATCCCAAGGAGTGGGAACGGCGCATCGTGCTCAACGACGGCAGCGCCGCGTTCGTGCGCCCGGTGCGGCCGGAGGACGACGCGCTGTTCCGCAGCTTCTTCGCCCGCGTCACCGACGAGGACCTGCGCCTGCGCTTCTTTCAGGCGGTGAAGCATTTCAGTCACGAATTCATTGCGCGCCTGACCCAGCTCGACTACGCGCGCTCGATCGCGCTGGTGGCGATCGAGCCGCGCAGCGGCGACATGCTCGGCGCGGTGCGCCTGCATGCCGATGCCGATTACGACCGCGGCGAATACGGCATCCTGATCCGCTCCGACCTCAAGGGCCACGGCATCGGCTGGCAGTTGATGCGGATCATGATCGAGTACGCCGGCTGGCTCGGCCTCAAGGTGGTCGAAGGCCAGGTGTTGCGCGAGAACCGCACCATGCTGGCGATGTGCCGGCAGCTCGGCTTCAAGGCCACGCCGGATCCGGACGACGCCACGCTGATGGACGTGGTGTTGCCGGTGGCGCAGCACTGAGGACGGCGCCGCGATGTCGACGTTCTCGCCCAGCGCATTGAAGCCGCGCCACGCGATCCTGTCCGGCCTCCCGGGCGCCGCCTCGCTGGAGATCCTGCTGCGCCCGTTCCTGCACGCCGGCGAGATCGTGGACACCGCGATCCGCCTGGGCGGCATCGCGCTGCCATCGCTCAGGCTCGGCGAGCTGGCCGGCCAGCGCTTCGACTTTCCACGCAACCCGCAGGACGGTTACATCGACGGCGCACTTTACCTGGCCGGCGCGCACCACCCGGTCGATGTCGACACGCTGACCTTCAACCTCTCGCGCGACGGGCAACTGACGCTCGTGGCCAGGGGCGTGTATGCGTTCGATGTCGAAGGCCTGGACGACTTGGGCACGGTCCCCTTTACCCTGGCCGCGCGGCTCAGCACGTGCGCGCTGTGAGCGCGGCGGCACGCCGCGGCGCAGTGGCCTTTTGGCATCGCCGCACGTTGCATGAGGCGCTTCACCACCGCACACGTCGACCTGCCTGCGACACTCGACCCTCGGGAGTTCTTCATGTCGTTCAAGCCAGAGCGCTACACCTCGGTCTCGCCGTATCTCATTGTCGATGGCGCGCAGCGGACCATCGCGTTCCTGGTCGCGGTGTTCGACGCCGAACCCTTGCGGCAGATTCCCGGCGAGGGTGGCCTGCTCGCCCACGGCGAGGTGCGCATCGACGACACCGTGGTGATGTTCTGCGATGCGGTCGAGGGCTGGCCGGCGGTGCCGGCGCATGTGCACGTCTACGTGCGCGATGTGGATGCGACCTACCAGCGGGCACTGGCTGCCGGTGCCACGGCGGTGCAGGCGCCGGTGCAGAAGGACGATCCGGACCGGCGTGGCGGCTTTCGCGACCCAGGCGGCACGACCTGGTGGGTCGGTCAGCAGATCGGCTGAGCGAGCGCAGGCGGCAACACGTCTGACGCCGCTCATCCCTGCGCCTTGCGCCGCACTCGGCACAGGCCGTGCCTGCCGGCGCCGTCGGACGGCACGCGGCAGGCACGGTGTTGCGGTGCTTACTCCAGCTCCTGGTTGCTCACCCCACGCTCGACCGGGTACACGGTCGGCGGTGGCGTGGTGGAGCGCATCAGCTTCAGCGAGGTCTTGCTCTGCTCGCACAGGTTGCCGCCGCTGACGAACACGCCATCCTGGGTGCACTTCCAGTCGTAGAAGTTGGCGATGCCGCCGGCCAGCTGCAGGCTGTAGTCGGTGCTCTTGGCCGCGGCGTCGAACGGCTGTCCGGCCGGGATGTTCTGGAACCAGCGCATCCATTCCTTGGAACCGACCGGCGGCACCTTGTCCGGCGCCTGGAAGGTGGGGTTCATCGGCGAGAGCTGCGGCGATTCGGCGGTCATGTGGCAGCTCATGCAGGAGCTGATCGGATTGTCCACCGGGCCGTTGAGGCGGCCGTTCCAGCCCAGGTGGGTCGGCGGCAGTTCCGGCCTGGCGTTGATCGCCGACTGCAGGATGCGCGGATTGATCCGGGTCTGGGTCGGCTGCTTGTTGGTGTAGTCGTCGCCGGTGTTCTGCGGATCGTTGCCGAACATCACGCCCACCGGCACCAGGTTCTGCCAGCCGGGCTTGCCGCTGACCGCGCCGTTGTACTGGAAGGTGCCGAAGATCCAGCCGGTGCCGGGCACGCGGCTGTCGCGCACGGCGAAATCCATCTGGATCAGCGCCACCTGCTTGAACGCGCGGTCGGCGGACTTGAAGCTGTTGGTGACCCAGGCGTTCCACAGCACCGGGTTCTGCAGGAACGGCACCTGGCTCAGGTCCACGTCGGCGAACAGCGCCTTGCACACCACGGTGCCGTCGCGGAAGGTGTTGGGCTTGGTGGTGAAGCTCGGATCCGGGTTCTGCGGATCCTTCCACACCTGGCCGAAGGTGTAGGCGCCGACATCGTTGTAGATGCCGACCGCGAAGGTCTGACCGGTGGTGAGCTGGGTCGGCGCCAGTTGCTTGACCTGGATTTGCGCTTCCTTGGTCAGCCCATGCACGCCTTCGCGTCCGAGCGGGCCGTAGTGCTGCCAGGGCGCGTGATACCAGCGCCGCACCTTGTTGTTCTGCACGTACCAGTCGCTTTCGACGTTGCCTTCCAGGCAGTAGGCCTTCACGGCATCGGCGTAGCCGCGCCAGGCTTCGAAGTTGTTGCTCAGCGGCTTGGGCAGCTTCTGGAAGAACGCCGGCAACGGGCCGCTGGGCGGTTGCTGCGGATAGTCCTGGCTGAGCTGGAACAGCGGCCCCTTGTACGTAGAGGGCGGCGCGTAGCCGAAATCCGGAAAGCGCCCGGCGGAGGCGGCGCCGCTGGCAAGGGTCAGCACGGTGGCGATGGCGAGAATGCGCGGATGAGGCAGTTGCATGATGGACCTCCGGTCGTGTGCGTCGGTGCGTGCGGGCGATGCCGCGTCCTGTGTCCGGACATCCCCTGGCCCCGGACCGGCCGCACGCCCGCGCTGCTGCGCGGCCGCGGTGAAAGGAGCCCCGTCGCACCAGGGCCGCGCGCAGGCACGGGCGTACGCATCCGCCTGCGCGCGCAGACGAAGCGAGAGACGCGATGGGAAGTGCAGCATCCACCGCCACCGTGGAGACGCGGCGGCGCTGCTGTGGATGCGTGAAACGGCCTAGCGGACCGAAGACATGTCCATGTCGCTCTCCTGACCCCGTGTGGAAGGCAACTGCGTTGAAGACGGTTGTCGCGTCGAGCGTGGGGGAAACGCGCGGGCCCGGCAGGGCAGCATCGGGGGACGAATGCTGCGGGGGCGGCGCCCTGCGGCGGCCGCGATGCCGGGTTGCGCGTCGATCGCCAACCGCGCGTGGGAGCGGGCGTCGGCGTTGCTCGACGCTTCGGACTCTAGCGAGCGCCGCGCCGCCGGTGGTAGACAGTTGCGACCGCCGGCGTCGCCGCGGCGCGTGGCTGACCGGCCGTCGCGCGAACGCGCCTGCAGCAGGTGGCCGCTCGGCACGCAGGCCACAGCCATGGCATGCTGCACGCGGGGCCGCGCCTGGCGGGAGCAGGCGCGGTGGGGACGGTGGACGCACCGGGCACGGCGGCGTCCACCGCGGCGATGCACTTTCTTGCGGTGACGCCATGCGCACGCACGGGACCTTGATTCAGTGGAGCGAGGAGCGCGGCTGCGGCCGGGTGCGCCTTGCCCATCGTGAGACCGAAGCCGAGGTGCAACGCGCGGCGTTTCCTGCCGACGGCATTCCCCCGCGGGTGGGCGAACTGATCTCCTTCGACCTGGAGCACGACGCGCAGGGACGGCCGCGGGCCATGCGGGTGATGCGTCCCGGTCGGGCGCCTGCATCGCCCGCGCGTGCGGCACCGCGTCCGCGTCGCGGTCTCTGGCTCGGCGTGTTGATGCTGCTGGCGGTGCTCGCGATCGCGGCCTACGCGGCGCTGCGCTTCGTGGCGGCACCGCAGGCAAGCCCTGCGGTACCCTCGGCGCCGGTGTCGTCAGCGCCCACCGCGCCCACGACGGCGCCTGCCTTCCACTGCGACGGCCGCACGCACTGCGCGCAGATGACCTCGTGCGACGAAGCGGTGTACTTCCTGCAGCACTGCCCGGGTGTGGAGATGGACGGCAACCACGACGGCGTGCCGTGCGAACGGCAGTGGTGCCATTAGGGGGCATGGTCGGCTTGCGTAAGCCGCTATCCTTTCCAATGAGGCTCAGACTGGGTGCCAATCCAACGTGCGATATCTTGCAGCGATCGATATTCCCGCGGCGTTTCGTCGTGGAAAGTCAGTGGAGCAGTTCCTTGGCCGCAGTGACCAGGGCAAGCAGTGCATTCGTCACCTCGAGCTGCGCCCCTGCAAAGGAGCGATACAGATCTGGGTGCACGACGTCGAGGATATCGGCAGCGAGCTCTATCTGGATCTGTACGACTTCCCGTGCCTCGAACCAGACGGGCCGGAAGCGCCGGTAGCCACATTCGCCGATCCGCAAGGCGCGCTTGCCTATGCACATGCAGCACTGGCGGCCGATACCGGCCGCTGGGTGAATGCAGGCGTCGTACAGTCCGAATACCTCGATTACATCCGGGCAGGCCGGCCGGCCAAATGGCCGCATGCCAGTTGACGTTTTCATCGAACACCGGTGTGGCCTGGCGGGTCGACTTCGATGTCTTTCTCCGCACGCGGCTGCATGCGCCAAGTTAGCTAGTGACTTATGCGGTCGATGCCACACCTCGGGGGTGCGTAGGCGCGATTTCAGCCATCTTCGTCGCGGGTGAACGGCGCCAACCGCAGTTTCACCCGGTGCTCCACGCCGGCCGGGCACTGCCCCGGCGCCGGTCCGCGGAAATAGCTGCGCTGCCAGCCTTCGCGGCTGGCGTCGGAATCGGGCTGTTCCAGGTCGTGCAGGAACTGGCCACGGCTGCGCATCCACGCCTGGTGCTCGCGCTCCAGCTCCGGCGTCTGCGACAACGGCTGCCAGCGCGGTTCGGTCTCGGCCAGCACCCGTCGCTGCACCGGGAAGAAGTGGCAGAACGGCTCGCCGGCCTCGAACCGGACCCGGCCGGGCCGGGTGAACTGCCAGTTCATGGTGAAGGTGTACGGACTCCAGTCGGTCTCGATCAGCCCGGTGAGCCCGGCGATGCCGTCCTTGGGCCGATTCACCGGTGCAGTGACGTACAGGTCCACGCCGGCCTCGGTGCGGAACAGGCACGGCACGTGGAAGGTGAGCACGCCATAGCCGAAGTGGCTGACCGCCGGCGCGTGCGTCCCAGGTGCCGGCTGCACGCGCAGGTCGTCGAGCGCGTTGCCGCCGTTCCACTCGGCCTCGAACGCGCTCTGGCACAGCAGTTCCCAGCCATGCGCGTTGGCGATGTCCAGCGGCAGGCAGCGGTAGGCGTAGCGCTCGGCGGTCTGGTCCATCCACGGCCGCTCGCGCGGCGCAGGGCGCACGTCGAGGGTGTGGCCGTCGAGAACGTGGGCGGTGAGTTTCATGGCGCGTGCAGGACGATGGACCAGCGCCGAGTGTGACGCCAAGCCGCGGCCTTGGCGACCGCGGCTTGGCGGGCGGCGACGCTCAGGCCGCTTCGAAGTCCAGCAGCGCCACGCCGTCGCCGACCAGCTCGCCCTCGCGCACGCGAAAGCTCTGCACGGTGCCATCGGCCGGCGCCTGCAGGGTGTGCTCCATCTTCATCGCCTCCAGCACCAGCAGCGGCGTGCCGCGGCGCACCTGGGTGCCGGGCGCGACCAGCAGGGCGACGATGCGCCCCGGCATCGGCGCGGTCAGGCCGCCGCCTTCCACCGCCGGCTGGTCGGCCTCGGCCACCGGGTCGTGGCGTTCGAACAGGTAGCCGTGGCCGTCGACGAACAGGTGCAGCTGCGTGCCGGCGAACACCGCATCGGCCTGCACCCGCTGTGTGCCGAGAAACGCGGACAGGCGCCCGTCGCGCAACTGGCCGCTCGCCTCGAGCGGCTCCTGCGCCGGCGCGGCGTGGATCCGCCAGCCGCCGGCATGCGCGGTCAGCTGCAACGTGCGTTGCGTTTCGCCGTGCTGCAGGGTCAGCGCACGCGGCGCCGGCGCGCCCAGCCGCCAGCCGTCGCGCAGGTCCCACGGCGAGTGCGGATCGGCAGCCTCGGCCGCTGGCGCGTGCTCGTGCAGTTGCCAGGCCAGCGCCGCCAGGCTCCACAGCGCGTCGGTGGTCGGGACGGGGGTGTCGAACAAGGCGGCGTGCTCGCGTTCGATCAGTGCGGTGTCCAGGTCCGCCTGCGCGAACGCGCTGGTGCCGACCAGGCGCTGCAGGAACGCGGCATTGGTCGACACGCCGACCACCTGGCACGCCGCCAGCGCCGCCTGCATGCGCCGCAGCGCGCGCTCGCGGGTCACATCCCAGACGATCAGCTTGGCGATCATCGGATCGTAGTGCGGGCCGATCACATCGCCCTGCTCGACGCCGGCATCGACCCGCGTATGCGCGTCGGCGGCGGGCAGGCGCAGATGCTGCAGCGTGCCGATCGAGGGCAGGAAACCGCGCGCCGGGTCTTCGGCGTACAGCCGCGCTTCCAGCGCGTGGCCGTGGATCGCCAGTTCGTGCTGGCGCTGCGGCAGCGGCTGCCCGGCGGCCACGCGCAACTGCCACTCCACCAGGTCGGTGCCGGTGATGCACTCGGTGACCGGATGCTCCACTTGCAGGCGGGTGTTCATTTCCATGAAGTAGAACGCGCCATCGGGCGCGACGATGAACTCCACGGTGCCGGCGCCGACGTAGCCCACCGCACGCGCCGCCTCCACCGCGGCCTGGCCCATCGCCGCACGCCGCGTCGCGTCCATGCCTGGCGCGGGGGCTTCCTCCAGCACCTTCTGGTGGCGGCGCTGCACCGAGCAGTCGCGTTCGAACAGGTAGACCAGTTCGCCGTGGCTGTCGCCGAACACCTGGATCTCGATGTGCCGCGGCCGCAGCACGTACTTCTCCACCAGCACGTGCGCATTGCCGAACGCGGCCTGCGCCTCGCGCTGGCAGGCGGCGAGCGCGGCGGCAAAGTCCTCATCGCGATCGACCCGACGCATGCCCTTGCCGCCACCACCGGCGCTGGCCTTGATCAGCACCGGGTAGCCGATGGCCGCGGCCTGCGCGCGCAGGAAGTCCGCATCCTGCTGCTCGCCGTGGTAACCCGGCGTCAGCGGCACCCCGGCCGCCTGCATCAGCGCCTTGGCCGCGCTCTTGTCGCCCATGGCGCGGATCGCCGCCGGCGGCGGCCCGATGAACACCAGCCCGCGCGCGGCGCAGGCTTCGGCGAACTCGGCGTTCTCGGACAGGAAGCCGTACCCGGGGTGGATGGCCTGCGCGCCGCTGCGTTGCGCGGCCTCGAGGATGCGCTCGCCGAGCAGGTAGCTCTCGCGTGCCGGCGCGGCACCGATGTACACGGCCTCGTCGGCCAGGCGCACGTGGCGCGCGTCGCGATCGGCATCGGAGTACACGGCCACGGTGGCGATGCCGAGCTTGCGGCAGGTGGCGATCACCCGGCAGGCGATCTCGCCGCGATTGGCGATGAGGATCTTGTCGAAGGTCGGCAGGTCGGGGGTGGCCATGGTCGGGTGCCTGGAAATGAGGTCAGGGGTGCTGCGGTTGCTGAGCGAGCAGTTGTGCGAAACGCACGTAGCTGTGCGCGATGCTTCTGCCGTTGCCGTTGCCGTTGCCGTTGCCGTTGCCGTTGCCGTTGCTTGGCTCTGGCCTTGGCTGTCGCTTTGGCTTTTGATTTACCGGGTTCCCTTCCGAAGCGGCGGCCATCGCGGGGAAAAACCCCGAAGGGGCGGCGCACAGGGACGTGCGCCGTCCGCGGCAGGGGCAGGATGCCCCTTCCGCGGATCCCTGTGATGGACGCGGACCCGGAGCGCGCAGCGCGGAGGGCGCGAGGCAGGGCGCGCTTTCTTTTGGTTACCTTTTCTTTGCGCGAGCAAAGAAAAGTAACTCGCCCGCAAGGGCGAAAGCCTTTAAAGCTTTTGCTGTTGCTACTGCTGTTGCTTGAAGCTTGTCTATCGGACGAGAACGGCTGTAGGAGCGGCTTCAGCCGCGACACACATGATCGGTTTTGCCTGTCGCGGCTAAAGCCGCTCCTACGATTCAGCGGCCGCCACCCTGGCAGCAAGTGCAAGAGCAAAGCTTTCGCCTGGCGGCGAGTCACTTTTCTTTGCTTGTGCAAAGAAAAGTAACCAAAAGAAAGCACACCCCGCAGCGCGCCCTCCGCGCTGCGCGCTCCGGGTCCGCAGCCACGGCGGGGATTCGCGGAAGGGGCATCCTGCCCCTGCCGCGAACGGCGCACATCCATGTGCGCCGCCCTTCGGGTTTTTCCCCGCCGCGGCTGCCGCGCCGAGGGGACCCGGTAAGTCAAAGGCAGAGCAAGAGCAAATGCAGGAGCAAGAGCAGCAGCAAAAGCGGAGGCCGTCGCAGCGAGCGCGTCCGCGGAGCCGGTCGTGGAGTCCACCGCCGGGCACACTAGCGCCGGCATCGCCAGCGACCACCTGCGTGACCACCGCCGATCCCCGCGCGAACGCGCCTTCCACCCTGAGCGCATGCGCCCGCTCACATCCGGAACACCCCGAACCGGCTCGGCTCCGCCGGCGCGTTCAACGCCGCCGACAAGCCCAACCCCAATACCCGCCGCGTCTGCGCCGGATCGATCACCCCGTCGTCCCACAACCGCGCACTGGCGTAGTACGGATGGCCCTGGCGCTCGAACTGCTCGCGGATCGGCGCCTTGAACGCCGTCTCCTCGGCGTCCGACCACTGCCCACCCTTGGCCGCGATGCCGTCGCGACGCACGGTCGCCAGCACGCTGGCCGCCTGCTCGCCGCCCATCACCCCGATGCGCGCGTTCGGCCACATCCACAGGAAGTTCGGCGAATAGGCGCGGCCGCACATGCCGTAGTTGCCGGCGCCGAACGAGCCGCCGATCACCACCGTGAACTTGGGCACCTTGGCGCAGGCCACCGCCATCACCAGCTTGGCGCCGTCCTTGGCGATGCCGCCGTGCTCGTACTTGCGGCCGACCATGAAGCCGGTGATGTTCTGCAGGAACACCAGCGGAATGCCGCGCTGCGCGCACAGCTCGATGAAGTGCGCGCCCTTCAGCGCCGACTCGGAGAACAGGATGCCGTTGTTGGCGACGATGCCCACCGGATAGCCATGGATGTGCGCGAAGCCGGTGACCAAGGTGGTGCCGTAGCGCGCCTTGAACTCGTCGAAGCGCGAGCCGTCGACCACCCGCGCGATCACCTCGCGCACGTCGAACGGCTTGCGCGGGTCGGCCGGGATCACCCCGTACAGCTCCTCGGCCGGATACAGCGGCGGCTCCGGCGTGCGCAGCGTCAGGGCGGGGGGCGGCTTGCGCCAGTTGAGCTGGGCGACGATCGCGCGCACCCGCGCCAGCGCCTGCAGGTCGTTGTCGGCGAAGTGGTCGGCCACGCCGGAGATGCGTGTGTGCACGTCGGCGCCGCCCAGGTCCTCGGCGCTGACGTCCTCGCCGGTGGCGGCCTTCACCAGCGGCGGGCCGCCGAGGAAGATGGTGCCCTGTTCGCGCACGATCACCGTCTCGTCGCTCATCGCCGGCACGTAGGCGCCGCCGGCGGTGCACGAGCCCATCACGCAGGCGATCTGGGCGATGCCCTGCGCCGACAGGTTGGCCTGGTTGTAGAAGATCCGGCCGAAGTGGTCGCGGTCGGGAAACACCTCGTCCTGCAGCGGCAGGAACGCGCCGCCGGAATCGACCAGGTAGATGCACGGCAGCCGGTTCTGCTGGGCGATCTCCTGCGCGCGCAGGTGCTTCTTCACCGTGATCGGGTAGTAGGTGCCGCCCTTGACCGTGGCGTCGTTGGCGACGATCACGCATTCCACGCCGGAGACGCGGCCGATGCCGGCGACCACGCCGGCGCACGGCACCTCGTCGTCGTACAGGCCCAGCGCGGCCAGCGGCGCGATCTCCAGGAACGCGCTGCCCGGGTCGAGCAGGGCATCGATGCGTTCGCGTACCAGCAGCTTGCCGCGGGCCTGGTGTTTGGCGCGGGCGGCCTCGCTGCCGCCCAGGGCGATGCGCGCCTGGGTGGCGTGCAGGTCGTCGACCACCGCGCGCAGCGCGGCGGCATTGGCGGCGAAGGCGTCGCTGCCGGGTTGCAACTGGGTCTGGATCGCGCTCATGGCAGAACCGTGGAAAGAAGGAAAGGGCAGGCGGCCGATGTGGGAGGGGCTCTTGTCCCCTTTTGCGGGATCAGCCCCGACGCGCTGACGTCGGAACGGCCTTACGGCCGATGCGCGTCCTGCGCGGCATCACTTGGTCCGCTCGAACAACTCGCGGCCGATCAGCATGCGACGGATCTCCGAGGTGCCCGCGCCGATCTCGTAGAGCTTGGCGTCGCGCCACAGGCGCCCGGTCGGATAGTCGTTGATGTAGCCGTTGCCGCCCAGCACCTGGATCGCCTGGCCGGTCAGCCAGGTCGCCTTCTCGGCGGCGTAGAGGATCGCGCCGGCGGCGTCCTGGCGGGTGGTGCGGCCGGCGTCGCAGGCGCGCGCCACCGCGTACACGTAGGCGCGGCAGGCGTTGAGGCCCACGTACATGTCGGCCAGCTTGCCCTGCATCAGCTGGAAGCTGCCGATCGGTTCGCCGAACTGGCGGCGCTCGTGCACGTAGGGCAGCACCACGTCCAGCGCCGCGGCCATCAGCCCCAGCGGGCCGCCGGACAGCACCACCCGCTCGTAGTCCAGGCCGGACATCAGCACGCGCACGCCGCCGCCGACCTCGCCCAGCACGTTTTCGGCCGGCACTTCGCAGTCCTGGAACACCAGTTCGCAGGTGTTGGAGCCGCGCATGCCGAGCTTGTCCAGCTTCTGCGCGGTACTGAAGCCGGGCATGCCCTTCTCGACCACGAATGCGGTGATGCCGCGCGCGCCGCCGCTCGGGTCGGTCTTGGCATAGACCACCAGCACGTCGGCGTCGGGGCCGTTGGTGATCCACATCTTGTTGCCGTTGAGCACGTAGCGGTCGCCGCGCGCCTCGGCGCGCAGCTTCATCGACACCACGTCCGAGCCGGCGCCGGGCTCGCTCATCGCCAGCGCGCCGACGTGCTCGCCGCTGCACAGCTTCGGCAGGTAGCGCGCCTTCTGCGCCGGGCTGGCGTTCTTGCGCAACTGGTTCACGCACAGGTTCGAATGCGCGCCGTAGGACAGGCCGATCGCGCCGCAGGCGCGGGAGATCTCCTCCATCGCCACCACGTGTGCCAGGTAGCCCATCGCGCTGCCGCCGTACTCTTCCTCGACGGTGAGGCCGAGCAGGCCCTGTTCGCCGAGCTTGCGCCACAGCGGCGCGGGGAAGGCGTTGTCGCGGTCGGCCTGCTCGGCCAGCGGCGCGATCTCGCGCGCGGCGAAGGCGGCGACGCTGTCGCGCAGCAGGTCGACCTCCTCGCCCAACTCGAAATTCAACGACGGCATCAGCATGGCGGCAACTCCGGGAATGGCGGGTGGCCGGCGGCGCCTAGAATCGACCCGCGCCGGGCAAGAGCGCCCAGCGTAGCCGGGAACGGCAAAGAAGTGAACAGAAATTCATTAATTGAACTTAGAATCACGCCATGGCCTACAAACGCTCCGCCCTGATGGAAGAACGCCTCGCCGGCAACCGCCAGCGGATCCTGCTGGCGGCGCGCCGGCTGATCGCCGCCGACGGCTTCCGCGGCGCCCCGGTGACCGCGGTGGCGGCCGAGGCCGGGGTCTCCACCGGGCTGATCTACCGGCATTTCCCGTCCAAGGCCGAGCTGTTCGTGGAGGTGCTGACCGCCGCCGTGGAGCACGAGCTGACCATCCTGCGCGCCATCGCCGCCGCACCGGCGCCGGCCGCGCAGCGCCTGCGCGATGCCATCGCCTCGTTCGTGCGCCGCGCCCTGGCCGGCCCCGGGCTGGCCTACGCCTTCATCGCCGAGCCGGTGGAGCCGGAGGTGGACGCCGAGCGCATCCGCTGCCGGCGCCTGCTCGGCGACGTGTTCAAGGGCATCCTGGCCGAGGGCGTGGCCGCGGGGGAGTTTCCCGCGCAGGACCTGGAGGCGGCCGCGGCGTGCCTGGTCGGCGCCTACACCGAGGCCCTGGTCGGCCCGACCGCGCCCAGCCGCGACGGCCCGCGCGACAGCGAGCGCCTGGTCGAGGCGGTCTGCGGGTTCTGCCTGCGCGCGGTGGGCAGCGCCTGAGCGCGACCGGGCGCGCCGCCTGCGCCGAACTGCTGCGATGCAGCACGCATCGCCTGCGATTCCGTGTGCTCCCGGCGTGCCGCGCGGCGCAAACGCTGGCTATACTCGGTCGCGTAGCGGTGGTCCGGATTACCACGTGCCAAAGGGGTGTGATGTGCGGAATTACGACCTCGAATTTCTCAAGCGCTTCTCGATGGTGATCGGCCTGCTGGTGCTGATCACCCTCGGCCTGATCGTGTTCGCGCATTACCTGCAGCGGGCCATCCCGCCGGAGGTGTCGCCGGTGGCGCTCAAGCGCACCGAGGAGCGCATCGCCCCGGTCGGCGCGGTCTACGCCGGCAGCACCGGTGCCGCGGCGCAGGCGGCGGCACAGGCGGCGGCGCTGGCCAAGGCCTCGGCGCAGGCGGCCTACGGCGGCACCACCGACGGCAAGACCATCTTCAACAACCTGTGCACCGCTTGCCACACCACCGGCGTGGGCAAGGCGCCGACGCTGGACCACGCGCATTGGGACAAGCGCATCGCGCAGGGCAAGGAGACGCTCTACAAGCACGCCATCGAGGGCTACACCGGCCCCGACGGCGGCATCATGCCGCCCAAGGGCGGCAATCCCGGGCTGACCGAGGAGCAGATCCACGCCACCGTGGACTGGATGCTGGCCAACCTGAAGTAACCTTGCGCCTCCCGCACGCCACTGCGCCGCCTTCGGGCGGCGCATTCGTTTCCGCGCCCGTCGCGTGCCGGCGCAAACAAGGAGAGTGATCGCATGCGCATGCCGCCGCCATCGTTGTTGTCGTTGCTGCTGCTGGTCGCAGCCCCCGCCGCGCAGGCGCTGACGCCGCCGACCCTGCTGCCGATCGGGCAGTTGCGCCCGGGGCCGCAGGCGCAGGGCGTGGTGTTCGAGGGCGTGGTCACCGCGCGGGTGGAAGCCGGCGGCAGCGGCTACCTGGTGCAGGATGCCGGCGACGACGATCCGTTGACCGCCGACGCGCTGCTGGTGCGCGGCGATGCCGAGCGCAGCCTGGCACCGGGCGATCGCGTGCGGGTGTGGGGCGAACTGGCGCCGCAGGCCGCCGCGTCGGCCAAGGCCGGCACGGCTTTCGTCGGGCGCAGCGTGCTGGAGCAGGGGCATACCGTGCTGGCACGGGCGCAGCCCTTGCCGCTGCAGGTGCTCGATGCGGCGCCGGCCGACTGGTCGGCGCTGGCCGGCATGCGCGTGCGCATCGCCGCGCCGCTGACCGTGGTCGACAACGATGCGCTGGGCAAGACCGGCGAACTGGGCGTGGCCTTCGGCGGACGCCTGTGGCAGCCCAGCGAAGTGGCCGCGCCCGGCAGCGCCGAGCAGGCGGCGGTGGTGGCCGACAACGCGCGGCGCGGGCTGCGCCTGGGCACGCTCGGTGCGCCGACGCCGACGCCGACGCCGACATCAACATCGGCAACGGCAACGGCAACGGCAACGGCAAAACTTCCGGACTATCTGGGCAGCGCCGCTGCACCGCCGCGCGCGGGCAGCACGGTCCAGGACGTGGAGGGCATCGTCGGCGGGGTGATCGATGGCGTGGCGCGGCTGTACCCGATCGCCGCGCTGCAGCTGACGCCGCCGCCGGAACCGGCGCCGCCGCAGGTCGACGGCACCTTGCGCATCGCCGCCTTCAACCTGGAGAACTTCTTCAACGGCGACGGCCGTGGCGGCGGGTTTCCGACCCTGCGCGGCGCGCGCACGGCGGCCGAGTTCCAGGCGCAGCTGCGCAAGCTGGTGGCGACGATCCGCCCGCTGCAGGCCGACGTCGCCGCACTGATGGAACTGGAGAACGACGGCTATGGCCCGACCTCGGCGATCGCCAGCCTGGTCGACGCGCTCAACGCAGGCGGCGGCGACTGGCGCTTCGTCGACGCCGGGCGCGGCCCCGGCGACAACCCGATCCGGGTCGGGCTGATCTACCGCGCCTCGCGGGTGAGCCCGGTCGGCAAGCCGGCGATGCTGGAAGGCGGGCCGTTCGCCGAGCACAGCCGGGTGCCGCTGGCGCAGGCGTTCCGTCACGGCAACGGCGCGCCGTTCGTGGTGGTGGCCAACCACTTCAAGTCGAAGGGTTGCGGCGAAGCCGGTGGCGCCGATGCCGACCGCGGCGACGGCCAGGGCTGCTGGAACGCGACCCGCACCGAGTCGGCGCGCCGCCTGGACGCCTGGCTGCGCAGCGACCCCACCGGCACCGGCAGTACGTCCAGCGTGCTGCTCGGCGATTTCAACGCCTATGCGATGGAAGATCCGTTGCGCCTGCTGCGCGACGCCGGCTGGCGCGATGCGCTGCAGGAGGCGCATGTCGCGCAGCCCTACAGCTTCGTCTACCGCGGCCTCAGCGGCCGGCTGGACCATGCCTTGCTGAGTCCGGCGCTGGCAGCGCGGTTGCGCGGCGCCGCCGAATGGCACGTCAACGCCGACCTGCCCGACAGCGATGGCTACCGCGAGCGCGATCTGCCCGGCCCGTGGCGCAGTTCGGATCACGATCCGTTGTTGCTGGGGTTTGATCTGTAGGCTGGGAGTGGGGAACTGGGAATGGGGAATCGGAAAAGCCGATTGTCGGCCTTCCTTTCCCCGTCCTTGATGTGTGGGACATTCCTGCTGGAGGCTCACGTCCTTCGCGAGGCGCACGACCGCCTGTTGTGAGTAGATGTGCTGTGTTTCAGGCCGGTTGCAGTGAGTGTCCGGTCTTACGCTTCACTGCTATCTCTTGAACGTTGCTTCTGTCCATTGTGCGCTGGTCGCACATGTGGCTTGGTGCTGGCCGAAGCTGTGAGATGGGGGTGTTCTCGCGCTAAGAAAGGCGACAGCCTTGTTGCTGTTGCTGTTGCTGTTGCTGTTGCTGTTGCTTTGGCATTTGCCGTTGTTTCTGCTGTTGCCGTTGCTTTGGCTTTTGACTTACCGGGTTCCCTTCCGCAGCGGCGGATGGACCGGGGAAACACCCGAAGGGCGGCGCACATGGATGTGCGCCGTTCGCGGCAGGGGCAGGATGCCCCTTCCGCGAATCCCCGGTGCATCCGCGGACCCGGAGCGCGCAGCGCGGAGGGCGCAAGGCAGGGCGCGCTTTCTTTTGGTTACCTTTTCTTTGCGCGAGCAAAGAAAAGTAACTCGCCCGAAAGGGCGAAAGCCTTTGCTGTTGCTTCAATCTTGAGTGTCAAACGAGAAGATCTGTAGGAGCGGCGTCAGCCGCGACAAACGTAATTGATCATGGCTGTCGCGGCTGAAGCCGCTCTTACGATCCAGCGGTCGTCACCGTAGCAGCAAGTGCAAGAGCAAAGCTTTCGCCTTGCGGCGAGTTACTTTTCTTTGCTTGTGCAAAGAAAAGTAACCAAAAGAAAGCACACCCTGCCTCGCGCCCTCCGCGCTAACGCGCTCCGGGTCCGCGTCCATCCCGGGGATCCGCGGAAGGGGCATCCTGCCCCTGCCGCGGACGGCGTACATCCATGTACGCCGCCCCTTCGGGGTTTTTCCCCGCGATGGCCGCCGCTTCGGAAGGGAACCCGGTAAATCAAAAACAAGAGCCAAAGCTAAGCAACAACAACGGCAACCGCCAAGGCACAGCAACAGCAGAAGCGACGGCAACTGCCAAGGCGACAGCCACAGCAAACCGCGCCTTGATCATGTTGCCGTTCGGCGACCGCACGCCATGCGTCGCAGCGTGCGCGTGCACCCGGGCTCAATGCCCGCAACGCCGCCGATGCCTGCGCCAGTTCCACAGGTGCGCACCGGCCAGGGCCAGGCTGCCGCTCACCGTCATCGCGGTCTCGCTGGCCTCGTCGGGAATGCCGAAAGCGCCGGCCAGCAGACCGAGCAGGCCCAGCGCCGCCAGCGTCCACAGCGGCCAGGGCAGCGCGTCGCGCTGGTGCCCGCGCCACAGCGCCAGCCCCGCCAACGGCGCGGCGATTGCCACGAACACCACGTGCACCCACTCGGCCTCGGCCCAGACGCCGAACAACGGCAGCGCCGCGGCCAGCAACGGCAACGCCAGGCAGTGCAGCAGGCACAGCCCGGACAACACCATCGCCGAGGCGTCGAAGAAGGATTGCGGCAGGGATTTCATGGACGTCCACTCCAATGCTTCAAATGTTATATAGTAACATTTCTAGCCCGCCACGCCTCCGCGCCGATGCCCGCCATGTCCAATGCCGCCATTTCCGATCGCCGCCTCCCCGTCACCGTCCTGTCTGGCTTCCTGGGTGCCGGCAAGACCACCCTGCTCAACCGCGTGCTGCACAACCGCGATGGGCGCCGGGTGGCGGTGATCGTCAACGACATGAGCGAGGTCAACATCGACGCGGCGCTGATCCGCGACGGCGGCGCCGCGCTCAGTCGCACCGAAGAGACCCTGGTCGAGTTCAGCAACGGCTGCATCTGCTGCACCTTGCGCGACGACCTGCGCCAGGAGGTGCAGCGCCTGGCCGAGAGCGGGCGCTACGACTACCTGCTGATCGAATCCACCGGCATCTCCGAGCCGATGCCGGTGGCGGCGACCTTCGCCGTGCGCGATGCCGACGGCCGCGGCCTGGCCGACCTCGCGCGCCTGGACACCATGCTCACCGTGGTCGACGGGGTCAGCTTCCTGCGCGACTTCGGCTCGGCCGAGCGCCTGGCCGACCGCGGCCTGCAGGCCGGGGACGACGACGATCGCGGGTTGGTCAACCTGCTGGTGGAGCAGATCGAGTTCGCCGATGTGATCGTCATCAGCAAGGCCGACCTGACCGATACGGTCACGCTCGACCGCACCCGCGCGGTGCTGCGCGCGCTCAACCGCGATGCGCGCATCGTCGAGGCCAGCCGCGGCGACGTACCGCTGGAGCTGGTGCTGGACACCGGCCGCTTCGACTTCGTGCGCGCGCAGCTGGCGCCGGGCTGGATGCAGGCGCTGCGCGGCGAGCACGCGCCGGAGACCGAGCAGTTCGGCATCGAAAGCTTCGTCTATCGCGCGCGCCGGCCGTTCCATCCGCTGCGCTTCGCGCGGCTGGCGCAACGCGGCCTGCGCGACGTGATCCGCAGCAAGGGCTTCTTCTGGCTGGCCAGCCGCATGGACTGGGTCGGCGAACTATCCATCGTCGGCGCGGCCACCCAGACCCAGGCGGCCGGCTTCTGGTACGCGGCACGCGAGCGCGTGGACCGCGGCCTGCTGGACACGCCGCTGGCGCTGCCGCCATCGCCGCTGCCGTACACCGAGCTCGGCTGGCAGCGCCAGCAGACCTCGTGCTGGAACGCGCCGCCGCCGCAGGCCGAGGAGGTCGGCGACGCCCGCGAGTACGCGGCGCTGCGCGCGATGTGGCATCCGCTGTGGGGCGATCGCCGCCAGGAACTGGCGGTGATCGGCGTCGGCCTGGACGAGGCGCGGGTGCGTGCCGAACTCGATGCCTGCCTGCTCGACGATGCCGAACTGCGGCAGGGGCCGGTGGTGTGGCAGGGCTTGGAAGATCCGTTTCCGGTGTGGAGGCGCTGAAGGGCCGGGAATGGGGAATCGGGAGTGGGGAATCGTAAGAGCGGGGTGCGGGTGGTGATGGTTAGCTGCCTGCGCCCATCGCGATCAGGACGATCGCCGGCACCGCCAGCAGCAGGCCGAGGCGGTTCCAGCGGTTGGTGCGTTCGCCGAACACGGCGATGCCGAGCAGGGTGCCCAGGCCGATCACACCCAGGTTCATCGCCGCGAACACGCTGGCCGGGCTGTCCGGCAGGGCCTGGTGCGCGCGCACGTAGAACAGGATGTTGCCGAAGTTGAGCGCGCCCAGCAGCAGGCCGGCGCCGAGGTTGCGCCAGGACAACGGGGCGGTGCCGCGCAGGTGGCGCCACAGTTGCACGCCCAGCAGCAGCACGAAAGCCAGCGCGAAGGCGACCAGCAGCGAGGCGGCGAACGGCGTGCCGGCCTGGGCGATGCGCTTGAGCAGCACGTCGATCGCGGCGAAGCCGACCCATACCAGCAGCAGCCACGGCGCGGTGCGTGCGGTGCTGTGCGCGGCCGCCTGCGGTCGCTGCACGATGCCGACGATCGCCAGCAGGCCCAGCGCCAGGCCGGCCAGCTTGGCGCCATTGGCGCGTTCGCCGAACCAGAGGAAGGCCGCCGCCAGCGACAGCAGCAGCGACAGCCGCTGCGCCGCGTCGGTGCGCACGATGCCGGCGTTGGCCACCGCGCGGCCCAGCACCAGGAACAGGCTCGGCAGCAACACGCCCAGCGCCAGCAGCGACACCCACGGCGTGTGCGCATCGCCCAGTGCGGCCAGCGGCGGCTGCAGCAGGGCGGCGCACAGCAGCAGCGCCGCCAGGTAGTTCCAGGTCACCGCCTGGGCCAGGTCGATGCGCCGCTGCGGCGCCAGCTTCAGCAGCGCCGAGACCAGCACGCTGCACACCACACTCAACAGGACGAAGACCACACGCAGGATCCGGATCGGGAGGAAAAAGAACGCTGCGTGCACCGCTTCGGCATGTGGCCGCGACCCAGCCCCGGTATTATGACCGCATGACCTCTCCCGCTTTCCCCACCGCTTCCGGCGCACTGACGCTGCAAGGCCCCGCCGGCCCGATCGAGGCCGCGGTCGATCTGCCCGACGCCGACGTCGCCGCGCTGCCGGTCACCGCCATCGTCTGCCATCCGCTGTCCACCGAGGGCGGCAGCATGCACAACAAGGTGGTGACCATGGTCGCGCGCGCGCTGCGCGAGCTGGGCGTGCGCGTGGTGCGCTTCAACTTCCGCAGCGTCGGCGCGTCTGCCGGCAGCTTCGACCACGGCGACGGCGAGCAGCAGGACCTGGCCGCGGTGGCCGCCTGGGTGCGCGATCAGCGTCCGCACGACGCGCTGTGGCTCGCAGGTTTCAGCTTCGGCGCCTACGTCTCGCTGCGCGCCAGCGCCGCGTTGCAGCCGCAGGTGCTGATCTCGATCGCGCCGCCGGCCGGGCGCTGGGATTTTTCCGGCATGGCGCCGCCGCCGCAGTGGCTGGTGATCCAGGGCGAGGCCGACGAGATCGTCGATCCGCAGGCCGTGTACGACTGGCTGGAGACCCTGGAGGCACAGCCGCAACTGGTGCGCATGCCCGACACCAGCCACTTCTTCCATCGCAAGCTGATCGACCTGCGCGGCGCGTTGCAGCACGCGGTCAAGGCCTGGCTGCCGGCGGCACAAGCGTGAGCGCGGCGGCATTGCCGTCGCAGCGCTACGCCGAAGGCGTGGCGCGCGGCGACTGGCGCGACGATCCGGCGCAGCACGCGGCGCTGGCCGAACTGGACCGCATCCATACCGCGATCGTGGACGGCGACCAGGAGGGCTGGCTGGACCGGCTGTCGGCGTTCTGGAAAAAGCCCGAGCCGGTGCGCGGGCTGTACTTCTGGGGCGGGGTCGGCCGCGGCAAGACCTTCCTGGTCGATCTGTTCTACGACGGCCTGCCGATCGCGCGGAAGTACCGCACGCATTTCCACCGCTTCATGCGCGGCGTGCACGAGCGCCTGCGCGAGCACGCCGGGCAGAGCGATCCGCTGGCGAAGATCGCGCAGGAGTGGCGCAGCCGGCTGCGCGTGCTGGTGCTGGACGAGTTCTTCGTCACCGACATCGGCGATGCGATGCTGCTGTCGCGCCTGCTCGAGCGCCTGTTCGCCGAGGGCGTGACCCTGGTCACCACCTCCAACACCGCGCCGCAGAACCTGTACCTCAACGGCCTGCAGCGCGAGAGCTTCCTGCCGGCGATCGGCTTGCTGCAGACCTATTGCGTGGAGCTTTACGCCGAAGGCACCGAGGACTACCGCATGCGCGCGCTGACCCGCTCGCCGGTGTACCGCGCGCCGCTGGCCGAGGACAGCGACGCCTGGCTGGGCGAGCGCTGGAGTGCGCTGACCGGCAATGCCGAGGCACGCCGCGGCAACATCGAACTGGAAGGGCGCAAGATCCCGGTGCGCGCGCGCGGCAAGAGCATCGTCTGGTTCGATTTCGTCGCCTTGTGCGAAGGCCCGCGCGGTCCCAGCGACTACATCGAGATCGCGCACGAGTTCACCACCGTGCTGCTCGGCGGCATCCCGCACTTCGACCGCATGAACGAGGACGCGGCGCGGCGCTTCGTCAACCTGATCGACGAACTGTACGACCGCCACGTCAACCTGGTCTGCACCGCGCAGGATCCGCCGCCGCTGCTGTACACCGGCGAGCGCCTGGCCGGTGCGTTCGAGCGCACCGCCTCGCGCCTGATCGAAATGCAGAGCGCCGAGTACCTGGCGGCAGCGCACCGGGTCTGAGCGCAGACCGATGCCCGCGGTGCGGGTTCAGCGCACCGCGCCGGGCGCACACAGCCCGGCGACGAAGCGCGGCATCAGGCCTGCGCCAGCGATCTCTTCCAGATAGGCGGCCGCCGGGCAACCGGCGCCGCCTGCGCTGTGCGCGCAGCGGGCCGGCCCGGACGCGCCGTCCTGCGGCAACTGCCGATCCATGGCCTGGCGCTGCGCCGCGGACAGCCCCTCGCGAAACGTCTCCTCGGCATCGAGCAGATCGGCCGGGGTGAGCCGGTCGGTCGGCACGCCGGGGCACTGGCGACGGGTTTCCCGGGCCAACGCGTCGGCGCCGGCACCGACCAGCACCGGGCCGTCGGGCAGGGTGTTGGGCACGGCCTTGGACACCATGGGGGCAGCGCCGAGCGCGGCCAGCAGCAGGAACGATGCGCGCATGCGGAAGCTCCTCAAGTTGCGCGCAGCGTAGTCCTGCGTCGCTGTCAGCACGAGGGGAAGGGCGGCGCCCGCTTCAGCCAGGAGTCGGCAGGGCATAAATATCGCTTGCTATTGAATCGCGCGCTATGTAATGTAGTGCCCATGGACCGTACCTCTGCCCCCGACGCCATCTCCCTGCTGAAGCTGGATACCCAGCTGTGCTTCGCGCTGTATTCGGCCAACCTGGCCATGCACAAGCTCTACCGCGGGCTGCTGCGCGACCTCGGCCTGACCTATCCGCAGTACTTGGTGATGCTGGTGCTGTGGGAGCAGGACCAGCGCAGCGTCTCGGACATCGGCGAGAAGCTGTTCCTGGATTCGGCCACGCTGACCCCGTTGCTCAAACGCCTGGAGGCGATCGGTCTGCTGACCCGCAGCCGCGCGGCCGAGGACGAGCGCCGTGTGCTGATCGCGCTGACCGCCGACGGCCAGGCGCTGCGCGCGCGCGCGCAGGCGGTGCCGGAAGGCGTGCTGTGCGCGGTCGCCTGCGACCTGCAGCAACTGACCCGGCTCAAGCACGACCTGGAAGAGGTCCGCGGCAAGCTGCAGGCCGCGGCCTGACCGATTCCCGTCCCGATCGCGCATTTCCCTCTACGCATTTCCCTCTACCCCATGGCGCCGCGGCGCCGCCCTCGAAGGAGAACCACCATGGCTTCACCGACCACCATCGCCTACACCGCCACTGCCACCGCCACCGGGGGCCGCGACGGCCGCGCCGCCACCCCGGACAAGGCGCTGGACGTCAAGCTGTCGACCCCGCGCGAGCTGGGCGGCGCTGGCGGCGACGGCACTAACCCGGAGCAGCTGTTCGCGGCCGGCTACTCGGCCTGCTTCATCGGTGCGCTGAAGTTCGTCGCCGGGCAGGAGAAGGTGGCGCTGCCGGCCGAGACGAGCATCGAGGGCCACGTCGGCATCGGCCAGATCCCGGGCGGCTTCGGCATCGCCGTGGAACTGCGCATCGCCGCGCCGGGCCTGGAGCGTGCGACGCTGGAATCGCTGGTGGAGAAGGCGCACCAGGTGTGCCCGTACTCCAACGCCACCCGCGGCAACATCGACGTCAAGCTGGTCGTGCTCGACTGAGCCAGCGCGATGTCCGGGCCGGCGCCTGCGCCGGTCCAGGGCGACACACGACGGGCGGCCACTGGCCGCCCGTTCGCGTTGTGGGCGCCGCGCGTGTTGCCACGCACATTGAGGCCACCCCGCGGGGGTGCAATAGTGTGAGCTTGATCAAATCGGGCGCGCCATGCTCAGTTCCGCCTACAACGCCGAGACCGTCGCCGCCTTCATCCAGGGCGCACGCCGTCTGCTGGTGCTGACCGGTGCCGGCATGTCCGCCGAGAGCGGGGTACCGACCTTCCGTGGCCAGGACGACAGCCTGTGGTCGCGCTTCGATCCCGAGCAACTGGCCACTGAGGACGCCTGGCGTGCCGACCCCGCCCTGGTATGGGGCTGGTACCGCTGGCGCATGGCGATCGTGGCGCAGGCCCAGCCGCACGCCGGGCACCTGGCGCTGGCGCGCCTGGCCGAGGTCCGCCACACCACCCTGGTGACCCAGAACGTGGACGACCTGCACCAGCGCGCCGGCAGCGAGGTCGCCGCGCACGTGCACGGCCGGCTGTCGGCGCTGCGCTGCAGCGACTGCGGCCAGCCCTGGCGCGGCTTGCTGCCGCCGATCGACGTGCACACGCCCAGCCAGCGCCTGGTGCCGCCGGTGTGCGCGGCCTGCGGCGGCACGGTGCGCCCGGGCGTGGTGTGGTTCGGCGAGGCGCTGCCGGCGGCGGAATGGGCGCGCGCGCAGAGCGCCGCCGACGCCGCCGACCTGGTGCTGGTGATCGGCAGTTCCGGCCTGGTCTATCCGGCCGCCAGCCTGCCGCTGCAGGCCAAGGAGCGTGGCGCCTGCGTGGTCGAGATCAATCCCGAACCCAGCGCGCTGTCGGCGCGCGCCGACCTGCACTGGCGCGACAGCGCCGCGGTGGCGCTGCCGTTGCTGCTGCAGCAGTGCATGGTGACCTGAGCCCGGTTGTCGTGGGGGCCGTGCGCGGTGCTCAGCGCAGCGTGTGCAGGAACGCGTCCACCGCCGCGGTGTAGGCCGAGGGCAGGCCCAGGTCGCGGTTGATCTCCGCGTGGCTGGCATCCTGCGGCAGCACCTCGACGCGGATGCCGCGGGCGCCGGCCTTGCTGGCCAAGTGGCGCGCCTGCGCGCAGGCGTCGGCGCGGCGGCTGGAGCACACCGCCAGCAGCGGCGGCGCGCTGGCGCCCATGACGTGGTACGGCGAGGCGGCGATCCAGTCGCTGCGCACGCTGCCGAAGGCGCGGTCGTACAGCGGCAGATGCCGTTGCTGCATCACCTGCTCCACGTCCATCGCTGCACTGTCCAGCGCCACCGTGCCCAGCGGTCGGCGCGCCCCGGCCTGCGCCAGCAGATTCGGCGACAGGTCCAGCAGGCTCACCAGATGCGCGCCGGCCGAGTGGCCCATCAGCACCAGCCGTGCCGGATCGGCGCCCCACTGCGGCGCCAGTTGCTGGATCCGCGCGACCGCGCGCGCCACGTCTTCTGCCTGCGCAAGCGGCGTGGCCTGCGGCAGCAGGCGGTAGTTCACCGACACCAGCACATGGCCCTGCGGCAGCCAGTGCGCGACCTTGTTGGCGGCCACGCCGGGGTTGTCCTTGTCGCCGTCGGCCCAGCCGCCGCCGTGCACCATCACCAGCAGCGGCGCCTGACGTGCGCCGGCCGGCAGGTACACGTCCATGCGCTGCGCCGGGTCCGGGCCGTAGGCGACGTCGCGTAGCACCTGCGCGCCGGCGGGCAAGGGCGCGCGTGCGCCGTCGGCGCCGTCGCGCGTGGCCAGGCGCTGCAGCAGGCGGGCGCGCAGGCGCCCGTCCTGGGCGTGGACGGGGGCGGCGAGCAACGGCAGCAGCAACATCAGGGCGAGCAGGCCGTGGGTGGGCGAGGGGCGGGACAGGCGCATGAGCAGATCACTCCATGAGGACGGCGAGGAGGGGCGTGGCGCGGCCGACGCGTGCGGGCGTCGGCGCGCGCCGGGTTCAGGCCGGGCGCAGATGCAGGGTGGCGCACAGGCCGTGTGGGGCGATGGGTTGCAGCAGCAACGCGCCGCGATGCTGGCGCGCGACGCGCTCGACGATCGCCAGGCCCAGTCCGCTGCCGCCATGGCCGCCGTGCACGAACGGCTGCAACGCGCGCGCGGCCAGCGCCGGGTCCAGGCCGGGGCCGTGGTCGCGCACCTCGATGCACCAGCCATCGCCGCCGTCGCTGTGCAGGCGCAGCTGGAACGGCGCCGCGCCGTGCCGTTCGGCATTGCCGACGAGGTTGCCGAGCGCGCGCTGCAGCGCCAGCGGCCGCCCGTGCAGCGGTGCCTGCGCGGGCAGGACGGCCTCCCAGCCGGGTTGCGCCGCGCCCAGCGCCTGCCGGCAGAGGTCGGCCAGGTCCAGGGCGACGGCCGGTTCGTCGCGGCCGTCGCGGGCGTAGGCGATGAACTGCGCCAGGATCGCGTCGATCTCGCCGATGTCGCGCTCCATGCCTTCGCGCAGTTCCGGCTCCACCTGCGGCAGCAGCGCCAGCGCGTACTGCAGCCGGGTCAGCGGGGTGCGCAGGTCGTGGGAGATGCCGGCCAGCAGCAGCGCACGCTCGGCCGCGGCGTGGCGCACGTCGGCGCTGGCCGCGGTGAGCGCTTGCGCCAGCGCGGCGACCTCGCGCGGACCGCCGGTGGCGATCGGTGCGGCCTGTTCGCCGCGGACCAGGTGCGGCGCGGCCTGCGCCAGTTGCCGCAGCGGCCGCACCAGGCGCCGCGCGACCAGCGCAGCGGCGAGCCAGACCAGCAGCGCGCAACCGGCCAGCATCGCCACCGAGAACCGGCGCAGGCCGTGCTCGCGCGGCTGGCTGGAGAACGCCACCCACAGCGGGGTCGGCGTGGCCAGGTGCAGCCACAGGGTGCCGTCGGCATCGCGGCGCAACGCGCGCCCGGGGCCGAGCTGGTCGGCCGCGCGGCGCTGCATCGCGTCGGCCAGCGGGCCGGCGGCGCTGGCGGTGGGCGGCGCGCTGCGCAGTTGCAGCCCGGCTTCGCGCAACGCCGGCGTCAGCGCCGCAGCGGCCGGCGAGCGCTGCAGCGCCTCGGCGACATTGGCGAAGCCGTGCAGCATGCGCAGTTGCTGCTGCGCTGCCGGCCGCACAGCCAGTTCGCGGCCGAGCAGCAGCGCCAGCAGGCCGGCGCCGGCCAGCACCAGCGCGATCACCAGGACCAACTGCCCGAACAGGCTGCGCGGCCAGCCGCTGGCGCGGGAAGCCGGCGCGCTCATGCCTGCGGCTCCGGCGGCACGTACACGTAGCCCACGCCCCACACGGTCTGGATCAGCCGCGGCGTGCGCACGTCGTCCTCCAGCAGCTTGCGCAGCCGCGCCACGATCACGTCGATGCTGCGCCCCAACGGCTCGTGTTCGCGGCCGTGCGCCAGGCTGGAGAGGCGGTCGCGGCTCAGCGGCTGCTGCGGGTGCCGCAGCAGCACCGACAGCACCGCGAACTCGGCGGTGGTGAGTTTCAGCGGTTCGCCATCGCGGCGCAGCTCGCGCCGGCCCAGGTGCAGGCGGAAGCGGCCGAAGCCGATCTCGCCGCCCTCCGGTTGCGGTGCGCCGGCGCCGCCCGGGCGGGTACGGCGCAGCACCGCGCGGATCCGCGCCAGCAGCTCGCGCGGGTTGACCGGCTTGGGCAGGTAGTCGTCGGCGCCGATCTCCAGGCCGACGATGCGGTCGATCTCGTCGCCCTTGGCGGTCAGCATCACGATCGGGGTGGCGTCGCCCTGGCCGCGCAGGCGCCGGCAGATCTCCAGGCCGTTCTCGCCGGGCAGCATCAGGTCCAGCACCACCAGGTCGTAGTGGCCGCGCGCCAGCGCCTGCTGCAGCTGCACGCCGTCGGCCACCGCCTTGACCGCGAAGCCCTGGCTCTCCAGGTAGCGGCACAGCAGGGCGCGCAGGCGGTCGTCGTCGTCGACCAGCAGCAGGCGGGGAGCGGGCGCGGCATCGTCCATGGACGCCACTATCGGTTGCGCCGCGGCCCCGCGGCAACGGCCGCCGCGACGCAACTGTAAGCGGATGTTTCCGCTGCGGCGTTCGGCAACATTTGCTGGCCGATGCGGCGCCCGCGGCGCCGGCGCCATGGCTACGGTGACACTCGGCAGCACGCCGCTGCCGTCATCGGAGAACGCCATGTCGCTGTCCCGTCGCATCACTCCCTTGCTGCTGGCGCTGGCCGCCGGCGTCCTGGTCGCGCCCAGTGCACCGGCACGCGAACACACCCGCACGCGCACCGCCGGCGGCGCCGAGGGCGCCCGCCACGCCGCCGTGCAGGCCAGCGCCAGCGGCGCGCACGGCAGCGTGCAACGCGCCCGCCAATGGCAGGCCGACGGCCAGGGCAACGCCAGCGCGCGCAGCGCCGCTACCCGCACGACCGCCGCCGGCGGCAGCGCCACGCGCCAAGGCAGCGCCGAGCGCAACGCCGACGGCAGCGCCAGCCGCCAGGGCAGTGCCAGCGTCCAGCGCGCCGACGGCGCCAGCGCGAGCAGCAGTGGCAGCCTGGCCCGGGCCGCCGACGGTACGCTCAGCGGCAGCCGCCAGAGCAGCGTCGATGGCACGCAGGGCAGCTACCAGGGCAGCACCAGCGTGCAGGACGGCAGCATCGTCCACACCGGCACCTGCACCGATGCGAGCGGCACCGTGGTGCCTTGCCGGCCGTAGGACAGGCGGCGGTGTCGGGGCCGTCCGGGGGCGCCAAACGCCCCTGTCCGCGGCCGGCTTCACGGCCCCGTCACGGCCACGAACGGCCGTCGCGGCCGGGCCGGAATCGGCCGTCGGCGGCAAACCGTTGCCAGGCTTAGGTTTTCGTAATTTCACCCATATTTAGCGTTGACGTCGTCGACCGACCCCACTATCTTGGGGTGGTCGGTTCCGGCGGCCCCAAGCCGCAGGATCAAAAGGGAAGCCGGTGCGGCGTGCCAACGCCAACTCCGGCGCTGCCCCGCAGCGGTAATTGGGAACGAACCCGTCATCCGCACTGAGGCGCCCGCCTTGGGAAGCGACGGGCTAGGAACCGGCCACGGCCGTTGCCCATCAGCCCGAAGACCTGCCGACAGCCGCGCGAAGCACACCGCGCGGCGCCGACCGCGCGCTCTCCGGGGGGAGAGGGTCGGTGCAGCGTTGACCGCCCGCAGGCCCGGTGCCTGCGCCGTTTGCAGTCTTCGCGACACCGCCTGCCCACCATTGAACCCGGTCGGACCGCTGCCTGCGAGGGTCGGGCGGCCGCGTGCACTACGCTTGGAGACCTTCATGAGCCAGACCCACAGCCTGCCGGCCACCGCATCCGTCGACGCCGCCGTCGACCCCACGACCGCTGCCGCCACTGCCCAGCCGGAGCCGACGGCCAGCAGCGAGCCGAGCAACGACCAGCGCGCCGTGACCTGGATCGTCAAGGACGGCGGCAACCGCCGCATGGCCTTCGACCGCTCGCGCCTGCAGCGCACCCTGGACCGGATCCACGCCGAGTTCCCGCAGCTGGACGTGAGCGACTACGAGCGCAAGGCCTTCGCCTTCATCGAGAAGAAGGAAAGCCTGTCGGCCGACGACATGGTCGACTACCTGATCCGCGAGGCCGAGTCGCGCGTGGACATCGCCACGCCGGAGTGGGAGTACTTCGCCGCGCGCCTGTACCTGGACCGCCTGTACAAGCGCGCCAGCAAGAACCGTTTCTACGATGCCGGCGAGAAGTACGGCTCCTACGTCGGCCTCCAGGAAAGCCTGGCCGACCGCGGCGTGTACTCGATCGACATCCTCAAGAACTACTCCAAGGACGAACTGGCCGAAGCCGGCCGCATGATCGATCCGGAGCGCGACAAGCTGTTCGCCTACAACGGCCTGTACCTGCTGGCCACGCGTTACCTGGCCACCGACAACTCGCGCAAGGTCTACGAACTGCCGCAGGAGCGCTGGCTGACCATCGCCCTGTACCTGATGCAGGACGAGAAGCCGCGCGAGCGCCGCATGCAGCTGGTCGGCGAGGCCTACTGGGCGCTGTCCAACCTGTACATGACCGTGGCCACGCCGACCCTGGCCAACGCCGGCAAGATCGGCGGGCAGCTGTCGAGCTGCTTCATCGACACCGTCGACGACAGCCTGCAGGGCATCTACGACTCCAACACCGACGTGGCGCGCGTGTCCAAGCACGGCGGCGGCGTCGGCGCCTACCTGGGCTACGTGCGTTCGTCCGGTTCGGCGATCCGCGGGGTGAAGAACTCCAGCGGCGGCGTGGTGCCGTGGATCAAGCAGCTCAACAACACCGCCGTGTCGGTGGACCAGCTCGGCCAGCGCAAGGGCGCCATCGCCGTGTACCTGGACATCTGGCACCGCGACATCGAGGCGTTCCTGGACCTGCGCCTGAACAACGGCGACCAGCGCCTGCGCGCGCACGACGTGTTCACCGCGGTGTGCGTGCCGGACATCTTCATGGAAGCGGTGGAGCGCCGCGGCGAGTGGTACCTGTTCGACCCGCACGAGGTGAAGGAGGTCAAGGGCTGGTATCTGCAGGACTTCTTCGACGAGAAGCGCGGCGAAGGCAGCTTCCGCGCCCGCTACGAGGAAGTGGTGGCCGACGAGCGCATCGGCCGCAAGGTGGTCAAGGCCATCGACATGTTCAAGCGGATCATGGTCAGCCAGCTGGAGACCGGCAACCCGTTCATGTTCTATCGCGACGAAGTCAATCGCATGAACCCGAACAAGCACCAGGGCATGGTGTATTCCAGCAACCTGTGCACCGAGATCCTGCAGAACATGAGCCCGACGCGGGTCATCCAGGAGATGATCAGCGGCGACCAGATCGTCACCACCAAGCAGGCCGGCGACTTCGTCGTGTGCAACCTGTCCTCGGTGAACCTGGGCCGCGCGGTCACCGCGCAGCCGGACCTGCTGTCGCCGGACATCCTGGAGCGGCTGATCCGCGTCCAGGTGCGCATGCTCGACAACGTCATCGACCTCAACGAGCTGCCGGTGCCGCAGGCCACCATCACCAACCAGAAGTACCGCGCGATCGGCCTGGGCACCTTCGGCTGGCACCACCTGCTGGCGCAGAAGGGCATCGACTGGAACTCGCCGGACGCCGAGGCGTACAGCGATTCGCTGTACGAGCGCATCAACTACCTGACCATCCAGGCGAGCCTGGCGCTGGCCAAGGAGAAGGGCGCGTACAAGGTGTTCAAGGGCAGCGACTGGCAGAACGGCGAGTACTTCACCAAGCGCGGCTACGACAGCGCCGAATGGCAGGAACTGGCCGCGCAGGTGAGCGTGCACGGCGTGCGCAACGCCTGGATGGTGGCGGTGGCGCCGAACATGAGCACCGCGCAGATCGCCGGCTCCACCGCCTCGATCGATCCGATCTACAGCGCGTTCTACTACGAGGAGAAGAAGGACTTCCGCCGTCCGGTGGTGGCGCCGGGGCTGACCGTGGATACCTATCCGTACTACGAGAAGGGCGCCTACAAGGTCGACCAGTTCGCCAGCGTGCGCCAGAACGCGCGCCGCCAGCGCCACGTCGACCAGTCGATCAGCTTCAACTTCTACGTGCCCAGCGGCATCCGCGCCAGCACCCTGCTGGACCTGCACATGACCGCGTGGAAGGAAGGCCTGAAGACCACGTACTACGTGCGTTCCAACGACATCGACATCAGCGAGTGCGAGTGGTGCTCGAGCTGATCGCCGGCGTCTGACGCCCGCGCCGCGCGGCAGGCCGGTCCTGCCGCGCGCGTCCCGCATTCCCGCGCCGTCCGCCGGCGCCGTTCACCCGACTACCGAAGCACATCCATGGCCATCGCGCTCGACCGCATCAAGATCCTCGAACCGCTGCACCCCAACCGTTCCACCGGCATCATCAACGGCACGACCAGCGGCATCCTCAACTGGAACGACATCCCGTACCCGTCCTTCTACCGGGCGTACAAGGAGCTGTCGACCAACTTCTGGATCCCCGACGAAGTGGACATGAAGGGCGATGCCAAGCAGTACGGGGAGCTGTCGGCGCGCGAGAAGAACGCCTACGACTCGATCATCGGCCTGCTGGCCACGCTGGATTCGCCGCAGACGCGCTTCATCTACAACGTCGCCGAATACATCACCGACCCGGCCGCGCACGCCAACGCCGCGATCATCGGCCAGCAGGAAGTGATCCACAACGAGAGCTACTCGTACGTGCTCGCCTCGATCGCCGGGCTGGCCGACCAGAACCGCGTGTTCGAGATCGCGCGCACGCATCCGACCATCATCGCGCGCAACCAGCCGATCATGCAGGCCTACGACGACTTCATGCGCGAGAAGACCGCAGAGACCCTGCTGCGCTCGCTGATCCAGTCCTCGATCCTGGAAGGCATCAACTTCTATTCCGGCTTCGCGTACTTCTACAACCTGGTGCGGCAGAACCGCATGACCGGCACCGGCAAGATCATCAGCTTCATCAACCGCGACGAGCTGGCCCACACCAAGTTCATCAGCGAGCTGATCCGCGCCATCATCGGCGAGAACGCCGAGCTGCAGACCAACGAGCTGACCGACTACGTGCACCAGGCCTTCGAGCATGCGATCCGCCTGGAGACCGAGTGGTCCTCGGAAGTGCTCGACGGCATCGAGGGCATCGACGTGGACGAGATGATCCAGTACGTGAAGTACCGCGCCAACAAGATGTCCGGCATGCTCGGCATCGAGAAGCTGTACAGCGGCGCCAGCGACAACGTGATGCCGTGGATCAAGGCCTACGCCGACAACTTCACCGAGACCAAGACCGACTTCTTCGAGATGCGCAACGCCAGCTACAAGAAGACCAACTCGGACAACGGCTTCGACGATCTGTGAGGAGCCGGGATTGGGGAATCGGGATTGGGGATTGGCAAAAGCAAACCCCGCCCTGACGAATCCCGAATCCCCATTCCCGAATCCCCGCCCCATGCACATCCTGCTCGCCTACGCTTCGCTCAGCGGCAACACCCGCGACGTCGCCCGCCGCGTGCATGCGCAGTGCGAGGCGGCGGGGCACGCGGTCACCTGGATCCACACCGACCTGCAGACGCTGCAGGGCGCGCTCGGCGATGCCGCGCGCGCGGCGGACTTCGACCTGCATCTGCTCGGCAGTTGGAGCGACAACGCCGGGCGCACGCCGGCGGAGATGAAGCGCTATATCGCCGAGTTGGTCGAGGCGGCCGGCAAGACGATCGAGGTGGCGGCGTTCGGCACCGGCGAAACGCAGTGGGGGCTGGAGTACTACTGCGGGGCGGTCAAGCGCATCGCGCGGTTCTTCGACAGCGCTTATCCGTTGCTGGAGATCGAGCAGATGCCGCACGGCGACCGCGACAACGCGGCCATCGACGCGTGGTGCGCGCAGGTGCTGGCGTTCCGCGCGGCGCGCGCGTCGTTGGCAGGCGACGTGCCGGTGGCCGCTGCCGAGTCCGCTCCCGCGGGCGCGGCTGGCTTCGCTGCGAGGGTGTTGCCCTTGCATGGCAGCGGCTGACGCCGTCGTCGTTCATCCGTTTTCCTGGCATCGCCGGCGTCCCCATCGCACGCCGGGCTTCTTCCGACATCAGACAAGGTTTCGTTCCATGCTCACCACCATCACCGTTTCCAGTGCCGAACAGTTCGCCGATGCGCTCGCCGCGCATCCGCGCGTGCTGGCCGATTTCAACAAAGACAACTGCCCTGGTTGCCGCATGCTCGACAAGTCGCTGGAGCGTTTCGCCGAGGGCGAGAGCGCGCAGGGCGTGACCCTGCTCAAGGTGAAGATGGAAGACGTGGGTGAGGACTTCTTCCGTGCCCAGGGCCTGCGCCAGACCCCGACGCTGATGCTGTTCCGCCAGGGCGAGGAGGTGGCGCGGGTGCCCGGGTTCGTGCCGCCGGCCAAGATCGACGAAGCGGTGCGCACGCATCTGGGTTGAGCGCGTCGCGTTCCTCGTACCTCGTATCTCATAGGAGCGGCTTCAGCCGCGACGGGCTTCACCGATAGAGCTTATCGCTGCCAAAGCTCACTCTTGCGGTTGTGCTTGTCCGACGCGTAAATCAAGCAGCAACATCAACATCAACAGCAACGGCTTTCGCCTTGCGGCGAGTTACTTTGATCAGCCTTCGGCTGCTGAGAAGCGCTTCTTTGCTTGTGCAAAGAAAAGTAACCAAAAGAAAGCACACCCTGCCTCGCGCCCTCCGCGCTAACGCGCTCCGGGTCCGCGGATGCACCGGGGATTCGCGGAAGGGGCATCCTGCCCCTGCCGCGAACGGCGCACATCCATGTGCGCCGCCCTTCGGGTGTTTCCCCGGGCCATCCGCCGCTGCGGAAGGGAACCCAGTAAGTCAAAAGCCAACGCAACATCAATAGCCAACGCAACATCAATAGCAAAAGCTATTGCGGATACAGCGCATACATACGGCATTGCAATGGTGATGCGCCTGAGCTGGGTACACGCCGGCACAGCCACCTGTACGCCACGCACAACCGCTCCTGCAGCTTCTTCGAAAACCATCGTCGTTGCGCGTCCACCACAATCAACAGCCGACATGGGCTACCACGCGAAGTGCATTCGCTGGCGGCCGCTGGAATGACGGGGGTGTGCGCTGCAGCGGCAATCGCTTCGGTCTTTGCTGTTGCTTCGGCTTTTGACTTACCGGGTTCCCTTCCGAAGCGGCGGCCAGCACGGGGAAAAACCCCGAAGGGGCGGCGCACAAGGATGTGCGCCGTCCGCGGCAGGGGCAGGATGCCCCTTCCGCGGATCCCCGTGCTGGACGCGGACCCGGAGCGCGTAGCGCGGAGGGCGCGTAGGCAGGGTGTGCTTTCTTTTGGTTACTTTTCTTTGCACAAGCAAAGAAAAGTGACTCGCCGCAAGGCGAAAGCCTTTGCTGTTGCTGTTGCTGCTGCTTGATTTACACGTCGGACAAACACAGCCGCACGAGTGAGCTTTAGCAGCGATAAGCTCTATCGGTAAAGCCCTTCGGGGCTAAAGCCGTTCCTGCATTGCTGCTAGGGGAGTGCAGCCCCCTACCCGCGCCTGCCCGCCGCATGCCCCTGCGCCAACTGCCACAGGTGGCGCACGATCGGCATCGCCTGCGCGGTGGCCGGCAGCGCGGCCAAGGCCAGTCGCGCCATCGGCACGCGGCCTTCGATGTCCAGATAGCGCACGCCGGGCAACTGCACCTGCGCGGTCGAGGCCGGGACCACCGACACGCCCAGTTCGGCGGCCACCAGGTTGACGATGGACGACATCTGCGGCGCTTCCTGTTCGATCTTCAGTTCGAAGCCGGCCTGGCGGCAGGCATCGAGGATCTCGTCGTACAGGCTGGTGCCGAAGCTGCGCGGGAACAGGATGAAGGGTTCGCCGGCCAGCGCCGACAGCGGTGCGCGGCGGCGCTTGGCCAGACGGTGCGCCGCCGGCACCGCGATCTTCATCGGTTCGTCGGGCAGCTTGAGCAACTGCAGTTCCGAGGGTGTGGCCACGCTGTAGCGGATGAAGGCCGCATCCAGCCGTCCCTGCAGCAGTGCGGCGAGCAGGCCGGCGGTGTTGGTCTCTTCCAGCGCCAGCGTCACCGCCGGCCAGCCGCGGCGGAAGCCGCGCACCAGGGTCGGCACGATCGGGTTGAACGCGGCCGAGGCGGTGAAGCCGAGCCGCAGCACACCGCTCTCGCCGCGTGCGGCGCGGCGTGCGGCATCGCCGGCGCGTTCCAGGTCGGCGAGCACGCGCCGGGCTTCGGTGCGGAAGGCGCGGCCGGCATCGGTGAGTTCGGCGCCGCGCGGCGTGCGCACGAACAACGGCGTGCCCAGTTCCTCCTCCAGTGCGCGGATCTGCTGGCTCAGCGGCGGTTGCTGGATGCCCAACTGCGCGGCGGCGCGGGTGAAGTGCCCGGCCTCGGCCACGGCCAGGAAGTAGCGCAGGTGGCGCAGTTCCATGTCATATCCAGAACATATGGAGAGTGGGCAAATCATATATTGGACGCCGGGTGACGGCAGGCGAATACTGGCCATCCGTTTTCCGCCGCGACCCACACCGTGAACGCCTCCAGCCAATGCCCGCCGGTGCACGCCGTGGACGATGCGCCGCTGTTGCGCATCCGCCTGGCGCTGTTCCTGGCCGGCTTCGCCACCTTCTCGCTGCTGTACAGCGTGCAGCCGCTGCTGCCCGAGTTCGCCCGCGAGTTCGGCCTCAGCGCGGCGGCCAGCTCGCTGCCGCTGTCGCTGGCCACAGGCGGCCTGGCGATCGCGATCTTCTGCGCCGGCGCGGTGTCGGAAACGCTGGGCCGGCGCGGGCTGATGTTCGTGTCGATCGCGTTGGCGGCGCTGCTCAACCTGCTCGCCTCCTACCTGCCGCACTGGGGCGCGCTGGTGGTGGTGCGCGCGCTGTCCGGCATCGCCCTGGGCGGCGTGCCGGCGGTGGCGATGGTGTACCTGGCCGAGGAACTACCGGCGAGCCGGCTCGGCGCGGCGACCGGGCTGTACGTGGCCGGCAATGCGTTCGGCGGCATGGTCGGTCGCATCGGCATGAGCATGCTCACCGACCACTTCGACTGGCGCACCGCGCTTGCCACGCTGAGCGCGGTGGATCTGCTGGCTGCGGTCGGCTTCGTGTGGCTGCTGCCGCCGTCGCGGCACTTCGTGCGCCGCCAGGGAGTGAATCTGCGCTTCCACCTGCGCGCCTGGGGCGGGCATCTGCGCGATCGCCACCTGCCGTGGCTGTTCGCGATCCCGTTCCTGGCGATGGGCGTGTTCGTCAGCGTCTACAACTACGCCGGCTTCCGCCTGGGCGGACCGGAGTTCGGGCTGAGCCAGAGCCAGCTCGGCATGATCTTCAGCGCCTACGTGTTCGGCATCGTGTCGTCCTCGGTCGCCGGCGCAGCCTCGGACCGGTTCGGCCGCGGCCCGGTGGTGCTGGCCGGCATCGCCACCGCGGCGCTCGGCGTGGCGCTGACCCTGGCGCATGCGCTGGTGCCGGTCATCGCCGGCATCGTGCTGCTGACCATCGGCTTCTTCGTCGCGCATTCGGCGGCCAGCGCCTGGGTCGGGCGCCTGGGCGGGCAGTTCAAGGGCCATGCCGCCTCGCTGTACCTGCTGGCGTACTACGCCGGCGCCAGCGTGATCGGCTCGCTCAGCGGTGCGGCGTGGCAACACGGCGGCTGGAACGCACTGGTCGCCTGCTGCCTGGTGTTGCTGGGCATCGGCCTGATCGCCGCGCAGGTGCTGCGCCGCGGCGCCGACGACAGCCGCCCCTACGGCCGCTTCGGGCCGCATCCGCCGCGCGGCGAGTGAACCGCGCTGCCGTCATCCAACGAGGGTTCCGCAATGCAGATCGACCATCTCGACCATCTGGTCCTCACCGTCGCCGACATTGAGGCGACCTGCGCGTTCTATGCGCGGGTGCTGGGCATGCGCGTGGTGACCTTCGGCGAAGGCCGCAAGGCGCTGGCGTTCGGCGAGCAGAAGATCAACCTGCATCGGCATGGTCACGCGTTCGACCCGAAGGCGCAGGTGCCTACGCCGGGCTCGGCCGATCTGTGCTTTCTCACCGCCACGCCGCTGGCGCAGGTGGCCGAGGAACTGCGCGCTGCCGCCGTGCGGATCGAGGACGGGCCGGTGCAACGCACCGGCGCCCGCGGCCCGATCCTGTCGCTGTACTTCCGCGATCCGGACGGCAACCTGATCGAGGTCGCCAACCCGTTGTGAACAGGGGCACCGCCGCGGCAGCGCCCGTGGCGTTCGGTCACTCCGTGTAGCTCACCGACAGGGTCACGTTGGCGTAGCCGCCGCTGCCGCCGACCAGGCGGAAGAAGTAGCTGCCGGTCGCCGGCAGCGCCATCTGCACGTTCTGCGTGGTGCCGTTGCGCACCGAGCTGTAGTCGGCATTGCCGCCGTCGGCGCTGGGTGCGCGCACCGCACGTACGTACAGCCGCAGCTGGCCGCTACCGCCCAAGGTGCGCAGTTGCAGGTTGCGTGCGTTGGCCGGGACATCCAGGCGGTACAGCGGCCCCTGGCCCGTAGCGGCGGACAGCCGGTTCTGCGTGCCGCGCGCGATGGTGGTGGCGGTGGCTTCCTCGCCGCCGCCGCTGGCGCCTGCAGCGCGCGCGACCGCCTTGCCGGCATTGAGGATGCCGCCGCCGATGCGCAGCGTCGGCTTCACCGGGAACACGTTGGAGGTCTGGGTCAGGATGTCGCGCATCTGCGCGGTCGTCGGCACCGGCCGGCCGGCGTTGATTGCCGCGCTGATCGCCAGGGCGACCACGCCGGCCACGTGCGGAGAGGCCATGGACGTGCCCTCGTAGCCGGCGTAGGCCGGCTGGTCCGGACCATGGGTGCCGTTGTTGAGGGTGGACCAGACCAGGCCGGTGCGCACCGATCCCGCACCGCTGGATGCATCGTTGGCGTACACGCCGCCGCCGGGCGCGGACAGGGTGATGGTATTGCCGAAGTTGGAATAGTAGGCGCGACCGCCGGTGATGCCGGTGGCGGCGACGTTGATGACGCCCGGGCAACTGGCCGGCGAATAGCCCCCGGCGTCGGCGTTGTCGTTGCCTGCGGCCACCACCACCACGCTGCCGCGCGCGATGGCGCTGGCGATGGCATTGGCGGTGACCGAATCCTGCGCGCAGGCGCCGCCGCCGCCCAGGCTCATGTTGATCACCTCGGCGGGGTTGGCATTGTCGGGCACGCCGTCGACGTGGCCGCCCGAGGCCCACACGATGGCATCGGCGATATCGGCGGTGGTGCCGCCGCAATGGCCGAGCGCGCGGATCGGCAGGATCTTCGCGTCCGGCGCGATCCCGGCCATGCCGATGCCGTTGTTGGTGCGCATTGCGATGGTGCCGGCGACGTGGGTGCCGTGCCAGGAACTGTCGGTCTGTTCCTGCGGTTGCGCACAGCCGCCGTTGGCGACCAGGTACTTGTCGTCGGTGGTCCAGTCGCCGGTGTCCCAGCCGCCCGCGATGCGTCCGTTGCTGGCGCGGCCGGACATCAGCGCATCGCTGATGAAGTCGTAGCCGGCGCTGGCCAGCGAGGTGTCCAGGTCCGGATGCGCGGTGATGCCGGTATCGATCACCGCCACCACCACGCCCTGGCCGGTGCCGTACTGCCAGGCCGGCAACAGATCGATGCCGCCACGGTTGGGATAGCCGGTGGTCTCCGGCGCCAACGTTTCCAGGTGGCCATCGGGCGTGCGCAGGTGCCACTGCAGGGCGTAGCCGGGATCGTTCGGTGCGCTTGCCGCGCTTGCCGCGCTGGCCGTGGCCTGCGCGGCGCTGCGTATCGGCTTGAGCACCAGGTTGGGCTCCACGTGCGCGATTGCGGGGTCGGCCTTCAGGCTGGCGATCAGCGTCTGCAACTGCGATGGCGTCAGCGCGCGGCTGGGCCGCACCAGGTCGGCGCCGATGGCGAGGCGACGCACCCGGTTCAAGGCCGGGGCGGTCTGCCGGTAGGTGCTGGTCCAGGTGCTGGCGGTGCTGCGCGCGGCCATGATCTGGTTCAGCGTGGCGCTGGCGGCGCGCGTGTCGCGGACGGCGCTGCTGCCGTCGCGATAGGTCACGATCAGGCCGTCGTAGACGGTGGATTGCCCGGGCGCAGCCTGGGCCAGGACCGAGAAGCGCGGGGCGGTCTGCGCCTGCGCGGTGCCGGCGAGGGCCAGGCCCAGCGACAGGGCGAGCAGGTTGCGGGAAAGCGGGGTGGCATGGGTCATGGCGGTGTCTCTGCGAAGATCGACGAAGGCGTGGAAATCAAGGAAGGGCGGCACCTACGGTCGTGTCACCAGCTGAAGCCGGCACCGGCGGACACGCTCTTCTCGCTGCCGGAGAAGGCGCCGCCGAGCGAGACGCTGGCGCGGTTGCCGATCGCGCGCTGGTAGCCCAACGCCAGGGCGTTCTCGCCGCCTTGCGAGCCGATTCCGACGCCGACGCGGTTGAGTCCGGCCAACCCTGACAGGTTGACCGCCATGCCGGCATAGGCGGCGCTGACCGCGCCCATCCGGTCGATGCGCCGGTCCAGGTGCTGGAAGCGCTGGTCGGTGTCGGTGCGCAGGCGGGTCAGGTTGTCGTCCCAGCCGGCCATGCGTCTGTCGGTGTAGGCGTTGGCGCTGCTCAGGGTGGCGCTGTCGCCGGCCTGCATCTGCGCGACGTTGACCGCATCGGTGGCCGCGCTGCCGGCGGCGACGTTGCTGATCTGGCGTTCGTTGCCGGCGCTGCCGACCGAGACGGTATTGGCGCGCGTGGCGGAGGAGCCGCGGCCGATCGCCACGGCATTGTTCGCCGAGACCGACGCGCCCTGGCCGACGGCGGTGCCGGAGGCGGACGTGACCGTGGCGCTTTCGCCGACCGCCACCGCGTTGGTGGCATTGGCGCTGATGCTGGCATTGGCGCCGACCGCGGTACTGCCGTCGGCATTGACCTGCGCGTTGCCGCCCAACGCGGTGTCGTTGGGGCCGTAGGCCAGCGCGCTGGAACCGATCGCCGTGCCGTTCTGGCCGTTGGCGGTGGCCTGTGCGCCCACGGCCACGGCATTGGTGCCGGCACCGACGCTGGGGCCGCCGGTGCCGCCGCTACCCACCGCGACGCCCTGGTCGATATGGATAGGCGCGTCGACGCGATGATCCAGCGAGGACAGTGCGCCATCCAAGGCGGACAGGGCTGAGCCGACGTTGCCGTAACTGCGGCCCTGGATCAGGTAAGCGCCACCGCCGATTGTGCCGTCGCTGCCGACACCGGCACCGTTGCCGAGTACGCTGGCGATGCTGCGCAGTTGCACGACGTTGACCGCGTCGGTATCGGCGGTGCCAGCGGCGACATAGGCGAGTTGCCGTAGCGCGGTCGCATTGCCGAACGCAACCGTGCTGTCGCGATCGGCCACCGAACCGGCACCGATGGCCACACTGTTGGCGCCGGTCGCGATGCTGTTGTAGCCAAGCGCCACGGTTGTCGCGCCGAGTGCAGTGGCGCTGCTGCCCAGTGCAAGGGCGCCGGCGCCGTTGGCGCTGGCGATGCCGCCGAACGCGCTGGCGTCTTTGCCGTTGGCGTATGCCTGCGACCCGACTGCCGTGGCGTTCTCGCCGCCTGCCAAGGCCTGCGTGCCCAGCGCGACGTCGTTGTCCGCCTGGGCATTGCTGTCGACGCCGAGCGCGATGCCGTGGTCGGATCTGGCACCGCTGCCGGCCCCGATGGCAATGGCGTCCTCGCCAGCCGCGACCGAGCCGAAGCCCAGCGCACTGGCGTTGCCGCCGCTGGCGAGCGCGCGTTCGCCGATGGCAATGCTGGAGTCGGCCTGTGCACTGCTGAGTGCGCCGAGGGCCAGTGCACCGATGCCATCGGTGTTCGACTGCGCACCGAGCGCGATGCTCGAGTCGGAGTGCGCAACGCTTTCTCTGCCGATGGCGATGGCGCTTTCGCTGCTGGCTCGTGCGCTGTCGCCTATGGCCACACTGGTCCTGGCCTGTGCGTTGCTTGATGGGCCGATCGCCAGCGCGGCTGCCCCGTCGGCGCTCGCGTTCGCGCCCAGCGCGATGCCGACGGCGGCTCGAGCACTGCTCGCAGGGCCAATCGCCACTGCGCCATCGGCCTCGGCGCTCGACTCCGAGCCGATTGCGACGCTGTAGTTCGACCATGCAGCGCTCTTGCTACCGATCGCCACACTCCGATAGCCATCGGCGAAAGCCTCCGTTCCCAGGACGACGGCCTCTTGCGTATCCACCGGCTGCTCGTCCGCGCCTTCGTCGGATGGCCCTGCTGCCTCTTCCGTTGTGGCTGTGGCGACAGGGAGAGGGGGCGGTCCATCGCCATCAACAATGGCCGAAGCCGCTGCACCCAGCGGGACCGCGGCGAGCATGAGCATCGAGAACAGTGGAGTGCGGTCCATGCGCGACATGAAGGCGCACGGATGCGATGCAGGCCGCTCAGAGCGCAGCTGCAGCGCAGGCATGACAAGGGAAAGAAGCGCAGCGCCGAAGGTCCGCCGCTGCGTATGAAGAGTGGTCAAGTAAAAGCTCCTGGTGGTGAGTCCGGGTGGTCTACGCTGTCGCTGCTGCCGCAACCGATCGCAACGCAGGCCGATGGCGCCTTGTCAAGGAAACCTCGGGGCGCGGCCGCCATCCGGGCGCGGCATGGGCCGTTGCGGGGAGTGCGACTGCATCCGCATGGTGTCTGCATCCGTCGAAAGTCGGGGATGGGTGCTGGCCCAAAGCACCATGGGCGATGGCTCGAAGACATGCGGCGGACGCGGAAATCGCCAGGCCCGCCATGCATCGGTCCGCAGCTGGCCAGCGTCTGGTGTCGTAATGCAGACAGACGCGCGGACGAGGGTTGTCGAGAGCGCAATTCGCCGACAGATGCGTGGCTCCAGCCGCATCGTGTGCGTGGGACGGGAGGGATGCGGCGAACCGCGTACGCCGCTGGCAAGAAGAAGCTGAGCCGTACCACGGGAGTGCCGCCGGCGCAGGCACGCTCGGGCTACCGCTGCTGCCCGGCAGGGTGCTCCATTCAACGCTTGGCGGGCCTTGCGCTGCCGGCCTGGGTCCCTTACATAAGAAGCGGCCGATGTTCCCGTCGCGCTCTCCCATCCACCAACCTTGGAGTCGTACGATGTCGCGGTCGCTGCAGGATCAGCCGGCTTTCCTGTATCCGGCGGCGGATGCGCTGGAAGCGTTCGTCGACCGCCATCGGCGCCTGTTCGTGCTGACCGGTGCCGGCTGCAGCACCGACTCGGGCATTCCCGACTACCGCGACGCCGCCGGCGACTGGAAACGTGCGCAGCCGGTGACCTACCAGGCTTTCATGGGCGAGTTGGCGACGCGGCAACGCTACTGGGCGCGCAGCCTGCTCGGCTGGCCGCGCTTCGGCCATGCGCGGCCCAATGCCACCCATGCCGCGCTGGCGCAGCTGGAAGCGCGCGGCCAGGTCGAACTGCTGCTGACCCAGAACGTGGATGGCCTGCACCAGGTCGCCGGCAGCCGCGCCACCATCGACCTGCACGGGCGCCTGGACGTGGTGCGCTGCATGGGCTGCGAGCGGCGCATGCCGCGCGAGGCGTTCCAGCAGCACCTGCTGCAGCACAACCCGCAGTGGGCGACGCTGCAGGCCGCGCCGGCGCCCGACGGCGATGCCGACCTGGAGGGCGAGGATTTCGCCAGCTTCGTGGTGCCGGCCTGCGCGCACTGCGGCGGCGTGCTGAAGCCGGATGTGGTGTTCTTCGGCGAGAACGTGCCGCGCGAGCGCGTGGCCAGTGCCTTCGCGCATCTGCAGCGCGCCGACGCGGTGCTGGTGGTGGGCTCGTCGCTGATGGTCTATTCCGGCTTCCGCTTCGTGCAGGCCGCGGCCAAGGCCGGCCTGCCGATCGCCGCGGTCAACCTGGGCCGCACCCGCGGCGACGATCTGCTGAGCCTGAAAGTGAAGCAGTCGTGCGCGCAGGCGCTGGCCTTCCTGCTGCCGGCAGCGGCGCGCGTTCCGAATCCCGGCACGAACTGATCCACCGGCAGTGGTTGATCGCGCTGTACGGCAGGAGTGCAATGGCCGCTTCCCGCGCCGTGCGCGGCGTTTCCATGGATCCATATCGTGAGTCACTTGTTCTCGCCCCTCGCGCTGGGGCCGCTGTCGTTGTCCAACCGCATCGTGATCGCGCCGATGTGCCAGTACTCGGCCGAGGACGGCCGTGCCAGCGACTGGCATGTGCAGCATCTGGGCCAACTGGCGCAGTCCGGCGCCGGGCTGCTGATCCTGGAGGCGACCGCGGTAGAGCCGCGTGGGCGCATCAGCTACGCCGATCTGGGCCTATGGGACGACGCCACAGAGGCGGCGCTGGACACGGTGCTGCGCTCCGTGCGGCGCTGGTCGCCGATGCCGTTGGGCATCCAGCTCGCGCATGCCGGGCGCAAGGCGTCCACGCACAAGCCCTGGGACGGCGGCGGAGCGATCGCGCCCGAGCAGCCGAACGGTTGGCAGACGGTGGCGCCGTCGGCGCAGGCATTCGCCGACGACGGCCCGTCGCCGCAGGCGCTGGACCTGGCCGGCATCGACGCCATCGTCGAGGCGTTCGTGGCGTCGGCGCGGCGCGCCGAGCGACTCGGCTTCGAGCTGATCGAATTGCATGCCGCACACGGCTACCTGCTGCACCAGTTCCTGTCGCCGCTGAGCAACCAGCGCACCGATGCCTACGGTGGCAGCCTGGAGAACCGCATGCGCCTGCTGCTGCGCGTGCATGCAGCGGTACGCGCCGCCGTGGCGCCGAGCATTGCGGTGGGCGTGCGCATCTCCGCCACTGACTGGGTCGACGGCGGCTGGGATCTGGCGCAGAGCCAGGCGCTGGCGCAGGCATTGCAGGCGCAGGGCTGCGATTATCTGCACGTATCCAGCGGCGGGCTGGACCGGCGTCAGCGCATTCCGGTGGCGCCCGGCTACCAGGTGCCGCTGGCCGAGGCGCTGCACCGCGCGGTGCGCATGCCGGTGATCGCGGTGGGCCTGATCACCGAGCCGCAGCAGGCCGAGGCCATCCTCGCCGAGGGCCGTGCCGATGCCATCGCGCTGGCCCGCGGCATCCTCTACGATCCGCGCTGGCCGTGGCACGCGGCCGCCGCGCTGGGCGCGCGGGTACGCCCGTCGCCGCAATACCTGCGTTGCGAGCCGCATGCGGCGCGCGGCGTGTTCGACGCCTGACCGGCGCGCCGCGCGCGCTGGTGGCGTCCTCCATTTCGATTCCTTCAGGGAGCCTGCAATGACGACGATTGGATTTCTCGGCCTGGGCACGATGGGCCAGCCGATCGCGCTCAACCTGCTGCGCGCCGGCCATGCGTTGACGGTCTGGAACCGCAGCGCCGCGGCGGCGCAGCCCCTGCTCGAGGCCGGCGCGCAGCAGGCCGCGCAACCGGCCGATGCGGTGCGCGGGCCGGTGCTGTTCTCGATGCTGGCTGACGACACTGCGGTGCGCGAAACCCTGCTCGATCGCGGCGCGCTGGACGCGCTCACCGCCGGCAGCGTGCACGTCAACATGGCCACGATCTCGGTGACGCTGGCGCGCGAACTGCACGCGTTGCATGCCGAGCGCGGCGTCGCCTACCTGGCGATGCCGGTGCTGGGGCGGGTGGAGGTGGCCGCGGCCGGCCAGCTCAACTTGCTCGCCGCCGGCGACGCCGCGGCGCTGGCGCGTGTGCAGCCCTTGCTCGATGTCATCGGGCGCAAGACCTGGTACTTCGGCACCGCGCCGGAACAGGCCAACGCGGTCAAGCTGGCCGCCAACCTGTGCCTGGCCAGCGCCATCGGCACCATGGCCGAGGCGTCGGCGCTGGTGCGCGGGCACGGCGTGGAAGCGGCCGATTTCCTCGACATGCTCACCAGCACCGTGTTCGCCGCACCGGCCTACCAGACCTACGGCGGCATGATCGCCGAACAGCGCTACAGCCCGGCCGGCTTCAAGGCCACGCTGGGCCTGAAGGACGTGCGCCTGGCCCTGAACGCCGGCGAGACCCGGCACGTGCCGATGCCGCTGGCCGCGGTGCTGCGCGATGCCTTCATCGAGGCGATCGCGCACGGCGACGGCGACCTCGACTGGGCGGCGCTGGCCAAGGTCGCCGCGCGCCGCGCCGGCCAGGCCTGAAGCGCCGACGGATCTTCAGCGGACCTTGGCGGCGCATGCCGCACACTGCGCACCCGCTTGAGCCTGGCGCGCGCTTGCCGCTAAGGTGCGGCGATTTGCTGGCGCATCACAGGAGGATGCCATGAGTCCGAATTCGTCCGATCCCGGCGACAGAGCCCCGATCCAGCCACCGCGCGCGGTGGTGCGCGAGCCCGTGCCCGGACCCGATCACCCGGAGCATCCGGACCATCTCCTGTACGCGCAGATCCGCGAGGGCGTGCACGCGCTGGACGCCGCCTGTGGGCGCGCGCCGGATGCGATCAGCGAGCGCATGGTGGCGCGGCTGCTGCCGCTGGCCAAGGAATACGGTTTCGACCAGGTCGACCACGTGGTGCTCAGCCGCGAGATCGGCGACGTGGAGGATGGCGAGAACGTGTTCCTGGTGCGCGGCGACCTGGACGACCCGGCGCACCTGCGCGCGCACATCACCACCCACGAAGCGGTCGGCATGTCGGTGGAGGACTCGCTGGCGCGCCTGGAAAAGGTCAACCGCCGCCTGGCGCTGCGCCTGCGCCCGGAGTGAGCGCAGGCGAGTGAGCAGCGTCCTGGGTGCGATGTCAGCCGCGACCGGATTTCAGGATAAGGATGCCTAAGCCCCTCTCCCCCGGGAGAGGGGTTGGGGTGAGGGTACGGGGCGCGCAGCGCAAGCGGAGTTCAAGTTGCACGAAGCTTCGCCCGGACCCTCATCCGCCCCTTCGGGGCACCTTCTCCCGGAGGGAGAAGGAAAAGCCGGCCTCGACTGGATGGCTCTTAGCCCCTCTCCCTCCGGGAGAGGGGTTGGGGTGAGGGTCCGGGCGCGCAGCGCATGCGGTGTTTCGACTGCACGAGGCTGCGCCCGAACCCTCATCCGCCCCTTCGGGGCACCTTCCCCCAAAAAGGGGGCCATGGTCCCGGAGGGAGAAGGAAAAGCCGGCTCCGGCTGGATGGCGAGGCCTCTTCCCACGGTCCTGGCTGAAGCCGCTCCCACACCGCGGCACCGGCACCGTCATGGACTGCACTGTGGGAGGGACTTCAGTCCCGACGCCGTGCAAGATCGGATGCACAGCGGACTTCGTCCGCCGTCGCTGCATGACAGTTGCCTCACCACGTTCCAGAGACGGACTGTCCCGATTCCCGATTCCCGAATCCCGATTCCCGATTCCCGAATCCCGAATCCCGAATCCCGAATCCCGAATCCCCGCCTTTCCCCTATCATCGACAGATGCGCCCCGACTACATCCTGACCCTGTCCTGCCCGGACCGTACCGGCATCGTCTTCCGCGTCAGCGGCCTGCTGTTCGAGCACGGCTGCAACATCCTCGACGCGCAGCAGTTCGGCGACGAGGAAAGCGGCCGCTTCTTCCTGCGCGTGCACTTCGACGTGCCGGCCGACGGCGTCGTCGCCGCGGTGAAGCTGCAATTGGAGCCGCTGGCCGCCGACTACGCGATGGACTGGCAACTGCACGACGCGCGCCGCCGTGCGCGCCTGCTGGTGCTGGTCAGCAAGCAGGGTCACTGCCTCAACGACCTGCTGTTCCGCGCGCACAGCCGGCAGTTGCGGGTGGACATCGCCGCGGTGGCCTCCAACCATCCCGACTTCGCCGCGCTGGCCGGGTCCTACGGCGTGCCGTTCCACCACCTGCCGGTGAGTGCCGCCAACCGCGCCGAACAGGAGGCGCAGCTGCTGGCGCTGGTCGAACGCGAACGCATCGATCTGGTGGTGCTGGCCCGCTACATGCAGATCCTGTCGCCGACGCTGTGCGCGGCGCTGGCCGGACGCGCGATCAACATCCACCACAGCTTCCTGCCCAGCTTCAAGGGCGCGCAGCCGTACCACCAGGCGCACGCGCGCGGGGTCAAGATCATCGGTGCCACCGCGCACTACGTCACCGGCGATCTGGACGAAGGCCCGATCATCGAGCAGGACGTGGCCCGCGTGGACCACGCCATGACCCCGCGCGAACTGGTGCGCCTGGGCAGCGACACCGAGTCGCAGGTGCTGGCCCGCGCCGTGCGCCGCCACGTCGAGCATCGCATCCTGCTCAACGGGCATCGCACGGTGGTATTTCGCTGAGGCGGGGAGTGGAGATTCGGGAATCGGGAATGGGGAGCAGCAACAGCAACAGCAACAGCGGCTAAGCACCCGCTTGCCCTAATCCATGGTCGCGGTGCCGACCGTCTGCATCGACGATCATCCCCGCTCTCCAGTCACTGCACGGTGGCATTTCCGATGAAGCAGGGAATGGGGCCGGGAATAGGGAAGGGGACCATCAGCAGCCGCAGCGCGGCGTTCGCTCTGCCGATTCCCCATTCCCGATTCCCTATTCCCAGCCCTCAACGCGCCGCGTTGGCGTTCATCGTCGCGTTGCGGCTGGCGTCCAGGTACTGCGCCGGATCGCGCATGCCGGTGGTGTGGCACTGGCCGGTGGTGTGGCCGCGGTTGACGCCGCCGGGCAGCTGGCCGTTGACCTGCTCCACGGTGCCGTCCTCCGGGTCGCTCAGCACCAGGTCCGAGGCCGCGTTGCAGTAGTCGTTGGTGTACCAGTTGGTCTTGGCGAAGGAGGTGGTGTAGTAGTTCACCAGCGCCCGCGCCGAGTTGGGGATGCCGGCCAGCCAGGCCTTGGCGCCGTCGTAGGTGAGGTCGTTGTTGGTGCCGCAGCCCACACCGAACCACGAGCCCACCGTGGCCAGGATGCCGGCCAGGTTGGTGCCCTGGTAGGGCGTGCCCACCGACTGCATCACCCGCCCGCCGCTGGCATTGTCCAGGCCGCTCCAGTAATACACGTACAGGTGCAACGCGGCCATGCCGCCCTGGCTGTGCGCCACCGTGCCGAACGAGTTCCACTGGCTGCCGAACTGCGCCAGGCGCTGCGCGAACTGGTCGTTGCTGCGGTTCTGGTTGACGTCCAGGAACGCGGAGGCATTGGTGAACTGCGCCACCGGCCACACCCCGCCTGAGCAATAGCCGTGCACCAGCACCAGGCGCTTGCCGGTGGCCTGTGCCTGCATGTCGGTGGCGGCGGTGCTCAGCTGTGCCGGGCGCTCGCCCATGCGCATGCTCTCGTCGATCGCGCCGGTGCTGCGCGCCACGCTGCTGCGGCGCAGTGCCGGCAGGGTCAGCGGCAACGTCGCGCGCGTGGCCAGCGGCACGAAGTTGTCCGGATCTTCCACGCGCAGGTTGCGCAGGGTGAACGGCGCACGCGCGCCGGCGCGGACGATCCAGCGCTCGTCCACGCTCAGCGGCAGGCGTCCGTCCTGCGGCGCGAGCATGCCGCCGAGCCAGGCCACCGGCACCGCGCTGCCGTCGCGGCCGGTGCCCCACAGTTCGCCGAGCACGCGGTAGTGCGCCGGCGCCTGGCCGCCGCCGATGCGCACCGGAATCGGCAGGGTCAGCCGGGTGCCGGACTGTGCGCTGGCGGCGACGGCATCGGCGGTGATGCGCAAGGTGGTGTCCAGCACCGGCAGCACGTGCTCGCTGGTGCGCACGAAGGCCTGGCCGCCGGCGTCGTGGCCGTGCACCACCACCTGCGCGATGTAGGTGCCGGTGGCCGTCGCCGGGAAGTCGCCGGCATACACGCCGTCGCCCGCGGCGCCGTCGCCGTGGCGGCCGTCGTCGGCCATCGGCCACTGGCTGACGGAGCCGTCCGGCGCGATCACCCGCAGCCGTGCGGTGTCGATGCGGCCGCTGCCGGCGCTGCGCGCCAGCGACACGCCGCCTTGCGCATCGATGCCGCCGAGCAGGGCGGTCAGGCCGACGCGCTGGCCGCGCTGCAGTTGCGCGCGGTCGCTGGGATAGGACGCCAGTTGCGTGCGTGGATCGCCCTCCATCAGCACGTAGCCACGCTGCGCCGTGTTGCTGCCGTCGGCCTGCAGGGTCAGGGTCCAGTCGCCGTTGGCGGCGCTGTCCACGCGGTACTCGCGAGCCGGCAGCGCGGCGCCGCCGGCGCCCAGTTGGGTGGTCTTGGCGCTGGGCGCGAGCATCGGCGTGGCGGCGGCGCTGCCCATGCGTGCGCTGGCCGTGGCCGGTGCGCTCAAGCGTGGTTGCCAGTCTTGCTCGCCGGACAGCACCACGAAGCGCAGCTTGCCGTTCTCCACCGGCAGGGTGGTGTGCCATTGCGCCGGGCCGCCACTGCGCGCGGCGGAGAATTCCACCGGCAGCAACGCGCTCTTGGACAGGATCGCCGCTTCCGCCGGGGCGGGTGCGCGCATCTGCGCGAACTCCTCGGGCGGTCCGGCCAGTTGTTTGGGAATCAGTTCGGCCGCGTGCAGCGCGGCGGCGGGGACGACGAGACACAGGACGCAGACGGCGGACAGGTTCGACAGCTTCGGCATGACGCGCTCTCCCTGGCGGTGCTGAGAAGCAGACGCACATGCCGGAGCCGCGACGCACCGCGCCGCCGGCAGCACGTCGGCGAGGACGCAGCGCCCCCTCGCCACGCGTTCGCCTGCGGTTATAGCCAGCGCACATTGCCGGACAAAGACGCAATGCAGCAATGCACGCCGAACTGGGATGCCGGACATGCTGCAACCATCGCGATGCCCGGCGCACGTGGCGCCGGGCATCGCCAGGTCACGCCGCCTGCGCGTGCTGGCTGCGCAACTGCTGCGCCGCCGCCACCATCGCCTGCAGCGCGTTGCGGGTTTCCGCCCAGCCGCGGGTCTTCAGCCCGCAATCCGGATTGACCCACAGTTGCTGCGGATCCAGCACCGCACGCGCCTTCTCCAGCAACGCCACTATCTCCTGCGTGCTTGGCACGCGCGGCGAGTGGATGTCGTACACGCCCGGCCCGATCGCGTTCGGGTAGCGGAAGCGCACGAAGGCATCGAGCAGTTCCATGCGCGAACGCGAGGTCTCGATCGAGATCACGTCCGCGTCCATCGCCGCCACCGCCTCGATGATGTCGTTGAACTCCGAGTAGCACATGTGGGTGTGGATCTGCGTGGCATCGCGCACCCCGGCCGCGGCGATGCGGAAGCACTGCACCGCCCAGTCCAGGTACGCCTGCCAATCGGCGCGGCGCAGCGGCAGGCCTTCGCGGATCGCCGGCTCGTCGATCTGGATCACGCCGATGCCGGCCGCCTCCAGGTCGCGCACCTCGTCGCGCAGCGCCAGCGCGATCTGCCGGCAGGTCTGCGCGCGCTCCTGGTCGTCGCGCACGAACGACCACTGCAGCACCGTCACCGGCCCGGTCAGCATGCCCTTCATCGGCCGCTCGGTCAGCGACTGCGCGTATTGGGTCCAGCGCAGCGTCATCGGCGCCGGGCGCTGCACGTCGCCGTAGATGATCGGCGGCTTCACGCAGCGCGAGCCGTAGCTCTGCACCCAGCCATGACGGGTGAAGGCGAAGCCGTCCAGCTGCTCGCCGAAGTATTCGACCATGTCGTTGCGCTCGAACTCGCCGTGCACCAGCACGTCCAGGCCCAGTTGCTCCTGCGCACGCACGCAGCGTTCGGTCTCGGCGGCCAGGAACGCGTCGTACGCGGCATCGTCGAGTTTGCCGGCCTTGTGCTGCGCACGCGCCTGCCGCACCTGCTCGGTCTGCGGGAACGAGCCGATGGTGGTGGTCGGATACAGCGGCAGCCGCAGCGCCGCCTGCTGCGCCTGCCGGCGCTGCGCGTACGGCGACTGCCGGCGGCCGGCGTCGTCGGTCAGCGCGTCCACCCGCCGCGCCACCTCGGCGCGATGCACGCGCGCAGAGGCGCGACGGCTGGCCAACGCATCGCGCGCCGCGTCCAGCCCCGCCTGCGCCTGCGGCTGGTCGTCCAGCGCATCGGCCAGGGTGCGCAGTTCCTGCAGCTTCTGCCTGGCGAAGGCCAGCCAGCCGACCAGTTCGCGGTCCAGCCTGGTCTCCTGCTGCAGATCCACCGGCACGTGCAGCAGCGAGCACGAGGGCGCCAGCCACAGCCGCTCGCGGCCGACATGGCCGGCGGCGTAGCGGGCCAGGGTCAGCGCGTTGTCCAGCGGCGTGCGCCACACGTTGCGGCCGTTGACCAGGCCGGCCGAGAGCACGCGCCCGGCCGGCAGCGCCTGCAGCACGGCGTCCAACTGCGCCACGCCACGCACCAGGTCCACGTGGATGCCGTCCACCGGCAACGCCATCGCCAGTTCCAGGTTGTCGCCCAGTTCGCCGAAGTAGCTGGTCAGCAGCAGCTTCGGCCGCGGCGCTTGCGCCAGGAAGGCGTAGGCACGCTCATAGGCGGCGCGTGCGGCCTCGTCCAGGTCCAGCACCAGCGCCGGTTCGTCGAGTTGCACCCAGCCGGCGCCGGCCGCATGCAGGCGTTGCAGCAGTTCGGCGTACACCGGCAGCAGGCTGTCCAGCAGCGCCCAGCGGTCGCTGCCGTCCACGGTCTTGGACAGCGCCAGGAAGGTCACCGGCCCGATCAGCACCGGCCGGGTCTGGATGCCCTGCGCCTTGGCTTCCAGGAACTCCACCACCGGCTTGTCGCCGCGCAGGCGGAAGTGCTGGCGCCGCGCCAGCTCTGGCACCAGGTAGTGGTAGTTGGTGTCGAACCACTTGGTCATTTCCAACGCGTGCAGATCCAGGCCGTTTTCCTGGGTGCCGCGCGCCATCGCGAAGTAGCCGGCCAACGGATCGGCATCGGCCAGCGCGCGGTAGCGTTGCGGGATCGCATCGAACAGGAACGCGGTGTCGAGCATCGCGTCGTACAGGCTGAAGTCGTTGCTGGGCGGCACGTCCACCCCGGCCTCGCGTTGCAGTTGCCAGTGACGCTGGCGCAGTTCGCGTGCGGTGTCCTGCAGTTGCGCGCCGTCGATGTCGCGGCGCCAGTAGCGTTCCAGCGCCTGCTTGAGCTCGCGCCGCGCACCGATGCGCGGAAAGCCCAGGTTGGTCACGATCGTCATGTTGCGTTTCCTCATTGCGTTCAAGGGCATTGAGGAACGAAGGAACCGCGCGCCGCGCGTCCCGTTTGCACGGACCGCCCGCCACGCCAGCGACCTTCGCCCCCGCGGGCGAACCGGTACCGCGCGGGCAGGCGGACGGCGCGGCGCGGCGCAAGGCCGGGTCGCGGTCCGGCCACCTCCCCGCGGAGGCGCCAGGTCGAATCGGAGGACGCAGGGTCCTCCGGCCGGGGCCGGTATTCGGGCTGATGGACACACGCACCGTGCCGGCTGCGCACCTACTGTCCGTCGCTTCCCAGGCCGGCATGCGCCGGCCCAGTGCCATTGACGGAGGTCGTTTCCATTCACCGCTGCGGGGCAGCTCCGGAATGGGCAGGCGCTTGCGGCGCCGGCCGTCACCGGATTCCCGTTTAAATCCATCCCTTCATCCGAATGAAGCGATGAATACCTTCGGCGAGCGCACGATAGGCTGGATGCGGCGTGCGGTCAAGCGTCGGTGCCACGTGATGCGTTGGGTTTCACATCATGGATGAGTCGTTGCCCCTGATCGCAGGCATCGCCAGATACGCATACGCCTGATTACGGCGTAACGGGGTAGTGCAGCAGTCCAGATCCCACTCTCATCCAGCCTAGGAAATCGTCATGCCGATCTGTGCACACAACAGCGCGCCAGGCCAATGTTGCGCGCGAATGTTTCCCGGACGAAAGTCACTCGCTGTCCTCAATACGCTGCGACCGCACTCCAGACCGACAGCGTCTTTGCAACGCGGGCATGCCGCTCGCAACCTCGTGGGCTCCGAGCAACTCCGCCTGTCCGTTGTCCGGATGAAGGGCAAAATTCGCGCTGTAACCGTTGTGGTTAAGTTTTAGGAAGTTGCCTATGCAGTGACTTTGCCTAACTCGCGTTTGATGTAAGCCTCGCTCAGCCTGTGCGTGAGCTCGATCAGATTGATGATGCGACCTTCTTGGTCTTCATCCGACCAAGGAAGAACCATGTCGCCATGCATCGAGGAATTACGGATGCGACTCCATGCATCGACTTGGTCAGAAGTAACAATTCCTTGTTCAACCAGCGATTTCAGAACTTTGGCGATGCCCTTTTTCTTGAATCCATTGAGGTAGTCCAGGACTCTGCTGCGAAGGTTGCTATCGCCTTTCCAGTCCTTGACAATCTGCTTCAGGCTATCGACTTCGCTGGTTGCCCAGTCGGCCTTCCACTCTGTCTCAGAGAACATCGCTTTTGCGATGCCTTCGACCGTGCTGGCCAACGTCATGCAAAGGACCCAGTTGGAGCCCCCGCTTGCTTGGACGATCTCCCAGTAGTATTGAGTCAGTGGATGCGCCTCGAAGTTTGGGTGACCATCGGCGTCTCGAGCTGTGGCAACTATCGTCAGGATGTCGCAGTACAGGTTCCAAAAGCGCTCGTCGGCTACAAGCGGATCTTCGCGCAAGATGCTGGCAGTCAGCGTGGTTGCTGGTTTCCACGGTGATGGGCGGAACCTGATAAAGGCCCTGCCGTCGCCGAAATTCCGGGCACATAGGCTCGGCACGACAATTTCACCAAGCAGTAGATTCAGGGGTTCGCTGAGCCAGTTTTCCAGATGCGGATGTGGGAAATTTTGGGTGGTATTCGCCACGGCCCAGACATGTTCGTGCTCAGGTGAAAGGAAGAACTCAATCTCTGCATCCAGCACATTGATGGTTTTAGTGCCTGAGCTTCGTGCCCAAAAGACCTGCTTGTCGCCCCGAAGCACGGTCTTGACCATGTTCATGGGTATCGGTAGCCGCAAAGATCGATCAAATACCAGCTCAACACCGCTCTTCTTGGCGACCCCGAACCCTGTGGAGTCTGTGTGAAGGCTGTGTATGGGGCCGGATAGCTGCCAGATATTTGCTGCCTCTTCGCCCAAAGTCAGCTTAGTCCACCCTCCCGACCACTCTGTTCCATCGTATGCAGTCGCATTGATCCTGAATTGGTGCCGGATGTCATGCGGATACTTCTGGGCTAGGACTATCCTTTTAAAGGCATCGGATCCGTCACGTGGAGTGCCGTGCATGACAAAACGGATACGCTTGTCCTGGCCGACCTTGATGTGCCCTGGTCCAGTAAAGACGGGTGGCTCGTGATCACGTCCTAGGATCTCCATGCGCGGGCATTCGATCATGACCGAACCCTTCAGTAGGCGATCGACCCATCTGGAGAGGGTGCGCACTGTCATTGGTGTCGATCAGGCAGCGTCAAGCTCGACGTGGACTTGCCGGCCCAGGGAAGCAGCGATGTTCACCAAGGCGTCGAGCGAGAATCGAGAGATGCGACCACGCAACAGGTCATTGATGCGTGGCTGAGTGATGCCGCATCTTTCAGCCGCAGCAGCCTGGGTCCAACCGTTTTCCTGGATCAGGGAGGCGATCTTCCTCATCAGCTCGGCGCGGACCTTGAGGTTGGCCGCTTCTTGGGCGGTGTCGGCAAGCGCATCCCAGACACTGGCGAATCGTTCGGTCTTGTTTTTGTTCATGTCACTTCCTGTCCAGCAGGGCGAAGCGTTGCTTTGCAAGGTCGATGTCCTGCTTCGATGTAGCCTGCGTCTTCTTCTGGAACGCATGAAGCACGTAGATCGCATCGGCCAACCTGGCTGTGTAGATGACGCGGTAGGCGCCGTTGTTGTCCCGTATCCGAATTTCCTCAACGCCTTGGCCGATCGTCGGCATGGGCTTGAAGTCGTCGGGCTGCAATCCGTGCTGCACGCGATCCAACTGATATCCGGCCTCCCGCTTCGCGTCATCTGGAAAATCCCGCAGATTGCGCAGGGAGTCTCCAAGGAATTCGATCGGTTTGATGAGCATGATTATATCCGTATCGATATAAACAGCAAGTGCGTCCGGAAGAGCCCTGGTCGGGCTTTCCCCGACTTGCCTAGTCTTGATAGGTGTATCACCTCCCGCGCCGATGGACGCGGATCTGAGCCGTGTACCCTAGCGCTACGTCCTCGCGGAGACGACCGGCGATGATTTATGTGGCCCGAGCGACATGGCCAACTGACACGCAGCGTAGTAGCGAGGCCCGAGAACTCGAAGTCGACCAATCATGAGCGGAACTGAAGATCACGAAAAACAAGGCAAGCCATTGGGACTGCGAAAAAAATTTCGCTATGCGGCCTCCCTGCGCCTGTCCGTCGCCCCGATGATGGACTGGACCGACCGCCATTGCCGGGTCTTCCACCGGCTGCTGGCGCCGTCGGCGCGGCTGTATACCGAGATGGTCCACGCCAATGCGGTGGTGCTGGGCGATCGCGCGCGGTTGCTGGATTTCGATGCGTCCGAGCATCCGCTGGCCCTGCAGCTCGGCGGCAGCGAGCCGGCGCTGCTGGCGCAAGCGGCGCGGATCGGCCAGGACTGGGGCTACGACGAGATCAACCTCAATTGCGGCTGCCCGTCCGACCGGGTGCAGGCCGGGCGCTTCGGTGCCTGCCTGATGCGCGAGCCGGCGCTGGTCGCCGAGTGCGTGGCGGCGATGGTCGCGGCAGTGGACATCCCGGTGACGGTGAAATGCCGGCTGGGCGTGGACCAGGACGACGACTACGCGGTGTTCCTGGCCTTCGTCGACCAGGTCGCCGCGGCCGGCTGCGGGCTGTTCGTGGTGCACGCGCGCAATGCCTGGCTGCAGGGCCTGTCGCCGAAGGAGAACCGCGAGGTGCCGCCGCTGCGCTACGACTGGGCGCACCGGCTCAAGCGCGAGCGGCCGCAGTTGCAGGTCGTGCTCAACGGCGGCCTGGCCGCGGTGGAGACGGCACAGGCGCAGTTGCAGGCGGTGGATGGGGTGATGCTGGGCCGCGCCGCCTACCACGATCCCTACGTCCTGCACCGGCTGGACGCGGCCCTGACCGGCGCCGCACTGCGCCCGCGCGCGGAGTTGCTGCGCGCGCTGCGTCCCTACGTCGAGGCGCGTCTGGCCGAGGGCCTGCCGCTCAAGCACATCACCCGGCACCTGCTCGGTCTGTTCCACGGCCAGCCCGGTGGCCGCGCCTTCCGCCAAGTGCTCAGCGAAGGTGCGCACCGGCCGGGCGCGGACTGGGCGCTGCTGGAGCGGGCGCTGGCGGTCACCGACGGGGCGGCACGCGCGGCGGCGTGATCCGACGGGCGCCGCCGCGCGGTGCGGGGCACCGTTCGCATCGATGACCTGATCGCTCTCATCGCCAAGCGGTCGCCGACCCATGCGGCGTCTCGATCGACGACTGCCACGCCGCCGTCTTCTGTGCGTCGTTCAGGGATTCCGTTCAGGTTTCTGGGGCTAATCTCTGGTCCTGCGGAGACGCCGCGAAGCACCTGCCGAAGGGCCTCTCCAGACCCCTGGCGCGGCCCTTGCATCGGCCTTCGGCAGGTTCATTTGACTGAATGCTACCGGGGGCGTCCGGAAAAGTTCAGACCGGATTCACCCCGAAAAATCAAGAATTTGCCTCGATTTCTCGAGGTCGTCTTCGTTCCCGCGAGGTGTCGCGCTTCACAAGTTTTGAACGTTTCCGATCAGTCCGTTAGGATGCCCGTCGTGACTTCTTCCGCTTCCCGCCACTACCGCTTTGCCGCTGTCTTCGCGCTCGCGCTGGCGTCGGTCGCGGCTGGGCACGGCCGTGCGCAGCAGCCGCCCATGCCGGGTGTGATGGCGCCGCCGGAGCGCGATGCGGGGCGCAATCGTGACTATGGCGGTAGTTCGCTGTCCGACGCGGTGCGCCGGGTGCAGCGCTCCACCGGCGGGCAGATCCTCGGCGCCGAGCGCGTGCCGTTCGATGGCCGCGACATCAACCGCGTCAAGTACATGGACGGCCGTGGGCGGGTACGCTACATGGACGATCCGCAACCTGGCCGTGCGGCGCCGCCGCGGGCGCCGCGGTCGGGCGAGCCTCCCGAGCCACCACGCGACGATCACCCGTGAGTCCGGATAGTTCGGTTCAGGTTCCACACACCGCCCCGGCCACCGGCCACCTGTAAGTTACTAGGGAGAGTTCATGCGTATCCTTCTGGTCGAAGACGAAGCTCCGCTGCGAGAGACCCTGGCCGCTCGCCTGAAGCGCGAAGGCTTTGCGGTGGATGCGGCGCAGGACGGCGAGGAAGGCCTGTACATGGGCCGCGAAGTGCCCTTCGACGTGGGCATCATCGATCTGGGCCTGCCGAAGATGTCGGGCATGGAGTTGATCAAGGCGCTGCGCGACGAAGGCAAGAAGTTCCCGGTGCTGATCCTCACCGCGCGTTCCAGCTGGCAGGACAAGGTCGAAGGCCTCAAGCAGGGCGCCGACGACTACCTCGTCAAGCCGTTCCACGTCGAAGAGCTGCTGGCGCGCGTCAATGCGCTGCTGCGCCGCGCCGCCGGCTGGAGCAAGCCGACCCTGGAATGCGGTCCGGTCGCGCTGGACCTGGCGGCGCAGACCGTCAGCGTCAGTGGCAGCAACGTCGACCTGACCAGCTACGAGTACAAGGTGCTTGAGTACCTGATGATGCATGCCGGCGAACTGGTCTCCAAGGCCGACCTGACCGAGCACATCTATCAGCAGGATTTCGACCGCGACTCCAATGTGCTGGAAGTCTTCATCGGCCGCCTGCGCAAGAAGCTGGACCCGGACGGCGAGTTGAAGCCGATCGAGACCGTGCGCGGCCGCGGCTACCGGTTCGCGATTCCGCGTACCGAAGGCTGATCGCAGGCGCCGGCGAGCACACCGAGGAAGCGACCGCGTGGCGGCACGACCCAGGTGGTACAAGCGCTGGCGCCCGCGTTCGTTGCAGGCGCGCCAGCTGCTCGCCGCCAGCCTCAGCCTGCTGGCGTTCCTTGCCGCGGCAGGTTACGCGCTGGACCAGGCGTTCGCCGATACCGCGCTGAGCAACCTGCGCGAGCGCCTGAAGAGCTACGCCACCGCGTACGCCAACAACATCGACGTCGCCCGCGACGGTTCGCTGTACATCAACAACGACAAGTCGTCGCCGGACCCGCATTTCGACCGGCCCGGCAGCGGCCTGTACGCGCAGATCGAGTTGCCCAACGAGCGCTGGATCTCGATGTCCAGTGAGGGGCCGCTGCCGCCCAAGGGCGGCATGCTCGAACCGCGTCAGGAAACCTTCGACGGACCCTGGCCGATGACCCAGATCGACGGCAGCGAAGGCGAGGTCTACCGCTACGGCATCGGCTTGGCCTACGTGCGCCACGACAAGGAAACCCCGGTCACCATCTACATCATGGAGGACACCCGCGCGCTGGGCGCGCAGCTGCGCGTGTTCCGCGGCCGGGTGTGGTTCAACCTCGGCGGCGCCGGTCTGATCCTGCTGGTGCTGCAGGCCTTCATCCTGCAATGGAGCCTGCGCCCGCTGCGCCGGGTGATCAACGAACTGACCAAGGTGCAGCGCGGCGAAGCGGTGCGCATGGGCGATCGCCATCCGCGCGAACTGGAACCGCTGACCGACAGCATCAACGCCTTCATCGAGAGCGAGCGCGAGAACCTGGACCGCCAGCGCAACACCCTGGCCGACCTGGCGCACAGCCTGAAGACGCCGCTGGCGGTATTGCGCACCCAGCTCGACAGCGGCGCGCAGGGGCCGGAGCTGCGCGAAGAGTTGGACGTGCAGCTACGGCGCATGAACAACCTGGTGTCCTACCAGCTGGCGCGCGCCGCCTCCAGCGGCCACAAGCTGTTCGCCGCGCCGTTGCCGATCGAGCCCAACGCCGAGGAGATCGTGCGCGGCCTGGAGAAGGTCTATGCCGCCAAGGGCGTGCTGTGCGAGTTCGATATCGAGCCGAGCGCGCGCTTCCACGGCGAGCCCGGCGACCTGCAGGAACTGCTCGGCAATCTGCTCGAGAACGCCTTCAAGTGGGCGCGCCGGCGGGTGCTGCTGAGCGTGCGCCCGGAGCCGGCCGCCGGCAGCCGCCGCGCCGGCCTGATCATCGCCGTGGAGGACGACGGCCCCGGCATCGCGCCGGAAGAGGTCGCCCACATCCTGCAGCGCGGCGTGCGCGGCGACGAGCGCGTGCATGGCCACGGCATCGGCCTGGCGATCGTGCAGGACCTGGTCAAGGGCTACCGCGGCGAGCTGCAGGTCAGCCGCTCCGAGGAACTGGGCGGGGCGCGCTTCCTGGTCACCCTGCCGCCGGGGTTGTAAGCCCGACAGCGCGCTCCTGTGCTGGTCTGGGACCGGCATTCCGCTGCGCAGCGACGAACCGTGCCAATCGAGCGGCCGCGCGCGCCGCTGCAGTGCAGCAGCAGGTGAATCCCGTGCAAATGACCGGGAGGTTTCCGACAGAGGCTTAACGCGACCGGCGCGCAGCTGGCGATACTGCGCCGGTCTTCACGCCGCTTTTCGTCCAGGAGCCCCGCATGTCCGCATCCCGGCATCGTCCTGCAGCAACGCGTCTGCGCGTGCGCGGCCGGCGCGCGCTGCGCAATTCCCAGCGGTTGCTGCTGTCGTTGCTGCTGGTGCTGTTCACCGTCGGCGCCATCGCCGCCACCGACAAGGTGCTCAAGCGCGACGATGCGCGCTGGCTGCAGTCGATGACCACCGGCCTGGACAGCGCCAGCGTGGCGCAGTTCGAGCGCGATGGCCGCAAGCGCTTCCTGCGCGAGCAACTGCAGGCCGACGGTGGCGATGCCGCCCTGCCGGCGCCGGTGCGCGCGCAACTGGACGGCTACGCCGCGCTGCACACGCCGGTCCAGGAACTGCTCAAGCAGCAGGCCGCCGCACAGCAGGCGATCAAGGCGATGCCGGATGGCGATGCCAAGGTCGCGGCGAAGAAGGCGGCGCAGCAGCGCGGCGATCTGCTGCTGAACCAGGCACGCCAGGCGCAGCTGCTGCGTTCCATCTACGCGCCGGATCAGCTGCGCGAGCAGATGGTTTGGTTCTGGCTCAACCATTTCAGCGTGTTCGCCGACAAGGGTCGCCTGCACTGGACCGTGGCCGACTACGCCGACAACGCGATCCGCCCGCACGCGCTGGGCAAGTTCTCCGACCTGGTGATGGCGACGCTGGAGAGTCCGGCGATGCTGGAGTACCTGGACAACGCGCAGAACGCCAAAGGCAAGGTCAACGAGAACTACGCGCGCGAATTGATGGAACTGCATACCCTCGGCGTCGATGCCGGCTACACGCAGAAGGACGTGCAGCAACTGGCGCTGATCCTCACCGGCGTCGGCATCGCGCCGGTCGACCGCGACGGTCCGCCGAAGTTGCCGCCGGCGCTGCAGGGGCAGTATGTGCGTCGCGGCGCGTTCGAGTTCAATCCGGCGCGGCACGAACCCGGCGACAAGACCTTGCTCGGCCAGCGCATCGCCGGCGGCGGCTTCGACGAGGTCGAGCGCGCGGTGCAACTGATCGTGCGCCAGCCGGCATGCGCGCACTTCATCTCGCGGCAGTTGGCCGAGTACTTCGTCGCCGACGATCCGCCGCCGGCGCTGGTGGAGAAGATGGCGCGCACGTTCCAGCGCAGCGACGGCGACATCGCGGCGGTGCTGCAGGTGATGTTCACCGCACCGGAGATGGCGGCCGGCGCGCCGCACAAGTTCAAGGATCCGTACCGCTTCCTGGTCTCGGCGCTGCGCCTGGCCTACGACGGGCAGACCATCGTCAATCCGCAGCCGTTGCTGGGCTGGTTGAACCAGATGGGCGAGCCGAGCTTCGGACGGATCACGCCCGATGGCTGGTCGCTGCAGTCCAGTGCCTGGAACAGTTCCGGGCAAATGGCGCAGCGCTTCGAGATCGCGCGTGCGATCGGCAACGGCAACACCCAGCTGTTCACCGTCGATGGGCAGCAGCGCGGCGGTTTTCCGCAACTGAGCACGCCGCTGTACTACCACGCGATCGAGCCGCAACTGAGCGACGCCACGCGCCAGGCGCTGGCGCAGGCGCGCTCGCAGCAGGAGTGGAACGGCTACCTGTTGGCCTCGCCCGATTTCAATTACCGCTGACCGCGGCCTTCGCCGCACGGAGATCCGCCATGCACCGTCGCCGCTTCCTGCTCGCGTCCGCCGCCGCTGCGGCCAGCCTGCCGTTCGCCGGGCGCCTGTTCGCCGCACCGGCGCCGTCGCCGCGTTTGTTGGTGGTATTCCTGCGTGGCGGCTACGACTGCAACAACCTGCTGGTCCCGTACGCGAGCGAGTTCTACTACGCCTCGCGGCCGAGCCTGGCCATCGCCAGGCCGGATCCGGCCAATCCCAACAGCGCCATCGCGCTGGACACGCAGTGGGGCCTGAACCCACGGCTGCGCGACACGCTGATGCCGCTGTGGAACGACAAGCAACTGGCCTTTGTGCCTTTCGCCGGCACCGACGACCTGTCGCGCAGCCACTTCGAGACCCAGGACAGCATCGAGGCCGGGCAACCGGCCGGGCAGCGCAGCGACTACCGCACCGGCTTCCTGGCGCGGCTGTCGCAGGTGGCCACCGGCACGCCGTCGATCGCCTTCACCGATTCGCTGCCGCTGAGTTTCCAGGGCGGCGGCGACATTCCCAATCTCTCGCTCAAGCGCAATCCGACCCCGGCGTTCGACCAGCGCCAGGCCGACATCCTCGCCGGCATGTACCACGGCACCCAGTTGGCCAGCGCCGCGCACGACGGCCTGGCGCTGCGCCAGCAGGTCTCGCAGGCCCTGCGCGACGAGATGCAGCAGGCCAACCGCGGCGCCGCCAGCGCACGCACCTTCGCCGACGAGACCCGCCGCATCGCCACGCTGATGCGTGAGCGCTACCGGCTCGGCTTCGTCGATGTCGGCGGCTGGGACACGCACGTCAACCAGGGCAGCACCGACGGCGCGCTGGCCAACAACCTGGCCAACCTGTCCGAGGGGCTGTCGGCCTATGCCGAGGCGCTGGGGCCGGAGTGGCGCAATACGGTGGTGGTGGTGCTGTCCGAGTTCGGCCGCACCTTCCGCGAGAACGGCGACAAGGGCACCGACCACGGCCACGGCACCACGTACTGGGTGCTGGGCGGCGGGGTCAACGGCGGCCGCATCGCCGGCGAGCAGGTGGCGGTGAGCAAGGACAAGCTGTTCCAGGACCGCGACTACCCGGTGCTGACCAACTACCGCGACATGTTCGCCGGCCTGCTCGGCCGCATGTGGGGCCTGTCGCCGACGCAACTGCAGAAGGTGTTTCCGCAGGCGCATGCGCGGGATCTGAAGTTGGTGTGATGCGTTTTCCGCGATGGAGGGATTCGGGAAATGTCCTGTACGAGCGGCTTCAGCCGCGACGGGTGCACTGTGGGAGGGACTTCAGTCCCGACGCGTTATGCGCCCGACTCCCCGTAATGCATGCTTTGTCGCGTTCATCGCGGCGACGTCTTGAAGCGATCCCTCAAGACGCGATGGCCGCTCAGTCCACAGCGAACGGCGACGGCCCATAGAACCGCGCCAGATGCGCCGCCACTTCCGGCATCTCGCGTTGCAGCCGCTCTGGCGCGGAAAAGTGATATTCGCTGACCACCGCGAAGAATTCTTCCGGCGCTTCGGCGGCGTAGGCGTCGATCTCGCTGGCGCGGCCGCGGTCCACGCGCGCGCAGAAGGTGTCGTAGCTGCGCTGGAAATCGTCGGCCCATTGCCGTTGCCACGTGCGCGGCAGCAGCGGCGTGCCGTCCAGGGCGCCGTCGAGCACGTCGAGCTTGTGCGCCATTTCGTGCACCGCCACGCAGTAGCCGGCACGTGGATCGTCCAGATCGGCCTGTACGTCGGCCCAGGACAGGATCAACGGGCCGCTGTCCCAGGATTCGCCGATCAGTTCGTCTTCCCACTCGTGCAGCACGCCGGCCGCGTCGACATGGCTGCGCTGCACGCGGAACGCGTCCGGGTAGACCAGCAATTGCGACCAGCCGCGCATGCCCTCGCTGCCGTACTCCAGCAGCGGCAGGCAGCACAGTGCGGCGAGCAGGCCGCACTGCAGGGCATCCAGCTGCAGACCGCCCAGCGGCGAGATGGTCTTGCGATGCAGGAATTCGCTGGCCAGCGTACGCAGGCGCTGTTCGCGCGGCGCATCCAGGGCGGCGACCCAGGCGCAGTCGCGGCGCACGGCCTGCCAGGTAGGGTCATCGATGGCGGCGGGTTTCGACCACAGCCCGCGCAGCCAGCGTGGAATCAGCGGAACATCCCCGGCAGGAAGCTGTGCCACTTCGGCATGCGCATGCGCGGCACCAGGTCGCTGTCGCTGCCGCCGCCGGTGGTGGTCGAGGCCGGCTTGCCGGTGGAGGCGGGCGCATGCAGCGCCGCGGGCGGGCGCGTCGGCGTGCTGTCGGCATCGGCCGCGTCGCCGTAGGTGCAGTCGGTGTGCGGCTTCTCCGCCAGCACGTTGGACGCGTGGGCGGCGGCGAGTGGCAGCAGCAACAGGAGCAGGCAGGGCAGGGAACGGCGCATCGTCGGCATCCAGGGCGAGCGGCGGTGAATTCCGATTCTAACGCGGTTTTCACCCGCTGCAGGGCTCCGGCTCTGGGCGCCCGGGGGGCGTTGCCGCATACTTTTCGGTTCACGAGGGCGCGCCACTGCACGCCCAGGGGCGGAACGAGGCGATGGAACCGGCGTTGGACGAGCGCGAACTGTTGGCCAGGCTCAGCAAGGGGCCCCTGTCCGGCGATGCCCTGGCGCGTGCCTGCGGGCTGACCCGGGCGGCCGTGTGGAAGCGCATTCAGGCGCTGCGCGCGGCCGGGGTGGAGATCGAGGGCCGGGCCGGCGAGGGCTATGGCCTGGCACGGCCGGTGGAACTGCTCGACGCCGCGGCGATCCGGGCCGGACTGAGCGGGCCGGCGGGCGCCGAGCTGGCCGGGCTGGAGATCGCCTGGAGCCTGGTCTCCAGCAATACCACCCTGCTGCAGCGGCCGGCGCCGGCGCAGGGCAGCGAGGTCCTGATGGCCGAGCGCCAGACCGGCGGCCGTGGCCGCCGTGGCCGGGTCTGGGCGTCGCCGCTGGCGGCGCATCTGTATCTGTCGGTGGCGCGCAGCTTCCAGGGCGGGCTGGGCCGGCTGGGCGGCTTGAGCCTGGCGGCCGGCGTGGCCGTGGCCGAAGCCCTGCGTGCGGCCGGATTCGCCTCAGTCGGGCTGAAGTGGCCGAACGACCTGCTGGCCGACGGGCGCAAGCTGGGCGGCCTGCTGGTGGAAGGCGGCGGCGAGTTCGCCGGGCCGGCGCGGGCCGTGATCGGCCTGGGCCTGAACGTGGCGATGCCGGCGGCCACTGCCGCGGACATCGACCAGCCGTGGACCGACCTGACGTGGCTGGCCGGCGGCGCGGTGTCGCGCAACGCGATCGCCGCGGCGGTGCTGTCGCAGCTGCTGCCGGCCCTGGCGCTGTTCGACGCGGAGGGACTGGCGCCGTTCCTGCCGCGCTACGCCGCGCTGGATCTGCTGGTCGGACGCGCCGTGCGCATCGACGATGGCGGCCAGGTGCGCGAAGGCACGGCCCTGGGGCTGGCCGAGGACGGCGCGCTGCGGGTGGCCTTCGCCGACGGCGAGCAGCCGGTGCATGCGGGCGACGTCAGCGTGAGGCCGGCATGAGCGACTGGCTGTTCGACCTGGGCAATTCGCGCTTCAAGTTTGCCGCGCTGGAACACGGGCAGGTGGGCGCGGTGCAGGCCTGGCCGCATGGTGCCGAGGCGATGGACGCGGCGGCGGTCGCGGCGCTGCCGCAGGGTGGCACCGCCTACGTCGCCAGTGTCGCCGCGCCGGCCCTGACCGCCACCGTGCTGGAGACGCTGCGCAGTCGCTTCGCGCAGGTGCAGGTGGCGCGGACCGAGGCCGTCTGCGCCGGGGTCCGCATCGCCTATGCGCGGCCGCAGGCGTTCGGCGTGGACCGGTTCCTGGCCCTGCTCGCCGCGCATGGCGGCGGCGACGTGCTGGTGGTGGGGGTCGGAACGGCGCTGACCGTGGACCTGCTCGACCGCGATGGCCTGCACCGTGGCGGCCGCATCGCGCCGTCGCCCACGGTGATGCGCCAGGCGCTGCAGCAGAAGGCGGCGCAGTTGCCGGCCGAGGGCGGCGATTACCACGAGTTCGCCGCCGACACCGCCGACGCCCTGGCCTCCGGCTGCGACGGCGCGGCGGTGGCGCTGATCGAGCGCAGCCTGCAGCAAGGCGAGGCCTTGCTCGGACGTCGACCCCGGCTGCTGCTGCACGGCGGTGGGGTGCCGCCGCTGTTGCACGCGCTGCCGCCGGCCGAGCAGCGCCCCGCCTTGGTCTTGGACGGACTGGCGCTGTGGGCGCACGCGCACGTCGTGGCCGGTGCCGGTGCCGGTGCCGGTGCCGCCTGAGCGGGCCGGCGCAGGCGGCCGCGATGCGGCGCGGCGAAGGCGGACGTTGCGCCGAAGTCGCAACGTCCCACGCAAATGCCACTGTCTCTCCCAACGTGCATCGCACGCTCTAGAATCCGGCCATGCTCGTTCGCGCCCTGCTCGTCGTCCTGACCATCCTCAACCTTGGCGTCGCGGTGTGGTGGGCAATGCAGCCGCCGACCCCGCCAGCGGTGCCGATGCCCGCCGTGCCGGCCGGGGTGGCGACGCTGCAACTGGTCAATGAAGCGCCGGCGCCGGCTGCTGCGCCAACTGCGCCGGCGGCCGCGCCTGTCGCCGCGCCAGCCGATGCGCAAGCGGACACCGCCGTCGCCGCCGATACTGTCGAAGCGGTTCCGGCGCAGGCTGACGCACCGGCGGCTCCCACGACCGCCGCACCGTCCACTGCGCCCACGCCGCCCGCTGCCGTGCCTGCGCCCGCTCCAACCCAGAGCCAGGTCGAGCCTGCGGCGAAGCCCGCCGCCGACGCGGCGGTGTGCCTGAGCGTAGGACCGTACCCGGACCGCGACGCGGCGCAGGCGGCCGTCGCCGCGCTGGCCCCGGGAGCGCCGCGTCCGCGCTTGCGCGAGGCCGCCGACAGCGACGCCACCAGCTTCCGCGTGATCCTGCCGACCATCGGCGGCGAAGACGGCCTCAGGCAGGCCACCGAGCGCATCGTCGCCGCCGGCATCCGCGACTATTACCCGTTGCGCCAGGGCGATGCCGGCAATGCCATCGCCCTGGGCCAGTACCGCAGCCGCGAGGGGGCCGAGCGCCGCCGCCAGGAACTGGCCCGTGCCGGCTTCAACGCCGACCTGATCCCCAGCGGCGGCAGCGGCCAGTCGCGCTGGTGGCTGGACCTGCGCGCCGACTCCGCGGCGCAGGCCGCGACCCTGCGCCGCCAGCTCGGCGCCGCGCGCCAGCGCGTGCTGGATTGCGGCGCACTGCGCTAGAATGACCTGCGCCGCATCAGCTGCGTCGCATGCAGTCTTCAGCCGGCATAGCTCAGTTGGTAGAGCAACCGCCTTGTAAGCGGTAGGTCCCCAGTTCGAATCCGGGTGTCGGCACCATTGAAGCGCTCGCAACTTGCGCGCGCAAGCGTGTCAGGGGAGAGCACGCGTGGGTGCGGCTCCGGCGCTCGTGCTGCAGCATGACTGGCGTCATGGACCGACTCAGAAGCGCACGACGAGATTGGCCCACAGCATCGGCGTGCGGTCCTTCCCGAGCAGCGCGTCCTGGCCTCGTGGCAGCGCGTAGCTCATGCGCAGCGTGGCGCGCGTGCCGAAGACGTAGCTCAGGCCCACACCGTAGCCGGCCAGGCGGACCCGATTGCGTTCGTGCCTGGCGAACTTCTGCAGCGTGGCCTGGCCCAGGTCGTAGAACACCTGGGCTGTCAGACCGGGCGATGTCGGCACGGCGGCGTTGATGGTCGCCGAAGCCACATAGCCGCTGTCCGCGCTGAGCGTATCGATGCCATAGGCGCGTACGGCATTGGGCCCGCCAAGCGTCATTTTCTCGGAGCTGTCCAGGGTGCGCGAGGTCTGCTGTGCGTGCAGCGCCAGATCGATGGACGCGCCGGTGCCAAGCGACTGCGACAGCCTGGCGCTCTGCGTGGCCTTGAGAAAGCGGCCGCGTGTGTGGCCGGTCGGGTCCCACCCGCGGTCGTTGCGCAAGTATCCCACGCTGACGCCAGCGGCATACTGCCAGGCAGTGGGCAGACCCAAGAAGGCGCTTTTCCGATCGCCGGAGAGTTCCGCGCCAACGACTCTGGCCGAACGCGCATTGGACTGACCGAAGTACGCATAAGCATCGGTCATGCGCTTGTCGTCCAGCGTGGCGCCGAGGCTGAGCGTGTTCGCCTCGTTGCGGATGAGCGGATAGCTCGCATACAGGCCAGACACGTTGGCGAAGCCGGTGAAGCCGTAACTCCGGTAACGGCCGCCTGTGGTGTAGTCCACGCGCGAGGCCGAAAGACCTGCGCGCGCGCCACGCGCGCCGATCGGCAAGTCGTAGGAGATGCGCCCGATCAGCGTATTGCCGCCATCGCCGGCATGGTCGGACTGGATGCTGCGCGGCGCGCCGTAGGCGACCATTTGAAAGCGGTCGCCCAGGCCGAAGGGACTATTGATGCCCAGTTGCGCTCCCAGCCGATTGCGGCCGGTTGCAGCCGAACCCGCGTTGTCGGCGACCAGTGCACCGGTCCAGCGCGGCGCGGCCTCGACGGAGATCGCAAGCCGGGAGCCGCCGGCGCTCGCGGCAGGCGAGAGCACCGGCGTGACGGCACCGACGCCGGGCAGGTCGGCCAAGCGCAACACCTGCGATTGCGCCTGCCGGACGTCGCCGGAGGCCGAGAGGCCGCGCTCCAGGTAGGACTGCAGGACCGTGTCGTGGACCGGAGAGCGGTTGCGCTGCAGCGCGATCGACTCGATGTGCCCGCGCAGAACGCGAAGCCGCACCACACCGTCGCGGATGTCCTGCTGCGGCACGTAGGCGTAAGAAATGCTTTCGCCGTGATCCAGCAGGAGCTTGGTGATCTGCACGGCGACACCGCGTAGTTGCGCCAATGACATGTCGCGATCGCGATACGGCGCCACCAGTGCGGCGATCTGCGGCGCCAGTATTGCCGGGGCGTTGTCCACCACGATCTGCGTGACATGCAGGCGCGGCGCGCTGGTTGCGTCGGCGGCCGGTGCCGCCGCAGGCGCAGGCCCTTCGATGGCAGGATCTTCGCGGGCGCGGGGATCGCGTGGCGGATTCAGCAGTGGATTGCGCTGCAGGAGCGCACCGCTGGACGGAGGGGCGGCGCCGGGCGCGAGCGCGCCGCGACCGACGTCGGCGTTCTGGGCGATCGCCGGCGCGCCGATCGCGCAGGCGAGTACGCCGATGGCGGCGATGCTGGGGGAGAGATGCATGGGAATGACCGTGTCTGTGCTGTGCGGCGGGGTGCGGCCGTTGAGGCGCCGCCTGTGCATGCCTCGTGCTCGCGGGCAGGGCGTGCCGCATCGCCGGCACCGTGACGACAACGCCCCGCCGCCGCTGCGGGCAGCGACGGCGGGGCGGTCGATGGATGGCGCGACGGCCAGGCAGGCGCTCGAGTGCGCCTCTACGTCAGTAGGGGGAGCGCCACGTGGTGGAGCTCATCCATGGCGTGTACCACCATCCCCAGTCGTTCCAGGACGGCGCGCGTCTCTGGGTGTCGTCGGTCTGCGCGGCGTTGATGCCGCTGGTCGTGCCGGCGACCTTGTTGAGGGTGCCACGCAATGCCACCTTGCTGCTGTCGGCCAGCAAGTAGGTCAGATCGCCACCGACCTCGACGCCATCGGACTCGGTGACGTCGCCCTGCGAGGCGAGCGTCAGATTGCCCTTGCTGGTCGCGCGCTTGTTCAGTGCGATGCCGCGACCGCCGCCGAGGTAGGCAGCGCCGGCGCTGTCGAGCCGGTCGGCGATCAGGGCGCCGCCATTGGCGCGTAGATCCAGTGCGGCCGCACTGACGTTGCCCAGGGTCGCGTTCTGCATCGCGGTCACCGTCGCCTTGCCACCGGCGATGAGCGAGGGCGTGGTGCGATAGTAGTAGCCGGTGGGCACGGCGGTGACGTTGTGGCCGCCGATCAGCAGATCGCCTCTGGCGTTCAGCGCGCCGGAGAAGGCCACATCGCCTTCGCTGACCAGGCTCAGCTTGCCGCCGGCGGAAATGCCAGCGACGCTGGCGGCGCGCTTGCCGCTGACCGACACGTCGCCGCCGCTGGTGATCTGCCCGGCGCCGACGCTGCCGTCGGCGCCGACCATGTCGACCGATCCGCCGCGGACATTGTTCACGGCGACGTTGCCGTTGGCGTTGATCTTCAATGCGCCGTTGGCCTGCAGCATGGGGAAGGACCACCAGGACGGCGCAGCGTTGGCGATGATGTTCTTGCCGCCCAGCGTCAGGTTGCCGCCAGCGCTCAGGCTGCCGCCGAGGGTGACGTCGCCCTGACTGGTCACGCGCAGGTTGCCGCCGGCATAGCCGTTATCGACCCTGACGGTGGATGCGCCGTTGACCGAGATGTCGCCCGAACTGGTCAGAAGGCCGAGGTTGGCATTGCCGTTGCCGGCATTGATGTCGATCGCCCAGCCCGTGATCGCGTTCAGGCGTACGTCGTTCTCTGCCTCGACGCTGACCTTGCCGCTTGTGGTGATGGAGGACGGCGTCCACCAATAGCGTCCGCTGGTCGAAGCCACGTTGCTGCCGGCGAGGCGAACATCGCGCTGGCCGTGCACCGTTCCCACATCCAGGTCGCCGACGGCGCGCACGTCCAGGATGCCCCCGGCGCTGGCGTCGCTCAGCGTCATTCCCTTCTGGCTGCGCAACCGCAGATCGCCGCTGCTGTATGCGTTGCTGATCGCGGCATCGCCGCTGAGCGCGATGTCGGCAGAGCGGGCGGAGACGCTCAGGTTGTTCAGCGCGTTGGAGCCTTGCGCCAGATCGAAGGAGCCACCGAACAGGCTGGCCGAGGACGCCTGTAGCGACGCCCGCTCGGTGGTCTTGGCCTGTTTCCATGCGATCAGATTGAGGCGGCCCCCCGAAGCGGCGCCGTCCAGGACCACGTTGTCGCCGGTGATGCTGAGCGTGTCGCCGGCTTGCGTGTCGCCGGACAGGCGCAGGTCGTCGCCACGTAGCGTGACGGTGCCGCCGCGGGTGCGCACGCCCTCGGCCTGGAACTGGCTGCTGCCGTACAGCGCGATCCTGCCGCGGTCGGACACGATATCGGCATTCTGGTGCAAGGTGTTCGCATGCAGGTCGACGCCGCGGTAGCCGGATCGCAGTTCGGCGTTCTGATGGATGCTGCCGTTGGTGACGGCCATCATGCCGTTGCCGCTGATCGCGCCATCCAGACGGATATCGCCCCGGTCGGCGCCCAGGCTCAGAAAGCCGACCGACTGCTTGCCGCCGACGACGATATCGCCCTTGCCTGATGTGAACACGGCCAGGGAGCCTTGGCTGGCCGCATTCACGAAGCCGCTGCTGATGCTGCCGTTGCCGTCGTGCAGTCGACCGGCGTCGGCAGCGTCCAGCGCGCGACCGAGCACGATGCCGCGGTCGGCGGCGGTAGTGTCCACCGTCGCGCTAACCAGCGACAGCGATGGCTGCGCGGCCTGGTCGGTGGCCGTCAGCACGTTATCCGCGCGGATCTGCAGGTCGCCGCCGCCCACGCTGGCCGCGCCGAAGCGCACATAGCCGGCGTCGTCGGTTGTCGGGATCGTGGTCAGGCGGATATTGCCGAAGATGTCCGCTTCCAGGTCCGCGCCGTCCTGCACCGCGATGCCCTGGCCCTGTACGTCGATGCCGATCTGGTCGTATGGCGTGCCGTGGGTAGCGATCGTGCCGCCGACGCCGACTTCGCCATTGCCCAGGCTACGCAGTGCAACGGTACCGTTGGCTGCAGTGGCATCGAGCGTGGTCGCTTCGAGTGTGCCGGTGTTGTTGATCACGCTGCGCGCGATCGCGTCGCGCGCCCAGGCGGTGAGCACGACATCGCCATTGCTGGATGCGATGAGGCCGCCGTTCTCGACCAGCGCCTGCAGGCTGCCCTGGCTCAGGGTCGCCTGCAGGTTGGATCCGGAGAACGCCAGTCGAATGCCGTCCGCCGCGGCCAGCACGATGGTGCCGCCGCTGGCGACGATGGTTCCGTCGTTGCGCACCTTGTTCGCGCCGAGCAGGGCGACCGAGTCGCGCGCCTTGATCTGACCGAGGTTGGAGACCTCGCCCTTGCCGGCCTGCGCGAAGTCCAGCTTGTCCGCATCGAAATCGTCGTCCTTGATGTCCAGCGACGAAGCGACCAGGCTACCGACATTCAGGTTCGCGCCCTGGCCGATCAGCACGCCGTTCGGATTGACCACGAAGACGCGCCCGTTGGCATTGAGCGTGCCCAGAATCGTCGTCGGGTCCGCCGACGTGATGCGATTGAGGACGGCGGCGGTGGCGTCCTTCTGCACGAAATTGAGCGTTTCGTCCTTGCCGACGTTCATGTCGCGCCAGTTGATCACCAGCTTGTCGCTTGCTTGATTCACGGTGGTGACGCTCCCGTGCGTGTCGATGGTGGCGGTACCATGGGCGATGACGCCATTGTCCGTCGCATATGCCTGATTGATCAGCATGACGGATGCGGCAAGGGTGGCGTGGCGCAGGATCGGTCTGCTCTTTCTCATGTAGCGACTCCGGTGGATAGAGGCTGCAAGGTAGTGAGCCGATCCGAGAATGCACATGGGCGTAATCTGAAAATCGACGGTGCGTTTGTGCGGCGGCACGCGCGGCATTGGCGCCGATGCAGGTCGCGGCCGCAGCGTCGCGCGTGGTCGCGCACCGTCCACAAGGAAGCAGCGGCGGAACGTCACGCCGCACTGCGGCGGGAGGTGTCCCGGTCGGCTGGTTAGAATGGCCGCCATCTTTTTCCGCGGGAGTCTTGAGCAATGCGCCATACCTATTTGCCGGTGTCCCTGATCGGCGTGCCTACCGACATCGGGGCCGGCCATCGCGGTGCGCGCATGGGGCCGGAGGCACTGCGCATCGCCGGCCTGCACGAGGCGCTGACCAATCGTGGCGTCGAGGTGCGCGACATCGGCAACATCGATGGCCCGCGCAATCCCTGGCAGGCGCCGGTCGACGGCTACCGTCACCTGGACGAGGTGGTGGCCTGGAACCGCGCGCTGATGGAGGCCAGCTACGCCGAGCTGCGCGCCGGGCGCATGCCGATCGTGCTCGGCGGCGACCATTGTCTGGGCATCGGTTCGATCACCGCGGTGGCGCGGTACTGCCGCGAGCAGGGCCGCAAGCTGCGGGTGCTGTGGCTGGACGCGCATTCGGACTTCAATACCAGCGAGGTCACGCCGTCGGGCAACGTGCACGGCATGCCGGTGGCCTGCCTGTGCGGGCTGGGCCCGCAGGCGCTGACCGAGCTCGGCGGCAGCGCGCCGGCGTTGCGCCCGGAGCAGGTGCGGCAGATCGGCATCCGCTCGGTCGACCCGGACGAGAAGCGGCTGATCAAGCAGCATCGTGTGGACGTGTACGACATGCGCTACATCGACGAGATGGGCATGAAGCGGACCATGGAGGCGGCGCTGGACGGGCTCGACGCCGACACCCATCTGCACGTCAGCTTCGACGTGGACTTCCTCGACCCCAGCATCGCCCCGGGTGTCGGCACCACCGTGCCTGGCGGCCCCAACTACCGCGAGGCGCAGCTGGTGATGGAGATGATCGCCGACAGCGGGCGCATGGCCTCGCTGGACATCGTGGAGCTGAATCCGGTGCTGGACCACCGCAACCTGACCGCGGAGCTGGCCGTGGACCTGGTGGAGAGCCTGTTCGGCAAATCGACCCTGATGCGTGACTGAGCGACGCGGGCTTACCCTGAATGGGTCGCCGGTTCATTCACGTGAAATCCACAGTCGTGACGGCAGATTCACCCCCAGACGGTAGCGCGGCGACGCCTATCGCCGCCCACCCCGACCACCTGCGATTGCCGAGGACGACCCGATGAAGCGACTGACCACCCTGTTGATGCTGACCCTGTTTTGCGCTGGTGTGCTGACCGGCTGCAACACCGTTGCCGGCGCCGGCAAGGACATGCAGAAGGCGGGCGAGAAGGTGGAAGACACCGCCAAGGATTGCAGCGCGGGCAAGTGCTGAGTTTCGCGCGGCCTGCGTGCCGCGTCCCATGACCAAGTGAGCAAGGAGTGAACCTATGAAGCGTACGTTTGCGTGGATGCTGCTGGCGATGTTCTCGGTGGGCCTGCTGGCCGGTTGCAACACCGTTGCCGGTGCCGGCAAGGACGTGCAGAAGGCGGGCGAGAAGGTCCAAGACGCCGCCAAGAACTGAGCCTCGTCTCGGTGACCAGAAACGGGTCGGCTTGCCGGCCCGTTTTTTTTGCGCGGCTGCCGACCACCGCGTAACGGTTCACGATGCTCATGCATCGCTGACGCTGCGTTGATCGGTTCGCGACGCAGGCCGCGCAATGCTGCGCGGGCGGCGTACGGCGCCGCTTACACATCACGAGAGATGCCATGAACAAAGACATCATTGCCGGCAAGTGGACCCAGCTCAAGGGCAAGATCAAGGCGCAGTGGGGCGACCTCACCGACGACGACTTCGACGTCGCCGAAGGCAATACCCAGTACCTGGCCGGCAAGCTGCAGGAGCGCTACGGCTGGGCGCGCGATCGCGCCGAGAAGGAAGTGCACGCGTTCCGCGACAGCCTGGGCAAGGAATACCACGACTGAGGCGCACACCGCCGCAGCGTCGTCGACACGGGCCGCATTGCGGCCCGTGCTTTTTGCATGCGCGGGAAGTTCAGCGCTCCGGCGGATCGGGCACGTAGTCGCCGGGAAACGCGCTTGGCGCAACCGCCACGCGCCGCGGCGGCAGGTTCCGCGGCAGCACGCCGCGTGCGATCAGCCGTGCGCGGCTGTCGTAGCGCAGCTCGGTCCGTTGCATCGGCACGTCGCTGGCGCGCTCGAATTCTGTGACGCGCGAAGGCGACCATTCGCGCGCGCCGTGGCCGGTGCCCAGGCGCTGCTGCACGCGGGCAGCGGAGGTGCCTTCGCGCGCATACGCCCGTGCGTCCGCGGACGGTGCCGCCGCGAGGGGCGCGGCCGCACTGCGTTGCGGGACGTCGGCGGCCGCTGCCGGTGCAGGCAGCGCGTCCGGCGCCGGGACGCCGGGCGTTGCCGCGCGCGCGGCTGCGTTGGCAGCTCTCTCTGCGTCGACGCCTGCGTCACCCGGGACGGTATCGGGCCATACCCGCGCTTCGTCGAACACCGCCATGCCGATCACGCCCACGTTGCGCGGGCGCCCGGTGCGTGCCGCATAGCTGTCCTCCAGGTCGGTGAACACGAACTGCGCCACGTCCTCGGACGATTTGCGCCACCCGGCGATCTCGGTTTGTTGCCAAGGCGCCAGCACGTAACCGCGCTGGTCGCTGGCCGCGGTCTGGCCACTGACCGCGTTGACCCCGTCCACCGACAGCACCACCAGCACCCGCGCCCCGGTCAGGTTGGTCAGGCGCAGCGCGTAGCGGTGGCCGGGCGTGGCGGCGATCCAGCGCTCGCCGCGCCAGGCGTGCGCGGGCAGCGGATCCTCGCCGGCATCGCGATCGATCACCTGCAGCTGCACCGCCGGCGCCGAGCTCGGTGGCGACGGCCATGGACGAAAGCCGCACAGCCCGCCGATGCACAGCAGCGCGAAGGCGAGCACGGCGAGGGAACGGGAACGGCGGGGCAGGGACGGAGCAGGAACGTGCATCGCGGCGACTCCAGGACGGGGACGCCGGATTGAACGCACCACGCGCCGGAACGGGGTTGTCGCGCAGCGGGTAAACTCGCCGGGTTTCCCCCTGACCGTCCATTCCGCATGACCACCCGCGTTCTCACCGGCATCACCACCTCCGGCACGCCGCACCTTGGCAACTACGTCGGCGCCATCCGCCCCGCGCTGCAGGCCAGCCGGCGTCCCGGCATCGAGAGCTTCTTCTTCCTGGCCGATCTGCACAGCCTGATCAAGGCGCAGGACCCGGCGCGGACCCAGCGCTCGACCCTGGAGATCGCGGCGACCTGGCTGGCGGCGGGCCTGGATCCGGCGCAGGTGTGGTTCTACCGCCAGTCGGACGTGCCGGAGACCAACGAGCTGACCTGGTTCCTGACCTGCGTCGCCGGCAAGGGCATCCTCAACCGCGCGCATGCCTATAAGGCGGCGGTGGACAAGAACCGCGCCGACGGCGAGGACGACGATGCCGGGGTCACTGCCGGCCTGTTCATGTATCCGGTGCTGATGGCCGCCGACATCCTGCTGTTCAAGGCGCAGCAGGTGCCGGTGGGCCGCGACCAGATCCAGCACATCGAGATGGCGCGCGATTTCGCGCAGCGCTTCAACCACGTCTACGGCCGCGAGCACTTCGTGCTGCCCGACGCGCTGATCGACGAGCAGGTGGCGACGCTGCCCGGGCTGGATGGGCGCAAGATGAGCAAGAGCTACGACAACACCATTCCGCTGTTCGCCCCGCGCGAGGAGCTGAAGAAGCGGGTGTTCGCCATCGTCACCGATTCGCGCGCGCCCGGCGAGCCGAAGGAGACCGAGGGCTCTGCGCTGTTCCAGCTGTACCAGGCCTTCGCCAGCGCCGAGGAGACGGCCGCGTTCGCGCAGGCGTTCGCCGCCGGCATCGGCTGGGGCGAGGCCAAGCAGCAGCTGTTTGAGCGCATCGATGCCGAGATCGCGCCGATGCGCGGGCGCTACGAAGCGCTGATGGCGCGCCCGCAGGACATCGAGGCGATCCTGCGCGACAACGCGCAGCGCCTGCGCGAACGCTATGCGATCCCGTTTCTGGCCGAGTTGCGGCATGCGGTGGGCCTGCGCGATCTGTCGGCGCAGGCCGATGGCGCTACCGAAGCGGCGACGGCCAAGCAGGCGCTGCCGAGCTTCAAGCAGTACCGCGAGGCCGACGGCCAGTTCTACTTCAAGCTGCTCGATGGCGACGGCGTGCTGCTGTTGCAGAGCGGCGGCTTCGCCTCGCCGCGCGATGCCGGGCAGACCATCGCCGCGCTCAAGCAGGCCACACAGGCCGACGCGCTGCAGGCGGCGCCGGTGACCCTGGAGGCACCGGCCGAGACGGTGCTGGCGGCGCTGGCGCGGCTGCGCGAGGCGGGCTGAGCGCTCGCGCGGCGGTCCGTCTTAGGGTCGGCTTCAGCCGCGACAGGCATTCCTAGGAATGCTTGTCGCCTAGGAATGCCTGTCGCGGCTGAAGCGGCTCCGACAGGGCGGCACTCGCCTTGTCGGAGGATTGCATTGTGGGAGGGACTTCAGTCCCGACGACGGAGGGTGTCAGGCGGCGCTCGGCTTCGCTTGTCGCGGCTGCATGACGGTCGACTCCTACAGACAAATGACGCGTCCCATCGCGACATCCGAAGCGCGTGTGTTTGCCGGCCGCATGCAGTCGGGACTGAAGTCCCTCCCACAATGGGCTGTCGGGTCTCCGGCGTTTCCGTTATTCGTCCTCATCCGGCCCTTGCCGCCCGGCACTGGCAGCATCCTCCATACCGCCTAGAATGGAGGTTCGCCCGCCACGCCTTTGCGCCATGCCACGCGATCCCAGCATCCATCTCGTCGATACCGGCTTCCAGCGCGCGCAGTTCGATGCCGCCTACCTGATCGTGGAGAGCGGGCGCGGCGCCTTCGTCGACTGCGGCACCAGCCATGCCGTGCCGTTGCTGCTGGACGCCCTGGCGCACGCCGGTCTGGCGCCGGCCGACGTGGACTGGCTGATCCTCACCCACGTGCACCTGGACCATGCCGGCGGTGCGGGTGCGCTGCTGCAGCACCTGCCGAACGCGCGTCTGCTGGTGCATCCGCGCGGTGCGCCGCACATGACCGATCCGGCGCGGCTGATCGCCGGCGCCACCGCGGTGTACGGCGAGGCGGAGATGGCGCGCAGCTACGGCAGCATCGTGCCGGTACCGGCGGAGCGCGTGGTGGTGGCCGAGGACGGCCATCGCCTGTCGCTGGCCGGGCGAGAGCTGTTGTGCATCGACACCCCCGGGCACGCCCGCCATCACCTGTGCGTGTGGGACGCACGCAGCCGCAGCTGGTTCAGTGGCGACACCTTCGGCCTGTCCTACCGCGAACTGGACAGCACGCGCGGTGCGTTCGCGATTCCGACCTCGTCGCCGGTGCAGTTCGAGCCGGAAGCGATGCAGGCCTCGATCCAGCGCATGCTCGGCTATGCGCCGCAGACGCTGTATCTCACCCACTACGGTCCGGTGGAGGGCGCCGAGACACTGGCGGCGGAACTGCTGGAGCAACTGGAGGCGATGGTGGCGATCGCGCGCGGCTGCGACGGCCGTTCCGACCGCCATCGCTGCCTGGTCGCGGCGCTGACCGCGCTGTATCTGGAGCGGGCGCGGCTGCATGGCTGTCCGCTGGACGATGCCGGTGTGGAGCGTGTGCTGCACATGGACATCGAACTCAATGCGCAGGGCCTGGCCTGCTGGCTGGATCGTCCCGCGCGCTGAACGGCGGCCGGTTTCGCGCACGCGAATGCGTCGCCGTGCTGTCTCCGCACGACGCCATTCTCTACACTGTGCGGCCCGCTTGTTGCCAGGTCGTGACCGTGAACCCGATGCGCATGTTGCTGCTGTCCGCTTCCCTGTTCATGGGAGGTGCGGCACAGGCAGCCAACGATGCGCTGGCCGGCGATGCGGGCGGCGACGCCGATGCCTTGGAGCGGCATGCCTTGCCGGCGAACAGCGATCCGGCCGAGGCCTGTGGTCCGGCGATGCCGGGCTGAGCGACGCCGGTCGAGCGACATACGAGTGCCGTCACAGCACGTTGGCTGCGCAGTGCCGGAGCCGTTGGCCATGGCCGGCGATACGTGCGTTGCGCTGGGGATGCGGTAGAAGGAGATCTTCGCGGGTGGCGCAAGGCCACGCGTAGAAGCGGCTTCAGCCGCGACGGGGCGTGACCGGCAATGCCTGTCGCGGTTGAAGCCGCTCCTTGTATCTGGACATGTCGCCCCTAAACAGGCGTCATGTCTTCCGACTGATCATCGGAGGAGGTGTGGGAGGTCCAGTCGCTCCTAAAGCTTCGAGCTTGCATCGTAGATCGGCTCCGCCCTCCACATGCTGGCCCTTGTGTGTCCGAACGGTATCCAGAGTCCGCCCCCAGGCGTGAACTCGCATCGACAAGGCAGGACTGGGCCCAGCGCCGATCATGACCCTGACACGATGGAGGAATCGCCTATGTCTCCCGTCATCGGCATCGACGTCGCCAAACGCAGTTTCGATGTGGCCATCGAGCTGACCAACGGCAAGCACCGTACCAAGGCCAAGTTGTCCAACGATGCCAAGGGCTTCCAGGCCCTGCAGGCATGGCTGCAGACGCATGCCCAGCCCGATAGCTGGATCGCCATGGAGGCCACCGGCACCTACCACCAGGCGCTGGCCGAGTTCCTCCACGCACGCGGCTATCGGGTGTGCGTGCTCAACCCCGCGCAGACGGCCGCCTACGCACGCAGCCAACTCAGCCGGGTCAAGACCGATCGCAGCGATGCCAAGCTGATCGCCAGTTATGCCCTGCGTCACCGCGAGCAGTTACGCCGTTGGTCCCCTGATCCGCCGGCGCTCAAGCAGCTCAAAGCGCTGGTACGCCGGCGCCAGGATCTGCAACAGATGCTGCAGATGGAGCGCAACCGGCTGGACGTCGCTCCGGCCCAGGTGAAGGACTCGATCCAGGTCCATCTGGCCGATCTGCAACACCACATCGCCCAGATCGAGCAGGCCATCGATGACCATATCGACCAGGATCCGACCTTGCGTGGGCAGCGCGAGCTGCTGGTGAGCATCCAGGGGATTGCCGATACCAGCGCGGCCTTGATGCTGGCCGAGCTTGGCGATGTGAGGCGCTTCGCCGATGCCTCGGCGGTGACCGCCTTCGCCGGCCTCAATCCGTGCCTGCAGGAGTCGGGCGAGCGCAAAGGCCACGTCTGCATCTCGCGCACCGGCTCGCCCCGCTTGCGCGCGGGCCTGTTCATGCCGGCCCTGGTGGCCATGACCCACAACCCGATCATCCGGGCGCTGAAACAGCGGCTGAGCGAACGTGGCAAAACCGGCAAGCAGATCGTGTGCGCCGCCATGCGCAAGCTCCTGCACCTGGCCTACGGGGTTCTCAAATCGGGCACGGCGTTCGATCCGAAAAGGGGCCTTGCCTGCTAGGGGGGAAGACGGTATCTGCGAGAGAACAACGCGTTGTTCGGCAAGGCTGCGAAAAGCGCGCGCTAGAAGCGGCCTGAAGCCGTTTCTACCGTGCCAGGTGCGTGCGGGTGCCGCAGGCGACCATGCCGCACTGCTCAGGCAGTGGTGTCGATCAACCCGCCGACGATGCCCTGATTGAGCAGGTCGCCGGTGACCGTGCCGCTGAGGCTGGGATCGGACTGCAGCAGCGAAGACAGCTGCGGGGTCAGGCCCTGGCTGCTGAAGACGCCGGAGGCGTTGTATAGGCCCGGGGTCGACGGCGGCGCGGTGATGGTGCCGAGCAGGCCCTGGTCGTACGTCTGCGTGGCCTGGTCGAGGGTGGGATACGGCGCGGTGCCGGTCGAGGTTGACGCGCCGGCGGTCGAGGTGGAGGTGCCGGCAGAGGAGGCCGAGGCCGCATCGGTGGGGCCGGCGCTGACGATGCTGTTGAACAGCCCGGCCGCGTTGTAGGTCAGGCCCGTGTCGGCCGGGGTGGTTCCCGCGAGGCCGCCGAGGCTGAAGATCACCGAGGCCTCGCCGGACAATTCCACCGCCTGCTGCACCGCGGCCGGATCGTTGCTGACCACGATCGGGTTGCCGGCTTGAGCCGAACCGCTGGAGGCGCTCGCTGCGGAAAAGCCATAGGGCGACGTGCCATAAGGCGTGACGGTGCCGAGCGGCGACAGTGCGGTATCGATGGCCATGGCAGTGCGCAGCGAGCAGGTGTGTGTGCGTACAGATACGCCCGTGCGGCTGAACCGTCTCTTAGGTTTTTCGGGGGCTGCGGAGCGCCGGAGCGGGCTGCAGTTGCGCTGTCATGGACGTCGGCTGATCGGTGGAAACTTCAGTGGTCAGAACTGCATGGAGCAGCACACTCCTCGCGCGAGGCCGATCTCGTTTCTTCGGCCAGAGCGCGGCGCGGGTCGGCCATGCGCAGTGGCGGCAGCTGACGCGACCTGGTTGAGATCCTTCATCTGCTGCGCGCTGCTGGTCTGGCTGTTGGCGCGCCCACGCGGACCTGCAGCGCCGCGGCCTGGTGATCACGGTGGAGCGCCGGGCGCCGCTGGCGGTGGCTGCGGTGCCAGTGTGGATGCCCGTGCGGCACCCGACGCATCGTCGCGCCAGCGGCTCATCGCTGCCTCGTCGCGCCGACGCGACCTCGAGGCAGTCGGCGCCCTCAGTGCGATGGGCGGCGTGGCTTGGCGGGTTTGCAGGGGTACCGTTTGGCCAGGGCCTGCACGACCAGGTCGCTGGCGCGTTCGTCCAGGCGCGTATCGGGCAGCGCGCCGAGATCGGCGACCAGGGCCTGCACATCCGGTGGACCGGACTGGCCGGCCGGTCGGCACCATCGCGCGCCCTCGCTGCCGGCCGCGATGCCGAGCATGTAGGCAGCCGCCGTGCGCGAGGACACCATGACCCGCAGTTCCTGCGGTTGCTGCGGACCCAGGTCGTCTGCCAGCGAGCCATCCAGCGGGGCTTCCAGCAGCTGATGTCCGTTCAAGTCCCAGGGTCCGGCAGGCGGGCGTGCCGCGCTGTTGCTGCTGAGCGCCGCCAGCAGGGGCAGCGCGAGCCAGGTGCGGTGTGATGTCATCCACGACTCCTTTCTAGACGAGTGGTCTGCACGCCGCGGCGGTGCGGCACGCGCGGATGAAGCGGCTTGCGCACAGACCAGGTGCTCTAGAATAGCGCCCCCGCTGTCTCTGGCGCCGTCCGATGCCTTCTGCTCCTGTCGCCGCTGCGCCTGCGCGCGGCGGCTTCGTCGTTCTCGCCCTGTTCCTGGTCTATGTCGTCTGGGGCTCGACCTATCTGGCGATCCGCTTCGCCCTGGAAGGCGGCGCGCCGCCGTTGAGCGTGGTCTCCGGCACGCGCTTCGTGATCGCCGGCAGCGTGCTGTACGCGGTGCTGCGCTGGCGCGGGGTGCCCGCGCCCACGCGCGCGCAGTGGCGGCCGCTGGCCATGCTCGGTGCGCTGATGCTGGTCTGCGGCAATGGCCTGGTGGTGCTGGCCGAGCGTCAGGTGTCCTCGGGACTGGCGGCGGTGGCGGTGGCCTCGGTGCCGCTGTGGATGGCGCTGTTCGGCACGCTGCGCGGCCACCACGCCAGCCGCGGCGAATGGTTGGGGATCGTGGTCGGCTTCGCCGGCGTGGTGTGGCTCAACGCCGGCAGCAGTCTCAATGCCAGCCCGCTGGGCCTGGTGCTGCTGTTGATCGCGCCGGTCGGCTGGGCGTTCGGCTCGGTGTGGTCGCGCGGGCGCGACCTGCCGATGCCGTTCATGGCCGCCGCCGGGCAGATGCTGTGCGGCGGGGTGATGCTGGTGGCGATCGGCCTGCTCAGCGGCGAACGCCTGCACACCCTGCCGAGTACGCAGGGGATGCTGGCGGTGGCCTACCTGTGCGTGTTCGGCTCGATCGTCGCCTTCACCGCCTACGTGTGGCTGCTGCAGAACGTACGCCCGGCGCTGGCCGGCAGCTATGCCTACGTCAATCCGGTGATCGCGGTGGCGCTGGGCAGTTGGCTCGGCAGCGAACGCTTCAGCGCCAGCGATTTCGGTGCGATGGCGGTGATCCTGGCCGGCGTGGTGGTGATCACCGTGGCGAGGACCCGGCGATGACCGCGGTCGCCGCGCAGGAGGCCCGGCGCGGCCTGTGGATCACCGCGGCGACCTTCGCGCTGTGGGGCGTGGTGCCGGTGTACTGGCACCTGCTGCAGGCGGTGCCGTCGCCGCACATCATCGCCCACCGCATCGTCTGGAGCACGCTGCTGGTGGTGGCCTGGCTGGTGTACAGCGCACGCCTGCAGTGGTGGCGGCGCATCGCCGCGCAGCCGCGCGCGCTGGCCACGCTGGCGCTGAGCAGCCTGGCGATCGCCTTCAACTGGGGCCTGTACATCTGGGCGGTCAATGCCGGCCATGTGATCGAGACCAGCCTGGGCTACTTCATCAATCCGCTGGTCAACGTGCTGCTCGGGGTGCTGGTGCTGCGCGAGCGGCTGCGTCCGCTGCAGTGGCTGGCGGTGGCCTGCGCCGCGCTCGGCGTGGCCTGGCTGACCGTCGACGCCGGCACGCTGCCATGGATCGCGCTGGGCCTGGCCGGCTCGTTCGGGCTGTACGGCATGTTGCGCAAGCTGGTGCAGGTGGATGCGGTGGCCGGGCTGGGGGTGGAGAGCCTGTACCTGTTCCTGCCGGCGCTGGGCTTCGTGCTGTGGGGCGAGGCCGGCCACGGCGGCGGCTTCGTCGGCGGCTGGGGCTGGCGCAACGACCTGCTGCTGGCATTCGGCGGCGTGGTCACCGCGGTGCCGCTGATCGGTTTCGCCTACGGCGTGCGGCGCATCCCGCTGTCGCTGGTGGGGCTGCTGCAGTACATCGCGCCGAGCCTGCAGCTGCTGCTGGGCGTGTGGTTCTTCCGCGAGCCGTTCGACGCGGGCAAGGCGATCGGCTTTGCCGCGATCTGGATCGGGTTGCTGTTGTTCGCCGGAGAGAGCTTGTGGCGGCGAGCGGGGATTAGGGATTAGGGATTGGGGATTCGCAAGAGCAGAAGCAGCGCAGCCCGCTGTTACGAATCCCCAATCCCGACTCCCGACTCCCCCGGCTTAGCCGCGGCTACCGCTCGCGGCCGGCCCACCGGTCAGCTGCAGCTCGGGGTCCGCGCGCGGCGGCAGCGGCTGTGGGCAGCGGCCGCCATGGCTCGGCGACTGCAGGTCGGCGAACCAATCCTCCACGGTCGGCGCCAGCAGATCCAGCCGCATCGGCAGGCTCAGGTGGTTCTCGCCGGGCATCTCCAGGTAGTGCGCGTGCGGGGCGTCCAGCGCCAGCAGGCGGCCGTGCGCCACCGGGATGTGCTGGTCGGCGCTGCCGTGCAGCAGCAGCACGCAGGCCGGTGCGGCGCGCGCGGCGGCGGTGACGTCGACCTGGTCCAGGTTCAGCGCCAGGCGCTGGTTGGCGTTGGCGATCACCGCATCCAGGTTCTGCCCGCCGTAGCGCCAGCGCGCCAGGTCCATCGCCGCGCTGGCCATCCAGCCGCGCGGGCGGCTGGCGAGCATGTGCGGGATCATGTCGCGGATGCCGCGGCCGGCGTTGGCGAAGGATTCCATCGCGACCACGCCGTCGACCTGGTCGCCGAGCTTCTGCGCGGCGAACAGCGCGGTGGCCGCGCCGTAGGACACGCCGAACAGGTACACCGGGCCCTGCACCTCGCCGCTGGCGCGCAGGGCGCGGATCACCGCGACCACGTCGTCGGACTCGCGGGTGCCGTAGCCGGCCGGGCCGCCGCCGGAGCGGCCGTGGTTGCGCAGGTCGATGCTGATGCTGCGGTAGCCGGCCTGGGCCAGGTCCAGCGACCACGGCAGCAGCGAGTCGCCGTCCATCATCCAGCCGTGCAGCAGCACCACGGTGCCGCGCGGGGCCATGTGCGAGGCGGGCGCCGGGGTGGCCACGTCCATGGCGAAATCGGCGTGCTCGTGGCCGCTGGCATCGCGGCCGGCGTGCTCGTAGCGGTAGCGCATGTGGTAGTCGCCCGGGTCGATGGCGCGCCAGAAGATCGGGATGCCGCCGGGCACCACCACGTGGCCGCTGCGGTTGGGCAGGGTCGCCAGCAGGCTCTGGATGCGCTCCTCGTCCATCAACGGCGACACGCCGCCCGGCGCGACCAGGCGGTCGCTGAGCGAGGTGGAAGAGCAGGCGCTCAGCCACAGGCTGGCGCAGAGGACGAGCAGCAGGCGCAGGCGCGAGGACATGGGCGTGGCGGCGTGGAACCAAATGGCCGCGCAGGCTAGCGCCTCGGCGGCGGCCGTTCTACCGCGTTTCGATGACGGAACGATGACGCGTCAGCCGCCATTGGGCCGGGCCGGGACAGCGGTCCCGGCCCGGCGCGTTCAGTCCTGGCGCTACAGCGCGCGCAGGGCGGTGGTGATCGGCAGCCGCGCCGCGCGCAGCGCCGGGAATAGGCCGCCGACCAGGCCGATGCCCAGCGCCCACTTCAGCCCGGTCCACAGCAGCGGCGGGGACACCTTGAACTGGAATACCACCTGGCTGAAGTTGCTGCCCAGGGTGGAGACGCTGTAGCCGTTGAAGATCGCCCAGGCGATCAGCCCGCCCAGCACGCCGCCGAGCAGCGCCAGCAGCATGGTCTCCAGCATCACCGCCACCACCACCGGCAGCCCGCGGAAGCCCAGTGCGCGCATCGTGGCGATCTCGCGGGCACGGGTGGCGACCGCCGCGTACATGGTGTTGAGCGCGCCGAACACCGCGCCGATCGCCATGATGGTGCCGATGAAGGTGCCCAGGATCTCCAGGACCTTGCTGAGGTTGCCGCCCTGCTTGCGGTAGTACTCGCGGGTGGTGAACACGTCCAGCTTCAGCCGCGGGTCGGCGTCCATCGCCGCCTTGAACTGGCGGAAGCCGTCCTGGCCCTGGGTGCGCACGCTGATCGACTGGTAGGCGCTGCGGTTGTAGGTGGTGGCCAGGGTCTGGGTGTCGGTCCACAGCTCCGAGTCGTGCGCGTCGCCGCTGGCGAACACGCCGACCACGGTCCAGGCCTGGTTGCCCAGGGTCAGGGTCTGGCCGAGCTGCAGGCCGCGGAACTGCGATTGCGCGCCCTTGCCGACCACGATCTCGCGCAGGCCCGGTTGGAAGCGACGGCCCTGCAGGAGCTTGACCTTGTCGTGCACCGCCCAGCCCTGCTCGCCGACGCCGCGGAACTGCGCGTTGACGTCGGTGCCGTCGGACTTGGACTGCAGGTTCACCACCTGCGACAACTCCGGCGAGACCAACGGGCGGTTGTCGGCGCCGCGCGCCACGCCGGCCAGGCTGGCGATCAAGGGCACCTGGTCGCGGGTGATGACCGAGTTGGTCTCGGCCTGCGAGCCGCCGCGCAGGACGATGGCGGTGGTGTCGTCGCCGGTGCTGTCCAGAGTGGCCTGGAAACCTTGGCCCATCGCCAGCATCGCCACCAGCACGCCGACCACGCCGGCGATGCCGACCACGATCACCGAACTGGCGCCCCAGCGCTGCGGCAGGCTGGCGATGCCGATGCGCGCGGCGGCCAGCGACAGCCGGCCGCTGCGGGTGACCAGCAGCAGCACGGCGAGCACCGCCACCAGCGCCAGCACCAGGAACCAGGGCAGGGCGATCCAGATTCCCAGGCCGAGCGCCAGCGCCGCGATCGCCAGGACGTTCCATAACCATTGCATCTTCATTGCGTTGTTCCTCGGGTCTGCGTCGCCGTCCGTGGCATCGCTGTGCTGGAGAGAAGGGGCGGGCTCAGCGCCCGGCCAGGGCGTCGACGATCTTCAGCCGCTGCGCGCGCAGCGCCGGCAGCAGGCCGACCACCACGCCGATGACCAGCATCAGCGCCGTGCCGATCAGCCAGGTCTGCAGCGGCACCGCGTGCACCGGCAGTGCGCCGCGGCTGGCGCTGGCCAGCACCGGGATCGCCGCCGCCGCCAGCGCCATGCCGAGCAGGCCGCCGAGCACGATCAGCAGCACCGACTCGACGATCACCAGGGTCAGCACGGTGCGGTCCTGGAAGCCCAGGGTCTTGAGCGTGGCCAGTTCCGGAATGCGTTCGCGCACGGCCTGCGCCATGGTGTTGCCGGTCAGCAGCACCAGGGTGAAGAACACCGCGCCCATGATCGAGGTGACGATCAGGCCGATGTCGGCGAACTGCTTGACGAAGGCCTGCTGGAATGCCGACTCGGTCTGCGACTTGGTCTCGTGGTCGGAGTTGGCCGACAGCGCATCGATCGCCTGCGCCACGCGCGAGGCGTGCTCGGGGTTGTCCAGCCGCACCGTGTACCAGCTGACCCGGCCCTTGATGTAGTCGTTGCTCTCGTCGAAGTATTTCCAGTTCATCATCAACTGGTTCTCCGCCTGCACGTTGGCGCGGTCCTTGGCGCGGAAGATCGCCTTCAGTTCCAGCGGCCAGTCGTTGCTGCCGCCGCGCGGGAAGATGGTGGCCTGCAGCGGGATCACGTCGCCGACCTTCCAGCCGTTCTTCTTCGCCAGCGCCTCGCCCACCGCCGCACCGGTGCGGGTGTCGCGGAACGCCTTGAGCTGCTCCGGCGGCATCTCGTACTCGCTGTACACGTCGAAGAAGTTCGGCGCCACCGAGAAGTTGGGGAAGAAATCCTTGGGATCCTTGTAGATGCCGCCGAACCACATCGCATAGGTCACGTCGCGCACGCCCGGCACGCTGCGGATCTGCGCTTCCAGGCGCACCGGCAGCGACTGGGTGATCGACAGGCGCGAGGCCACGACCAGGCGGTTGACGCCTTCCACCGAGCCGCCGGCGGTGAACGCGACGCGCACCGAGTCGAGCAGTCCGAACAGCAGGAACGCGACGATCACCGAGAACAGGGTCAGCACTGTCCGCGTCTTGCTGCGGAACAGTTGCGCCCAGATCAACGAAAAATACTTCATGGCATCGCCTCGCTCAGTGCGCGGCCGGCGCGTCGGCCAGCTCGCCCTTGTCCAGGTGCACGGTGTGGGTGGCGTACTCGGCGGCCTTGGGATCGTGGGTGACCATGACGATGGTCTTGCCGTGGCTGCGGTTGAGTTCCTGCAGCAGGCCCAGCACGTCCTCGGCCGAACGCCGGTCGAGGTCGCCGGTGGGTTCGTCGCAGATCAGGAAGGTGGGGTCGGAGACGATGGCGCGGGCGATGGCCACGCGCTGCTGCTGGCCACCGGACAGTTCGCTGGGCTTGTGGTTGCGGCGCTCGGCCAGGCCGACCAGGGTCAGCGCGATCTCGGCATTGCGCTTGCGCTGGGCGGCGCTGAGCGAGGTCAGTAGCAGCGGCAGTTCGACGTTCTTCTGCGCGGTGAGCATCGGCATCAGGTTGTAGAACTGGAACACGAAGCCGACGTGGTGGCTGCGCCAGGTGGCGAGCTGCCCGCCGCTCATGCGGTCGATGCGCTGGCCTTCGATCTCGATCTCGCCGCCGCTGGGCGAATCCAGCCCGCCGATCAGGTTGAGCAGGGTGGTCTTGCCGGAGCCGGACGGACCCATCAGGGCGACGAAGTCGCCGCGGGCGATATCCAGGTCGATGCCGTGCAGGACCTGGACTTTCTCGGGGCCGCGCTGGTAGGTCTTGGTGACGTTGCGCAGGGTGACGAGGGTGGACATGGTGGTGTTCCTGGCGGTGGACGAGGTGGAGGCGATGCGATCGCCGGTGGGCGAGGGGTTTACGGTTGCGGTTGCGGTTGCAGCTGCAAGTGCAGTTGTTGCTGTTGCTTCTGCCGTTGCTGTTGTTCTTGCTTTTGACTTGCCGGGTTCCCTTCCGAAGCGGCGGCCAGCGCGGGGAAAAACCCCGAAGGGGCGGCGTACATGGATGTACGCCGTCCGCGGCAGGGGCAGGATGCCCCTTCCGCGGATCCCCGGGCTGGACGCGGACCCGGAGCGCGTTAGCGCGGAGGGCGCGTAGGCAGGGTGTGCTTTCTTTTGGTTACTTTTCTTTGCACAAGCAAAGAAAAGTAACTCGCCGCAAGGCGAAAGCTTTGCTCTTGCTCTTGCTGCTACGGTGACGACCGCTGGATTGTAGGAGCGGCTTCAGCCGCGACAGCCATGGACCAATTACGTTTGTCGCGGCTAACGCCGCTCCTACAGTTTTTCTCATCGGACACAAAAGCTTGGAGCAAAGGCTTTCGCCCTTTCGGGCGAGTTACTTTTCTTTGCTCGCGCAAAGAAAAGGTAACCAAAAGAAAGCGCGCCCTGCCTCGCGCCCTCCGCGCTACGCGCTCCGGGTCCGCGGATGGACCGGGGATTCGCGGAAGGGGCATCCTGCCCCTGCCGCGAACGGCGCACATCCATGTGCGCCGCCCTTCGGGTTTTTCCCCGGTCCATCCGCCGCTGCGGAAGGGAACCCTGTAGAGCAAAAGCAACCGCAACAGCGGTAAAGCAACAGCAACAGCAACAACTGGAGCTTGATCGATTCGGCTGCGGCAGGCGCAGCTGAAACTGACCTACATCGGACAGCTGCGACGTCGAGGCGCTGGTGCAGTGCGCAGCGCGTGCTTGTTTGTTGCGCTACTGCGCAGCGGCCTCCGCCGTCTTCACCTGCATGCCAGCATGCAAGGCCTCTGGCGGATCCAGCACCACCGTGTCGCCGGCGGACAGGCCGGACAGTACCTGGCGGTCGTCGCCCAGGGCGATGCCGGTCTTCAGCGCGCGCTGCTCGACCGTGTTGTCCTCCTTGACCGCGAACGCCACATCCTGGCCGGCGCGCTTGACGATCGCCGCGCCCGGCACTCGCACGCCCTGCGGCGTGTGCTGCGCCTGCGGCTGCGGCGCCTCCAGGAAACTGACCCGCACGCCCATCTCCGGCACGATCCGCGCGTCCTTCTGCTTCAGTGCCACGCGCACCTTCACCGTCGCCTTGCCGCGGTCGGCGGAGGGAATGATCGCGATCACCTCGGCCGGGATCTTCCAGTCCGGATACGCGTTGAGCGTGGCCTCCACCGGCATGCCCGGCTTGACCCGGCCGATGTAGGACTCGCCCACCTCGACCTCGATCTCCAGCGAATCCATGTCGACGATGGTGCCGATGCCGGTGCGGGTGAAGCCGCCGCCGGCCGACAGCGGCGAGACGATCTCGCCCGGCTGCGCCGCCTTGGCGGTGACCACGCCGGAGAACGGCGCACGCACGATGGTGTTGTCGACGTTGAGGTCGGAGATCGACAGCTGGTTGCCGGCCACAGACACATTGCGTTGCGCGTTCTGCAACTGCGCACGCAGGGCATCGCGCTGCGCCACGGCCTGCTCGTACTGCGAGCGCGAGACCAGTTGCTGGCCGGCCAGGGTCTGCAGCCGCTGCGCGTCGGCATCGGCCTGGCGCACCTGCGCCTGCATGTTGGCGACCAGGCTGCGCGCCGCCTCCAGCTGCGAGGCCGACAGCACCCGTTGCGCGTTGGCGTCGATCGGATCCAGCGTCGCCATCACCTGGCCTTCCTCCACGCGCATGCCTTCCTCGATGCGCACCTCGCGGACCTTGCCGGTGATCTTGGCCGAGACCGTGGCCATGCGCCGCGCCACCACATAGCCGCTGGCGTCCAGCACCGAGGCGCTGCTGCTGCCGGGGGCGATCGCCACCACCGCGGCGGTGCGCACCTCCAGCGGCTTGCTGCGGCCGAACAGCCACCAGCCGCCGGCGCCCAGGGCGAGCAGCACCACCAGCAGCACCACGGCGATCCACAGCCCGCGCCGCGACGGCGGCTCGCTCGGCGGCGCCTTGCGGTCGATACGGAGTTCCTTGAGCAGGTCGGAGGAAGTACTCATCGTGTCCTTGAACGAAACGGTCGGCGCGCTGCAGTGTGCGAGCCACCGGCCGCTGTGGGCATGGCCGGAAGTCACTTTCTGCGATGCGCTGTAGCGGGAGAACGCCGCCCCTCGGCGTGGATCGCAGCATGCGGCAATCGTGCGGGGGCTGCCAGTGACAGATGTCATCCACTGCAGCTGACGCGCCGCACTGGGCGGCGACTCCGCCGCGGCGCAGCCTAGGCACTCCCTGCCACCACCGGAGTGTCCCATGCCCGATCACGATGCGTTGCCGCTGGCGCAGCTCAGCGGCGTCCACAAGCGCTACGGGACGCTGGTCGCGCTCGACGGCGTCGACCTGCAGCTGCGGCCCGGCCAGTTGCTGGCGTTGCTGGGCGCCAACGGCGCCGGCAAGAGCACCGCGGTGAGCCTGCTGCTCGGGCTGCAGACGCCCGACGCCGGCAGCGTGCGCCTGTGCGGGCAGGATCCGCGGGCGCTGGCGGCACGCCGCCAGGCCGGGGCGATGCTGCAGACCGCCGGGCTGCCGGACACCCTGCGCGTGGGCGAACTGCTGCTGCAGGCGCGCGGCTACTACCCGCAGCCGCGCAGCGTCGCCGATTGCGTGGCGCTGGCCGGGTTGGACGGGTTGATGGCACGCCGCTACGGCCAACTGTCCGGCGGCCAGCAGCGCCGCGTGCAATTCGCGATGGCGATCTGCGGGCGGCCGCGGGTGCTGTTCCTCGACGAGCCCAGCACCGGCCTGGACATCGAGGCGCGGCAGGGCCTGTGGCGGGCGATCCGCGAACTGGTCGCAGACGGCTGCGCGGTGCTGCTGACCACGCACTATCTGGAAGAGGCCGAGGCGCTGGCCGACCGGGTGGCGGTGCTGCAGCGCGGCACGCTGATCGCCGAGGGCAGCGTCGCCGAGCTGCGTGCGCGCTTCGAACAATGCACCATCCGCTGCCGCAGCGCGCTGCCGGCGGCGCAGGTGGCGCAGTGGCCGCAGGTGCGCCACGCCGAGAGCCGCGACGGTGTGCTGGAGGTGGTCGCCGAGCCGGTCGAGCCGGTGGTGGCGCGGCTGCTCGCCGGCGATCCGGCGCTGACGGCGCTGGAAGTGCGCCGTGCCGGCCTCGCCGACGCCTTTCTCGCCATCACCCGTGCGGAGGCCGCATGAATCCGATCGATCTGTCCGTTGCTTCCCCGGCGGCTGTCTGGTCGTTGCGCGACCAGAGCGCGCTGCTGCTGCGCGAGATCCGCTACGAGGTGCTGCGCTGGCTGCGCACGCCGTCGTTCGCCTTGCCCACGCTGCTGTTCCCGCCGTTGTTCTACCTGCTGTTCGGGGTGCTGCTCAATCATGGGCGCCACGACGCGGCGGTGTACCTGATGGCCAGCTACAGCGTGTTCGGGGTGATGGCGTCGGCCCTGTTCGGGTTCGGCGTCGGCCTGGCCCTGGACCGCGAGCGCGGCCTGCTCGCGCTGAAGCGGGCGATGCCGGTGCCGCCGCTGGCCCTGCTGCTGGCGCGCACCGCGCTGGCGATGGCCTTTGCGCTGGCGATCGGCGTCTTGCTGCAGGCGCTGGCCGCGCTGCTCGGCGGGGTGATGCTGACGCCGGCGCAGCGGATCGGGTTGCTGCTGGTCGACGTGCTGGGCACGCTGCCGTTCTGCGCGATCGGGCTGGCGCTGGGCGCCTACGCCGGCGGCAGCGGTGCGCCGGCGCTGGTCAACCTGATCTACCTGCCGATGGCGTTCCTGTCGGGGCTGTGGATCCCGCTGCAGCTGCTGCCGGCGTGGCTGACCACGCTGGCGCCGCTGTGGCCGTCCTATCACCTGGGCCAGATGGCGCTGCGCGTGGTCGGGCAGGGCGACGGCCACGGCAGTGCCGGCCATGTCATCGCGCTGCTGGCGGTGACGGTGGTGTTCTACGCACTGGCGCAGCGGCGCCTGCGTCGCGGCTGATGGTGCGCCGTGCCGATCCCGGCGTCGCCGCGCGGTTTCGCGCGCCGGCGCCTTCGCTAAGCTATGCGCTGCGGCGGCCGTGCCGCCCTGGGAGCCCGACGTGATCGCCTTGCTGCACGCCTCGCCCGACTCGCTGATCGCCCGCCGCATCGGCTGGAGCTCGGCCAAGCCCAGCACCCACTGGTTCGTGTGGCTGTCGCTGGTGTGGTCGATCTGGCTGTTCGTCACTCCGCTGTACGAGCCGTACTACTTCCACAACTGGTTCCCGCCGACGCTGGCCAGCTATCTGATGTTCCTGGCCTTGTACTACGTGGCCTACTACCGCCACCGGCGCTACCTGCCCTGGTGCGTGGCCGGCATGGCGGCGCTGGCGTTCGTGGTGCTGCCGTACAACCCCGGCGCGCAGTGCTACATCATCTATGCCTGCGCCTTCCTGGCGTTCTGCTTCGAGCCGAAGCGGGCGGTGGCGGCGATGCTGCTGGTGCTGGCCTCGTTCGCATTGGCCTGGACGATGCGCGGCTGGTCGCCGCTGTACATGGTCAGCGCGGTGGTGGTCGGCCTGTCGGTGGGGCTGATGAACATCAGCTTCGAGCGCCGTGCGCGCGGCGAGGCGCAGCTGCGCCTGAGCCACGAGGAAGTGCGGCGCCTGGCGGCGGTGGCCGAGCGCGAGCGCATCGGTCGCGACCTGCACGACCTGCTCGGCCACACCCTGTCGCTGGTGGCATTGAAGTCGGACCTGGCCACGCGCCTGCTCGCGCATGACGCCGCCGCGGCGCAGCGCGAGATGGAGGAAGTGGGCCAGGTCGCACGCGAGGCGCTGAGCCAAGTGCGGCGTGCGGTCAGCGGGATCCGCGCGGCGCAGCTGGCGGCGGAGATCGCCTCGGCCAAGCTGCTGCTGGAATCGTCGGGGGTGACCTTCCGCTACCAGGTCGAGGCCTTGCCGCCGTGCCCACAGCTGGAGACGGTGTTCGCGCTGGTGCTGCGCGAGGCCGCCACCAACATCCAGCGCCACGCGCGTGCCAGCCACGCGCAGTTGCGGCTGTGGTGCGAGCGCGGCCAGGCGCTGCTGGAACTGCGCGACGACGGCCGCGGCGGCGCGCTGCAGCCGGGCACCGGGCTGAGCAGCATGCGCGAGCGGCTGGAGGCGGTGGGCGGCAGCCTGCGCATCGCCTCCGAGCGCGGCCTGGGCACCTGCCTGGTCGCCGCCGCGCCGTTGCCGCGGGTCGAGGCGGCGATGGCGGACGCCGCGCCGGCGGCGCGGATGCAGTCCCCGGCGGACCAGGACGCCGCGCTCGGCTGAGCGCCGGCCCGGCCCGGGCACTACAATGGGCCGACAAGGACCGGGGGGTGCCGTGATTCGTTTAGTGCTGGCGGAGGACCAGGCGATGGTGCGCGGTGCGCTGGGCGCACTGCTGGGCCTGGAAGCGGATCTCGACCTGGTCGCCAGCGCGGCCGACGGCGAAGCCGCCTGGCGCGCGCTGCAGGCGCATGCGCCGGACCTGCTGGTCACCGACATCGAGATGCCCGGCCTCAGCGGCCTGGAGCTGGCCCAGCGCATCCAGCGCCAGCAACTGCCGGTGCGCGTCATCATCGTCACCACCTTCGCCCGCCCCGGCTTCCTGCGCCGCGCCCTGGACGCCGGGGTCGGCGGCTACCTGCTCAAGGATGCGCCGCCGCAGCGGCTGATCGAGGCGATCCGCCAGGTGCACCGCGGCGGCCGCGCGATCGACCCGGAACTGGCGCTGGAAGCCTGGTCCGAGGCCGACCCGCTCAACGACCGCGAGCGCCAGGTGCTGCGCCTGGCCGGCGAGGGCGCCTCGGCCGGCGACATCGCCACGCAGTTGGGGCTGTCGTCGGGCACGGTGCGCAACTACCTGTCCGAGGCGATCGGCAAGCTCGGGGTCGGCAACCGCATCGAGGCGGCGCGGCTGGCCCGGCAGAAGGGCTGGCTGTGATGCGGCGCGCGGTTCGGCCTGAAACTTGCATGGCTCCCTGCGCTTGACTGCGCGGCGCAGTGCAGGGCGCGCGCGGCCTTCCTTCCTCCCATTGGCCAACGCCATGCCCTCCACCACGATCAACCGCTATGGCGTGCCGCTGGCCCTGCTGCTGCTGTTGGGCATCAGTGGCGGCGTGCTGGTGGGCAGCGAGCGCTTTCTCGCCGATGCGGCCGCGGTGCAGCGCAGCCACCGGGTCATTGCCGAGATCAACGGCCTGCAGCTCAACCTCGCCGACTGCGATGCCTCGCTGCGCGGCTTCCTGCTGCTGGACAGCCGCGAACACCTGGCCGATTTCCGGGCGTGCCAGCGCGCGCTGCCGCCGCGGCTGCAGCAACTGGCCACGCTGCTGCAGGGCAACCCCGCGCAGCAGCAGCGGCTGCAGGAGGTCCAGGCGCAGATCGAGGCGCGCATGCGCGACAGCGCGCTCGCCGTGGCCCGCTTCCAGGGCAGGGCGGCAGGCATGCGCAAGCCGGACCCGGAGCGCGCCCGCCAGGGCCGTCTGATGTCGCAGGCGATCCGGCGCAACACCGACAGCCTGGTGCGCAGCGAGCGCGCGGCGCTGGCCAGCAGCGCCCGCTCCACCGCCGCCAACGCCGACCTGCTGCGCCGGCTGGCGGTGATCGGCATCCCCACGGTGTGTGCGCTGACCCTGGGCCTGTACCTGCTGCTGCGCCGCGAGATCGGCCGCCGCAGTCAGGCCGAGCAGCGCGGTCACCATGCCAATGCGCTGCTGGTGGGCACCGTGCAGCAGATGCAGCGCACCGAACAGGATCTGCGCACGCTCAACCGCTGCAGCCGCGGACTGCAGAGCTGCGTGCAGCAGGACGAGGCGGTGGAGGTCGCGCGGCAGGCGCTGGAGCGCCTGCTCGGCGACGCCGGCTGCAGCGTGTACTGCACCGACGCGGCGGGCGAGCAGGCGGTCTGCGTCGCGCACTGGGGCGAGGATGCGGTGTGCGCGCCGTCGCTGTCGCTGAGCGGCTGCGAAGGCCTGCGCAGCCGCGCTACCCAGATCCAGCGGCCCGGCGCCGCGCCGGCCTGCGCGCACGCCGCCGGCGTGGCACGCCATGGCACCTGCGTGCCGATGATGGTGCAGGGCGAGCCGCTGGGGCTGATCCACCTGTCCAGCCGCGATCCGACCCTGCTCGAGCGCCTGCCCCTGGTCGAGGTGGTGGCCGAACAGCTGGCGATGGCGCTGCACAACCTGCAGTTGCGCCAGCGCCTGCGCACGCAGTCGATCCGCGATCCGTTGACCGGGCTGTACAACCGCCGCTACCTGGAAGAATCGCTGGTGCGCGAACTGGCGCGCTGCGAGCGCCGTGAGCAGCCGCTGGCGCTGATGATGCTGGACCTGGACCACTTCAAGGCGCTCAACGACCGCCTCGGCCACGCCGGCGGCGATGCCTTGCTGGCGGCGTTCGGTCAGTTGCTGGCCGGGCTGGTGCGGCCGGAGGACATCGCCTGCCGCTACGGCGGCGAGGAGTTCACGGTGATCCTGCCGGGCGCCGCCGCCGACGTGGCGCAGCGCCGCGCCGAGCAGATCCGCGCCGCGGTGGCGAACCTGCAGGTGCAGCACCAGGGTCAGGCGCTGCCGCCGGTGACCGTGTCGATCGGCGTGGCCGCCTATCCGGACCACGGCCGCAGCACCGAGGAGCTGCTGCGCTGCGCGGATGCGGCGCTGTACCGCGGCAAGCGCAGCGGCCGCAACCGGGTCGCTGCCGCTGGCGACGCACCGCTGCGCATCGCCGAGGCCTAGGCCGCCTCCATCCCGTGCATGCAGTGCCGCGGTCGCGCGCCTGCGCCGCGGCCGTGCCAGCGTCAGCACCCGCGCGCGGCCTGCCGGCTCAGAACGACCAGCTGAAGCTCAGCGTGCCGTTGCGCGGTTCGCCCCAGGCACCGTAGCCGTAGATCTGCGCGTAGTAACGCTTGTCCAGCAGGTTGTTGAGGTTGAGCTGCACCGAGAAGGCCGGCGAAAGGCGGTAGCGCGCGAAAGCGCTGACCAGCGCGTAGCCGCTCTGCGCGAAGCGGCCGTAGGTGGCATCGACGTAGTAGATGCGGTTCTGCCAGTTGACGCCGCCGCCGACGGTCAGTTCGCCCAGGCGGCGCGGGGTGTAGCTGCTGTAGAGCTTGAGCGTGGTCTGCGGCAACTGGCTGTTGATGTCGGCGCCGGCGACGTCCTTGGCCACGTAGCGCGAGGCGCCGAAGGTGGCGTTCCAGCCCGGCGCCAGCTCGCCGTTGAGTTCCAGTTCGAAACCGCGGCTGACCGTGCCCTGCGCGGCGACATAGGCGGTTTCGGTGGTGCCCTGCACGAATCCGCTGGTGGCCTGGGCGACGTTGTCCTGGTCGATGCGGAACACCGACAGCGCGGCGTTGAGGCGGTCGTCGAACCAGGCGCCCTTGATGCCGGCCTCGTAGCTCTTGCCGATTACCGGATCCAGGTAGGCGCCGCTGGCGGTGCGCGCGGTCTGCGGCTGGAAGATGTCGGTGTAGCTGGCATAGACCGACCAGACGTCGTCGAGCGTGTACACCAGGCCGGCATAGGGCGTGGTTTTCTCCTGGTGCAGCACGTAGCCCACCCCGCTCTCGGCACCGTCCACCTTCCAGTCGGTGTAGCGCGCGCCCACGATCAGCTTCAGCGGATCGGCCAGCGACAGCCGCGCTGCCGCATAGCCGGCCTTCTGGGTGACGGTGCCGCGGCTGAACTCGCTGATCGGCGACCAGGCCGGTTCCGGATAGGCGCCGGTCCAGCCCAGGTAGCTCGGCAGCGGCCCGGGGAAGTCGAAGGCGCCGGTGTTCACGTAGCGGCGGCGGTTGTAGCTGAGCCCGGCCATCAATTCGTGATCGCGCCCGCCCAGCTGGAACGGGCCTTCGGCGTAGGCGTCCAGGCCGTCGACCTTGCGCCCGGTGATGTAGTAGCCCGAGTACGGCACCACGCCGGCGCCGGTCTGCCGGTCGAAGCCATAGATCGTGTAGTACGGGTAGAACAGCTTATCGGTGACGTTGGTCTGGTCGTGGGTGGCGTTGAGCTTGAGCTGCCAGCCGTTGCCGAAGGCGTGCTGCAGGGTGGCGAAGGCGCGCTTGCTGGTGGTGTCCCAGAACGTCCAGTACGCGGCCGGGTTGAACCAGTGCGGATAGTCGGTGCGGCTGCCGTCTGCGTACCACAGCGGGAAGCCGCCCCAGGTGACGCCGTCAGACTGCTTGTTCTGGTAGTCGTAGCCCACGCTCAGCTGCGTGTCCGGGGTCAGGTCGGCATCGATCACCGCATAGCCCAGCGACTTGCGCTGGCTGTAGCGCTGCACGTACGAATCGGTGTCCAGATAGCTGCCGATCACCCGCGCGCGCACCGTGCCGCTGGCGTTGAGCGGGGTGGTGACGTCGACCGTGGAGCGAGTGCGGCCCCAACTGCCGGCACTGACGGTGACGCTGCCGGTCAGTTCGGCGCTGTCGGCGTGCTTACGGATCAGGTTGACCGAGGCCGAGGGGTTGCCGGCGCCGGTGAGCAGACCGGTGGCGCCGCGCACCACTTCCACCCGGTCGTACAGGGCCAGGTCCAGCGCCGAATCGCCGTAGCTCCAGTTCTGCACCATCGTGGTCGGGATGCCGTCGAACTGGTAGTTGTCGATGTAGAAGCCGCGCGCGTAGAACTCGAAGCGTTCGCTGTCCGAGCGCGTGCTGGACACGCCGGTGGTGTTCTCCAGCACGTCGATGATGTCGTCCAGGCCCTGATCCTCGATGCGCTGGTGGCTGATGATGCTCACCGACTGCGGGATCTCCCGCGGCGCCAGGTCGAAGCGGGTGCCGGCGCTGGTCTTGCGCACGCTGTAGCCCTCGGCGCGCTCGCCCTTGACGCTGATCTTGTCGAGCGTGGTGGCGTCGCGCTCGGTGTCCTTGGTGCTGTCCGCAGCAGACGTGGTCGCTGTCGCCGCGAAGGCCGGCATGGCGGTCAGCAGGCAGGCCATGGCCAGGACCGAACGGCGCGGGAAACGACAGATGGGGGCAACACGGGACATCGCGGACTCCAAGGCAGCAGGCAGGGCCATCGCCGGCGCGGATGCGGCGCCGGACGACGATCGAGGGTGAGCTGGCTTGGCGCGTGGGCCCGCAGGCCGGCAGGCGGCTACGGAACATCGGCACTGGCTGGCGCGGTCGCGGCGCCGGATTCCCAGAGGAACGACCGGTGCGCGGGAAAACAGGGGCGGACGAGCGCGCCCGTCCGCCGACAAGTGTAACGGCGGCCCGGGACCGGGACCATGTCGGGGGCGACACAAACGCGTGGCGTCGCCCGGGAGACAGGCCGCACCGCACTGGCCGAATCGACATGCGCGTGCCGGCGCTAGCGTGCGCAGCGCGGGACGCACGCGCTGCGTCCCGCGTGTCGTGTCGTGGGTGGACTACGCCTTGTCGCGTGGCGCTGCAGGCGCCGCCGCGCCACGCGCCATGCTCGAGAACACGCCATCGCGGCGCACCCAGGCATGGAACAGCGCCGCGCACAGATGCATCAGCACCGTGGCGAACAGCAGGTAGGCCAGCCAGCCGTGCGCGCTGCGCAGCCAGGCGTACAGCGCCGGGCTGTGCGGGACGATCGGTGGCAACTGCACGCCCGGCCACAGCACGATCGGGTAGCCGCCGGCCGAGAGCATCGACCAGCCCAGCAGCGGCATCGCCAGCATCAGTGCGTACAGCAGCCAGTGCGAGGCATGCGCGGCGGCCTTTTGCCAGCGCGGCAGGTCGGCCGGCAGCGGCGGCGGCCGGTGCAGCAGGCGGTTGCCCAGGCGCACCAGTACCAGCAGCCCGATGGCGATGCCGAGCGGGCGATGCAGGTTCAGCAGCCAGGGCCGCTGCGACACCGAGGCGACCATGCCCACGCCGACGAACAGCATGGTCAGGATCATCGCCGCCATCAGCCAGTGCAGTACGCGCGCGAGCAGGTTGAAGTGCGCGGAGCGGTCGTCGCGGTTCATTGCGCACCTCCGTGCGGGCGGCCGGTGGCGTCGGGCGCCTGGCCGCGGGCGATCTCGCGCTCGCGGCGGTTGAAGGACTGCGAATACACCGCCGAGCGCGCGGCCAGGATCGGATCGTCGGAGCCGGCGATGCCGTGCGGCAGGATCAGCGGATCGTAGTTGAGGTCGCGGCACGGCCCGGTGGCCTGCGGTTCGGCGTGGTCCAGCACCAGGATGCCGGCGACCACCTGCTGACGGTCCTGCGGCCACGGCTGCGAGGGGTCGTCGACCGGGTCGCCGGGCGCGGCCACGGTCAGCACCAGGTCCCAACGCAGCGGGCCGCGCGCCAGCCGCGCCTGCAGGTCTTCGCTCAGGAAGTCGGCATCGGCCTTGGTGCGTTGCTCGGCCGACAGTGGCGCGAACGGGGTCTGCGGGCGCATCGACCAGCGCACCGCGTGCGTGCTGCCGTCGGCGGCGGTGAAGCGGAACGCGTTGACGCCGTTGTACTGGGTGTTGGCCCAGCTGTCCGACCACGGCGCGGTCTTGGCCCACTCCTGGAACTTCTTCGCCTCCGGGTAGCGCTGCAGGAATGCCGCCATCTTCGCCGGGTCCGGCTTGCCGGTGGCCGGATCCGGCCGCGCGGCCAGCGTCTGCGCCATGAAGCCCTCGGTGCTGGCGACCACGAAGAACGGGAAGCTGTTCATCGCCGTGCGCCATTCCTGGCCGTCGTCGCTGCGCAACTGCAGCGCCATGCTGCGCACGCGGGCGGTGCCGTCGGCGCCGTGCGGGTCGCCGCCGCCGATCGACAGGCGGCCCAGCACCGGCACCGAGGATTGCGCGAACACCCGTGCCGAGGACAGCGCGCTGCCCTGGCCGTTGCCCTCGAAATGGCCGCTGACGCACACGCCCTTGCTGTGCGCACGGCGGAAGCCCGGATGCGGCGGGCCGCCGGCTTCGATGGCGTCGGTCATGCGCTGCGCGGTCAGCCGCTGCGGGCCGCCGAGCCAGCCGGCGCTCCAGGCGAAGGCGGCGGCGAGTGCCGCGGCGATCGCGGCGATGCCGGCCAGCGCCAGCCAGGGCCGCCGCGGCGGCGGCGTGGGATCGGGACGGGACATGGGCGGCTCCTGTGGCGAAGGCGAGGGGAGGGACGCGGTCGGGCGCGCGGCAGGCGCTAGCAGACACGGTCGGGCATGAACGCAGTGCAGTGGCGGCGGGTTGCGCGCGGGACTGGCCGCCGCAGCGTGCCATGGCCGGGCAGGCACGACCACGGCGGCGTCATCGGCGCTGCGCATAGAATCGCCGCATCTTGCGGGCAGGGAGTCGGCGATGGCCGGTGCGATCGGATTGGTGCTGTTGGGGCTGGCGTTCCTGGCGCTGGGCGGGGACTCGATCGTGAAGGCGGCCTCCGGCCTGGCGCAGCGCTGCGGCGCCTCGCCGTTCGTGGCCGGCTTGCTGCTGGTGGCCTTCGGCACCTCGCTGCCGGAACTGGCGGTCAACGCGCGCGCCTACGCCGCCGGCGCGCAGGACCTGGCGTTGGGCAACGCGATCGGCAGCAACCTGGCCAATCTCGGCCTGACCCTGGGCCTGGCCGCGCTGGCGGCGCCGCTGCTGCTGCGCACGCGCCTGCTGCCGCCACTGCTGGTGCTGCTGACCCTGGCGACGCTGGCGCTGATCGGCTTCGGCCTGGATGGCGCGATCTCGCGCGCTGAGGGCGTGGCGCTGCTGCTGGCCTTCGTCGGCGTGGTCGCCTTCCTGCTGCTGCGCGCGCGGCATGAACCGGCCGCGCGCCAGCTCGGCGTGTCCGGCTACGCGGTGACCCGCACCGGGCTGGTGCTGAATCTGCTGCGCCTGCTGATCGCCCTCGTGCTGTTGAACGCTGGCGCCAACCTTGTGGTGGAACAAGCGCCGCGGCTGGGTGCGGCCTGGGGCCTGTCGCCGCTGCTGGTCGGCCTGCTGCCGGTGGCGATCGGCACCGCGCTGCCGGAAGCCGCGGCCGCGGTGGCCGCCGCGCGCCGGGGCCAGGGCGACATGGTGGTCGGCCACGTGCTGGGCTCGAGCCTGTTCAACCTGCTGGTGGTGATCGGCGGCATGGCGGCGCTGCGGCCGCTGCCGTTGCCGGCCTCGTTCGTGCGCCTGGAACTGCCGGCGGCGATCGCGCTGGCGGCGGTGCTGTACCCGATGCTGCGCGGCGACATGCGGTTGAGTCGCGGCGAGGGCGCGGTGCTGCTGGTGGCGTTCCTGGCGTGGGTGGGACTGGAGTTGGCGTTGGTGGCGTGAGTGCCGAGAGTGGGGAATCGGGAATCGGGAATCGGGAATCGGAAAAGCCGCTTCTACGCAGACCCACGCGCTCAGCGCTCCTCCGGCTGCTCCGGCGGCGGCAGCCCTTCCTGCTCGGCGTGGTCGCTGCCCGGCACCTGCGGGCGCTGTTCCAGCATCAGCGACAGCGCCGCCTTGGCCATCATGTGCGCACTGATCGGCGCGGTGATGAACAGGAACGCGGTGATCAGCAACTCGCGCGGCTGCGGGTCCTGGCCCAGGAACAGGTGGTAGCCGACCGAGGCCAGCAGCACGCAGCCCACGCCCAGGGTGCTGGCCTTGGTCGGTGCGTGCAGGCGCTTGAAGAAGTCCGACAGCTTCACCAGCCCCAGCGCGCCGACCAGGATGAAGAAGCAGCCGACGATCAGCAGCAGCGACAGCCCGACCTGCAGCACGCCGATCATTCGACGATGTCCCGGCGCAGCACGAACTTGCTCAGCACCACGGTGCTGCCGAAGCCGAGCATGGCGATGATCAGCGCCGCCTCGAAATACACCGGCGAATCCAGGTACATGCCGAACAGCATCAGCTCGGCGATCGCGGTCACCGACAGCGTGTCCAGCGCCAGGATGCGGTCGGGCACGGTCGGCCCGCGCAGCAGCCGCCACAGCGCCAGCAGCATCGCCAGCGCCACCACGTGCATGCACACGACGATCGTGGTCTCGATGAACATGTGGCTGGTCATGGGAAGATCTCCATCAGCGGCGCTTCGTAGCGCGTCTTGATCTGCCGGATCACGGTCTCGGCATCGTCCAGGTGCAGCACGTGCACCAGCAGGTACTTGCGGTCGTCCGACAGCGCCGCCGACACCGTTCCCGGGGTCAGGGTGATCATGCTGGTCAGCGCGGCGATGCCGTGGATGTTGGCGATGTCCAGCGGCACCCAGATGAAGCCGGGGTGGATGCGTTTCTCCGGACCGAGCACCTGCAGCGCCACCACCACGTTGGAGCGCACGATGTCCCAGGCCGCCACGCACAGCATCTTCGGCACCGGGCGCAGCGAGCCGATGCGCGCGAACTCGCGGTCCAGGCGCGCGGCGAACAGCGGCACCGCCACGCCCAGCACCGCGCCCAGCAGCACCTGGCCGAGACTGAAGCTGTCGCTCATCAGCAGCCAGAACGCGGTGACGGTCAGGCTCAGCGGCCAGGACGGGAACAGGCGGCGCGACCAGGGACGGGCGGACATGTCAGGGCTCCCGCAGGATCGGCGCGGTGCCGCGCAGCTGGGTGGTGTAGTCGGCCGGGCGCAGCAGTTGTGCGGCGGCGGCCTCGCTGTAGCGCAGCAGCGGCCCGGCCGCCACGGTCATCGCCACGCCGTAGCCGAGCAGCAGCACGGTGGCGGCGGTTTCCAGCGGCCGTGCCGGCGCCTTGCGCGGCGCCGGGCGCGGCAATTCCACGGTGCCGTCCTCGGCCGTGTCCTGGTCGCCGGGCACGCGCCAGAACAGGCGCACGCCGCCGCGGGTCAGGCCCATGATCACCATCAGGCTGCTGAGCAGCACCGCGGCCCACACCGGTGCGGTCAGCCCGCCCGGCGTCGCGCTCAGGATCGCCACCTTGGCCAGGAAGCCTGACAGCGGCGGCAGCCCGGCCACCGAGATCGCCGCGATCAGGAACAGCACGCCGGGCACGGTCTTGCCCGGCAGCGGCGCGATGATCTCCTTGCGGTCGCTGGCGCCGCCGCGGCGACGCCGGATCAGGTCGGCGATCATGAACAGCGCCGCGGCGACGAAGCTGCTGTGCGCCAGGTAATACAGCCCGGCGCCGAGCGTGCCGGCTGAGTCCAGCGCGAAGGCCACGAACAGCGTCGCCGCCGACACGATCACCAGGTAGCCGATCAGCACCCGCAGGCGCACCGCCGCCAGCACGCCCAGCGCGGCCAGCAGCAGCGTCGCCAGGCCCAGCCACAGCAGCCAGTCGCGGCCGTAGCCGTCCAGCGCCTGCGCCTGGCTGCCGAGGATCAGCGTGCTCACCCGCAGCACCGCGTACAGGCCGACCTTGGTCATGATCACGAACAGCGCCGCCACCGCCGCCGGCGCGCGCGCATAGGTTTCCGGCAGCCACAGGTACAGCGGCAGCAGCGCGGCCTTGGCGCAGAACACCAGCAGCAACAGGCCGAACGCGGCCTTGATCAGCGCCACGTTCTGCGGCGGCGCCTGCGCCACGCGCTGCGACAGCTCGGCCATGTTCAACGAACCGAGCAGCGCGTACAGCAGGCCCAGCGCGATCAGGAACACGGTGGAGGAGGTGACGTTGAACACCACGTAATGGAAGCCCACGCGCAGGCGCAGGCTGCGCCCGCCGCTGAGCAGCAGGCCGTAGGAGGCGATCAGCATCACCTCGAAGAACACGAACAGGTTGAACACGTCGCCGGTCAGGAACGCGCCATTAAGGCCGACCAGTTGGAACTGGAACAGCGCATGGAAATGCGGCGCGCGCCGGTCCCAGCCGGCGCAGGCGTGCAGCAGGCAGGTGCCGGCGAGCAGGGTGGTGGTCGCGAGCATCCATGCCGACAGGCGATCGGCCATCAGCACGATGCCCAGCCGCGAGGGCCAGTCGCCGAGCAGATAGGCATGGACCTGACCGTCGCTCACCTGCACGCACAGCGCCAGCACCGCCGCGGCCAGCGCCGTCATCGCGGTCCAGGCCACCGCGCGGCGCACCTTGCGGCCGTAGCGGCGGTGCTCGGCGAACAGCGACAGCGCCGCGCCGAGCAACGGGATCAGGATCGGCAGGATCAGCAGATGGGTCATGGCGCCTCCCCATCGGCGGGGTCGCGGTCCGGGCGCGCATCGACGTGGTCGCTGTGGTTGTCGCCGCGGCTGCGCATGGCCAACACGATGCTCACCGCGGTCATCGCGAAGGCGATCACGATCGCGGTCAGCACCAGCGCCTGCGGCAGCGGATCGGCGTGCTCGGCCAGGGTCGGGGCGATGCCGTCGCGCAGCACCGGCGCCTTGCCCTGTACCAGCCGGCCGCCGGCGAAGATCAGCAGATTGGTGGCGTAGGACAGCACGGTCATGCCCAGGATCACGTCGAAGCTGCGCGCGCGCAGCAGCAGGTACACGCCCACCGCGGTCAGCACGCCGATCGCGCTCGCCAGTGCCAGTTCCATCAGTGCATCTCCCCGGTGATGGGCGAACGCCGCGCCGGGTCGATCTGCCCGCGCTGCGAATCGCGGGTGCGCGAGGGCTTGATCGTGCCCATCATCGACAGCGTCAGCATGGTGCCGCCGAACACCACCAGATACACGCCGGTATCGAAGACCAGCGCGCTGGCCAGCGGGACCGTGCCGATCAGCGGCAACTGCAGATCCAGATGGCCGCTGGTCAGGAACGGCACCCCGAACAGCATCGAGGCCATGCCGCCGAACGTGGCCAGCAGCAGGCCCAGGCCGATGCAGCGGATGTAGTCGAAGCCGAAGCGCGACTCCACCGAGGCCGCGCCCTGGATCACGTACTGCATCAGCAGCGGCACCGCCAGCACCAGCCCGGCGATGAAGCCGCCGCCGGGCGCGTTGTGGCCGCGCAGGAACAGGAAGATCGACACGGTCAGGGTCAGCGGGAACATCAGCTGCGCCAGGTCGGCCGGCACCGGCAGCTTGATCGGCGGCCCCGGCATCACCTTCTCCGGCGCCATCCGCGCGCGCCGCAGCAGCGCATGCACCACCAGCGCGGCGATGCCGAACACGGTGATCTCGCCGAAGGTATCGAAGCCGCGGAAGTCCACCAGGATCACGTTGACCACGTTGCGGCCGTAGGCTTCCGGCAGCGCGCGCTGCAGCAGCTCGCCGGCCATCGTCGTCGCCGGCCGGGTCATCACCGAATACGCCAGCAGCGCCATGCCGCCGCCGGCGACGATCGCCAGGGCCGCATCGCGCCAGCGGCGCCAGCGCCGCGGTTCCGGCGGCGAGGCCTTGGGCAGGTAGTTCATGCCCAGCAGCATCAGCACCAGGGTCACCATCTCCACCAGCAACTGGGTCAGCGCCAGGTCCGGCGCCGACAGGAACACGAACACCAGGCTCACGCCCAGCCCGCTGCCGCCCAGCACCAGCACCGCCAGCAGCCGCTGCCGGTACAGGAACAGCGTGGACAGCGCGCAACTGAGGATCAGCAGCCACAGGCCCCAACCCAGCAACGGCATGCCCTGCGGCGCCGGCCACTGCTGCCACAGCGGCGGCGCCCGCAGCAGCGGCGCGGCCACGACGACCACCGCGGCCAGCACCAGCCAGCGCAGGCTGCGTTGCAGGCGGCCGTTGGCGAGCAGGCGGGTGAAGCGTGCGGCCACGCCGAACAGGGTCTGCACGTGCCAGTGGAACACGCGCTTGCCCAGCGAGCGGCGCACCTCGGTGTACAGCGCGGTCAGCCGGCGCAGCCCGAAATACAGCGCCACGCCGCCGACCACGCCGGCGATGCTCATCGCCAGCGGCGCGTTCCAGCCGTGCCAGACGGCCAGGCTGTAGTCGGGCAGGGCGTTGCCCAGGATCGCGCCGGCGGCGGCGCGCAGCACCGGCGCCACGGTCAGCGCCGGCACGATGCCGACCGCCACGCACACCAGCACCAGGATCTCCACCGGAATCTTCATCCAGCGCGGCGGCTCGTGCGGCATCGTCTCCAGCCGACGCGGGCCATGGCCGAAGAAGGTCTCATAGACGAAGCGCAGGCTGTAGGCCACGCCGAACACGCCGGCCAACAGTGCCGAGGTCGCGGTGAACACGCGCATTGCCGCCGGGCCGTCGGCGCCCAGCGCCTCGGCGAAGAACATCTCCTTGGACAGGAAGCCGTTGAGCAGCGGGATGCCGGCCATCGACAGCGAGGCGGTGATCGCCAGCGCGCTGGTGATCGGCATCCAGCGGCGCAGGTTGCCGAGCCGGCGCATGTCGCGGGTATGGGTCTCGTGGTCGATGATGCCGGCGGCCATGAACAGCGAGGCCTTGAACACCGCGTGGTTGAGGATGTGGAACACGCCGGCCACCACCGCCATCGGCGTGGATAGCCCGAACAGCATGGTGATCAGGCCCAGGTGCGAGATCGTCGAATACGCCAGCAGGCCCTTGAGGTCGTGCTGGAAGATCGCGAACCAGGCGCCGGTGAGCAGGGTGATCGCGCCGACGCCGCTGACCGTGTAGAAGAACAGGTCGCTGCCGGCCAGCGCCGGATGCAGCCGCGCCAGCAGGAACACGCCGGCCTTCACCATCGTCGCCGAATGCAGATAGGCCGACACCGGGGTGGGCGCGGCCATCGCGTGCGGCAGCCAGAAATGGAACGGGAACTGCGCGCTCTTGGTGAAGATGCCGAGCAGGATCAGCCCCAGCGCCCACGGATACAGCGGGCTGGCGCGGATCACGTCGCCGGCGGCGAGCACCGCGTCGAGCTGGTAGCTGCCGACGATGCGCCCCAGCAGCAGCACGCCGCCGAGCAGCGCCAGGCCACCGCCGCCGGTGATCACCAGGGCCATGCGCGCGCCGTCGCGCGCGTCCTGGCGGTGCGACCAGAAGCCGATCAGCAGGAACGAACTGATGCTGGTCAGTTCCCAGAACACCATCAGCAGCAACAGGTTGCCGGCAATCACCATGCCCAGCATCGCGCCCATGAACAGCAGCAGGCAGGCGTAGAAGCGCGCCGCGTTCTCGCGCGCGCTGAGGTAATAGTGCGCGTACATCACCACCAGCGCGCCGATCGCCAGCACCAGGCCGGCGAACATCCAGGCCAGGCCATCCAGGCGCAGCGAGAACTGCAGGCCGATCTGCGGCAGCCAGGCGTGGTCGGCGCGGACGATGCCGCCGTCGAGCACCGTGGGCGTCAGCGCGCCGAGCACCGCCAGGCCCGCCAACGGCGCCAGCGCCGCGGCCCAGGCCAGGGTGGCGCGCGAGCGGTGGCGCAGGGCGACGACGGCCGCCGCCATCAGAAACGGCAAGGCCAGCAGGAGGTCGAGGGCTGGGATCATGCAGGGAATACGAGATTCGCGAGCAGGAGCCCGAGTGTAACAGGCGCGTCACGGCGGTGGCCGGCGCGGGAACGTAAGGCGTGCACGGTCATGCCGACAGCGTAGCGGTGCGCAGGTGATGCGCTTGCGAGCGCGGGCGGGGAGGGGAGCGATCGAACGCTGGCGCTGCGCGATGCGCCACACGCCATGCGCGGCGCGCGCTCGCGTGTGGCGCAAGCATCGCCGTGGGTGAGCGCATTCTGCAGCGCGTCGCGCGTCGCTCTCCATCCGGGTGCCGGTGCGTGCGGCCCGTGCCAGGTCGCCGGTGCGCTTGGCGATCGTTGGCGGCTGCGTGTGTCCGCGCCACGCGTCGCCTTGTCCGCCTCCACCGGCCGTCGCATGCCGTGCAGCGTGCGGATGCCGCGTGATTCCAGCCGCAAACGGCGGCGCACGCACTATCCTGTGCCGATGACCGATTCGCTTGCCGCTGCCTCCGCTTCTCCGACGACCGTCGCGCCACCGCGCATCGCACTGGTGTTCGGCGGCAGCGGCCAGATCGGCGAGCGCCTGCTGCACCGCCTGCTGGCCGACGGGTGGGAGGTGCACGCCTACTCCCGGCAGGCGCGCGCGGCGCACCCCGGCCTGCACTGGCATGCCGGCGAACTCAGCGCGCTGCAGGCGCCGCCGGTGGCGGCGGAGGTGGTGTTCAGTTGCGGGCCGCTGGACGCTTTCGCCGACTGGTATCGGCGTGCGCCCGTCGCCGCTTCGCGCGTGGTCGCCTTCGGCTCCACCAGCCTGGAGGTCAAGCGCGACTCGCTGGACGCCGCCGAACGCGACGTCGCCCGGCGCCTGCGCGAGGCCGAAGCCATCGTGTTCGCGGTGGCCGCCGAACGCGGCGCGGCGGCGACGGTGTTGCGGCCGACCCTGGTCTACGGCGCCGGCCGCGACCGCACCCTCAGCGCGATCGCGGCACTGGCGCGGCGCACCGGCTGGTTCGTGCTGCCGCGCAGCGCCAGCGGCCTGCGCCAGCCGGTGCACGTGCAGGACCTGGCCGACGCGGCGCTGGCGGTGCTGGCGCACCCGGCCACGCACGGGCGCAGCTACGCCCTCGGTGGCGGCGAGACGCTCAGCTACCGTGAGATGGTGCGGCGTGTGCTGGCCGCGCTGCGGCCGCCGGCGCGGCTGTTGACCCTGCCGCATGCACTGTTCGCATCGGCGCTGACGCTGGCCCACGCCTGTGGCCGCCTGCAGGGCATGAACCGCGCCGCGCTGCAGCGCATGCGCGAGGACCTGGCGTTCGACCTGCAACCGGCACGGCAGGATTTCGGCTACGTGCCGCGCGCCTTCGCCCCGGATGCGGCGATGTTGGGCCTGGAGGCCGGGGACACGGCGCAGTAGGGCTGACACGGCGTCGCGTCCTCGCTGGCGCGATGCGGGCCGCGCGTAGGCGCGGCGGGTGGAGGAGTTCCGGCAGCGCCTGCGTCCGCCTGGCGATGCGCGGTGGTGTTGCTGGCCGCGCTCAGTAGCGCCAGTGCATGCGCCGGTACAGCTTGGCCAGCACCCAGGCCGGGCCGATCAGCAGATAGGTCAGATCGGTGAGGAAGCTGGGTCGGTGGCCTTCCAGCGCATGTCCGATGAACTGCGCGATCCAGGCCACCACGAACACGCCGATCGCCAGCCACAGCAGCCCCGGCAGGCCCAGGTGCGCCTCCAGCAGCCGGCACAGGCAGCCGCAGAAGAAGAACGCCGCCAGCATGCCGTAGCCCAGCGGGCGCGACAGGCGGTTGTAGTACATCCATGCCGCGAACATGCCCAGCGCCGCCCACAGCCCGCTCTGGAACCAGGTGCCGCCGACCGGGATGCACCACAGCAGGGCCACCACCGACCACAAGATCGCCGGCACCGCGACCACGTGGATGCGCTGGTTGGCGGCATTGCGGTGATCGTCGGAATAGCTGGCGAAATAGCGGTCGATCGGGCGCGCGTAGGCGGTGGTATCCATCTTCCCTCCCAGGAACCGGCCCAGCATAGCGCCATCGCCGGCGCGATGCGGAGACACCGCGCCGTGGATCCGGCAACGCAGGCAGCGATTGCCCGCAGCACGGCGCCTTGCCCGCTTGCTGGTCGCGCCCGACACCGTCCATGTCCTCGCCCAGCGCAGCGCAGATGAGGCCGTCCCCAGCGGAGCGACCTTTCGGAGCCTCCAGGAACGTTGGGAAATGTCCTGTGGGAGCGGCTTCAGCCGCGACGGGCTTTGCCGGGAACATCCCGTCGCTCCCACAAGGCAACGTGCATCCGGTTCGATCGTGCCGGATGCAGAGGGATGAGAGGTGCTTGCTTCGTTTCGACGAACGGCGTCTGAGATGCGTCGGACGCCGCACGACCGGTCAGCGCAGGCACGCGGTGGCATCGCCGGTCGGGGGCGATCGCGCTGTCGGCACGATCGCCCCGCCACGGCTTGGCGACTCAGGCGCGCGCCATGCTCTTGTTCGTCTCCTGCTGCTGCTCCCGCTGCACCGACTCCTGCTGCTGCGCGGACTGGCGAGCCAGTTGTGCGCTGGTCTGCTCCAGCGGCGGTGCTTGCTGCTGCAGATCCACCACCGCACGGAAGCCCGGCGTGGTCCCGGCGACGAAGGCCGTTTCACCACGCATGCTGACTTCCTTCAGCTTGTCCGGGTGGTCGATCCCGGCCTGCTTGGCCTGCAGGGTCAGGTTGGCCACGGCTTCGTTCGACAGCTTGGCGTGTTGCGGATCGGCCTGCTTGGCGGCACGATCGGCCTCCGTGCGCATCTTGTCGTACAGCGGCGTATCCGGATGTCCCGGCTCGCCGAGCTGCGGGCCTTTCTGGGCCTGCTCGGCGGCCGCCAGCCCGGCCCGGGTGTCGCGGCCGACGATGCCGTCCTGGGTGAGGCCGCGTTGTTTCTGCAGGGCGGTGACCGCCTCATGGGTGTTGTCGCCGAAGCGCCCGTCCTCGGCCAGCGGACGGCCCTGCGCGTCGCGGATGCCGAGGCGATTGAGGTGCTGCTGTAACTCGCGCACTTCCGAGCCGTGGTCGCCCTGACGCAGCGTGCCGTTGCCGCGCTGGGCCTGATCGCGCGCAGACGCGTCGACCTGCTGGCCGCGGTTCCACCACGTCTCCGGGCTGACGGCCTTCCCGTTCGCATCGTGCATCTGGTAATGCACGTGCTGGGCATACTGGCTCGCCCCATTCGGGCCGCGTCCGCCCATGGTGCCGATCGGATCGCCGGCGCGCACGGTATCGCCTTCTTTCACCGAGCGTGAATCCAGGTGCAGGATTTCGTGCGAGTTGCCCTGCGCGTCGCGGATCTTCACCGTGCCGTACTGGCCGCCGGAGAAGGTCACCGTGCCGGAGATCGGTGCGTGCACCGTCGGGTGCTGCCGGTTGATGCCGGTCTGGCCGCCTTCGTAGTTGAAGTCGGTGCCGCCGTGCGGGCCGCGGGCGCGCTGTTCGCCGTAGTGCCCGGTGATGTGCGGATCGACCTTGCCCTGGCTGGGCAGCATGCGTTCCATGGTCTGCTGGAAGTTGCTGTGAGACGCCCCTGCGTTGGCGGTCGCCGGACGATGGCCCTGCGTGGGTGCAGCCACGGGCTCACCCAGCCGTCCCGCTGCCAGGTTCTGCATCAACTCGGGTGTCAGCGTTCGTTGCCAGTGTTCGAAACGCCTCTCGCGATCCGCCAGGCCGTTCGGTGGGTTGGCGCCGTTGATGGTGGCACCCGCGTTTTGGACGCTGTTGCGCTGTTCCTCGGGAACTTTCTGCTGCCAGTACCAAGTGGCGATGCGCGAGGCGTTCTCGGGCTGAGATGCCAGTTCTGGCCGATTGACCAGATCCAGCCCCAACGCCTCGCCAGCCGCGCGGTACTGCGCCTTGCCGGTCAATTGCATGTAGCCACGGCCGTGATACAGATAGCCGTCTCCCGGCTGATCGTTGCCGAGATCCCGTCGATTGCCGTACATGAGTTCGCCGAGCCGTTCGGGTCGTCCCCTGAGCGCCTCGACGCGCGCGCTTTCGAGCGCCTCCGGCCCTTCGCGCAACGCAGAACGCACATTGGCCGTGATCTGTCCGATTCCCTTGGTGTAATTGAAGCTTTCCTCGAGCTTGGAAAGTCCGCCGGACTCATGGCCCACCTGCGCCATGAAATTCGCCAGTTCCCTGGGCTGTGTGATGCCGGCCGCGTAGGCGGCGCGGAGCATCTGGTTCTCTCTGTCTGTTGCCATGGTGTAGCTCCTCATTTCTCAGCAACGTGATGGACGGACCATCCATGTCCGCGGAAACCATTACTTCCCTTTAATTCTTGTCTGGTGCGCCCTCTTCCAGTGGGGCGACCTTGGGTAGCTTGGCGGGGTCGAAATCCGCGAATGCCACCTGCCCGAAATCTTTGGCCGTCAGTTCCAATTGCTTATGTTGTTCTGATTGCGTATCGGTGAGTTCGCGTACCACCTTGTCCAGCAGCCAGGTTTTGCTGTCGGGCGCATAGCGGAAAGTGAAGTCGTCAGCCCAGCGCTCGCGCGAGCCGCCCGAGATGGAGATGGTGAATTGCCCTTTCTCGATCCGCGAAAACGCATAAGGATCGCCGGCCATGCCGCCGCAGTTCGCGCATGGGACGATATGCGCATTCTCCGCGGCCTTGTGCAGCTCTCCACGTTCATCCTGGGTCAGCAGGATCACCGTTCTTGGTGCGCCCTGACCCAACTTCTCGCCAGCGGGCGATGGGGGGGAAACGACCAGTAATGCATCTGACCGACCGGTGCCGGTGAGGTCGCCCCGGAGCGTGTCCACGGCCTCCATGCCAGCAGGAACGAAGGATGCGACATTTTGCACAGGAGCACTCCCTTGCTGGTTGGCGGTGGCGTTCTGCCCCTGGTTTTGCTGACTAGGGGAGGGAGACTGCTGCGGGGTGTCTCGCATGTCGGCAGACTTGCCGTCCGCGGGCGCACCTCCGCAGGCTACCAATGCCAGGGCGAGGAGGGGCGAAGAGAACTTCAGGAAATGCACGCGAATTCCTCTTTTAGGTTCAATTTCCACCCAGTGAGGCGGGCATATACGTACTGCGCCGCAGTTTCTGGGCGCGAGTGTTGGATAGACGGCGGACGTTTGTGGCGCGATAGGTGGAACGGCGCTGCGCTGGCGAAGAAGCATCCATGCGGGTCTCCTGGGGCCGCGACTACAACGCCTGATCGTCGACCTTCACCAGCGTCCAGCACGGCTTCTGTGCGAACTGGTAGACCTGCTGGTCGCCGGTATCGGGAGTGCGCACCATGACTTGCCGGCCCTCGGCGTTCTGCGTCACCACGACCTCGCGCCCGCCCTTGCGGGCTGCCTCCAGGTTCGGGATCACCGGCCATTCGACCTCGGCCAGGGGCACGTTGCGGGTCACCGGCGCCGGTTCCGGCTGCGCGTCCGGGTCGATGTGGATCATCGTCAACGGGTTGGCGGTCGCCTTCTCCTGGACCGCGATGTCGGCGCTGAAGCGCTTGAGGAAGGCATCGAAATCGGCGTCCTGGCAACGCGGGGCGGCTGCGGCAGGTGCGGCCTGCGCGGGCGCGGCCGTCGCCGCGGCCACCGTGGAGCCAGCCGGTTGCGCCTTGCACGCGACCAGGGCCGCGGCCAATGCCAGGGACGTCAGAATGGGGCGTGCGATAGCCAACGGATCCTCCTGATCGGGTCGGGCGGGCAATCGCCCTTCGGGCGGGTGAGTCTAGTTCACCGGGATCATCATGTCGTGAAGCCGAACCGGGACATTGTCGGGGACCTACCGGCAGCGAACGTCAGGGCTGTAAGCCGCGTGGCGAAAGGATCACAGTCCATTCGAGAACACATCCAGCTTCCGCGGTTCGATCCATCCTTGCGCACAATCGCCTTCAGGACGCGCATTGCCTGCAATGGTGCAGTGTTTGCCCTGTTTGCGCTGTGTCACGAAGTCGATTGGGCGCTCGCCATACTGATTGCAAATGGGCTTGCCGTTGCATGCGCCGACGCTGGCGGGAGGGACGGCGACCACGTAGTAGTAGGCTGCCTGTTGACCCGCATGCGCGGTCGCCAGAATGCAGACGAACTGTCCATCCGAAAGCTTGGCGGTGACCTGCACCTTGCTGCCGGTGACGGGTAGGGCATCCAGAAGTGTCGCGTCGCGTTCGGCCACGCCTGCGAAGTTTCCGTCTGCGCCACAGTCTGGAGACACGTCGACGTCGTAGAAATCGCCAGCGTCCATGTTGCCCGCCACGCAGCCGTTGCCCTTGGCCGCATTCTCACAACGAAGGTGCAAGGACTCGGCCAGTGCTGCAACGCCGTCATCCTGATGGGCCGTCTGCGATGCGGTGGACGCGCGAACGGGGGCGGCCTTGTCCGAAGATGCAGTGCGAGCGGATGCGTCAGCGGCGGGACTTGCGGTTGTCGACGCATCGGTCTGCCTAGGCTGTATCGACATTCAGCGGTATTTTTTGGGGATGTCGAAGACCATCACGTCGCGGCCCAGCCGCTATGAATTGACCCAGAGCCAATGGGAGCGGATCGAAGACTTGCTTCCAGGCAAAGCCAGTGACCCGGGCCGCACAGCAGCGGACAACCGGACTTTCGTCAATGGCGTGCTGTGGGTGTTGCGCTCCGGCGCACGCTGGAGTGATCTGCCGCCGCGCTACGGGGCCTACAAAAGCGTGCACAAACGCTTTACCCGTTGGGCCGCCAAGGGCGTCTGGGAGCGGATTTTCCAGAGCCTGACTCGGGCTCGAGACAACGAGTACCTGATGATCGATAGCAGCATCGTCCGGGCGCATGCACAAGCGGCGACCGGAAAAGGGGGGCTTCGGACTCGGCTCTGGGGCGCTCCCGAGGAGGCCTGAGCACAAAGATCCACTTGGCCGTGGACAGCCAGGGCCGGCCGGTGCGGGTCGTGCTGACAGGTGGGCAGCGTAACGACATCACGCAAGCGCGCGCCTTGTTGGCCGGGTTCAAGCCGAAATATGTGCTAGCCGACAAGGGTTATGACAGTCGGGAACTGGTGGCGTTGATCAGGTCACGAGGCGCCAAGGCGGTGATCCCTCCACGCAGTTGCCAGCGGCCGCGCCGCTACGACAAAGCACGCTACCGGTTACGCAATCGCATCGAACGTTGCTTCGCCAAGCTCAAACAGTTCCGCCGTATCGCCACGCGCTTCGATCGCAAGCCAACTCATTTCTTGGCTTTCCTGTATCTGGCCTCTATCCCAATGTGGCTGAAATGAATGTCGATACAGCCTAGGGCTGCAGGCAGCCAGCGCCATGACAAGCGTGAGGGCTGCAAAAAGCGGGGGCGAACTAGCCAACGGATCCTCCTGATCGGGTCGCGCGCACGAGCGTTCGCGCGGGTGCCGGAGTCTAGCCGGACAGGATGCTCCGGGTCGTGAATCAGCGGGCATGGCGGTCGGTGCCCGCAAGGTGGCCGCCTTCCGCGACCACCCGTGACGCGCCGGGCATCCGGCGCGCTGCCCCACACTCAGTCGACCGAAATCCCCGCCAGCCGCTGCAGCGCTTCGGCGTACTTGGCGCGGGTGCGGTCGATCACCTCCTGCGGCAGGCGCGGGCCGGGCGCGGTCTTGCCCCAGTCCAGCGTCTCCAGGTAGTCGCGCACGAACTGCTTGTCGTAGCTCGGCGGGCTGGTCCCGACTTCGTACTGGTCGGCCGGCCAGTAGCGCGAGGAGTCCGGGGTCAGCATCTCGTCCATGATGTACAGGCGGCCGTCGGCGTCGGTGCCGAACTCGAACTTGGTGTCGGCGAGCAGGATGCCGCGCTCGGCGGCGAAGTCGGCGGCGAAGCGGTAGATGCGCAGGGTGGCGTCGCGCACGCGCTCGGCCAGTTCGGCGCCCACGGTCTTGACCATGGCGTCGAAGTCGATGTTCTCGTCGTGATCGCCCACCGCGGCCTTGGTCGACGGGGTGAAGATCGGTTCGGCCAGCTTCTCGGCCTGGCGCAGGCCGTCGGGCAGTTCGATGCCGCTGACCTTGCCGGTGCGCTGGTAGTCCTTCCAGCCGCTGCCGATCAGGTAGCCGCGGGCGATGGCTTCCACCGGCACCGGCTTGAGCTTGCGGGTCACCACCGCGCGCTTGGCGTACAGGGCCTTGTCCACGCCCTCGGGCAGCACCGCGGCCACGTCGATGCCGGTGAGGTGGTTGGGCATCAGGTGCTCGGTCTTCTTGAACCAGAAGTTGGAGACCTGGCACAGCATCTCGCCCTTGCCCGGGATCGGGTCGGGCAGCACCACGTCGAACGCGGAGAGGCGGTCGGTGGCCACCATCAGCAGGTAGTCGCCGGGCGGCGCGTCGGCCGGCAAGCGCTCGCGGGGAATATCGAACACGTCGCGGACTTTGCCGCGGTGGCGCAAGGGCAGGCCGGGCAGATCGGATTGCAACAGCGTGGTGGACACAGGCACTCCTACGGACTTCGCAATGGCGACCGTCCCGGGACCCGGCGGGCCCGCGGCGGACGGCGGGCCGCGTAGTGTACGGCCGGAATGCCCCGCTGTGCCGTAAAATGGCCGGCCCTGACGCCGCGCCCGCCCTTGCCCCATGCCCTGGTACGGAAAACTGCTCGGCGCCATCGCCGGGGCCCTGCTGCTGCGGCCCACGCCGGTGCTGGGCGCGTTGATCGGGCTGCTGATCGGGCACGCCTTCGACGCCGACTGGTTCAAGCTGTCCCAGCGCGAGGATCCCTACCGGGAACTGGGGCTGACCCGCGACGCCACCGACGCCGAAATCGAACTGGCCTATCGCCGGCTGATGTCCCAGTACCACCCCGACAAGGTCGCCAGCGCCAGCCCCGAGTTGCGTGCCCGCGCCGAGAAGAAGGCCAGCCAGCTCAACACCGCCTACGACCGTATCCGCACCCTGCGCAAGCGCTGAGATCCCGCCATGTCCGACTGCATCATCTCCCCGTCCATCCTATCCGCCGATTTCGCCCGCCTCGGCGAGGAAGTGGATGCCGTGCTGCGCGCCGGCGCCGACTGGATCCACTTCGACGTGATGGACAATCATTACGTGCCGAACCTCACCATCGGCCCGATGGTCTGCCAGGCGCTGCGCAAGCACGGCGTCACCGCGCCGATCGACGTGCATCTGATGGTGGAACCGGTGGACCGGCTGATCCCGGATTTCGCCGAGGCCGGCGCCAGCATCATCAGCTTCCATCCCGAGGCCAGCCGCCACGTGCACCGCAGCATCCAGCTGATCAAGTCGCACGGCTGCAAGGCCGGCCTGGTGCTCAACCCGGCCACCCCGGTGGACATCCTCGACTGGGTGCTGGACGACCTGGACCTGGTGCTGGTGATGTCGGTCAACCCGGGCTTCGGCGGCCAGGCCTTCATTCCCTCGGCGCTGGACAAGCTGCGCGCGATCCGCGCCCGCATCGACGCCAGCGGCAAGCCGATCCGGCTGGAGATCGACGGCGGGGTCAAGCCGGACAACATCGCCGCGATCGCTGCCGCCGGCGCCGACACCTTCGTCGCCGGCTCGGCCATCTTCAACGCGCCGGACTACGCCGAGGTGATCACGCAGATGCGCGCCGCGGTGGCGGGGCGCTGAGATGGCGGCGCTGCACATCCGCCCGGCGGTGGCCGACGATGCGGCGCTGATCCTGCGCCTGGTCCGCGACCTGGCCCGCTACGAGCGTGCCGAGGACGCGGTGCAGACCGACGAGGCCGGCCTGCGCGCGACGCTGTTCGGCGCCGATGCCCGCGCGCAGGCGCTGATCTGCGAGGCCGACGGCCAGCCGATCGGCTACGCGGTGTACTTCTACAACTACTCCACCTGGCTCGGCCGCAACGGCCTGTACCTGGAAGACCTGTACGTGGACCCGGCGCACCGCGGCGTGGGCGCCGGCAAGGCGCTGCTGCAGCACCTGGCGCGGCAGGCGGTGGCCGAGGGCTGCGGCCGCTTCGAATGGTCGGTGCTGGACTGGAACCAGCCGGCGATCGACTTCTACGAAGCGGTCGGCGCCCGCGCGCAGGACGAGTGGACCGTCTACCGCCTGCAGGGCGAGGCGCTGGCCAGGTTCGCGGCCGGCTGAGCGGCGCCGGACGGCCAAAAGAAAAGAACCGCACCGTCGCCGGTGCGGCCCCTGGGAGAGAAATCGGAGGCTGATCCTGCCTCCATCCGTCTTCCTTGCTATGGCCTTCCATGTTCCGGATCCCCGGTGACGTGCGTATGACAACGCACGTGCCTTGGATTCACGCATCGCGCATGCCGCGCCCGTTAGCGTGGGCGTCTCACCCCGGGATGGTTCGCATGGCTGCAGCGCATTGGCGTCTGATCCTCAACGGCAAATCGGCCGGCGACGAGGCGTTGCGCGAGGCGGTCATGGCCATGCGTGCGCGCGGCGTGGCACTGCAGGTGCGGGTCACCTGGGAGCAGGGCGATGCCGAGCGCTACGTGGCCGAAGCGGTGGCCGATGGTGCTGCGTGCATCGTCGCCGCCGGCGGCGACGGCACCCTCAGCGAGGTCGCCACGGCGCTGGCGCATCGCCAGGAACCGGGCAACGCGCTGCCGGCCCTGGGGCTGGTGGCGCTGGGCACGGCCAACGATTTCGCCACCGCGACCGGTCTCCCGCTGCCGCCGCTGGAGGCACTGGAACTGATCGCCCGCACGCCGGCGCTGCCGATCGACCTGTTGCGCATCGAGGCCGAGCACGGCCCGCACTGGTGCGCCAACGTCGCCAGCGGCGGCTTCGGCACCCAGGTCACGGTGGAGACCGACGAAGGCCTGAAGAAGATGCTCGGCGGGCTGGCCTACCTGGTCACCGGCATGAGCCGGCTGGGCCGGATCGATCCGATCCGGGCCCGCTTCGAAGGGCCGGACTTTGCCTGGGAAGGCGATTTCATCGCGCTCGGCCTGGGCAACGGCCGCCAGGCCGGTGGCGGCCAGGTGCTGTGCCCGGACGCGCTGCTCGACGACGGCCTGCTCGACCTGACCCTGGTGCCGGAGCTGACCGGCGAGGTCGCCGCGACCCTGGGCACCCTGGTCACGTCCGGCAAGCAGGCCGCGCTGGAGCGGGTGGCGGTGCGCGCGCGCCTGCCGTGGCTGCGGATCGAGGCGGCGCAGCCGCTGACCCTGAATCTGGACGGCGAGCCGGAAACCTCGCGCCACTTCCGCATCGACTGCGTGCCCGGGCGCCTGCGCATGCATCTGCCGCCGGACTCGCCGCTGCTGCAGGCGCCAGAGCGCTAACCGCAGGTCGGGCGCCAGCCCGAAGGCCGGCGCCCATGTGGGAGGGACTTCAGTCCCGACGCGCTGTCCTTACCGATCTCCGCAACACCGCGCTCGGTCGCGCCGTGGCAGGACGAACACGACGGATCACGGATGGGTGCGATGCGCGCCGAACAGCGCGCCCGAAGTCATGCGCCGCCTCCTGCGGGAGGGACTTCAGTCCCGACGCGACGCCCTCGCCGACCACCTCCGCACCGCACTCGATCGGTCGCGTCTGCAACCGTTGCCAGTCGCCGCAGTTGCGGTAAAGTAGCCGCCGTGTCCAGTCTGACGACCCCGCGTTCCTTCACTTCCGCTCGCCGTGCGTGGCGATGGTGGCCTGCAGCCGTCGTCCGCCCTGTCACCGAGTCCCGGAAGGAAAGCCGTCTTGATTACCCGCGAGCAGTTCCAGCGCTACGCCGCTGAAGGTCACACCCGCATCCCCGTCGTCCGCGAAGTGCTGTCCGACCTGGACACGCCGCTGTCGGTCTATCTCAAGCTCGCCGACGCCCCGCATACCTACCTGTTCGAATCGGTCGAAGGCGGCGAACGCTTCGGGCGCTACTCGATCATCGGCCTGCCGGTGCGTCGCGTGTACACCTTCCGCGGGCACACCCTGGAGGTGCGCGACCATGGCGAGCTGATCGAGCGCCGCGAGGTGGCCGATCCCTTTGCCGAGGTCGAAGCGCTGCGCGCACAGCATGTGGTGCCCAAGCTGGCGGGCGTGCCCGGCTTCACCGGCGGCCTGGTCGGCTGGTTCGGCTTCGAATGCATCGGTTATATCGAGCCGCGCCTGGCCGGCGCCGTCGCCCGCGACGAGCTGGACACGCCTGACATCCTGCTGATGCTGTCCGAGGAAGTGGCGGTCTTCGACAACCTCAAGGGCCGCCTGTACCTGATCGTGCATGCCGACCCGGCCGAAGCCGACGCCTGGGAGCGCGCGCAGGCACGCCTGGATACGCTCACCACGACGTTGCGCCAGCCCGGCGCCGGCTACCCCGCGCCGTTGGCGCGCGACGTGCTGGACGAGAGCGACTTCGTCTCCGGCTTCACCCGCGAGGGCTTCATCGCCGCGGTGGAGAAATCCAAGGACTACATCCGCGCCGGCGACATCTTCCAGGTGGTGCTGAGCCAGCGCCTGAGCGTGCCGTTCACCGCGCGCCCGGTGGACGTGTACCGCGCGCTGCGCGCGCTGAATCCGTCGCCGTACATGTATTTCCTCGACGTCGGCGACACCCAGGTGGTCGGCTCCTCGCCGGAGATCCTGGTGCGGCTGGAAAACGGCCAGGTCACCGTGCGCCCGATCGCCGGCACCCGCCCGCGCGGCAAGACCCCGGAAGAGGACCAGGCGCTGGAGGCGGAACTGCTGGCCGATCCGAAGGAGCGCGCCGAGCACCTGATGCTGATCGACCTGGGCCGCAACGATGCCGGCCGGGTCTCGCAGGCCGGCAGCGTCGCGGTCGGCGAACGCTTCGTGATCGAGCGCTACAGCCACGTCATGCACATCGTCAGCGAAGTCACCGGCACCCTGCTGCCCGGCCTCAGCTACGCCGACGTGCTGCGCGCCACTTTCCCTGCCGGCACCGTCAGCGGCGCGCCGAAGATCCGCGCGCTGGAAGTCATCCGCGAGCTGGAGCCGATCAAGCGCAACGTCTACGCCGGCAGCATCGGCTACCTCGGCTGGCACGGCGACGCCGATACCGCCATCGCCATCCGCACCGCGGTGATCAAGCACGGCCGCCTGCACGTGCAGGCCGGCGCCGGCATCGTCTACGACTCCGACCCGCAGACCGAATGGGACGAGACGATGAACAAGGGTCGCGCGCTGTTCCGTGCGGTCGCCGAAGCGGCGAAGGGGCTGTGAACGCCGCCGCATCGCCGCGGATCGGCTTCCGCAACGACTACAGCGAAGGCGCGCATCCGCGCCTGCTCGCCGCGCTGGCCGCCGCCAGTGTCGAGCAGAACGCCGGCTATGGCCTGGACCGGCACAGCGCGCGCGCCGCGCAGCTGATCCGCGCCGAGATCGGCTGCGCCGACGCCGACGTGCACCTGCTGGTCGGCGGCACCCAGACCAACCTCACCGCCATCGCCGCATTCCTGCGCCCGCACCAGGCGGTGATCGCCGCGGCCTGCGGCCACATCGCCACCCACGAGACCGGCGCGATCGAGGCCACCGGCCACAAGGTGCTCACCGTGGACGCGGCCGACGGCCGGCTCACGCCGGAGCGGATCGCGCCGTTGCTGGCCGAGCACGGCAACGAGCACATGGTGCAGCCGCGGCTGGTCTACGTGTCCAACACCACCGAGGTCGGCACGATTTACCGCAAACACGAACTGCAGGCCTTGCGCGCGTTCTGCGACGCGCAAGGCCTGCTGCTGTTCCTGGACGGCGCGCGCATCGGCAGCGCGCTCACCGCCGCGGGCAACGACCTGCGCATGGCCGACGTCGCCGCGCTGACCGACGCGTTCTACATCGGCGGCACCAAGAATGGCGCGCTGCTCGGCGAGGCGCTGGTGATCCTCAACCACGGGTTGAAAGCGGATTTCCGCTACCTGCTCAAGCAGCGCGGCGCGCTGCTGGCCAAGGGCATGGTGCTGGGCACGCAGTTCGCCGCGCTGTTCGAGGACGGGCTGTTCTACGAACTGGCCGTGCACGCCAACCGCATGGCCGCGCGGCTGCGCGAGGGACTGGCCGCGGCCGGCGCGGAGTTCGCCTCGGATTCGCCGACCAACCAGCTGTTCGTGATCCTGCCTGCCGCCGCGGTCGAGACGCTGGCACAGCGCTACGACTTCGAGCGCTGGCAGGTGCTGGGCGACGGCCGCTGGGTGATCCGCTTCGTGACGTCGTGGGCGACGCAGGCCGATGCGGTCGACACGTTGATCGCGGATTTCGCCACGCTGATCCACTCCGGCACGCCGCGTGCGGCCGGCTGACATTCCGCCAAGGAGAGGAAGATGAACATTCGTACGCTCGTTGCCTGGGTCGTTGCCGCGGTGCTGGCCTTGCCGGCCGTCGCCAGCGCGCAGGTCAATAGCCTGCCGTCGCAGCCGCATCTGTTGGTGAAGGGGGAGGCGCAGCGCGAGGTGGTGCCGGACAGGTTCTCGCTACGCATCAACCTGCGCGCCGTGGATATGCAGCCCGACCTTGCTCGCAAGCGAATCCAGGCATCGGCGGAGCAGATTCTTTCAGCACTCAAAAGGAATCGTGCCTTGCAGGACAGCATCATGGCCTCCTCTTTGCAGATCCAACCCTCGTATCGCTTCTCGCCGCAAGGGGGAACTCAGGAGTTCGAGGGTACCGAGGTCAAGCGCAGCATTGGTGCCACGTTCCGGTCGCTCGACGATGCGCGCCAGTTCCTAAGCGGATTCAAGACCAGCCGTGAGGTCGAATTGTCTGGAATCCAGACTTCGTACAGCAAGGAGGACGAGATACGTATGCAGCTCAAGCGGGAAGCCGCCGAGCAGACCCGTGTTTCGGCAGAGGGGCTTGCCAAGGCCTATGGCGTTCGTATCCAGGGGCTTTACACCATCTCCGATGTCGCGCCTAGCTTTTCCTATGGCATCCAGGCCGGCACCTGGCCAGCCGCGCGCAACGTCCGCGCCGGCTTTGTGTCCTCTCCAGAGCCGCCGGCGCCAGCCAGCGACGTTGGCGCGATCGTCGACTCACTCGAAGCCGGCACCCTCACCCTCTCCGAAAACGTCTATGCGGTCTTCCTGATCGCGCAATGAGTCCTTCGCCATGCTGCTGATGCTGGATAACTACGACAGCTTTACCTACAACCTCGTGCAGTACCTGCAGGCGCTCGGCGCCGAGGTCAAGGTAGTGCGCAACGATGCGCTCAGCGTGGACGAGATCGAGCGCCTGGCGCCCGAGCGCATCGTCATCTCGCCGGGGCCGTGCACGCCGAACGAGGCGGGCGTGTCGCTGCAACTGATCGAGCGACTGGGCCAGCGCATCCCGATCCTGGGCGTGTGCCTGGGCCACCAGAGCATCGGCCAGGTCTACGGTGGGCAGGTGGTGCGTGCCGGCACCATCATGCACGGCAAGACCTCGCGCATCCGCCACCAGGGCCGCGGCGTGTTCGCCGGCCTGCCGGACCGCTACGAGGCCACCCGCTACCACTCGCTGGTGGTGGAGAAGACCACGCTGCCCGACTGCCTGGAAGTGACGGCCTGGACCGAACACGACGACGGCACCGTGGAGGAGATCATGGGCCTGCGCCATCGCCAGTTCCCGGTCGAGGGCGTGCAGTTCCATCCCGAGTCCATCCTCACCGAGCATGGCCACGCCTTGCTGAAGAACTTCCTGGAGCGCTGAGCGCGCCGCGCGGGCGTCGCCCGCTTCCCGTCACTGCCGGACCCTGCCGATGCACGAGCGCACCGACGCCTTCCACTTCTACGAGCCGGCCAACGGCCACGGCTTGCCGCACGACCCGTTCAACGCCATCGTCGGGCCGCGGCCGATCGGCTGGATCGGTTCGCGCGGCGCCGACGGCGTCGCCAACCTGGCGCCCTACAGTTTCTTCAACGCCTTCAACTACGTGCCGCCGATCGTCGGCTTCGCCAGCATCGGCTGGAAGGACAGCGTGCGTAACATCGAGGCCACGGGCGAGTTCACCTGGAACCTGGCCACGCGGCCGCTGGCCGAGGCGATGAACGCCAGTTCCGCCGCGGTGGCGCCGGAGGTGGACGAGTTCGCGCTGGCCGGCCTGACCGCCGCGCCGTCGCGCCTGATCGGCGCGCCGCGGGTGGCCGCCAGCCCGGTCAGCTTCGAATGCCGGCTCAGCCAGTTGCTGCCGCTGCAGAGCGCACGCGGCGAGCCGATCCAGACCTGGCTGGTGCTGGGCGAGGTGGTCGGCGTGCACATCGCCGGGCACGCCCTGCACGACGGCATCTACGACCCGGCCGCGGTCGCCACCCTGCTGCGCGCCGGCGGCCCGGCCGACTACTTCGAGGTGCTGGCGCAAGGGCGCCTGCGCATGTCGCGGCCGACGCAGGCGCGCTGAGCCCATCACATGCAAAACAGAAAAACAAAAAAACGCATCCAGTACTGGAACTCATTGTCCATGCTTGTCGCCTGCATCTCATTAAGTGGTTGCGGCAATGATCGCTTGCCCGCATCTGTGACTGGCTACAATCACATGAGCGATTGGAGCATCGAGAGATTTACAGTCGACGGCGCAAGTGGACCCAACCTTTCGCCTGAGGAAGGGGGGGGGGGGGTCATGTTGTGCGTCCATTCCAAGGCATTGGCATCCGGGAATGAAGGTCAAGATCCAATGGGCCTATGACACTACGCAAAATGGCCCGCAGCCCCCATCGCCGCAAGAAGCAATTGTTGATCTACCCCAATATCCAAGCCAAGGCGGGGATATTCAGGTGCATTTTTATCCAGGTCATAAAGTCAAGGTAGTCATTTCGGAATATGGCATTGGACACCCTCTTTACCCCATGAGCGAAGAAGATAAGCGCCCCTGGGAAACCCGAAAAGATCTACTTCTTCCCCAGCTACGAGCAGCTCCTCTCCCATGACCATCACCCCCCAACAAGCCCTGCAACGCACCATCGAGCACCGCGAGATCTTCCACGACGAGATGGTCGGGCTGATGCGGCAGATCATGCGCGGGGAGGTGTCGCCGATGATGACCGCGGCCATCCTCACCGGGCTGCGGGTCAAGAAGGAAACGGTCGGCGAGATCGCCGGTGCGGCGGTGGTGATGCGCGAGTTCTCGCGCACCGTGCCGGTCGTCGACCGCACCCACATGGTCGACATCGTCGGTACCGGCGGCGACGGCTCGCACACCTTCAACATCTCCACCTGCGCGATGTTCGTGGCCGCGGCGGCCGGGGCCAAGGTCGCCAAGCACGGCAACCGCAGCGTCTCCTCCAAGTCCGGCAGCGCCGACGCGCTGGAGGCGCTGGGCGCGGCGATCGAACTGCAGCCCGAGCAGGTGGCGCAGGCGCTGGCGGCCACCGGCATCGGCTTCATGTTCGCGCCCGTGCACCATCCGGCGATGAAGGTGGTGGCGCCGGTGCGGCGCGAGATGGGCGTGCGCACCATCTTCAACATCCTCGGCCCGCTGACCAACCCGGCCGGCGCGCCGAACATCCTGATGGGCGTGTTCCACCCCGACCTGGTCGGCATCCAGGCGCGCGTGCTGCAGGAACTGGGCGCCGAACGCGCGCTGGTGGTGTGGGGCCGCGACGACATGGACGAACTCTCGCTCGGCGCCGGCACCCTGGTGGGCGAACTGCGCGACGGCCAGGTCCGCGAGTACGAAGTGCACCCGGAGGACTTCGGCATCGCCATGTCGGCCAGCCGCAACCTCAAGGTCGCCGACGCCGCCGAATCGATGGCGATGCTGCGCGCGGTGCTCGACAACGTGCCCGGCCCGGCCCTGGACATCGTCGCCTTCAACGCCGGCGCGGCGCTGTACGTGGCCGGCCTGGCCGAGGACATCGGTGCCGGCATCGCCCTGGCGCGTGCGGCCATCGCCGATGGGCGTGCGCGGGCGAAGCTGGAGGCGTATGTGGCGTGTACGCAGGGTCTGGTCGGGGCCCGGGACCCGGGACCCGGGACCCGCTAAGCGCAGGGCGTCGCCGATCTGCGGCCCCTCGTCTCGACTCGAGCATGTCGTCGGTTGCACTACTTGCATGGCGGCCCAGGCTGTTGCGGGTCCCGGGTCCCGATCCCTTCTTTACCCCACATCGCCGATAATCCGGCCATCCCCCAGGATTCCCTCCGCATGAGCAGCGACATTCTCCGCACCATCCTCGCGCGCAAGGCCGACGAGATCGCCGAGCGCAGCGCGCGCGTGCCGCTGGCCGAGCTGGTCGCCCGCGCCGAGGCCATGCCGCCGACCCGCGGCTTCGCCCGCGCGCTGCAGGCGGCCATCGCCAACGGCGACCCGGCGGTGATCGCCGAGGTCAAGAAGGCCAGCCCGTCCAAGGGCGTGATCCGCCCGGACTTCCACCCGGCCGACATCGCGGTCAGCTACGAATTCGGCGGCGCGGCCTGTTTGTCGGTGCTGACCGACGAGGATTTCTTCCAGGGCCACGACCGCTATCTGCAGCAGGCGCGCGACGCCTGCACCCTGCCAGTGCTGCGCAAGGACTTCACCATCGATCCGTACCAGGTGTACGAGGCGCGCACGCTCGGCGCCGACTGCATCCTGCTGATCGTGGCCGCGCTGGACGACCTGCAACTGGCCGAGCTGTCGTCGCTGGCCCTGCAGCTGGGCATGGACGTGTTGGTGGAAGTGCACGACATCGACGAACTGGAACGCGCGCTGCAGGTGCCGGCGCCGCTGATCGGCATCAACAACCGCAACCTGCGCACCTTCGAGGTGTCGCTGCAGACCACCCTGTCGATGCAGAACGCGGTGCCGCGCGACCGCCTGCTGGTCACCGAAAGCGGCATCCTCGGCCCGGACGACGTGGCGCTGATGCGCGGCGCCGGCGTGCACGCGTTCCTGGTCGGCGAGGCGTTCATGCGCGCCGAGGAGCCGGGCGAGGCGCTGCGCCAGCTGTTCTTCGCGGCATGAGCGGGCAGGACCCTAGTCCGTATCCGCTGCCGCGCGCCGATGCGCCGCTGGTGGTGTTCGATTTCGACCACACCCTGTACGACGGCGACTCCGGCAGCCACCTGTTCGCCTGGCTGATCAAGCGCAATCCGCTGCGCCTGGCCGCCGCGGTGCTGGCCACCCCGTTGCTGGGGCCGCTGGTGGCGATGCTGCCGACCCGCCGTACCGGCATTTCCGGCTACGTCTGGATCGCCAGCTTCGGCCTGCGTCGCGCGCGCGAGTTCAACCGCATCATCGACCAGTACGTGCTGCAGCATCAGGCGCAGATCCGCCAGCGGCTGCTGCCGCAGGCGCTGGAGGTGTTCGCCCGGCACCGCGCCGCCGGCGATCGCGTGGTGGTCGCCACCGGCGCGCCGCCGGAACTGGCGCGCGCCATCCTCGGCTTCGTCGCGCACCAGGACGTGCCGGTGGTCGGCAGCCTGATCGGCCCGCGCCTGGGCGCGGTCACCGCCACGCGCCACTGCCACAACGAGGAAAAGATGCGCATGCTGCGCGAACTGGGCTACGGCGAGATCGCCATGGCCTATTCCGACAGCACCGCAGACCTGCCGCTGTTGCAGGCTGCGGCCGCGCCGGTGGTGGTCAATCCCAAGCATGGCGCGGTGGCGGTGTTCCGCCGGCTGCTGCCGTCCGGCACGCCGATCCTCAACTGGGGCTGCCGCGACCGCGCCGGCGAGGTCGTCGGCCGCTAGGCGGGTCTGCCGTCACGGGCACCGCGCCCGTGACGCGCAGTGCCAACGTCGTCCGCATGCCTCTGAGTCCGCCCGCTGAGGGGCATCAGCCGCCGGATTTGGCGTAAGCGCTATCGCTCCCGACCAAGGCATGGTGCAGCGGCGCGACCCATTGCCCGCGGTCGATGTCGTAGGCGCCGAAGCTGCCCTCGAACTCCCAATACGCCCAGGCGAAATGGCGTTTCTCGGCGGCGTTGACCACCGCCACCGTCCAGGCCAGGCGATCGGCCGGCGGCGCCTGCTCGTAGGCACCGAACTCGCCCAGCAGTACCTGCCGGTGATGCGCCTTGGCCCAGGCCGCGATGCGGTCGAACTCGCCGTAGAGCTTGGTCCGGTCGGCTGCGCTGCCCCAGCTCACGCTGGTGTGGTCGCGGATATCCGCCGGGGCCCACGGCGCGCCCTGGTGGGTGAAGCGGAACGGGTTGTAGTAGTGCACGGTGACCAGCAGGTGCGCATCGTCGTCGGGCAGGCGCAGGCTGTCGAGCGCGGTGAAGGAATTGCTGCCGGCCGGGCCCACCACCACCGTGCGGGTCGGATTGTCGCGGCGGATGATCTGCAGCGCATCGTGCAGCAGGTCGTTCCACACCGCGCTGGTCATCTGGCCGTTGGGCTCGTTGAGGATCTCGAACAGCACCGACGGCGGCGCGTGGCGGTAGCGCGGGGCGATCTGGCTCCAGAACGCCAGCAGCCTGGTCCGGCACACCGCCGCGTCGGCCGCGCAGGGGTGGAAGTCGTGTTCGTCCAGGATCACGTTCAGGCCCGCGGCGGTGGCCTGGTCGACCACCGTATCCAGCGTCTTCAGCCAGGTCGGGTCGAGCCGATTGTCCGCGTCCATGTGCGCGAACGCCTGCAGGTTGACCCGCACCGTGCGGAAGCCGCCGTCGCGGATCGTGCGGTACAGCGGCGGGCGGAAGCGCGCCTTCGCCGGGTCGTTCCACAGCGGGTCGTAGCCGAGGATGTTGACCCCGCGCCCGAGCCGGGCGAAGGCGTCGTCGGCCTGCGCGCGCGGCGCAGGCAGCGCCAGGCACAGCAAGGCCAGGAACAGCGGAAGGGCACGGCGCATGGCGGTCTCGCGGGGGGAGGGCGGGGCGAGACGCGCGGCCATCGGCGGCGGCATCCCGGCCGCGATCATCGCGCGGCCCGCCCCGGCAAAAGCGAACGCGGCCTGACCGCAGATCGGGTCACCAGCGCAACGGCTTCAGGCGCCGCGGAGACCGCCTTTGCGAATCCCCAATCCCGACTCCCAAATCCCCGGCGTCAGCCCACCCAGCGATACAGCGCCCCGCTCACCTGATACAGGCTGATGCCCAGCACCAGCAGGCCCACCGCCACCAGCACCCAGCGCTCGCGCACCCGCTTGACCAGCAGCGCCGCCAGCGGTGCGGCGAGCATGCCGCCGACCAGCAGGCCGAGCACGATGTCCAGGTGCTGCACGCCCATGGTCAGCAGAAAGGTCAGCGAGATCGACAGCGTCACCAGGAACTCGGCGGCGTTGACCGTGCCGATGGTGGTGCGCGCCTGGCCGCCGTGGGCGAGCAGGGTCGAGGTCGCCACCGGGCCCCAGCCGCCACCGCCGCTGGCGTCCAGCAGGCCGGCGACGAAACCCAGCAGCGGCACCCGCCGCACCTCGCGGCGCGGCAGCGCACGGCCAGCCGCGCGCAGCAGGATCAGCACCGCCAGGGCCAGCAGATACAGATAGACGAAGGGGCGGATCAGCTCGCCCGGCAACCGGGTCAGCACGTAGGCGCCGGCGACCCCGCCGACCATGCCCGGCAGCGCCAGGCGCAGGAACAGCCGCTTGTCGACGTTGCCCAGGGCCAGGTGCGACAGGCCCGAGGCGCCGGTGGTGAACACCTCGGCGCTGTGCACGCTGGCGCTGACCACCGCCGGCGGCAGGCCCAGGCTCAGCAGGACCGAGGACGAGACCAGGCCGAACGCCATGCCCAGCGCGCCGTCCACCAGCTGGGCGGCCAGGCCGACCAGCACGAACCAGTAGAAGGTCTCGCTCAGCACCATCGTGCCGGGCCTATCGACCCATGGCGGTCAGCGCGCGCCGTACAGCACCACGGTCTTGCCGCGTGCGTGCAGGATGCCGTCGACCTGCAGCTTCTTCAGCACGCGGCCGGCCATCTCGCGCGAGCAGCCGACCAGCCGCGCCAGTTCCTGCCGCGACACGCGCAACTGCATGCCCTGCGGGTGGCTCATCGCCTCCGGCTCCTGGGCCAGGTCGTGCAGGGTGCGCACGATGCGGTCGGTCACGTCCAGGAACGCCAGGCGGCTGGCCTTGCGCGAGGTGTCCAGCAGGCGCTTGGACAGCTGCACGCCGATCGCGTACAGCACCCGCGGCGCATCGGACGACAGCGAGCCCAGGAACAGCTGGTGCAGGCGCTCGTAGCTGATCTCGGCCAGTTCGCAGGGCGTACGGGTGCGCAGGATCACCTCGCGCTGGTCGGACTCGATGAACAGGCCCATCTCGCCGACGAACTCGCCGCTGCCGAAATAGCCCAGCACCAACTCGCGGTCGTCATCTTCCTCGGCGATGATGCTGACCGAGCCGCTGACCACGTAGTACAGGGTGCCGGCCGGATCGCCTGGCCTGAACACGTCCGTCCGCGCCGGATAGCGGCGACGGTGGCTGTGGGCCAGGAAGCGGTCGATGGTGGCGGTGTCCAACGTCAAAGGACTTGGAGCGATGCGCACAGGTGCTGCAGTGGATGTGTTTCCGGGGCTCATGGCGGCTTCGCTACGGCGTAATTCCCGAAGCTTAACGGGACGCGTTCGCGGCGGCAAACAAGAGACGGACGCCACGTTTCGCAGCGCGGCCATTTGGCTCATAATTGATTGGCTTTCCCCCCGACCCACTTCCAGAGGATCCACGCCGTGGTCAAGCCGTTGCCTCGCCTGAGGCTGCAAGGTTTCAACAACCTCACCAAGGCGTTGAGCTTCAACATCTACGACGTCTGCTACGCGATCTCCGAAGAGGAGCGCCAGCGCTACATCGAGTACATCGACGAGCAGTACGACGCCGATCGCCTGACCCAGATCCTCACCGATGTGGCCGAGATCATCGGCGCCAACATCCTGAACATCGCGCGCCAGGACTACGATCCGCAGGGCGCTTCGGTGACGATCCTGATCTCCGAGGAGCCGGTCATCGACAAGAAGGCGGCGGGCAAGGAGATCATTTCCGATGCCGTGGTCGCGCACATGGACAAGAGCCACATCACCGTCCATACCTACCCGGAAACCCATCCGCAGCACGGTATCGCCACGTTCCGCGCCGACATCGATGTCGCCACCTGCGGCGTGATTTCGCCGCTGAAGGCGCTCAATTACCTGATCGAGAGCCTGGAATCGGACATCGTCATCATGGATTACCGCGTGCGCGGCTTCACCCGCGACGTGAAGGGCAAGAAGCACTACATCGACCACAAGATCAACTCGATCCAGAACTTCCTGGCCAAGAACGTCAAGTCGCGCTACGAGATGTTCGACGTCAACGTCTATCAGGAGAACATCTTCCACACCAAGATGCACCTGAAGGACTTCGACTTGGACCAGTACCTGTTCGAGGAAAAGGCCAAGAATCTCTCGTTCAAGGAGCGCATGCGCATCGAGGCGCTGCTCAAGCGCGAGATCGAGGAGCTGTTCCACGGGCGCAACCTGTCCGAGTAAGCGCTCCACACCGGCGGGACGGCCCGCCCGCAGCACGCGCTGCGACCCCTGCCGACGGCGGCCCGATGTGCAGACATCGGGCCGTTTTCGTTTTCATTTGTCTACGGAGAAAGACAATGCCCTGGATCTACCTGCTGCTCGCCGGTCTGTTCGAGATCGGCTTCGCCCTCGGCCTGAAGTACAGCGAAGGCTTCACCCGGCCGTGGCCGACCGTGGCCACCCTGGCCGGTGCGGGCCTGAGCCTGTGGCTGCTGACCCAGGCGCTCAAGCACATCCCGCTGGGCACCGCCTATGCGATCTGGACCGGGATCGGCGCGCTGGGCACGGCGGTGCTCGGCATCGCCCTGTTCGGCGACAGCGCCTCGCCGGCGCGGTTGGCCTGCATCGGCCTGATCGTGGTCGGGGTGATCGGCCTGAAGCTGGTCGGGCACTGAGCGCAGCCCGCGCGCGCGTGGGTCTCAGGCGGCGGCGATGCGGCGCCGGGTCAGCACCCGGCCGATCAGCAGCCGGTGCGCGACCACCGCCAGCAGGGCGGCGATCGACAGCGCGATCAGCGCGCGGGTGAACACGCTGCCGAGGTTGCCGGCGTGCTGCAGCTGGTCCAGGCGCCCGAAGCGTGCGGGATCGGCATTGGCGTAGGCGATCTCGACCGTGGCGCCGTCCAGCAGCAACGGCGCGGCCTCCGCGCCGCTGGCCTCGAAGGCGCCGCTGTGCAGGCGGCCCTTGCTCTCGAACACATAGTGGAAGCGGTAGCGCACCAGTGGCTCGGTCTGCACGCCGAAGGCGCCGTCGGCGATCACCGGGACGGTGGCGACCGAATGGTCGCGCAGGATCGCGCTGGCCTGGCGGTAGTCGCCGAGCAGGTGATGCAGTAGGGCGCCGCCGCCGATCGCGAACAGGGTCGCGAACAGCAGGCGCGACAACCAGCGGGTCCGGGGCGATGGCAGATGGGGCGAGGATGCGGGCATGACAGTCTGCAGGCGGAGCGCACGCTGGCGCGACTCGGCACGGGTACATCGGTGGCTGCGGCACATGGCGATACCGCAGCCGGAACGGCGTGCGCCGACGTGGAATCAGTCAGCGTTCGTTCACTTTAACGCGATCGGCCCGGCAATGCCAGCCGGGGTGGCATCGGCCCGACCGGCGGGCGGCTACAGCCGATAGGCGACGGCCTTCATCAGTCGCGAGGCGGCGGCCATGACCGTGGGGATCGGCGGCGGCAGGCGTCGTGCCCCGGCCTGTTCGGCATGCTCGGCGTGGCGGGCCTCGTCGGCCTTCATCACTGTCAGCACGTCGCGGCTGCGCAGGTCCGCCGGCGGCAGGGTCTGCAGGTGCTCGTCCAGGTGCGCCTCGACCTGGCGCTCGGTCTCGACCACGAAGCCCAGGTTCCAGCCGTCGCCGCGCAGCCCGGCCAGGGTGCCGATCGCGTAGCTGCCGGCGTACCACAGCGGATTGAACAGGCTGGGGCGGCTATCCAGTTCGCGCAGCCGCGCCGCGCACCAGGCCAGGTGGTCGGTCTCTTCCTGCGCCGCCTCCAGCAGGTGCGCACGGGTGGCCGGATCGCGCGCGACCGCGGCCTGGCCGAAATACAGACCCTGCGCGCAGACCTCGCCGACGTGGTTGATGCGCATCAGGCCGGCGGCATGGCGGCGCTCGTCCGGCGCCAGCACCACATCGGCGGTAGCCGCGGCCGGGTAGGGGCGCTGCGCCGGCGGGTCGCCGAATACGGTCTCCAGCGCGCGCTGGGCCTCGACCAGGGCGCGATCGAGCGGGGAGTGCTGGCGGCTGGTCGTCATGGGGGAAGCCCGGAAGCGGTGGGGATCCCGATTTTCGCCCCCGGCCGGCGCACTGCCAAGCGCGCCGCCTGCCCGATCTCCGCCGGTCATGGGTGGACTTGCGCCGGCCGGCCTGGCCGCGTAGAATTTCGCCTCTTGCGTTTTTGCAATTCACAACGCGTGGCAAAGTTCCGGCCGTTCGCTGCAGGAATCCGCCCGACCAACCGAGTCTGATCATGAGCACCTTCACTGCTAAGTCCGAGACCGTCCAGCGCGACTGGTATCTCGTCGACGCCGCCGGCAAAACGCTGGGCCGGCTTTCCACCGAACTGGCCCGCCGCCTGCGCGGCAAGCACAAGCCGGTCTACACCCCGCACGTCGATACCGGCGATTACCTGGTGGTGATCAACGCCGAGAAGATCGTCGTCACCGGCAACAAGCTCAAGGACAAGAAGTACCACCGCTTCACCGGCTACATCGGCAACCTGAAGACCGAGAGCCTGGAGCAGGCGCTGGAGCGCCACCCGGAGCGCGTGATCGAAATCGCGGTCAAGGGCATGCTGCCCAAGGGCCCGCTGGGCCGCGCGATGTACCGCAAGCTCAAGGTCTATTCCGGTGCGGAGCATCCGCACGCCGCTCAGCAGCCGCAGGTTCTGGATATCTAATCATGGCGATTTCGCAAAACTACGGCACTGGCCGCCGCAAGTCCTCCACCGCCCGCGTGTTCCTGCGCAAGGGCACCGGCAACATCTCCGTCAACGGCCGTCCGCTGGACGAGTTCTTCGGCCGCGAGACCGCGCGCATGATCGTGCGCCAGCCGCTGGAGCTGACCAAGAACACCGAAAGTTTCGACATCCTGGTCACCGCCACCGGCGGCGGCACCACCGGCCAGGCCGGTGCGATCCGCCTGGGCATCGCCCGTGCGCTGGTCGAGTACGACGAAACCCTGAAGACCGAGCTGCGCAAGGCCGGCTTCATGACCCGCGACGCCCGCGAAGTCGAGCGTAAGAAGGTCGGTCTGCACAAGGCCCGTCGCGCCACCCAGTTCTCCAAGCGCTGATCCATCGCGCCTGGCGTGGGCTCCCTCGGGAGCCTGCTGGGGACCAAGCAAAAGCCCGGCTTCGGCCGGGCTTTTGTCGTTCTAGGGTTGTGGTTTGTGCTGGCAAGTGCAGTGGTGGTCGTCGAGGCTCTGCCTCGTTGGATCTGCTCACGGGCTTGGGCGATCGCCGGCCTGATTGGAGGTCCGGGGTCGCTGGGAGGTTTCCTGCCTCACGCTCGAGGTCGCGCGCCCTGCTGCCGAAATGCTTCCGATGAAGTTCATAGGCTCGCGCCTGCTTCCAACGATCCGCATTCCATCTGGTGGAGTAGCCCCCTTGGAGTCCAAGGGGGCGCGCCGACAGGCGCGGGGATGTGGAAGCGTAAGGGCTGGGGCCCACCTCTTGCGCAGCAATAGGTGGGGCGTAGGCGCGAAGCGCCTGCGCAAATCTCGCGCCAAATAAAAAAGAAGGCCGATCTTGCGATCGGCCTTCTTTTTTATTTGGCTGCCCCGGATGGATTCGAACCACCGAATGCCTGAGTCAGAGTCAGGTGCCTTACCGCTTGGCGACGGGGCAATGTGGACTGCAAGTATCGCACGCCTCGGGCGTACACACCATGGTGGCTATGGGTGGACTCGAACCACCGACCCCAGCATTATGAGTGCTGTGCTCTAACCGGCTGAGCTACATAGCCCTGGTGAACCGCCAATTCTTATGGAGAAGCGGGCGGCTGTCAACGGGTTTCTGCGCTGCTTGTGGCCCGGCCGCAGCCATGGCAGAGTCGGAGCCAGTAGATTTTTCAGGAGTCCGCATCGTGATCGATCCGGACGGCTATCGACCGAACGTAGGCATCGTGCTGATGCGGCCGGATGGTCAGGTGTTCTGGGCACGCCGTGTGCGCCGGGACGGCTGGCAGTTCCCGCAAGGCGGCATGAACACCGACGAGACCCCGGTGGAGGCCATGTACCGCGAGTTGCGCGAAGAAACCGGGCTGTTGCCCGAGCATGTGGAAGTGCTCGGAGCCACCCCCGGTTGGCTGCGCTATCGCCTGCCCAGCCGGGCCATCCGCCGCAACGAGCGCCAGGTCTGCATCGGCCAGAAGCAGGTCTGGTTCCTGCTGCGGATGCAGTGCGACGAGAGCCAGCTGAACCTGGAACTGACCGAGACGCCGGAGTTCGACCACTGGCGCTGGGTCGATTTCTGGTACCCGGTGGAGCACGTGGTGCTGTTCAAGCGCGGGGTCTACGCGCGGGCGCTGCGCCACCTGGCGCCGCTGGCGCAGACCATCGCCGGCGCCGGCATCCGCGCCATGCCGACCCTGGCCCAGGAGGCCTGGTTGCCGGGCAATACGGCGGGCCACGAGCGGCCGCGCAAGCGTCCACGCAAGCGCGGCGGACCCTGGGCGGCGCGGATTAATAACGATTAACGGGCGGAATTGACAACCATTCTCACTTTGGTTTGAATGGGCGCCAGGCGCAGTCCGCGCCGTCCGCCGCCAAGCCCGCCGTGTACGTCTGCATCTGCAATGGGGTCACCGATCGCCAGATCCGCGAAGCCGCCGAAGCCGGCTGCCGCAGCGTGTCCGAACTGACCATGCGCACGGGCTGCGGGGCCACCTGCGGCTCCTGCCTGGACATGGCCGGCGACCTGCTGGAGCGCGCGCTGAGCCGCGAGCTGCCCCTGCCGGTGCTCGGCGGCCTGGCCCGCGCCGCCTGAGGCCGTCGCCGCGCTGCAGCGCGGGATGATCACGATTCGCGTTCCTTCACGTCGCAGCGCGATTCGCTAGAGTCTGCGCTTTCCGGCTTACGCGAGCGATGCAATGAAGGGCGACAGCAAAGTCATCGAGTTCCTCAACAAGGTCCTCTACAACGAGCTGACCGCGATCAACCAGTACTTCCTGCACGCCAAGATGCTGAAGAACTGGGGCCTGAAGGAACTGGCCGAGCACGAGTACAAGGAATCCATCGACGAGATGAAGCACGCCGACAAGCTGGCGGACCGCATCCTGTTCCTCGAGGGGCTCCCCAACTTCCAGGCGCTGGGCAAGCTGCGCATCGGCGAGAACCCCAAGGAAATCCTCGAGTGCGACCTGGCGCTGGAACAGGACGGCACGGTCACCCTGCGCGAAGGCATCGCCTACGCCGAATCGATCCAGGACTACGTCAGCCGCCAGCTCCTGGCCGACATCCTGGAATCGGAAGAAGAGCACATCGACTGGCTGGAAACCCAGCTCGACCTGATCGACCGGATCGGCGAGCCGAACTACCTGCTGACCAAGCTCGACGACTGAATCGTCGGTGCATGAGGCCGCGGCGCTGGCCTGTGTCCGCGCCGCGCAGGATGTTGTTCGCTCTGCGCTACGGGATGGCGCTGACATGCCACGTGCAGGAGTCAACTGTCATGCAGCCGCGACGCGTGGCTGGCGCAAGGACGCCGCTGATCCCGCGCAGCGGCACACGCTGCTTCTGCGCGAATCCATGGTGACGACATGGCACCCGCATCGTGCGGCGTTGCCCTTTCTGTTGGAACGGCTTCTGCCGCGACGCGTTGCAGGGCCGAACGTCGCCGCTGATCCCGAACAGCAGCACGTGCCGCTCCTGCGCGAATCCATGCGGCCGACATGGCATCGGCATCGCACCACCTCGCTCTCCTGTGGGAGCGGCTTCAGCCGCGACGCGTTGATGGTGATCGTCGCGGTTGAAGCCGTTTCTGCACGCACCGGGCAGGCGGCGACTGCGGCGGTACGGCGCAAGCGCAGCGAGACCTTCCTGTGCGGACCACCGCAACACGTCGCTGTTGAATCTCGCGGCGCCCTCTGCGCGTGATCGCAGGCGGAGCATGCGGCTTGGCGAAGGTCATGCAGGTGCACCACGACAGCCATGCATGCACAGCGCCACTGTTCCTGTAAGAGCGGCTTCAGCCGCGATGGCGTTAGCGGTAACGCCTTGTCGCGCGGAAGCGCTCCTACAAGAAAGGCAGTAGGCCGTGCGTCGATGTCTTCGATGCACTGTGGCCGGGTCTTGCGGGCGATCGTGTGCCTGCAGACGCGCCGTAGCGCGATACCGCGCTAGGGTTCGGCGGGTTCGGCGGGTTCGGCGGTGTCGCGGACGCTGGCGCGGTAGCCGTTCAGTGCCAGGCGCGCACGCGCGAACTCGGCGATCACCAGGGCGACCGCGACCACGGGGCGATCCAGCGTGCCGGTGCGCACGCCCGACTCGATGCGCAGCGCCGCCGCCGACAGCGCCAGCGCGCCGAGGTTGGCGGCCGAGGACTTCAGCGTGTGCGCCGCCTCGCGCAGCACGTCGCTCTGCGCCGTCGCCGCAGCCTGCTCCAGGCGCTGGATCAGCAGCGGCGCATCGGCCAGGAACAGCTCGACGATCTGCGCCACGCTGACCGAGCCGATGACCTCGCGCAACTCGTCGAGCACGGCGATCTCCAGCACCGACGCCGGCACCGCTGAAGGCGGTTCCGGATCGTCTGCCTCCGGCGCGGCGAGCGGCAGCGTCGACGTTGCGGTGGCGCCGCGCGATGCCAGGTCCTGGTCCAACGCAGGCGCTGCCGGGGGGACGTCGAGCGTGGCGTGATCGGGCGATGGCAGCGAGGCGGTCGACGTGGTGGTGGGGCTGGACGCCGTGGCGGCGTCCGTCGTGTGCAGGGTGGTGTGGCGGGTGTCCTGCGCTTCGACGTGCACCGCGTCGGCGAGCGCATCCGCCGCTGGCCCGCTGGCGATCGCCGCGGACCCGTGCGCGGCTGCATCCGCCTCCGGCGCGAACGCCGCGCTGGCCGGCGCGACCGCCGGCTGCAGCGGCAGCCAGCGCTGCAGGCAGTCCTCCAGCCGCGCGCGGTCGAGCGGCTTGGACAGGTAATCGTCCATGCCGGCATCGAGGCAGCGCTGGCGGTCGCCGGCCATCGCATTGGCGGTCATCGCCACGATCGGCAGGCGCGGGCGCGACGCATCGGCCTCGCGCTGGCGCCACTGCCGGGTGGCGGCGTAGCCGTCCAGCACCGGCATCTGGCAGTCCATCATCACCAGGTCGTACGGCTGCCGCGACAACTGCGCCAATGCGGCGGCGCCGTCCTCGACGCTGTCGGCGTGGTGGCCGAGCGATTCCAGCAGCCGCCGCGCCACCATCAGGTTGACCGGATTGTCCTCGACCAGCAGCAGGCGGTAGCCGCTGCGCGGCGGCGGCGCGTCGGCCACGACGGTCGTCGGTTCCGCAGTGCGGGCCGGTGCGGGGGCGTCCATGACGTCCGTCGCGAAGGCGTCGTGGTAGAACGCGTCGGCGGTGTCGGCGCCATCGCCAGCGGTCTCGCTGGCCAGGCTCGGCGTCGCCGGGGCCAGCGCCAGCATGCTGCGCAGGTCGATGTCCGCCGCCTGCCGCGACAGCAGCGCGCCGTGCGCGCGGATTTCCTCGGGAATGTCGGCCTCGCCGTACAGCCAGATCAGCCGCGCGGTCTGCGGCGCCGGCAGGCGCGCCACCGCCCGTTGCAGGGCGCGCGCGCTCTGCCGCAGGCCGTCCAGGTCGCCGATCACCAGATCGTAGGTCGGGCGCACGCTACCGCCACTGCCGTTGCCGCGCAGCCGCTCCAGCGCCTCCTGGGTCGAATCGACCTTGCTCACCTGCACGCCCCAGTTCGGCAGCAGCACGCTCAGGCGCTGCTGCAGGCGCTGGTCGGCGCCGACCAGCAGCGCATGCAGCCGCGGCAGGCCGCCCGGATTCTGCGGCAGGTCGCCGATCACCTTCAGCAGCGGGATCTCGAACCAGAACGTGGCGCCCTGGCCCTGCCGCGACGCCACGCCGATGCGCCCGCCCATCAGCTCGACGATGCGCTTGCAGATGGTCAGGCCCAGCCCGGTGCCGCCGTACAGGCGGGTGGTGGAGGCGTCGGCCTGGGTGAAGGCCTGGAACAGGTGCTCCTGGCGCTCGGCGCTGATGCCGATGCCGGTGTCGCGCATCTCGAAGCGCAGCAGGTGCTGTGCCGGGGTCTCGCCGAGCCGGCGCACGCTCAGGTCGATGCCGCCGCGCGCGGTGAACTTGACCGCGTTGCCGAGCAGGTTGCTCAGCACCTGGCGCAGGCGCACCGGGTCGCCGCGCACCGGCAGGCGCACCGCCGGGTCCAGTTGCAGCGCCATGCGCAGGCCCTTGGCCTCGGCCGCGCGCTGCATCAGCTCCAGCACGCCGTCGAGCAGTTCGCGCAGGTTGAAGGTGGTGATCTCCAGCTCCAGCCGGTTCGCTTCCAGCTTGGAGTAGTCCAGGATGTCGTCGACGATGCGCAGCAGTTGCAGCGAGGAGGTGTTGGCCGCGCGCAGCATCTCGCGCTGGTCCAGGCCGAGCGGGCCGCGCCCGATCAGTTCCAGCATCGGGATGATGCCGTTGAGCGGGGTGCGGATCTCGTGGCTCATCGTCGCCAGGAACTCGCCCTTGGCCAGCACGGCGGCCTCGGCGGCCTGCTTGGCCTGCAGCAGTTCCTGTTCCAGCCGCTCGCGCACGTGCACGTCGTGCTGCAGGGCGTTGCGCTCGGACTCGGCCAGCGCGGCACGCGCCAGCGCCGCATCCAGGCGTTCGATCTGCTGGCGCGCGCGGCAGCCAGCCAGGGTGGCCAGCGCGGCGGCGGCGGCCATGCACAGCGGCGCCAGCCAATGCCACAGCGGCGGCAACGGCAGCGCCAGCGGCGGCAGTGCCAGCAAGGTGCCGGCGACGGCGAGCGCCGCGGCGAAGGTCGCCGGCCGCGGAACGGGCCGACGTCTGCGGACGGACATGGCTAGAGCACCGCGTTCTGGAAGTCGAAGTTCAGCTGGTCGCCGACCGACTGCACCAGGTTGCCCTGGATGAAGTCGACCCCGCCCATCCACATCGCGGCCGCGGCCTGCGCCTGTTCGATCTGCTGGCCGATGATCAGCAGGCCGGCGCGGTGTGCCAGGTCGATGGTGGCGCGCAGCTGGTCGCGCAGTTCGGGATCGGCATGCGCGCCGGCGAAGCGTGCCGACAGGCGCAGATAACCCAGCGGCAGATGCGCCAGTAGCGCTTCGGCCTCGGCGCCCGGTTCGAACTGGCTGATGCAGAACTGCACGCCCAGCGGCATCAGCCGTGCGCAGAACTGCTGCAGCGTGGCGGTGTGGACCAGCGCATCGTCCAGGCGCAGGTCGATCACCAGCGAGGTGCCGGTGACGCCGCGCCGGCCGATGGTGTCGATCAGCCATTCGGCGAAGGCGGTGCGCGCCAGCGTGCGCGTGGACTGCGAGACGAACAGGCGCAGCGGCGGAGTGGCGTGCTGGTACAGATGCAGCAGGCCCAGCGCGTGGTCCAGCACCTGCTGGTCGAGGTCGGCGAGGCGTCCGCCGGCCTCGGCGGCCGGCAGCACCTGGCCGGCCGAGAGCAGGCTGCCGTCGCGCTGGCGCAGGCGCAGCAGGACCTGGTACTGGGCGATGTCGCCGCCGGCGACGGCGACGATCGGCTGGTAGGCCGGTTCCAGTTGTCCCTCCAGCATCGCGATGCGCTGCAGGTCCTCGTCGGTGCGCGGCGGCACGTAGGCGGCGATGCTCTGCGGATGCAGCCGCGCCTGCAGCGCGGTGCGTTCGACCGCTTCGAGCGCGCTGCCGGCGTCCTCGAAGCCATGGCCGAAGTCGGCGTAGCCGATCGCGCAGCGCAGGTGCAGCGCCTCGTCCTCGCGCAACGGGAAGGCGTGGCCGGACAGCGTGTCGCGCAGGCTCTGCGCGCGTTGCCGCTGCGCGTCGGCATCGGCGTCGTCGGCCAGCAGCAGGAAGCTGTTGTCGTTGAGCCGCGCCAGCGGCTGCGGCGCGGTGATGCCGGCCAGGCGGCGCCCGGCCTGCACCATCAGCCGCTCGAACGCAGCATAGCCATAGCGTTCGCGCAGGCCGAGCGCGCTGGCGATCTCGATGAAGTACAGGCTGCCGGGGCGGCGCGCGCGCAGCGTCGTGTCCAGCAACTGCAGCACGTGGGCGCGGGTCGGCAGGCCGGTCTCGGGATTGTTCAGCGGCACCGCCTCGGCGTGGCCTTGCTGGGCCTGCTGGCGGGCGCGGCGGATGCGGTTGGAGACCGCGGCGATCAGGTGCCGCGGCCGGATCGGCTTGGTCAGGAAGTCGTCGGCGCCGCTGTCGAGCACTTCGTATTCCAGTTCCGGATCGGCGTCGCCGGACAGGAACACGATCGGCAGCAGCTGGTGCTGCGGCTGCTGGCGGATCAGCGCGGTCAGGCGCATGCCGTCCAGTCCCGGCATGTGCAGGTCCATCAGGATCAGGTCCGGCCGGTAGTCGACGATGGCCTGCTGCACGCCTTCGGCCTGCATCTGCACCTGCGCATGCATGCCGGCGCCATGCAGCACGCTCTGCGCGAACAGCGCCTGCGCGCGATCGTCCTCGACGATCAGCACGCGGTACGGCGCGGCCGCGGCCGGTGTGGCGGGACCGGGGGCGGCGTCGGCGACGACGAAGGCGGCTGCGTTGGCGTCGGCGGTGCCGTCGTCGTGCTCGCTGCCGGCCAGTGGCGTGGCGGCTGCCGCCAGTTCGGTGGGCACCGGAGCGGCCATGCCATCACCGGCGGCGGGATCGGCGGGCGCCGCGCGCTCCGCGTCGCCGACCCAGCGCCGCCAGTAGTGCGGCGGCGGGGTCTCGGCGCGGACATGGCGCGCGCGCGCGTCCTCGCGAAGGGAAAGCGGAGCGGTGTCGTTGGCGGGCATCGCGTCTGGTTCCTGGGGCGCGTCCAATTATGCGACGAAGTTCACGATGGCTGTGCGCCGGGGTGCGAGACGTTGCCGGCCGGTGCCGTCGGCGAGGCCAGCAGGCGGCGCATGCCCCGCCACAGCAGGCGCCATGTCCACCACACCAGCAACGCGCCGAGCGCGCTCGCCGCCAGCACGACGGCCAGTGCCAGCCACGGGTGCGCGAGGGCCAGGGCCAGCGCGGCGATCACCACCGAATCCTCGGCCAGCGAGGCGATCCAGTTGCTGGCCGGCTCCGGCGAGGTGTTGAGCAGGGCGCGGGTGCCGGCCTTGAGCGCGTGGCTGGTCAGCGCCACGCCCGCGCCGGTGGCCAGCGCGCCGGCGCTCAGCTGGCCGTCGGGCGAAAGCGTGGCCGCGGCCAGGAAGGCGCCGGCCGGAATCCGGGTCAGGGTCTGCAGCAGGTCCCACACCGAATCCACGCCGGGGATCTTGTCGGCGAAGAACTCGGCCAGCGCCAGCGCGCCGGAGGTGCCGAGCACCCACCACGACTGCGTCGCCTGCAGCGCCGGCGGCAGCTCCAGCCAGCCGAGCAGGCCGGCCAGGCCGATGCCGAACACGGTCAGGTAGACGCGGATGCCGGCCAGCCAGGCCAGCAGGATGCCGATTACGAAGAGATGGGCGTCGGTCATGGCAGGCGCTCCTGCAAAGCACGGATGCCGGTCACTATCGGCCAAGCCCGCCACGAAGGCCAGCCCGCGGCGCGGGCCGGCCGCGCAGTCCGGCGCCGCTCAGGAGGGTGGCTTACACTAGATGGCCCAGCAGGCCGACCCGCGAGGATCGACGCCGGCGCCGCCTCGGTGGCGCGGCAGCGCGCATGAACCGACCCGTTCCCCGTTTCCAGATCGTGCCCAATGGCGCCGCGCCCCGCCGTGGCCGCGGGCTGTGGTTGCTGCTCGCCGGGCTGTGGCTGCTGTCGCTGGCCCTGACCTGGTGGCTGGCCAGCCGCCAGGCCGCGCCGCGGCTCGGTGCGGTCAGCGCGCAGTTGCGCGAGGCCGAACGCAACCTGCAGGCGCAGCAGCGGCAGATCGAGACGCTCAACCAGCGCCAGGCGACCCTGGCCCGTTCCGACCAGATCAGCCGCGCCGCCAACAACGAGGTGCAGAGTTCGCTGGCCGAGCGCGACGAGGAGATCGCCGGGCTGCGTGCCGACGTGGCGTTCTACGAGCGCCTGGTCGGCGCGACCAGCCAGCGCAAGGGCCTGAGCGTGCATTCGGTGGAGTTCTCCGCCGAGGCCGGCGGCACCTGGCGCTACAACGTGGTGCTGACCCAGAACCTCAACCGCGGCGCGATCAGCCAGGGGCAGCTGCGGCTGACCGTGGAAGGCGTGCGCGGCGGCAAACTGACCAGCGTCGGCTGGGACGAACTGCACCAGAAGACCGGTGTGCCCGGGCAGGACTACTCGTTCCGCTACTTCCAGCAACTGGACGGCAGCGTGATCCTGCCCAAGGGCTTCACCCCGCAACGGGTGCGGGTGGCATTGAGCGGCGGCGGGGCGCCGGTCAGCCAGACCTTCGATTGGACATTGGCCGGTAACGGCAAAGGGGAATAATCAGCCTATGTTTGGGAACAAGAACAGCCGCAACAGCGGCCAGACCGTGGTCGATACGCTGATCGGCGCGCAGGTGGTGATCCGCGGCGACCTGGTGTTCAGCGGCGGCCTCTACGTGGAAGGGCGCATCCTCGGCAAGGTCGTGGCCGAAGACGGTGCGCCGGCCACGCTGACCCTGTCCGAGCACGGCAGTATCGAGGGCGAGGTGCGCGCACCGGTGGTGATCATCAACGGCCAGCTGATCGGCGACGTGCATGCCGCCGAGCGCGTGGAACTGGCGTCGAAGGCGCGGGTGCAGGGCAACGTGCACTACCAGGTGGTGGAGATGAACGCCGGCGCGCAGCTGACCGGGCGCCTGATCCACGCCGGCAGCCTCGCCGCGCTGGCGCCGCCGGAAGCGCACCGCGAGGCCGCCGGCGACGCCGAGCCGCCGCGCGCGCTCACCGCCGAGGCTTGATTCGGCCGTCCGCCGTCCCCATTCTCCCGCCATGAGCACTCTTGTCTCCCTGCCCGGCGCCGCGCCCACGCCCGACTACCAGTCGCTGGACCGGCCGTTGAACTTCACCGCGGCCGCCGCGGCCAAGGTGCGCGAGCTGATCCGCGAGGAAGGCAACGACGCGCTGGCGCTGCGCGTCTACATCCAGGGCGGCGGCTGTTCCGGCTTCCAGTACGGCTTCGAGTTCGACGAGAACCGCGCCGAGGACGACCTGGCGGTGCAGACCGACCAGGTCACCCTGCTGGTCGACCCGCTCAGCCTGCAATACCTGATGGGCGCGGAAGTGGATTACAGCGAAGGCCTGCACGGGGCGCAGTTCGTGATCCGCAATCCCAACGCCAAGACCACCTGCGGGTGCGGCAGCAGCTTCAGCGTGTAGACACGCTGCGGCTTGCGGGACGCACGGTTTGCCTGCACCCTGCGGCGCATGTCCGATCCGACGCCTGCCTCTTTCGCCTTCGCCGGTCCTGCGATCGACCGTGCCGATGCCGTACGCAACGACCCGGCCGCGCTGCGCCAGGCCTGGGAACAGGCCAGGGTGCTGGTGCTGGAAGCCGATGGCCAGGCGCATGCCGATGCCGACGGACGCCCGCTGATCGCCAGCGCCGCCGCCCTGGGCGCGCTGGCAGAGCAGGCCATCTTCCTTGGCCTGGACCAGGATCAGGCCTGGTTCGCGCTGGCCGCCGACGCGCTGCCGCAGGCGCTGGCGCCGCCGCAGCGCATCGACCTGCGCCGCGCCGCGGCCGAATGGCCGGCGCCGGAGGCGGGCCTGTTCGCCTACGCCCGCGCGATGCTGCACTGGCAATCGCGCACCCGCTTCTGCGGCGTGTGCGGCGGCACCATCGCGTTGCAGCGCGGCGGCTTCCTGGGCGTCTGCACGCAGTGCGCCAGCGAACACTATCCGCGGGTGGATCCGGCGGTGATCGTCGCGGTCAGCGATGGCCGGCGCCTGCTGCTGGGGCGCCAGGCGAGCTGGCCGGCGCGGCGCTACTCGGTGATCGCCGGCTTCGTCGAGCCCGGCGAATCGCTGGAACAGACGGTGGCGCGCGAGGTGGCCGAAGAGACCCAGGTGCGGGTGCGGCCTGGCAGCTGCCGTTACTACGGCGCGCAGCCGTGGCCGTTTCCCGGCGCGCTGATGCTGGGCTTCAGTGCGCAGGCGGAGGCGGACACGCCGCAGGTCGACGGCGAACTGGAAGACGCGCGCTGGTTCGAGCGCGAGGAGGTCGGCGCCGCGCTGGCGCGCCTGGCGGCGCAGGGCGACAGTGCCGACGATGGGCACGGCCTGCGTCTGCCGCCACGCATCTCCATCGCCCGCGCGCTGATCGAGGATTGGTACCGGCACGGCGCGCCGGCCTGACCGCGCCGGCACGTTCCGCGCACCCGCTTCAGAACGGTCCCGGAGGACCTGCATGTTCACGACCCTCGTCGCTGTGATCGTCGCCCTGGTGCTGGGCCATGTCGCGCCCGGCATGGTGGCCTCGTTGCGCCGCTTCGACGCCTTCGGCGACTGGCTGAGCTGGCTGGATACGCATGCCGGCGAGGGCAGCGCCTGGCGCGGCCGCTACGGCATCGCGCTGGCGCTGCTGCCGCCGCTGCTGCTGGTCGGCCTGCTGCAATGGCTGCTGGCGGCGCCGCACCTGGGCCTGCTGACCCTGCTGTTCGGGATCGTGGTGCTGGCCTTCAGCTGGGGCCCGCGCGACCTGGACACCGACGTCGAGGCGATCATCGACGCCGATGACGCCAGCGCGCGACGCCTGGCTGTGGCGCACCTGCAGGCCGATGGCGGGCCGCTGCGTGAGGATCCGGCCGGGCTGGTCGAGGCGGTGGCGGTCAGCGCGCTGCGCCGCTGGTTCGCGGTGCTGTTCTGGTTCCTGTTGCTGGGGCCGTTCGGCGCGCTGGGTTATCGGCTGCTGGCGCTGGCCGCGGTCGGCCCCTATGCCGCGCGGCTGCCGCCGGCGACCGCCGCCGGCGCGCGCGCATTGCTGGCGGCGCTGGAATGGCCGGTGGCGCACCTGATGACCTTCTCGCTGGCCCTGGTCGGCAATTTCGAAGCGGTGTTCGGCGCCTGGCGCGCCGCTGGCGGCAAGCGGTGGCAACTGGACACCGGCTTTCTCGGGCCGGTGGCCTGCGCCAGCGTGCGCGGCGAACTCGATGCCGAGGCGCACGACTACAGCGACGCGGGCATGGTGGTGCCGGCGCTGCGGCGCCTGCCCGAACTGCGCGATGCGATGAGCCAGGTGTGGCGGGTGCTGCTGCTGTGGCTGGTGCTGCTGGCGCTGCTGGTGATCGCCGGTTGGGTCAGCTGAGCCAGGCGCCGAGAATCGCCTACGCGCAGGCGCTTGCTCGCGCCCGGTGCGAATCGCAAGGTGTTGCGTCCGGCTAGTGCGGCGCCAGCAGGGTGAACGGAAACCACGGCAGGTTGCGCGCGATCCAGTAGCCCGGCAGGGCGACCAGCCAGAAATTCGGCCGCGAGACCACGCTCACGACTGGCGCAAACCAGGCCGCGCGCCAGCCGGCCTTCCAGGCGATCAGGCCCGGCAACAGGGCCAGGCCCAGCATTGCGCCGGGATTCATCGCGAACGCGCCGACCGGGTCCAGGTGCACCAGCGCATGCAGGGCGCGGGTCATGCCGCAGCCCGGGCAGTAATAGCCGGTGAGCGCATGGAACATGCACGGCGCGAACGGGTTGTTCGCGGCATTGGGATCGAAGCGGTACAGCAGCGTGGCGCCGCCGGCCGCGAACGCGGCGGCGGCGCCCAGGCACGCCCGTTGTTGCCAGGCGCGCATGCCGATCAGCTCGCGTGCTGCATCTGCTGCATGAACTCCATGTAGCCCTGCATGCCGCCGGTAGAGAGTTTGTAGGTGGTGAAGAGTATGCCGATGATGGCCAGCGCGGTGGTCACCCAGCACCAGGTCTTGGCGGTGTTGGAGGCGCGACGCGCACCCTCCAGGTCGCCCTGGTTGAGCAGGCCGTTGACCTTGCTGGAGAACACGATGGCGACGATGCCGGTGATCAACGACGGGCAGCAAAAGCAGAAGCCAAGCACCGTCGAGATGATCGCCCAGGCCAGATGGTTGGGGACCGGGCCGGGAGCGGGCGGCGGCGGCGTGACAGGGCTGACGGTGCTCATGTGGATCTCCTCGAGGGGTGGCGCACGGCAGTCGGTGAGTCTAGACGAGTCGCTGCGGTGCGGAGGTGGCGGGCCGTCAGTGCGGCGCGAGCAGCGTGAAGGGATACCAGGGCAGATTGCGCAGCAGCGCATAGCCGAGCAGCACCCATAGCCATAATCGCGGGTCGGCGAGGATCTTCAGCAGCGGCGCGAGCGGGCGCAGGCGCAGGCCGGCGGCGTTGAGCGCCATGATCGCCAGCAGCGGCAGTGCCACCACCAGCAGGGGATTGCTGGTCCAGGCATGGGCCAGGTCCAGGTGCACCAGCGCGTGCAGGCAGCGGGTACTGCCGCAGCCGGGGCAATACAGGCCGGTGAGGGCGCGGAACGGGCAACCCGGTAGTGGATTGCCGGGGACATTGGGATCGACCCGGCGCAGCACCACGGTGGCGACCGCTGCGGCGCCGCTCAGTGCGGCCAGCGGCAGCCAGCGGGGCAGGGACTGCAGGCGCTGAAGGGACATGGCAGGCGGACGATCGCGTGGCCGGCCGCCGTCGCAGGCGACGGCGGCCGCGGTGCTCAGGACATGGACGACTGCTGCATCATGCCCAGGCCGCCCAGGGCGAAGAGGAAGATCATGTACAGCACGATCAGCACCACCGAGGTGATCGCCGAGTAGATCGCCCACTTCTTGGCCTTGTCCGACGAATCGCGCGCACCGGCCACATCGCCCGCGGCGAGCTTGGTGTTGACCTGCGAGGCGTAGACGATGGACACGATGCCCAGCGGCAGACAGCAGAACAGCGTGGTCAGGATCGCCCAGACGAGGTTGTTGGACACTTGCGGTGCGGTGGTATTCATCCGTGTTACTCCGGTGGTTGGGTGGTGGAACGGGAAACGGTGGGGGTCAGTTGCCGGCCAGGCTGCCGATCGCCTCCAGCAGGATGGCCACGAAGATCCACACGACGACCAGGATCGGCGACGCGAGCGCCCACCAGCCGGCCTTGCGTGCGGCGGCGCGCGCGCCCTCGATGTCGCCGGCAGCGCGGCGGCCATCCACCTGCGCGGCGTAGACGATGGACACGATGCCCAGCGGCAGGCAGCAGAACAGCGTGGACAGGATCGCCCAGACCATGTTGTTGGGCACATAGACGCCCGCGTTGGGCGCTGCTGGTGGTTCGGGCTGGTTCACTGTCCGCTCGGTCCTTCGCATTGGACGCCACGGCCTGTGGCGTCTCCCCTGCGGTTAATTTACCCGAAGCGCGTGCCCAGGGCACCTGCGCCGCACTCAGGCGGCATCGCCACGCAGCCTTCTCACCTGCGCCTCCAGCGTCTCGGCGGTGGCCTGGGCCCCGGCCACCGGCGCATCGGCGATCACCTCGATGTGGGCGCGGAAACGCCGCGGCACGCGCATGCGCCGCAGTCGCGAATCGCGCTTGCTCCACATGCTGGTCCACATGTTGCGCAGCGCCATCGGCACCACCGGCACCGCGCGCCGGGCCAGGATCTTCTCCACGCCGGACTTGAACGCGGCGATCTCGCCGTCCTTGGTCAGCGCGCCTTCGGGAAAGATGCACACCAGCTCGCCCTCGGCCAGCGCGGCGTCGATGGCGTCGAACGCGCGCTGCATCAGCTCGGGATCCTCGCGCGCCCCGGCGATCGGAATCGCCTTGGCGGTGCGGAAGATCCAGCGCATCACCGGAATGTTGAAGATACGGTAGTACATGACGAAGCGCACCGGTCGCGGGATCGCCGCGGCCAGCACCAGCGCGTCCATGTAGCTGACGTGGTTGCACACGATCAGCGCCGCGTCCTCCTCGGGCACGTGGCGTTCGACGCCGTGCAGGCGCAGCCGGTACAGGGTGCGCACCATCACCCAGCTGAGGAAGCGCATCAGGAACTCGGGCACGATGCTGAAGATCCAGATCGCCACCACCGCGTTGGCGATGGCCAGCGCCAGGAACACCTGCGGGATGCTCAGCCCGGGCAGCGGGATGCGCATGCCGAACAGGTGCAGTTCCTGCATCTGCAGGACAATGCCGATCATCGCCGCCAGCACGATGAACAGCGAGTTCTGGATGTTGAGCCCGGCGATGACGCGCGACAGTTCCGCCTTCGGCGTGCGGCTCTGGATCAGCGCGAACAGCGGCACCACGAACAGGCCGGTGCACAGGCCGATGCCGACCAGGTCGAGCATGATCCGCCAGCTGCCGGCCTGGTGGACGAACTGGCCGATGCCCAGGCCGGTCTGCAGCGCGGCGCCAGGGCGGGCGAAGTACAGGTCGAGCATGAAGGCGCTGATGCCGAACGCGCCCAGCGGCACCAGGCCGATCTCGACGGTGCGCCCGGACAGCTTCTCGCACAGCAACGAGCCGGTGCCGGTGCCGATCGAGAACAGCGCCAGGGCGAAGATGTACAGGTCCTGCGCGCCGCCCAGGTTGAGTTCGGCGTAGGTCGGCAACTGCGCGGTGAGCACGGTGCCGACGAACCAGAACCAGGACACGCCGAGCACGGCGTTGCGCACCGCCAGCTGGCGCCGGGTCAGGCGCATGATCGCCAGCGATTCCGGCAGCGGGTTCCAGTTGATCTTCAGCTCGGGTGCGCCCGCGTCGACCTTGGGGATGCAGCGCGCCATCAGGTTGCCGGTGACCGCCAGCGCGACCACCGCGGTGGCGGCGGCCACCGGCCCGTGGCTGCCGGCGATCTGGAAGATCAGCCCGCCCAGGATCATGCCGCACAGGATCGAGATCGAGGTGCCCATCTCGACCAGGCCGTTGCCGCCGGTCAGTTCTTCCGGTTTGAGCACCGAGGGCAGGATCGAGTACTTCACCGGGCCGAACAGGGTCGACTGCAGGCCGGTGCAGAACAGCGCCACCAGCAGCACCGCCATGTTCTCGGTCAGGAAGCCGACCGCGGCCAGCGACATGATGCCGATCTCCATCGTGGTGGTGATGACCACCAGCCGCGACTTCTCCAGCTTCTCGGCGATCTGCCCGGCCAGCGAGGAGAACAGGAAGTACGGCAGGATGAACAGTGCCGGCGCTAGGTTGGTGTACAGCGTGCGCTGCTCCGGGGTCACGCCCAGGTAGAACAGCAGGCCGATGATCGCCTGCCGGTACACGTTGTCGTTGAACGCGCCCAGCGACTGGACCACGAAGAACGGCAGAAAGCGGCGTTGCCGCAGCAGGGCGAACTGGCTGTGGGCGGACATGCAGGCTCCTTTGCGAACGCGCGCAGCCTAGCAGGTTCGCCGCGCGCGCAGGCGCGGCATGCGGCGGCCGGTGCTGGCGCTGTCGGTTGCGGCCTGCAGGGCGTCGCGCTGGGCGCGCAGCAGGGCGATGAAGGCGCGTGCGGCGGGGGTCGGATCCGGCCGCCACACGGCGTAGGTGAGGAAGCGGAAGCGCTCGCGCAATGCCACCGTCGCCACGCCGTGCATGCCGGTGGCCATGGTCTGCGGCACCACCGCCAGGCCCAGGTCCTCGGCCACCAGTTGTCGCTGCAGGTCGGCATGGGTGACCTCGTACTGCAGGCGCTGGCGCAGGCCGGCGGCGGCGAAGGCGCGGTCGATGATGCCGCGCACGCCGGCGCCGGGGATCAGCCCGGCCATCGGCGCGTCTTCCAGGTCGCGCAGGGAGACCTGGCGGCGCGCGGCGAAGCGGTTGCCAGGTGCGGCGATCAGCGCCAGCGGTTCCTCGTGCAGCAGCAGGTGTTGCGGCGGCAGCGCCACGTGCGGGCCGACCCCGACCAGTGCCACGTCGAGCCGGCCTTCGCCCAGTTCCAGCAGCAGCGCATCGCTCATGCCGGTGCGCAGGTGCACGTCCACCGCGCTGTGCGCCTCGCGGAAGCGGCGCAGCACCGCCGGCACCTGCACCGCGTTCAACGAGGAGATCTGCCCGATCTGCAGGCGGCCGCGCACCGTGCCCAGGGTCTGGGCCATTTCCTCGTGCAGGCGTTCGGCGGCGCGCAGGGTGGCGCGCGCGTTGTGCAGGAACACCTCGCCGGCGGCGGTGGCCCGCACGTGGCGCGCCCCGCGCTCGAACAGGCGCGCGCCCAGCGCCTGCTCGATCTTGGCGATCTGGTGGCTCAGCGCCGACTGCACGGTGTGGCAACGGCGCGCGGCCGCGGTGAAGCTGCCTTCCTCGGCGACGGCGACGGCGAATTCGAGCTGGCGCAGGGTCAGCATGGCGCTGCCTGGCGCGCACGGTGGCGATGCCGCAGCCGATCCGCGCCGGGGCTGCATGCGCCACGCGCCGTCTGTCGCAGTGCCCGCCTCATGCTGTGCGCCCGAGCCGCTTGCGCCATTGCTGACGCAGCCACAGGCGGATGTTGTAGCGGCGCTTGCGGCTCATGAACGGGTAGCGCAGGGTGATGCCGAGCAGGCCGCGCAGCGTGTCCAGCCGCGGCGCCTGCGCGGGCAGGGCGTCGCAGCGCACCGAGATGCGGTCGCAGCCGGCGTCGTGGGTGCGGTGGATGACGTCGGCACGCATGATCAGCAGGTCGCCGACCGCGAGGTGCGGCACCACCTTGTGCGCTTCCAGGTCGAAGCCGATCTTCCAGCCGGGGCTGGCGTCGTACAGATCCTCGATCGCGTACCAGTCGCCGATGGCCAGGGCCTCGCCCGGAAAGCGCAGCCGGAACCAGTCCAGCGTGTCGGCCTCCACGCAGCGGAAGCGCAGCGCGCCGCGGCCCTGGATGCGCTGGTGCAGCTGCGGATCCAGCCGCGCGACCACGTCGTCGGCGACGATGGCCACGTTGGCCAGGCCGGCATCGGGCTTGCGCACCGGCATGTAGCAGATCAGGTAGTTGCGGTGGTCGCCATGCAGGAAATAGCTGAAGTGATCCAGGTGCCAGTTGAGCGCGCCGCCCGGCGCGGTCTTCGGATCGCGGTGCTGGTCGAACGGCAGACGCAGGCTTGGCGCGGCATGGCTTTCGCGGATGCGGATGGCGCAGTAGCCGAAGCGGTCGACGGCGATCGCCAGGCCCATGGCCGCGGCCACCGCCGGCACGGTGGCGGCGATGCGGGCCTGGATGCGCTGCATGTCCGCCGCCGGCAGGTCGCCGATCACGCCGTCGTGGAACTTCTCGGCGCCTTCCAGGAAGCGCAGCAGGCTGTCGGGAATGTCGCCGTCGCCCAGGAAGCCGCGGACCACCGCATACCCGTGCTGCTGCAGCGCCTCGGCGATGTCGGTGCTGGGCATGGTGCGGGTTCCTTCGGCGCGGGGGCGGTGGTGGGGCGGCGCTCCAGTCCGGACGCCGCCTGCGTTCGAAGCGGCGGCCCCGGCGAACCGGCCGGCCTGTCGGCGCGGGAATCACACTATCTCGAAAACAGATGGCAGTGGTGAAAAAAATGCGTTTGAAAGATCGCTGCCACCGCCACAGACTGCGCCCCTCCCCACGATCCGGTGTCCGTCCATGGAAACGACCTCGCATCCGCCGATGCGCCGCGGCCTGGTGCTGCTGATGGCCACCGCCACCGGCCTGGCGGTGGCCAGCAACTACTACGCGCAGCCGCTGCTGGAGGTGCTGGCGCAGACCTTCGCCATCGACGTGCGCCGCGCCGGTGCGGTGGTCACCACCGCGCAGCTGGCCTATGCGGCGGGCCTGCTGTTCCTGGTGCCGCTGGGCGATCGTTTCGAGCGCCGCAGCCTGATCGTCGGCCTGTACGCGCTCAGCGCGGTCGGCCTGCTGGTCAGCGCGATGGCGCACAGCTTCGCGTTGCTGCTGCTCGGCACCTTGATCACCGGCCTGAGTTCGGTGGCGGCGCAGATCCTGGTGCCGTTCGCCGCGACCCTGGCCGCGCCGCACGAGCGCGGCCGGGTCATCGGCACGGTGATGAGCGGGCTGCTGCTGGGCATCCTGCTGGCCCGCACGGCCTCCGGCCTGCTGGCCGGGATCGGCGGCTGGCACACCGTGTACTGGGTCGCGGCGGCGCTGATCCTGGTGGCCTCGGGGCTGCTGTGGCGCGGCCTGCCGCGGCACCCGGGCAACCCGCACCTGTCCTATCCGCACCTGATCGGTTCGGTGCTGGCGCTGCTGCGCGACGAGCCGGTGCTGCGCGCGCGCTCGGTGCTGGGCGGGCTGCTGTTCGCCGGCTTCAGCATGTTCTGGACCACCCTGGCGTTCCTGCTGTCCGGCCCGGACTACCGCTACGGCACCGCGACCATCGGCCTGTTCGGGCTGATCGGCGCGGCCGGCGCCTTCGCCGCCAACCTGTCCGGCAAGCTGTCCGACCGCGGCGCCGGCCATCTGGTCGGCTGGGGCGGCCTGGTCATGCTGCTGCTGTCGTGGTTGCTGTTGCTCGGCGCGCCGCACTCGCTGTGGCTGCTGATCGCCGGCGTGGTGCTGCTGGACGTGGCGGTGCAGGGCGTGCACATCGGCAACCAGAGCGTGATCTACCAACTGGATCCGGCCGCGCGCAACCGCATCACCTCGGCCTACGTCACCTGCTATTTCATCGGCGGTGCGATCGGGTCCAGCCTCGGCACCGCGGCCTATGCCTACGCCGGCTGGCGCGGGGTGGCGCTCGGCGGTGCGGCGCTGGCGGTGGTGGCGCTGCTGTGGATGGGCCTCAGCGTGCGGCCGGGGCGGCAAGCGCCGGCGCCGGCGCCGGCGGCACCGTCGCGGCAGTGACCGCCTGCGCGGCGTCGCGCAGCTTGGGCAGCAGGCGCAGGGTCAGCGCGAGCTGGTTGCGCACCAGCCGGCGCTTGGCCTCGTCGATGCCGTCCTCGCGTTCCAGCGCCTCGGCCAGTGCGATCTCGGCCGGCTCGTCGGCGGCCGGCAGCGCACGTCGTTCCGCAAGCGCGTCGGCCAGCGCGCCCAGCGCCTGCGGCAGGTAGTCGCCGGCGCGGGCGATGTCCGGATCAGTCTCGCCGGCCAGCGCCGCCCGATGCGCGCCCAGCGCCGACAGATAGCCGAGCAAGGTGTTGGACAAAGCCAGGAAGCGGAAGCCGGCATCCAGGTTGCGGCGGTAGCGGCCGGGCTCGCGCAGCATGTTCGACAGCGCCACCGACAGCGCGGCGTCGGCGTTGTGCATGTCGCGGCGGGCGATGCGGTAGGGCAGGTCGTCGCGCATGCCGCTGCGGTACTGCTCCAGCACCTGCGCCAGGTAGCGCGCGCTGCTGGACAGCACCGTCGCCAGCACCTGGTTGAGGCGCCGGCCCTGCCAGTCCGGCAGGATCAGGAACGAGGCGGCGGCGGCGATCGCGCAGCCGATCAGGGTGTCGAGCAGGCGCGGCCAGATCAGCATGAAGCCGTCGCCGATCAGGTTGAAGCAGAACAGCGCCATCACCGTGATCGCCGCGGTGGCGAGCATGTAGCGGTCGGTGCGGGTGACGAAGAACACCAGCGTGCCGAGCAGGGCGAACAGCAACTGCAGCTCGGTGCCCGGGAACAGCTGCATCAGCGCCCACGCCGCGCCCAGGCCGATCAGGGTGCCGGCGATGCGCTGGGCCAGGCGCAGGCGGGTGGCGCCGTAGTTGGGCCGGCACACGAAGGCGGTGGTCAGCAGGATCCAGTAGCCGTTGCTGGCGTGGATCGACTGCATGATGGCGTAGCCCAGCACCAGCGCGATCGCCATGCGCAGGCCGTGCCGGAACAGCACCGAGCCGGGCGTGAGCTGCTGGCCCAGGCGCCGCAGCATCTCGCGCAGGGTGTGCGGCGACGAGTCGCGCAGGCGAGTGTCGAGGGTGTCGCTGGTGGTGTCCGACTGCGCGGCCTCGGCCAGGCGCCGCTCGATGCTGTGCAGGTTGGTCACCAGCAATTCCAGCGAGCCGAGCAGCCGCGCCTGCCGTGGGTCGGCACGGGCGTGCAGGAAATCCAGCGACTCGCGCAGGTCGGTGGTGGCCTGCTGGGTCTGCTCGCCGTAGTCGAACGGCTGCCGCAGCCGGATCGCCTCGCCCAGCGCCGCGCAGGCCTTGCCCTGCAGGGCAAGCAGGCGCTGGCAGCGGTACAGCACGTCGCTGTGGAAGAACGCGTCGGTCAGCGCCTCGTACGGGTAGTGCGAGGAACTGGCGCGCTCGTGGAAGTCCTGCGCCATGTAGTACAGGCGGAAATACAGGCCCGACTGCACGCCGGGCCGGCCGGAGCGGCCGAAGCGGCTGATGATCGCGGTCTTGGCCGCGTTGAGTGCGGCCACCACCTGCGCGTTCTGCTCGGCCAGCGCCAGCCGCCGCGCGTGCAGGTCGCTCTGCCGCACCGGCTCGAACAGGGCCGCCTTGAGCCGCAGGTAGCGGCCCAACTCCAGGTACAGCCGCGACAACCGCTCGCGCACCGGCCGGTTGGCGAACAGCACCGTCCACAGCACCGACAGCACCGCGTACCAGCCGGCGCCGAGCAGCAGCAAGGCCACGCCGTGCCAGGCGTTGCCGCCGACATGGCCGTTCTGGGTGCCGTGATCCAGGCCGATCATCGCGTAGATCGCCAGCGCCACCGTGGCCTGGGCGATGGAGGCGTAGCGTTCGCCGAGCGCGCCGAGCAGGGTCAGGGCGAAGGTGGACAGTGCCAGGCCGGCCGCGAACGGCCACGGATACGGGAACAGCAGTACCACCGCGGCCGCGGCGGCGGCGAAGCACAGCAGCGATAGCAGCACCGACTTGATCCGGCCCAGCCAGTTGTCGTCGGTCTCGGCGATGGCGCTGGCGATGGTGCCCAGGAAGATCGCCGGCACCGCCTCCAGTTGCTGCAGGTGCCAGCACACGCCCATCGCCACCGCCAGCGCGATGAACACGCGCAGCCCGTAGCTGGCCTTTTCGTGGGCCCACAGGCGGCTCAGGCGGGTTTCGATCGAGGGGGTCGGCACGGCGACACGATAGCGCACCGTCGCTGTATGCGATCCCCCTCGGGAGGGTGGATGCACGCGGGCGCTCAGACCTCCAGGTGCCGCAGTCGGGCGTCCAGCAGTGCCGGGAAGCGCTTGTACCAGGTCTGGTTGAGTGGCGAGGGATGCGGCAGCGGATGCAGCACCACGCGGCGGCTGCGGCGGCCGTCCTCGCTGTGCAGCTTCACCTCGGTCTGCGCCTGGAAGCGGTCCTCGCGCGCCCAGAACGTTTCCAGCGCCGCGCGCACCTCGCGCGGCTGGTCGATGCCGAACCACAGGAAGGCCTCGCGGCTAGGGCGTGTCGTCCATTCCCGAGGATGCCGCGTTGGGTCTGGCAGGCGCGCGGCCGGCGTTGCGTGGCGCAGCGCCTGACTGGCCGTCAGGTCAAGCCGCGCGGCGCCGGCCGCGCGCCTGCCAGGCCCAACCCGAAGGGCCGTGATTGCGCGCGCCCGTGACCGCGTCATCGCTCGGGCGTGGACGGACGTCCACTTCCTCCCTCTTCCTTGCCACAGGCACGCGCAATCACGGCGCGGCATGCTCGGGAACGGATGACGCGCCCTAGGGTGAGGATGGCGTGGCCGCGCCATTGCTCGAGCAGTAGGTGCCGCATCAGCGGATGGAAGCGCCGCTTCACCGGCATCGACCACGCCTTGTTGCCCACTGGCTTGTACGGCACGGTGTTGAGCCAGAAGGCGACGCGGCCGGCCTCGAGCCCGGCGGCGAAGTCGGGCATCTCCGCCCCGTCGTGCAGGTGTCGGTACAGCGCCTTGCGCACCAGCTGGCCGCCGCTCCCGACGAAGGGTTCGCCGTGCTCCACCTCGCTGCGGCCCGGGTCGCGGCCGAGGATGCACACCCGCGCGTCGCGGCGGCCCAGGCCGATGATGGGATCGAGCGGATCCTTGCCGCAGGCGGCATAGGCCGCGGTATCGATGCCGTCGGTCTGCGCGGCGAGCGCGCGGAAGCGGGTGCGGAGAGCGGGGGACAGGGCCATGGAGCGTGTGCGAATCGGTGGGGAATCCAGGCTAGCGCAGCGGCGATGGTGGCTGCGTGCGGGCTTCCACGCGAGAGCGGTGTGCGCTCCTTGTGGGAGGGACACCAGTCCCGGCAAGCGAGGATGTCAGCCGCGCTTTGAGCTTCACTCGTCGCGGCTGAAGCCGCTCCCACAGGGAGTGGATCGGGTGTCCTTGTGGGAGGGACTTCAGGGCACCTCGAACAACCTGCCACGACCTGGAGCCAGGGGTAGCATCTGTCGCAACGGCACCAGAGCGGCGCCTGATCGTGGTGGTTGGGAGGCTGAGGTGGCCGCTGGGCTACCTCAGCCGATCACGCTGGCGCCATGGCCCGCTCCTGTAGCCGTGCCAGCCGCATCACGTTATGGCTGGCGACCTTCAGCCCGATCACCACCTTTGCCCGCGCCAAGCCGATGCAGCGTACGAACTTGCCGCCTTGTTGGGCCAAGCGCGCAAACGGGTGCTCGCCGAACACCCGATCCTTGGCAATTCGACGGTTCCGGCGCTTTGCTGCCTCGCTCAAGGGCTTGCGCGCATGCCCTTGATGTTGGATCGCGGGGCGGTAACCACGCCTTTTCAGGTCTGCTTCCCGCGCTGCATCGGCATACCCGCTATCGGCCCATACCGTGCGGCCGGTGTTGTCCGGGTCCAGCACCTGCTCGAAGTGACGGCTGTCGTGCACGTTGGCCGCGCTCACGTCGTAGCGGCGGATGAAGCCCCAGCGACGGTCCGTGCTGGCGTGCAGCTTGTAGCCGTAGAACGCCACCCCATGCTTCCTGGTCCAACGTGCCTGCATATCCTTCTGCGCACGCTTGGCATCGCTCCAGTCCTGGCCGACGTCATCGCCCTGCTTGATCTGCGCGTTCTCTTCGCGCGTGTTGCGCTGGATCGGAGCGCTGACGATGCTGGCGTCGATGATCTGACCGCCGCGGGCAATGAACCCGGCACGTTGCAATTGCTCACCGATCGCCGCGCTGATGTCGCCCATCAGATCCTTGGTCTTGAGCCGTTCGCGCCACACCCAGATCGTCTTGGCGTCGGGCACCTTGCCGCTGTGTTCCAGTCCGAGGAATTGCTGGAAGCTGCGCCGATCCAGCACCTGGTACTCCAGCGCATCGTCGGAGAGGTTGTACAACTGCTGCAACAGCAGCAGCTTGATCATCACCTGCGTCGGCCAAGCCGGACGGCCACCGCGCTTGCCAGTACCCAAGGACAGCTTCGCGTCTACGACGTGAGCAATCCCGGCAAAGTCGATATGCCGTGACAGCAGAGCCAGAGGATCGCCGATCTGCTGCCGCTTGGCTTCGCGTTCGTGGCCGGCAAACAGGCTGATCATCGTGGCGTCCTCGGCGTGTTCTCCAGACCAATGATGCCAAAGGCGGGGTTTTTAGAGGTGCCCTTCAGTCCCGACGCCGGATGGTGTCAGCCGGCATCGTGCTTTGCTCCTCGCGGCTGAAGCCGCTCCCACAGGGAGTGGATCGGGTGTCCTTGTGGGAGGGACTTCAGTCCCGACGCCGGGTGATGTCAGCCGGCATCGGGCTTTGCTCGTCGCGGCTGAAGCCGCTCCTGCACGTGGCGACGTGCTACGCCCCCTGCTCGCGCGCGATCGCACGCCAGCCGATGTCGTGGCGGTGGAATTCGCTGGCCCAGTGAATCTGCGCCACGCCGGCGTAGGCACGGCGCTGCGCCTCGGCCACGCTGTCGCCCAGCGCCGCCACGCACAGCACGCGGCCGCCGGCGCTGAGCACCCGGCCCTGCGCATCCAGCGTGGTGCCGGCATGGAACACCTTGGCGTTGCCCGGGACCGCGTCCAGGCCGGTGATCGCTTCGCCGGTGACCGGGGTTTCCGGATACGGCGCCGCCGCCAGCACCACGCCCAGCGACGGGCGCGGATCCCACTGCGCCTCGGTGGCGTGCAGGCGTTCGTCGAGCGCGGCCTCGAGCAGGTCGAGCAGGTCCGACTGCAGGCGCAGCATCACCGGTTGCGTTTCCGGGTCGCCGAAGCGCACGTTGAACTCGATCACCTTGGGCGCGCCGCTGGCGTCGATCATCAGTCCGGCGTACAGGAAACCGGTGAACGGCACGCCGTCGTCGCGCATGCCGCGCACGGTCGGCTCGACCACCTCGCGCATCACCCGCGCGTGCACCTCGGGCGTCACCACCGGCGCCGGCGAGTACGCGCCCATGCCGCCGGTGTTGGGGCCGGTGTCGCCGTCGCCGACGCGCTTGTGGTCCTGGCTGGTGGCCATCGGCAGCGCGGTGTGGCCGTCGACCATGGAGATGAAGCTGGCTTCCTCGCCGTCGAGGAATTCCTCGATCACCACGCGCGCGCCGGCGTCGCCGAAGGCGTTGCCGGACAGCATGTCGCGCACCGCGGCCTCGGCCTCGTCCAGCGACATCGCCACGATCACGCCCTTGCCGGCGGCCAGGCCGTCGGCCTTGATCACGATCGGCGCGCCCTTGTCGCGGACGTAGGCCAGCGCCGGCTCGACCTCGGTGTGCACGGCGTAGAACGCGGTGGGAATGCCGTGGCGCTGCAGGAAGTCCTTGGCGTAGGCCTTGCTGCCTTCCAGCTGCGCGGCGGCGGCGCTGGGGCCGAAGATGCGCAGCCCGGCGGCGCGGAAGCGGTCGACCACGCCCAGCACCAGCGGCACTTCCGGGCCGACCACGGTCAGTGCCACGCCTTCGTCCTGGGCCAGCGCGAGCAGTCCGTCGAGGTCGTTGACCTTGACCGGCACGTTGCGGCACTTGGCCTCGCCAGCGGTACCGGCATTGCCGGGCGCGACCAGCACTTCGTCGACACGGGGGGACTGGGCCAGCTTCCAGGCCAGGGCGTGTTCGCGGCCGCCGGAGCCGATGACGAGCAGTTTCATCGCGGAATTCCAGATTGCAGGGGAAAGGGGAACGGCTGCGCCGGGCGCGCGCGCCTCACGTGCAGCCTTCGCGCTGCAGCGCCTCGGGGAAATGGTAGGTCCAGGTCTTCGCGTCCAGGGCGAAGCGGTGGCTGCGCTGCACCGGGCGCTGGCCGCACTCCGTGCCGGTTTCCTCGATCAGCAGCGGCCAGACGCGGGCGGCGTGGTCGCGGTCGTCGAAGCGCAGGGCGAAGTCGATGGCGAACTGGCCGGCCTTGCAGTCCGCGGCCGCATCGGCGGCATCGCAGTCGGCGGCGGCGCTGTTGTCGATGTGGCTGCGCACGCTGCCGGCGTCGACCAGGCCCTTGGGGCCGGGTAGGATCAGGGTCTGCGATTGCAGCGCGTAGCCCTGGCCGAACCAGCCGTCCTCGACGCGGAACCCGTAGAAATCGCTGCCGGCGCGGACGATGCCGACCTCGCCGGGCTGGCCCTGGCTGCCGTAGGTGCCGCCGGTGCGCTCGGCGGCGACGGCGAAGCCCTGGCCCTCGGGGCGCAACACGTAGAAGTCGATGGTGCCCGGTTCGGGATGGCCGGCATCGCGCAGCGCGCCGCACACCGCCAGCAACTGCTGCCAGCCGTCGCCGGTGACCACCGGCTGTTCGGCGCACACCTGCCAGTCCACCGCATGACTCTCGCCCCCCTGGGTCCATTGCCCCGGCCAATGCCCGGCCAGCGTCGCGGCGCTGCCGTAGCGTTGCTGCAGGAACGTCTGCAGGCGCGCGGTGCGGCTGACGTGCGCGGGCGCGGCGGCGCTGGCGGGCGCGGCCGCAGGTGCGGCGCTGGGCGCGGGTGTCGCGGCCGGCGTGCAACCGCCCAGCACGAGGGCGCCGGCCACGGCCAGCACGGCGAGTGGACGGGGCACGACAGCGGACAGGCGCATCGCTGCAGACCTCAGTGGCGGAAATGCCGCACGCCGGTGAACACCATGGCGATGCCGTGCTCGTCGGCCGCGGCGATGACCTCGGCGTCGCGCATCGAACCGCCGGGCTGGATCACCGCCTTGATGCCGGCCGCGGCGGCGGCGTCGATGCCGTCGCGGAACGGGAAGAACGCATCGGAGGCCATCACCGAGCCCTCCACGGCCAGGCCGGCATCGGTGGCCTTGATGCCGGCGATGCGCGCCGAGTACACCCGGCTCATCTGCCCGGCGCCGACGCCGATGGTGCGGTGGTCCTTGGCGTAGACGATGGCGTTGGACTTGACGTACTTGGCCACCTTCCACGCGAACAGCAGGTCGGCGAATTGCGCCTCGGTCGGCGCCAGGCGGGTCACCACCTTCAGCGCATCGCGCGGCACCACGTGCGCGTCGCTGGTCTGCAGCAGGATGCCGGAGCCGACGCGCTTGCTGTCGATGCCGTAGGCGCCGTCGCCGGCGGGGATGCGCAGCACGCGCACGTTGGCCTTCTTCTTGGCGTATTCCAGCGCGGCGTCGTCGTAGTCGGGGGCGATCAGCACTTCGACGAACTGGCGGTCCAGGATCGCCTGCGCGGTGGCCGCATCCAGGCGCCGGTTGAAGGCGATGATGCCGCCGAAGGCGCTGGTCGGGTCGGTGGCGTAGGCCAGTCCGTAGGCGTCGCCGCAGCCGGCGCCGACCGCGACGCCGCACGGGTTGGCGTGCTTGACGATGACGCAGGCCGGCGCGTCGAACTGGCGCACGCATTCCCAGGCCGCATCGCTGTCGGCGATGTTGTTGTAGGACAGCTCCTTGCCCTGCAACTGGGTGAAGGTGGCCAGGGTGCCGGGCGTGGGGAAGAGGTCGCGGTAGAACGCGGCCTGCTGGTGCGGGTTCTCGCCGTAGCGCAGTTCCATCACCTTGACGAAGCTGGAGTTCATCTGCGCCGGGAACGCGCTGCGCGTCGGCACGGCGGCGTCGCTGGCGGTGACCGCGGACAGGTAGTTGCTGATCGCCGCGTCGTACTGGGCGACGCGGTTGAACGCGGCCACGGCCAGGGCGAAGCGCTTGGCCGCCGACAGCCGGCCGTCGTTGGCCTCCAGCTCGGCCAGCAGTTCGGCGTACTGCGCCGGATCGGTGGCCACCGCCACGCGGGCGAAGTTCTTGGCCGCCGAGCGCAGCATCGCCGGGCCGCCGATGTCGATGTTCTCCACCGCGTCGGCGAGCGTGCAGTCGGCCTTGGCGGTGACCGCCTCGAACGGATACAGGTTGAGCACCAGCAGGTCGATCGCGGCGATGCCGTGCTCGGCCATCACCGCATCGTCGGTGCCGGCGCGGCCGAGCAGGCCGCCGTGCACCAGCGGGTGCAGGGTCTTGACCCGGCCGTCCATCATTTCCGGGAAGCCGGTCAGTTCGGACACGTCCTTCACCGCCAGCCCGGCCTCGCGCAGGGCCTTGGCGGTGCCGCCGGTGGACAGCAGCTCGACGTTGCGCGCGGCCAGCGCGCGGGCCAGGTCGATCAGGCCGGTCTTGTCGGAAACGGACAGCAGTGCCCGGCGCACGGGCAGGAAATCGGAGGACATGGGGCAGGGCGGGGGCAGCGGAACGGGCCGCCATTGTAGGCGCTGAGGCCCGCCGACGCCCGGCCGGCCGAGCCCACGGGCCTGCGGATCGCGTGCGCGGCGGCGCCGGCACACGGTGTGCGCGCCTCGCCGTGGAGCCGCGCGCGCGGTGCGTGCGGACCGTGCAGAACACCTGCGCCGTGGCTTCGGCCGCGCGCGCAGCCGCTGCGATGCATTAGGCTGTCGCCGCCCCGCCCTCGCCGTCAGGACCACGCGCGTGTCGATCTATGCCCTCAAAGGACGTTTCCAGGACCTGCTGCGGCCCGGCGTGCGCGTGCTGTACCGGCTCGGCGTCACCGCCAACCAGGTGACGGCGGCCGCGGCGCTGCTGTCGCTGCTGGTCGCCGCGGTGGTCTACACGCAAGGCGCGGCGCAACCGCTGTGGTACGCGCTGCTGCCGCTGTGGATGCTGCTGCGGATGGCCTTGAACGCGGTGGACGGCATGCTGGCGCGCGAGTTCGGCCAGCAGTCGCGGCTGGGCGCCTACCTCAACGAACTGTGCGACGTGGTCGCCGATGCGGCGCTGTACCTGAGCCTGCTCGGCGTGCCCGGCGTCGGTGCCGGCTGGCTGTGGCTGATGGCGCTGACCGCGGCCTTGACCGAATATGCCGGCGTGCTCGGGCTGATGGTCGGCGCCAGCCGCCGCTACGATGGGCCGATGGGCAAGAGCGACCGTGCCTTCGTCATCGGCGTGCTGGGGCTGCTGCTGGCCGGCGCCTGGATCGGCGCGGCGACGGTCACGGCCGTCGCCATGGCGGTGGCGCTGTTGTGCGCGGCGACCGTGCTGCGCCGGGTCGCGGCGGGATTGCGCGAGGCGGCGGCACGCGCGTGAGCGGGGCGGCCGGCGTGGCCGCGGCGAACAGGGATTCAAGACAGACAAGGAATCGGCAACGGATGCGGCAGGTCAACGAAAGCGAATTCGCCAGTTTCGACGGCACACGAGTGTTCTACCGGCATTGGCCGGCCACGACGCCGGCGGCGCCGCCGCGGGCGGTGGTGCTGCTGCACCGTGGCCATGAGCATTCCGGGCGGGTCATGCACCTGGCCGAGGAACTGGGCCTGGATGAGTGCGCGCTGTTCGCCTGGGATGCGCGCGGCAACGGCCGCTCGCCCGGCGCGCGCGGCGATGCGCCCGGCTTCCCGGCGCTGGTGCGCGACCTGGACCGCTTCGTCGCGCACATCGGCGAGGTCCACGGCATTGCCGTGCAGGACATCGTGGTGGTGGCGCAGAGCGTGGGCGCGGTGGTCGCCAGCACCTGGGTGCACGACTACGCGCCGCCGCTGCGCGCGCTGGTGCTGGCCTCGCCGGCGTTCAAGGTCAAGCTGTACGTGCCATTCGCGCGGCCCGGGCTGGCCCTGATGCAGAAGCTGCGCGGCAACTTCTTCGTCAACAGCTACGTCAAGCCGCAGTGGCTGACCCACGATCCGGCGCGGGTCGAGAGCTATCGCAACGATCCGCTGATCACCCGGCCGATCTCGGTGCGCGTGCTGCTGGGCCTGTACGCGGCGGCCGACCGCGTGGTCGGCGATGCGCAGGCGATCACCGTGCCGGTGCAACTGCTGGTGTCCGGCAGCGATTTCGTGGTGCACCGCGGCCCGCAGGACCGCTTCTACGAGCGCCTGTCCTCGCCGGTGAAGGAGCGCCACCTGCTGCCCGGTTTCTTCCACGACACCCTGGGCGAGCGCGATCGCGCGCCGGCGCTGGCGCAGATCCGTCGCTTCGTGCGCGAGCGCTTCGCCGAGGAACCGGCATTGCCCAGTCTGCGCCACGCGCACCGCCGCGGGCCGACCTTCGAGGAGGCCGAGCGCCTGGCCTGGCCGCCGCAGCGCTACAGCCTGCAGGACCTGCGCTGGCGCGGCGTGCGCGCCGGCCTGCGCGTGGGCGGCCAGCTCTCCGAAGGCATCGCCCTCGGCCTGCAGACCGGTTTCGATTCCGGCAGTACGCTGGACTACATCTACCGCGACCAGGCGGCCGGGCGCGGCCCGCTGGGGCGGATGATCGACCGCAACTACCTGGATGCGATCGGCTGGCGCGGCATCCGCGTGCGCCGCCAGCACCTGCATGAGCTGCTGGGCCTGGCGATGCAGCGGCTGCGTGCCGCCGGCCTGCCGGTGCGCGCGCTGGACATCGCCGCCGGCCACGGCCGCTACGTGCTCGAAGCGCTGGCCGGCGGCAGCCAGCGCGCCGACGCGATCCTGTTGCGCGATTTCAGCCCCTTGAACGTGGCGCAGGGTCGCGCGCTGATCGCCACGCTCGGCGCCACCGACATCGCCCGCTTCGAACAGGGCGACGCCTTCGACCGCGACGCGCTGGCCGCGCTGCAGCCGCGGCCGACGCTGGCGGTGGTGTCGGGCCTGTACGAGCTGTTCCCGGACAACGACCAGGTGCTGCGCTCGCTGCAGGGCGTGGCCGCGGCGGTGGAACCGGGCGGCTACCTGGCCTACACCGGCCAACCCTGGCATCCGCAGCTGGAGTTCATCGCCCGCGCGCTGACCAGCCACCGCGGCGGCGCGGCCTGGGTGATGCGCCGGCGCACCCAGCAGGAGATGGACGAACTGGTGCGCACGGCCGGCTTCCGCAAGCTGGAGCAGCGCATCGACGAATGGGGCATCTTCACCGTGTCGCTGGCGCAGCGGATCGCGCCATGAGCATGGCGGCCGCGCGGCCGTGGCGGCGTGCGCTGGCCTGGCTGGCGCTGCTGGGGCCGTTCTTCTTCCTCAGCTACGGCCTGGCCAACACGCTGGCCGCGCGTCGCGCCGCCGTGCCGTCGCTGCCGTTCGCCTGGGAAACCCAGATCCCGTTCTGGCCGTGGACCATCGTCCCGTACTGGTCGATCGACCTGTTCTACGTGATCTCGTTCTTCGTGTGCCGCACGCGTGCCGAGCTGGACACGCATGCGCGGCGCCTGCTCACCGCGCAACTGTTGGCGGTGGGCTGCTTCCTGCTGTGGCCGTTGCGCTTCAGTTTCGAGCGGCCGCCGACCGAGGGCGTGTTCGGCTGGCTGTTCGCGGTGCTGCTCGGCTTCGACAAGCCGTTCAACCAGGCGCCGTCGCTGCACATCGTGCTGCTGGTGGTGCTGTGGGTGCGCTATGCGCAGCACCTGCACGGGCTGGCGCGGCTGGCCCTGCACGGTTGGTTCGCGCTGATCGGCCTGTCGGTGCTGACCACCTACCAGCATCATTTCCTCGACGTGCCCACCGGCCTGGCCGCCGGCTGGCTGTGCGTGTGGCTGTGGCCGGAGCGCATCGCCGCGCCGTGGCGCGCCGCGGCGCCCGCGCGCGATCCGCGGCGCTGGCGCCTGGCCGCGCTGTACCTGCTCGGCAGCGCGGCCTGCGTGGCCGCCGCACGCGCGCTCGGTGGCGCCGGCTGGTGGCTGCTGTGGCCGGCGCTGTCGCTGCTGCTGGTCGCGCTCAGTTATGCGCTGCTCGGCCCGCTGGGCCTGCAGAAGCGCGTCGACGGCCGCTTGAGCCTGGCCGCGCGCTGGCTGTACGCGCCGTACCTGGCCGCCGCCTGGCTCAACTCGCGTGCCTGGACCTGGCGCGATCCGGCGCCGCGCGAGATCGCCGACGGCGTCTGGCTCGGGCGCCTGCCCGGCCGCGGCGAGCGCACGCGCTTCGCCACGGTGGTCGATGTCAGTGCCGAACTGTCGTTGCGCGAGGCGCAGGCGCACGACCGCGTGGTGCCGATGCTGGACTTGGTGGCGCCGCCGACCGTGGCCTTGCGCGCGGCCGCCGACGCGATCGCGGCGGCGCGCACGCACGGCGCGGTGCTGGCCTGTTGCGCGCTGGGCTATTCGCGCAGTGCGGCCGCGGTCGCCACCTGGCTGCTGCGCAGCGGCCGTGCCGCCACGCTGGACGACGCGCTGGCGCTGTTGCGGGCGCGCGCGCCACGCATCGTGCTGGGACCGGCGCAGCGTGCCGCCATCGCCGCCGCCTGCACCGCGCCGCCGGCGCCGCTGCAGGCGCAGGAGCTGCCGGCATGAGCACGCCGCTGGAACTGCGCACGATGGCGGCGGTGTTGCGCCAGGGTGCGCCGCTGGATCGGCTGTCGCTGCTGTTGCTCGCGCTGACGGTGGCGCTGGCGGCGTGGTATGCCGGCATCGGTGCCGTCCTCGCCGTATCCTGCTGCGGCGTCGCCGCCTTGGCCGGCCTGTTGCAGCGCTATTGGGCGGCGCGGGTTGGCCTGGACGTGGCGTTGCTTGAGGCAGTGCTGGCCGAACCGGACCTGCAGCGCGCCGGCGCCGACCTGGACGCGACCCTGCAGCGGCTGGGCTTGCTGCGCACGCTGCCGCCGCCGCGCGACTGGCTGGCGCGCTGGCAGGGCATGCGCCGCCTGCTGCGGCGGCAGCTGCTGTGTTTCGCCCTTCAGGTTCTGTCACTGCTGCTGGCACTGTGCTCGGCGCCCGCGGGCTGGGGAGCGCTGCGATGACGCGAACGCCGACGCCACTGCTGCCGGCCAGCGTCGATCCCGATCACGCGGCGTTGTGGCAGCGTCTGCAGGCCGACGGCTTCGGCGAGGGCGAGACGGCGTTGGCGGCGTTCGAGCGTCGCGTCGCCGAGGAGGCCGGCGTGTCGCCGGCGCTGGCCACGCAACTGGTCGAGGAATACCGGCGTTTCTGCTTCCTGGCCTGCGTCGCCGGCGAAGAGATCACGCCGAGTCCGCTGGTCGACCAGGCCTGGCATGCACACCTCACCGACACCCGCGAATACTGGCAGCGGTTCTGTCCACAGGTGCTGCGCCGCACCCTGCACCACCACCCCGGGCGCGGCGACCCGGCCGACGCCGCGCGCTTCCAGGCCCAGTACGCGGCCACCCTGGCGCATTACCGGCACTACTTCGGCGAACCGCCAACGGCGTGCTGGCCGGCGCCGGCCGGCACGCGGCCGCCCGCGCCGGCAATGCGCCAGGCCGGCACGCGCCGCAGCGTGCCGGCGCGTGCCGGCGTCGCCGTGTGGGGCTGGATGCTGGGCGTTGCCCTGCTGTTCGCAGTGCTCTGGCAACGCCACGGCCCGCTGTCGCCGCTGCACTGGCCGGGACCGCCGTTCCTGCTGCTGTTCCTGGCCGGCATCGGCCTGGCCTGGAACCTGGGCGCGCGCCTGCGCCTGGCCGTGCGCGGACTGCGCCACGCGACGCTCGATACGCCATTGGACGCCACCGAACTGGCGTATCTGGCCGGCGGCAGCGAGCGCGTCGCCGATCAGCAACTGGCTCTGCTGCTGGCGGCCGGCGCGGTGCGCCTGCAGGCGGAGCCGCACGTGCGCCGCCAGGCGCGGCTGCAGTCCAACACGGTCGCGGTATCGCCGACGCTGCAGCGCGCGCTGGCGATCGTGCGCGCGCACCCCCAACTGCAGCAGGCGCTGGCCGCGTTGCAGCGCGATGCCGCGCCGCTGCGCCGGGCGCTGGTCGCCAAGGGGCTGTGGCTGGGCCATGGACAGGCGTTGTGCGCCCGCCTGCTCGGCGCCGCGCCGTTGCTGGCGCTGTGGACCCTGGGCGTGATGAAGTTGCGGATCGGCCTGCAGTTGCAGCGTCCGATCGGCTTCCTGGTGGCGGCGATGGTGGTGGTCGCGGTCGTTGCGCTTGGCTTCCTGCTCACGCCACCGCGGCGCAGCGTCGCCGGCGACGCGCTGCTGGCCGAGCGCGATGCGGCCTGGCGTGACGGCGTCGCCACTCCCTCGCTGGCGCCCGGTTCGCATCTGGCGCTGCCGCTGGCCCTGGCCGGGACCAGCGTGCTGATGACCACGCCCTGGGCCGACTATCACGCCTTGCGTGCGCCCGCAGCCAACGGCCGCGGCGGCAGCTGTTCGACCAGCAACTGCGGTGGGGGAGGTGGCAGCAGCGACGGCGGCAGCAGTTGCGGCGGCGGTGGCTGCGGCGGCTGCGGAGGCGGCGACTGATGGCCGCTTCGACCTGGCAGGCGCGGCGGGCGCAGTGGCGCGCGCGGCTGGCGCTGGCGTTGCGCGCGCGTGGGGCCACGCCGAATGGCGTGTCCTGGACCGGACTGGCGTGCGCGGTGCTGGCGGCGCTGATGTTCGCCCTGGCCTGGCGCGAGCCGCCGGCCAATGCCGCCGCGCTGCTGGTGCTGGCGGCGCTGGCGCTGCAGGCGCGGCTGCTGTGCAACCGCCTGGACGGGTTGCTGGCGCAGCAGGCGCAGATGATCGGCCGTGCCGGGGCGGTCTACAACGAGGCGCCGGACCGGTTGTCGGACGTGGCGGTGTGCCTGGGCGTGGGCTATGGCCTGCAACCGGTGTTGGGCATCGGTGCGCAACTGGGCTGGGCCGCTGCGCTGGTGTGCGTGGGCACCGCCTACGTGCGCATGCTCGGCCTGGCCTGCGCGGTGCGCGAACCGTTGCAGGGGCCGATGGCGCGCGTGCAACGCATGCATTGGCTGTCGCTGGCCGCGTTGGCGGCGGCCGCTGCATTGCTGCTGCAACACGCCACACTGGCCTGCATGCTTCTTGCCGTGGCGCTGGCGCTGCTGATCGCCGCCGCCGCCCTGACCATCGTGATTCGCGTGCGCGCCATCGTGCGCGAACTGGAGTGGAAATGATCGCCCGTCTGATCGCCCGCGGCTGCAGTGCCGCGATCCGTCTGCTCACCGGCGCACGTGCGCTGTGGCGCGGCTGCATGCCGTCCAGCGAGCGCCGCGTGTACTACGGCAACCACGCCAGCCACGGCGATTTCGTGCTGATCTGGTCGTCGTTGCCGGCAGCGCTGCGACGCGAGGTGCGGCCGGTGGCGGCGGCCGACTACTGGCAGCGCGACGCGTTGCGCCGCTACCTGATCCACGCGGTGTTCAACGGCGTGCTGATCGAGCGCGATCCGCAGCAGCGACAGCGCGATCCGATCGCCTGCCTCTGCGAGGCGGTCGACGGCGGCGGCTCGCTGATCCTGTTTCCGGAAGGCACGCGCAATACCGAGGAGGGCCTGCTGCCGTTCAAGAGCGGTCTCTATCACCTGGCGCGGCAGCGTCCGGAACTGGAGTTCGTGCCGGTGTGGATCGACAACCTCAAGCGGGTGATGCCCAAGGGCAAGTGGCTGCCGTTGCCGTTGCTGTGCACCACCACCTTCGGCGAACCGCTGCGGCTGGGCGCCGGCGAGGACAAGCAGGCGTTCCTCGATCGCGCGCGCGCGGCCTTGTTGGCGTTGGCGCCGGAGCAGGCGGAGGCCGCCCGATGAATCCGATCGCGCTGAGCGAACACCTGCAGCAATCCTCGCTGCGGCAACAGACGGTATGGCTGTTCCTGGGCATCGCCACGGTGCTGGTGGTGGCCACGCTGATCGCCGAGGCCCTGCGCTGGCGCGCGCGCGAACGGCCCAGTGCGGTGCTGGACAACCTGGTGGCGCGGATCCGCGCCTGGTGGGTGATGGCGACGGTGGTGGCGCTGGCGTTCGCCTTCGGCCGGCTCGGCGTGATCGTGCTGTTCGCGCTGGTGTCGCTGTTCGCGCTGCGCGAGTTCATCACCCTCACTCCCACCCGGCGCGGCGACTACTACGCGCTGCTGGCCGCGTTCTACGTGGTGCTGCCGTGGCAGTACTGGCTGGTGTGGAGCGACTGGTACGGCCTGTACACGCTGCTGATCCCGGTCTACGCGTTCCTGGTGCTGCCGATCCTGTCCACCATCGGCGGCGACACCACGCGCTACCTGGAGCGCACCGCCAAGGTGCAGTGGGGGCTGATGATCAGCGTGTTCTGCATCTCGCACGTGCCGGCGCTGCTCAACTTGCGCATTCCCGGCTACGAGGACCGCAACCTGCTGCTGTTCGCGTTCCTGGTGATCGTGGTGCAGTCCTCCGACGTGCTGCAGTACGTGTGGGGCAAGCTGCTGGGCCGGCACCTGATCGCGCCGAAGCTGTCGCCGTCCAAGACCGTGGAAGGTTTCGTCGGCGGCATCCTCTCGGCCAGCCTGCTCGGCGCGGCGCTGTGGTGGATCACCCCGTTCTCGCCGCTGCAGGCGTTCGCGCTGGCACTGGTCGCCAACCTGATGGGCTTCTTCGGCGGCCTGGTGATGTCGGCGATCAAGCGCGACCGCGGCATCAAGGACTGGGGCCACATGATCGAAGGCCACGGTGGCGTGCTCGATCGATTGGACTCGGTGTGTTTTGCGGCGCCGGTGTTCTTCCACCTGATCCGCTATGGGTGGGTGTGAGGGCGGGGAGTGGGGATGGTGGGATTGGGGATTGGTTGGAGCGTCGCGCGCTGTGCGTGTGCATCTATGCGGGCGTAGGAGTGGCTTCAGCCGCGATGCTTTACCGAGAGCGCATCGCGGCTGATCGCGCAGGAGGACAGCATGGCTTCCGCACCAGCATCTTCAGACGCTGTCGCGTCGGGGCTGAAGCCCCTCCCACAATGGCGAGGCGCCGTGTTCGGCGTTCTGTGGTTTCTTCGCCGCGGTAGCGCGTTTGCTATCGCCAGGTGGGTTTCAGGCGTCGCGGCTGAAGCAGCACCTATGAGGGCGATGTGCAGGCGCTACACGCTGGGTCGCGATGTGTGTCGGATCGCTTGACAGTCAAGTCATGCAGGACAGCACGCTGGATTCCCGATTCCCGATTCCCGATTCCCGATTCCCGATTCCCGATTCCCGATTCCCAGCCTGACTCAGGCCAACCCGTATTCCTTGAGCTTCTTGCGCAAGGTGGCGCGGTGGATGCCCAGCAGCGCGGCGGCGCGGCTCTGGTTGCCTTCGCAATGGTTGAGCACTTCCACGAACAACGGGATCTCCATCTCGCGCAGCACGATCTCGTACACGTCGTCGGCGTCGCAGCCGTCGAGGTCGCGCAGGTAGCGGCGGACCGATTGCGCCACGTGTTCGCGCAGCGGCGGCTTCGGCGCGCCGCGACTGGAGTCAGGACGAGTGGTGGCGGCGTTCAAGTTCGACGGATCCCCGGATGACAGCGGCGCCGGACGGCAGGAGGGCCGGCGCGGGGGGACGAGTCTAGCGCGTGGCCTGCGTCGCTGCCATGGCGTAGTGCCCGAACGCAGCGTTCTCAGTGGAAATCGAAACTGAATGCCGCCGTCTCGGCGGCCGGTTCGCGCACCTGGAACGCGACCTGTGCGCTCTGTCCCGGCGCCAGTGTGGCGCTGTCCGGCCGTGCGCGCCCCAGGTACTCCTGCGGGCGCAGCACGCGGCTGCCGATGGTGCGGCCGTCGGCGTCGGCCAGCGACAGTTGCAGCAGCGGCCAGGCCTGCGCCCAGCGCGCGTCGTTGCGGAAGGTCGCCTGCACCTGCAGGGTGCCGGCATGGCCGGGCAGCGGCCGCACCTCGCGGCTGAGCATGGTGAAGGCGGCCGGCTCGCGCCAGGCCGGCACGCTGCAGCGCAGGACCTGGCAGACCCCGGCCACCCACGGCCGCCAGCGCGGGTCGGCGCCCAGGCGCTGGCGATCGGCGATCAGGATCTGCAGCGTCAGCAGCAGGCCCAGCCCGGCCAGTGCGATCCACTGCCATGGCGCGGCACGCAGCACCGGGCGGCGTTCGCGCGGGCCATGCAGGAAGCTGGGCGCGGCGGCGGCGGACACTGGCGAGGTGGGGACTGTCGCGGGAGTCGCGCCCGCGGCCGGTGCCAGTGCCGGGTCGGTCGCCGACGCGCGGGCTGGCGACAGCGTCTCCAGGTCGCCCGCGTCAGGTGCGGCGTGGACCGCGTCGGTCTCTTCCTCGGCGGGCTTCACGTTCGCAGACGCTGGCGAGACGCTCGACGCCACGGGCGGCGCTGCAGTGTCGGTCAGCGGCGTCGCGGGTGCCGACGCATCACCGCCCGCCGCCGGCGCGACCGGGGTCTCGCCCTGTGTGGCGGACGGATCGGGCTGACGCAGCAAGGTGGCGAGGCTGGGACGGGGCGGAGTGCGATCGGGCATGCGCGCGGGCGACGACGGCGAGAGCCGTATTCAAGCACGCGCCGGCGGGATCTGCAGTGCGCTGCCGGCGGATCGCGGCCTTTCTCAGCGCTGGACGCTCTACGGAGCGAGGGGCCCGCGGCGTGCTCAGCGCGACTTGCGGGTGTCGAGCAGGTCCAGCAAGCCGGCGCGCTGGCGCGGGCTCAGGCTGTCGAAGCGCTCCAGCAGGCGCAGTTGCTGGTCGGTGAACTGGTAGTGGTTGGGCAGCTCGCCGATGGCCGCGGCGTCCGCCGCCATCGGTTCGCCGAACACGCGCTCGCCACGGCCGGTGGCCAGGTACTCGAAATGCAGCCCGCTGCGGCGGGCCAGGGCGATCAGGTGCTCCAGCGCTGGCGCGGTGCCTTCGGCCATTTCCCACTGCGCCACGGCGCTGCGGGTCACGCCCAGGTCCAGCGCCAGGGCCTCCTGGGTGAGGCCGGTGAGCTTGCGCGCTTCGCGCACCCGTTCGTACAGCTTGCTGTTCACACGCACCTCCGCAGGGGAGGCGAGATATAGCCGCGCCGGCCACTGCGTTTGGTTCGCAGTGCTGTCCATCAGTTAAATGTTAGCGATACTGTCTTCTGCGCTATGGGCCGGCTGGCCTTGCGGGGCCACGCCCCGGCGTGGCCGTGCCCCGGTTCAGTCCCGGCGCACGCCGTCGATGCGCATCCAGTCGCCGTCCTGTTCGGTGCGCAGCTGGGCGAACCACGGGGCGTAGCGCTGCAGCAGCTCCTGTTCCTGGCCATGCAGGATGCCGGACAGGGCGATGCGCCCGCCCGGCGCCACGCGCGCGGCCAGGGTCGGCGCCAGCGCATCCAGTGCAGAGGCGAGGATGTTGGCCACCACCACCGGATAGGTGGCCGCCGGTTCGTCGGCAGGCAGGTACACGGCCAGGCGCTCGCCCACCGCGTTGCGTTCGGCGTTGTCGTGGCTGGCCAGCAGCGCCTGCGGGTCGTTGTCCACGCCCACCGCGGCGGCGGCGCCCAGCTTCAGCGCGGCTAGCGCCAGGATCCCCGAGCCGCAGCCGAAATCCAGCACGCGCGCCTGCGCCAGGACGCCGTCGGTGGCCAGCGCGTCCAGCCAGCGCAGGCACAGCGCGGTGGTCGGGTGGGTGCCGGAGCCGAACGCCAAGCCCGGGTCCAGGCGCACCACGGCGGCGTCGGTGCCGCGGGCGTCCTCGGGCAGGTCGTGGTTCCACGGCACGATGAAGGTGCGCGCGCCGAAGCGCATCGGCTGGAACTGGTCCAGCCAGGCCCGTTCCCAGTCCTGGTCGTCGACCTTGCGGAAGGTGACCTGGGCCCAGTCCAGCCCGGGGTCGAACGCCTCCAGCGCGGCCAGCAGCACCAGCCCGTCCTGGTCCTCGGGGAACAGCGCGCTCAACACCAGCGTGCCCCACAGCGGGGTCTCGCCCACGCCCGGTTCCAGGATCGCGCGTTCGTTGCTGGTGTCGGCGTCGGCATCGAGCAGGGTCACCGCCAGCGCGCCGACATCCTCCAGCGCGGTCTCGTAGCGGGGCTGGGTGGCATCGGTGCAGCGCAGGGTCAGTTCGAGGAACGGCATCGGTCGGTGGGGCAAGAAGGGGAAGCGCGCATCTTAGACGGGCGGCGGGCGTCGCGCTGGCGACGGCCCGGCCGGCGCGGCGGAGCAGGGCGGGCGTATCGACGGGCCAGGCCTGGGATGTGGTGACACGCCGGCCACCGCACCCTGCCGTTCGTCCCTGCCGCCCGGCCGCGCGTCCGTGCGCCGATGCCGCGGCCCGCATTTGGCGCATGCCGCCGCCGTGGCCTGGGGTAGACTGCCGGCTCGCAGCGGCCGGGCGACAGGGGGTCCGGCTGCGCTTCTGCCCGTTGTCCGGCTCTCTCGCGCATGCCCGTCGTGTCCCGTCCAACCTGGCTGTTGCTGGCGCCCGCCGCGCTGTTGCTGGGCGTTGTCGCCTATCGCGTGCTGTCGCTGCCGGCTGCACCGGCAGCGTCCGTGCCGGCGACCGCGGTGGCGGCCGCTGCCGCCCCTGCGCCTGTCGCGTCGGCCACCGCGTCGCTGCCGGCGTCCACGCCAGCGCGCCCGCGTCGTGGGGACGCCGAGGGCGAACGCGGCGCCGACCTCTACCGTGCCGCGCAGCAACTGTCGATCGCCGCCGCGCACGGCGACCCCGAGGCGTCCTGGCGGCTCAGCCGCATCTACGACTACTGCGCCGGCTATGCGATGGACCCGGTCGGCTACGGCGCCGATACCCGCGCCATCGCCGACGCCCGCCTGCCGACCTCGGCGCAGATGGTGCAGGCGCGCGCCCGCGTCGGCCGCCGCTGCGCCGGCTTCGCGCCCGGCGACGGCCTGACCCGCCAGGCCATCGTCGCCCAGCGCGTGCAGGCCGCGCGCGGCGGCAACCTGGCCGCCGAAGCGGCGCTGCTGGCGCTGGGCCAGCCGTTGCATGCCGGCGCCGAGTACAAGCGCGATCTGGTCGCGCGGGTGCGCGCCTCCGGCGATCCCGATGCCTACGTGGCGCTGTCGCCGGCGATGGGCCTGGCCGCCAGCGGCGACGACAGCCTGGACGGGCGCGTGGCCGGCACCCAGTTTTCCGAATTGGCCTGGCAGTTGGCCGCCTGCAGGCTGGGATTGGATTGCGGCCCGGACAGCGAACTGATGACCCGCTATTGCGCCAACGGCGGGATCTGCTCGCGCGACCCCACCCAGGACTTCAGCAGTTTTGTTTACGACGCCGCGGTGCCGCGGCAAGGCACGGACACGATGAACGACATGGTCAATCGACTGGTGGACAGCAAGGGAGCAGGCTCATGAATTACCGGCGATGGCTGCACGGCGCCAAATTCTGGTTCTGGGTCCTGGCCTTCGTCGCCTACTCGGCGGCGGCGGCGGGCCTGTTGCTGATCGACACCGCCGAGCAGCGCTATCGCGGCCTGTCCAAGGTCGAACTGACCACCGCGCACGCCGCGCCGGACGTGCGCCGCGCCGGCGCCGCGCAGGTGGCGGCGATCTACCGCGCCAACAGCGGCATGCCCTTCTCCACCCTGGCCCCGGGCAGCACCTTCCAGATCGTCTGGCCGGACGGCTCCACCGAGACGGTGATGATCGTCAGCCCGACCTCGAGCCTGGGCGTGGAGCCGGTGGCGGGAACCCAGCAGGGGAAGTAGCCGGGAGTGGGGAACCGGGAATGGGGAATCGCAAGAGCGGGTTCCCGGCCCCTCATTGCACTGCGCGGTGGTTGTCGCAACGATGTCGGCGACGGGCGCCGACGCGCTGCATCGAAGCCATTCGCTCCCGGGACCTATTCGTTCCGTCCCGATCCTGCGGCGAGGTCGCGGCCTTCACCGCCGAAAATCGGGAGCCGGCACTGCCGATTCCCGATTCCCGTTTCCCCATTCCCGGCTGTCAAACCAAGGCAATCGACTTGTTCTTGCGCTCGGCCAGGCGCTTTTCCAGGTAGTGGATGTTCTGGCCGCCGGCCTGGAAGCCTTTGTCGCGCATGATGCGCTGTTGCAGCGGGATGTTGGTCTTGATGCCGTCCACCACCATCTCGCTCAGCGCCACGCGCATGCGCGCGATCGCGGTCTCGCGGTCGGGGCCGTGCACGATCAGCTTGCCGATCATCGAGTCGTAGTTCGGCGGCACCTTGTAGCCGCTGTAGATGTGCGTATCCACGCGCACGCCGGGGCCGCCGGGCGGGTGGAAGCCGGTGATCAGGCCCGGGTTGGGCATGAAGGTTTCCGGGTCCTCGGCGTTGATGCGGCACTCGATCGCATGGCCGCGCAGGACGATGTCCTTCTGCTTGATGCTGAGCTTGTGCCCGGCGGCGATGCGCAGCTGCTCGCAGACCAGGTCGATGCCGGTGATGCGCTCGGTGACCGGGTGCTCCACCTGGATGCGCGTGTTCATTTCGATGAAGTAGAAGCGCCCGTTCTCGAACAGGAACTCGAAGGTGCCGGCGCCGCGGTAGCCGATGCGGATGCAGGCGTCCACGCAGACCTTGCCGATCTCGTTGCGCAGTTCCTCGGTGATGCCCGGCGCCGGCGCTTCCTCCACCACCTTCTGGTGGCGGCGCTGCATCGAGCAGTCGCGCTCGCCCAGGTGGATGGCGCCGCCCTGGCCGTCGGCCAGCACCTGGATCTCCACGTGACGCGGGTTCTCCAGGAACTTCTCCATGTACACCTGGTCGTTGCTGAAGGCGGCCTTGGCCTCGGACTTGGTGGTCTCGATGGCGGCCTTCAGCGCGGCCTCCGAATGCACCACGCGCATGCCGCGGCCGCCGCCGCCGCCGGCGGCCTTGATGATCACCGGGTAGCCGATCTCGCGGGCGATCTTGGTGTTGGCGACGATGTCCTCGCCCAGCGGGCCGCCCGAGCCGGGCACGCACGGCACGCCGGCGGCCTTCATCGCGCGGATCGCCTCGACCTTGTCGCCCATCAGGCGGATGGTGTCGGCCTTGGGCCCGATGAAGATGAAGCCGGACTGCTCCACGCGCTCGGCGAAGTCGGCGTTCTCCGACAGGAAGCCGTAGCCGGGGTGGATGGCCTGGGCATCGGTGACCTCGGCCGCGGCGATCAGCGCCGGGATGTTGAGGTAGCTCTCCGACGAGGGCGCCGGGCCGATGCACACCGACTCGTCGGCCATGGCCACGTGCTTGAGGTTGCGGTCCACGGTGGAATGCACCGCGACCGTGCGGATGCCGAGCGTATGGCACGCGCGCAGGATGCGCAGCGCGATTTCGCCGCGATTGGCGATGACGACTTTATCGAGCATGGGAAGGCCGGGAATTGGGAATGGAGAATCGGGAATGGAGGACGGCGTGCATCGTCAATCTCCGCGCTTGCTCAGAACATTCATCAATGCGGTCAGTTTGGCGAAGATCGTATCGATCAATCCGTCGAGTGCCGCGATGTCGGAGGTGTAGTCGAGCCGGCGCGCGATCTGCAGGTGCGTGCTGGCCTCGGACAGCGAGCCACGTGCGATCGACAGAAAACGCAGGTATTCGGGAGTGGAGCGGCGTGCCGCGCCTTCGGCGATGTTGGCGGGAATGCTGACCGCTGCGCGGCGCAGCTGCGCCGTCAGCCCGAAACGTTCCGTCGCCGGAAACGTTTCGGAGAGGCGGTAGATCATTTCCACCAGATCCATGGAGTCGCGCCAGACGTCGAGCCGCTCGTGCGGTCGCTTTGACGATTCCCCATTCTCCACTCCCGATTCCCGGCGTCTCAGCCGATCACAAACAACGGCTGATCGAACTCCACCGGCTGGCCGCTTTCGCCCAGGATCGCGACGATGGTGCCGGAGACGTCGGCTTCGATCGGGTTGAACATCTTCATCGCCTCGATGATCGCCAGGGTCTCGCCGGCCTTGACCGCCTGGCCGACGCTGACGAAGGCCGGCTTGTCCGGGGCCGGCGAGGTGTAGAAGGTGCCGACCATCGGCGCGCGCAGCACGTGGCCCTCGGGCAGGGCGTTGCCGGGCTTGGCGCTGCCGCCGGTGGAGGCTTCGGTGGGCGAGCTCATCGGCATCGGCGCGGCGGCGGCCGGCGCGGCCGCGGGGGCGGCGGCCACATACTGCGGCGCGCTGGCGGTCATGCCCTTGGGGGTGCGCGCCAGGCGCACGCTTTCCTCACCTTCCTTGATCTCGATCTCGGCGAGATTCGATTCTTCCAGCAGGTCGATCAGTTTCTTGATTTTGCGGAGATCCATAACGGCCTCGTGAGGTGACTTTGAAAAAGACCGGGCGCGCGGCCCGGGGACTCAGACGGGGGTGTGCGGTGCCGGTTGGGTGTGGGCGCGGCTCATGCGGCCGCTCCCAGGCGGGTCAGCGCCGCGTCCATCGCATAGCGGTAGCTGTCGGCGCCGAAGCCGCAGACCACGCCGACCGCGTGGTCGCTGAAATAGCTGTGGTGGCGGAACGGCTCGCGGCTGTGCGGGTTGGACAGGTGGATCTCGATGAACGGGATCGCCACCGCCGCCAGCGCGTCGCGCAGCGCCACCGAGGTATGGGTGAAGGCCGCCGGGTTGATCAGGATGAAGGCGGTGCCGTCGCCGCGCGCGGCCTGCACCCTGTCCACCAGCACGTGCTCGGCGTTGGACTGCAGGCTCTCCAGCGCGTGACCGGCGGCGCTGGCCTGGGCCTGCAGCGCGGCATCGATCTGCGCCAGGGTGGCATGGCCGTACACGCCCGGCTCGCGGGTGCCGAGCAGGTTGAGGTTGGGGCCATGCAGCAGCAGCAGTCGCGCCATCGGGAACAAAGCAGCGGAAAGGGCGGCAGTCTGCGCGAAGCCGGCATTGCTGTCCAGTTCGGCGAAGTTGCGGGCGTTTTAAACAAATGTTTGATTTTTCGCCGGTCTGCGTCGCGTCAGCGCAGGCATGGCGGGCGGGCAACGGGCCGCGCCACTGCCTGCGGTTATGTCGCATCTTGTGCGGGCCATGCAAGTGTCGCTGCAGCATGGGACGGCCACATTGCAGCGCCATCGCCACCGCGCGTCGACGCGCCGGCGGAAGTGGTATATACCATTTCAAAATCACTGAAATACCAGTCGAGGGTAGGCGCATGCGAACCGAGCGTATTGGCCGTTGCGGCCTTGGCCGCCACATCCTGGCGTTCGCTCTGCTGGCCGGGGCGGCCGCGCCCGCGCTGGCGGCGGGGCCGGCCACCCTGCCGGCGGTGTACCCGACGCCGACCGCGCTGCGCCTGCTCGGGCCGGAGCTGCCGCTGGGGCCGTCGGTGGTGCTGGTGCAGGCCGGCAAGGCCGACCCGGCCACCGACACGCTGGTGCGCGCGGTGTTGCGCGAGGCCGGCGTTTCCCGCATCCGCCGCGCCAGCACGCTGCCGCACGACCCGCAGGCGGTGTCGGTGGTGCTCGGCACCGTCGACGCGGCGCCGGTGCGCGATGCGCTGGCCGCCGTCGACCTGGACGTGCCGGAACGCGCGGAAGGCTATGCGCTGGGCAGCGTGGCCAGCGGCGGTGCCACGCGGATCGTGCTGGCCGGCCGCGACGGCGCCGGCCTGTACCACGCGGCGCAGACCTTCCGGCAACTGGTCGCGCCCGGACGCATCGCCTCGGTGGCGGTGACCGACGCGCCGGCGATGCCGGTGCGCGGCACGATCGAGGGTTTTTACGGCAAGCCCTGGAGCATGGACGAGCGCGCCGCGCACCTGGCGTTCCTGGCGCGGTTCAAGGCCAACACCTACATCTACAGCCCCAAGGACGACGTGTTCGCGCGCGATCGCTGGCGCGCGCCGTACCCGGCCGCTACGCTGGCGGCGCTGGGCAAGCTGGCCGCGGTCGCCAACCGCGAGCACATCAATTTCGTCTACGCGCTCTCGCCGGGGCCGTCGATCTGCTACAGCGATGCGGCCGACCTGCAGGCGATCCGGCGCAAGTTCGCCGCGCTGCGCGCGCGCGGCGTGCGCAGCTTCTACATCGCCTTCGACGACATCGAATACACCAAGTGGAACTGCCCCGGCGACGCCACCGCATTCGGCCCGGCCGGCGAGCAGGCCGCGGCCACCGCGCAGGCGCGGCTGCTCAACGCGGTGCAGGCGGACATCGCCGCGGCCTGCCATGGCGCGCTGATCATGGTGCCGACCGAGTACTACAACGTCACCGAATCGCCGTACAAGGCGACGCTGCGCAAGGCGCTGGATCCGCGCGTGGTGGTGCAGTGGACCGGCACCGACGTGGTTCCGGCGTCGATCTCGGTGAGCGACGCGAAGAACGCCACCAAGGCGTTCGGGCGCAAGACCCTGCTGTGGGACAACTATCCGGTCAACGACTTCGCCGAGACCGCCGGGCGCCTGCTGCTGGCGCCGTACGACCGCCGCCAGGCCGGGCTGTCGACGGAGCTGAGCGGTATCGTGTCCAACCCGATGAACCAGGAAGTGGCCAGCCGGCCGGCGGTGGCCGGGCTGCTCGCCTTCGCCTGGAACGACCGCGGCTACGACGCACAGCGCACCTGGCGCGCGGCCGCGCGCGACCTGGCCGACGGCGATGCGCAGGTCGCCGACGCGCTGCTGACCTTCTTCGACACCCAGCACCTGGCACCGACTTTCGGCCATCTGCCCTGGCAGCCGCAGGCGCCGCGGCTCAAGGTGCTGATCGACGCCGCCCGCGACGCGCTGGCCGACGGCGATCCGGCCGCTCGCACTGCGGCGCTGGCCGCGCTGGCCGCGCTGGGCCAGGCGGCCGACGACCTGGTGGCGGCACCGCAGCGCATCCGTGCCGGCGCCACCACCGGCGCATTCGTGGCCGAGGCAGCGCCATGGCTGGACGCGACCGCGCTGTGGGGCCGCGCGCTGCGCCTGAGCGTGGACGGGCTGAACCAGGCGCTGGCCGGCGATCCGGCGGGCGAGCAGGCCTTCGCCACCGCCGGGCAGCTCGCCGCGCAGGCCGAGGCGATTCCCTCCATTCCCGGCGCGACCCGCTTCGGCGGCCCGGTCAAGGTCGCCGACGGCGTGCTCGACACCTTCGTCGCCGACGCGCCCGGCCTGGTGCAGCGTCCGCCGGCGCGTTAGCGGAAGGCGCCGGTTCGGATTGGCGCCTTCCGCCAGGCCTAACGATCAGACTGACAGTCCGTTGGCTTGCGCGACTCGGAGGACTTCGCTTATAGCAATAATCTCTGCTACGCCTCCAGGATTAAGAACCCCCTTGTGTACAACTCCACGAACCTCAAACTTCGAGTCCAGTGCGGGTCCGCCGCTCATTCCGCTCTGGATGGGGCCGTCCACCCTGGCTTTTCTTATATCATGAGCGCCAGATGTCGCCTTATTCTTAAATACTCTCGTGACTGGTGAGTTCACAGCTGTGGCATGCTCGCCCCGCGTATAATCTGGATAGCCTACGGTAACTAGATTGTCACCCTGGTTGGGGTCTCGGCCCAGCCTGTAACGTGAGCGCTCCAAATCCAGTCGGTGTTTATCATTGCGTACGCGAAGTAGGGCAATATCTCTATTCCAATCTATTGCAATAACGTCACAAATAACTAAGGCCAGTCTTCGTTCGTTCATGACATAAACAAAAGGAAGAATAGTTTTTGTGTCGTCACGCTCTACGACGTGAGCGGCGGTCACCATTATTCCAGAGGAAGTGGTGAATGCTGTCCCTTGGCTTTGGCCTAGATCGAATACAAACAGCGGATCAGTACTGGCGTTGACGATGTGAACTCCCCGCGCCCGACGAACTAGTTGACTGATCAGCTCTACACTAGGCACTCTCAACTGCAAAGTTTCGTGAAGCTTGTTGAAGCGGTGGGCGATATCTGAAGCAAGCCAATCTCCTTTGCCGCGTACCATACTGAGGTACGAAACTTTTCCGTGAATCTGTCGAAGCAGCCTAGCTGGCGCGACTCCTGGAGTTTTCTCCTCAGGAAATTTCTGAGCAGCGACTTCATCAACTCCAAACTTCTCCATTGCGTATATCGTAGACTCTAGCGCAAAGTACCAAGGGCGTTTGACATTGACCTTTTCATTTACAACGAGTCCAGTGACTGTCTTCCTGCTTCCCTTGGTGGCGATTCGGAGCTTTTCCATGTTTATGGAAAATCCCTCCGAAGTCACAATTTCTGAAATTGATGCGCCGACCAGGGGTTTCCCTTCATCGTCTAAAATGGCCACGCTACGAAGTTGAGTAAGTGGCCTATCGAACGAGAAAGTAAGGTCGTCAGCGTAGCGTGTGTAAGAACCACCAAGCCGGGCTGCCAATGCGGAAAGTCTCTTATCAAGCTTTGCGCAAATAATGTTCGAAAGCACTGGTGAAGTTGGTGCGCCAGCGGGCATCACGCCATCCAGTGAACAGATCTGCGCAAGAATGTTGGCAACCGACCAGTCGAGTCGCAGTGGAGTTCCGAGAAAGACGCCGCGGATCCGTTGGAAGCTGATGGAGGAGAAAAAGTCTTTAAGGTCGAAATTTATAACTACCTTTCTGGTAGCGTGCGGCAGTGCATTAGTCCTTACATTTCGGCCTTTAGCGAAGCCATGCACGTTAGGCCCCATTTTATAGGCGCTGTACAACACAGGCAAAAGCTTGTGTTGAAGCTTCTTCCTTAGACGGCCAGGCGCGGAGATCAAGCGAACGCCGCCGGACTTCTTAGGAATGGTGAAGTCCGTGTACCCCCGGGACTTGTATAGGTTGTTCTTCAGTGTAGAGCCAGGAACCCCAAATAGAGCTCCCAGAGAGTCATAGCTGTGAACGCATCGCAGGCTCTCAATATCCATGTATGGCGCACCTCACCGTTTTCACCCTTACAACGTGCGACATCGCGCATAACGTAACGTACGCACAGCGGCATCAGCTAACTTTGGAATTCCGTCTCAATCAGTAGACGGAGGTTAAACACCTGGTGAGGTGCGCCATGGATGGACATTACCTGAACCCCTAAGGATGTTCAATGGTGTTTGCTGCAATTCAGCAGATGGATTCGATGGCCGAGATCCTGCCCGGGAGGGAGTAGGGCTGGGCGACAACGGGCCTGGCAAGGACTAGGATTCTAGAATGATGATCAAGAGAAGGATCGACCAGGATGATTCCTATTGCTGCGACCAGCAAAGAAATTGATCGACGTGTCCACCGATTCTGCGCGCCGCTATTTGGCAACGGATTGTTACTGGATAGCGGTCACGACACTTCGGTAACCAGCGCTACGGCGACGTTCGTGAAGTTCCAGTCACGCTTCTACGTCGTGACTTGCCACCATGTCCTGTCAGCCTTCTTCAGCGCCAGTGTCAGGAACAATCGACACATCGTACCGACGCTCCACTCCGGCAGGAGTATTTACCAGCTCGGCCGGTATACGCGACAAGGAACCTATCGGTGGTGCTTCCAGAGTTGCCGAGATTTCCCCGACTCAGCAGATGTCGACAACGAGGAGGCGCTAACCGCGCTAGATAGAAAAAACGCGGAACGGCCGGATATCGCAATCGCGGACGTTACCGAAATTTGGACACAGTTCCAAGATGAACGTAATGCTGAGGCGATCGATCTTGATACCTGGACCGAACCGGAATGGACGACGATACAGTCGACTTGGTTGGCATTCGGCTTTCCCGACGCGCACAAGTACGAGGACGAAGGCAAGTTGGTGGCGCCTATGCCGAGGGTGTCGGCGAGCCTAGCGACAGACTTCCCAACGCAGGAGAGGCCTACCTACATCCTTTGGTCTACGCTTACTTCGGACCATGGTTGGGGATTCAGTGGGATCAGCGGCGGCCCCGTTTTGGTTGCGCATGCCACTGACGATAAGTTCTTCTTCGTCGGCATTACGTTCGAGGGAGCACCTAGTAGGAAGGAATTGCACGAAGATGCCGAAGCGTTAGTTAGAAAGAACGATATCGTGCTGAGGGGCTACCACCTTAGTCCCATGCAATTTGGTTTGTGGCTGTCGCAACTTAAATACGGAGTGGAAGTGGATGCACTGCCAATTTAAAAGGGAAAATCTAGGGGTGGCGGAGGTCCCAATCTAGTCATGGTCTAGTGGTCCAACTGTTAGATCTACGGCTCGTCGGCCAGAGGTGGTGCGCCGCAGACGACGCTAGAGAACAGCGCTATCTCCGCGCTCCTCATCGCTTATGTGCCGAGCGCATTTGCTGATGCCCGATCGCCATGCCGCGCAGCGCACGCATTAACCGGCGATTTACACCCGCGCGCCGCATCCGGGGCACAAAGGACGCCCCGAGCGGCCAAGGTGCGTGCCATGCGAATCGCGATCATCGGCGCAGGATTCTGCGGCAACGTGCTGGCCGCGGCGCTGGCACGCCAGGGCACCGCCAGCCGCATCACCCTGGTCGGCATGGCCGACACCTTCGGCCGCGGCGTCGCCTACGGCGCGGCGCGGCCGGAGCACCTGCTGAACGTGCGCGCCAAGGACCTGGGCGTGGATCCGCAGGATCCCGGCGGCTTCGCCGCGGCGCTGCACCTGGATGCGGCGCAGGGCATGGCGTTCCTGCCACGGCTGCAGTACGGCCAGTACCTGGAGCAGCACCTGGCGGCCGCCCTGGCGGAGTCGGCGACCGAGGTGGTGCCGCTGGCGCAGGAGGCGGTGGCGCTGGAGCGCGATCCGCACGGTTTCCGCGTGTTCCTGGCCAATGGCGAGGATTTCGTCAGCGACGTGGTGGTGCTGGCGATCGGCGCGCTGCCGCCGGCGGCGCTGCCGGGCATCGGCCCGCGCCTGGCGGTGCATCGCCGCTACATCGGTTGGCCGTGGCAGGACGGCGTGCTGGACGAGGTGCCGCCGCAGGCGCGGCTGTTGCTGGTCGGCACCGGCCTGACCATGGCCGATGTGGCGTTGACCCTGCGTCGGCGCGGACACCGCGGCCCGATCACCGCGCTGTCGCGGCGCGGCCTGGCGCCGCAGGCGCACCTGGCGGTGCCTGGCGCGCCGGTGAGCCTGCCGCCCAGCGTCGTGCAGGCGCTGCGCAGCCACGACCTGCGCGGCCTGGTGCGCAGCCTGCGCCAACTGACCACGGTGGTGGAGGACTGGCGCTGCGTGGTGGATGCGCTGCGTCCGCACCTGCAGCCGTTCTGGCAAGGCTTGGCGCCGGCGGCGCGCGCCCGCTTCCTGCGCCACCTGCGGCCGTACTGGGAAGCGGCGCGGCATCGGCTGGCGCCGGCCGCGGCGGCCGCGCTGGCGCAACTGCAGGCGCGGGGCCAGCTGCGCATCCGCGCCGGGCGCCTGCTGCGCGCGCGGCTGGGCGAAACCGCGGTGGAAGCGGTGATCCGCGATCGCGCCAGCAGCAACGCGCGCACCGAGGACTTCGGCGTGCTGATCCGCGCCACCGGGCTGGACACCGACGTCGCCCGCACCAGCCATCCGCTGGTCGCCACGATGCGCGACGCCGGCCTGCTGCAGGCCGATCCGCTGGGCCTGGGGCTGCAGGTGGACGAGCGCCTGCGGGTGCGCGACGGCAGCGGCCATCCGGTCGCCGGGCTGTACTGCATCGGGCCGCTGCTGCGTGGCGTGCTGTGGGAGATCACCGCGGTGCCGGAACTGCGCACCGCCGCGCAGCGCCTGGCCGAGGAGCTGGCGACGCTGGCGCAGGTGCGGACCGGGAATGGCAGTGTTGGCGAAGCGCGGCAGCGGCAGGCGTTTTAGCGGACTGATCCGGTGCGGCGTGGACGTGGCGTGGGAGGCAACTCTCACGACGCTGCAGCGCGCTTTCCCGATAATGCAATGCGTCGGGACTGAAGTCCCTCCCACAGTGCACCCGGCAGGCTCGCCGCAAGCCGCTTGGGAGGCGCGAGGTGAGTCGCGACAGCGCTATCGGCAATGCGTCGCCGACGCGGACGTCGCTCCCACAAGGGCGCGCATCGGCGGCTGGCTCGCCGGCTACTGCGTCGGCTGCGCGCCGCCGCCCACCCAGCCCTCCACTTCGCCCGGCGCGAACGGGCCGAGCTTCTGCCTGACGATGCGGCCGTCGGCGTCGATCAGCACGCTGTACGGCAGCAGGCCCTGGGTGTCGCCCAGGCGCACGCTGGCGTCGGCCGGGCCCGGGGTCTCCAGCGCGATCGGGTAGCCGATCGGCACCCGTTGCAGGAAGGCGCGCACGTCTTCGGCACGGTCCAGGGCGATGCCCAGCACCTGCAGGCCGTCGCTCGGTTGCGCGCGCGCCAGCCGGTCCAGTTCCGGCATCTCGCGCACGCAGGGTTCGCACCAGCTCGCCCAGACGTTGACCAGCAGCGGCCGGCCGCGGAACTGCGCCAGGGTCAGGTGGCCGCCGTCGAGCGTGGGCAGGCGCAGCGCCGGGGCGGGATCGCCCGGGCGCGCCGCGGCGACCGGCGGCGCGGCCGCATGGCCGCTGGCCGTGGCGGACGTTGCCGGGGCCAGCGCCGGCGTCCGCCGTTCCCACCAGTGCGCCGCCGCCACGCCGAGCACCGCCGCCACCGCGGCGACCGCCAGCAGGCGCGCGCTGGCGGGAGTCATCGCGCCGCGCGCAGCAGGGCGTCCTCGACCACCGCCTGGCTCAGCACCGGCGGCAGTACCGTCGGCGGCGCGCCGGGGCCGTAGACCACGTACAGCGGCACGCCCACTGCCTTGTGCTCGGCGAGGAAGGCGCTGATGCGCGGATCCTCGTTGGTCCAGTCGCCCTTCATGTACACCGCGTCCACCCGCTTGATGGTGTCGCGGAACGCGTCGCTGTCGAACACGTTGCGTTCGTTGGCCTTGCAGGTGACGCACCAGTCGGCGGTCATGTTGACGAACACCACGCGGTTGTCGGTGCGCAGGCGGTCGAGCATCTGCGGCGAATAGGCCACGGTGTTGCGCTCGACGCTGGCGCTGGGCGGCGGCAGCCGGGTCACGCCCCAGGCCGGCACCAGCGCGGCCAGCAGCAGCACGGCGGCCAGGCGCATGCCGGTCTTGTGGTCGCGCCAGCGCGCGCGCTCGAACCACCACAGGCCCAGCGCCAGCAGGGTGGCGCCGATCAGCAGCAGCGCCACCGCGTCCACGCCGCGCTGCTTGCCCAGCACCCACAGCAGCCAGATCGCGCTTAGGTACATCGGGAACGCCAGCACCTGCTTGAGCGTTTCCATCCAGGCGCCGGGCTTGGGCAGGCGCCTGGCCAGCGACGGCACGAAGCCGATCAGCAGGAACGGCAGCGCCAGGCCCAGGCCCAGGGTCAGGAACACCAGCATCGCCGCCGCCGCCGGCGCGGTCAGCGCATAGCCCAGCGCCGGGCCCATGAACGGGCCGATGCAGGCGCTGGACACCACGCAGGCCAGCACGCCGGTGAAGAAGTCGCCGACCGGGCCGCTGCGCGTGGACAGCGACTGGCCGACGCCACCGAGGTTGGCGCTGAGGGTGAACACGCCCGACAGGCTCAGCCCGACCACGAACATCAGGTACACCAGCACCGCGACGAAGCCCGGGCGCTGCAGCTGGAAGCCCCACAGCAGCCGCGCGGCCACGGCGATGCCGCCGACCACGGCGAAGGAGGCGAGCACGCCCAGCGTGTACCACAGCGCATGGCTGCGGGCGCGGCCGCGGCTCTCACCGCTCTGCGCCAGGCCCAGCACCTTCAGCGACAGGATCGGCAGCACGCACGGCAGCAGGTTCAGCAGCAGGCCGCCGCCGAGCGCCAGCAGCAGGATCCACAGCAGGTTCTGCGTGGCCGGCGGCGGTGCGGCGCTGCGCGCGGCGTTGTGCGCCGAGGCGTCCGGCGTCGCCGGCAGGGCATCGGCGGCCGTGGCCGCGGCCGCGTCGTTGGCGTCGGCCTGGCGGCTGTCCAGCGGCGTCACCAGCAGCGGGCTGACCTCGGCCTGGTCGGCCGGGGTGATGGTGCCCTTGGGCAGCGCCAGCTTCACCCGCCGGGTCATCGGCGGGTAGCAGATGCCGTCGGTCTGGCAGCCCTGGAAGGTCGCCACCAGGGTCGCGGCGGTGGCGTCGGCGCGCTGGCGCTGCAGCGGCACGGTGACCTCGGTCTGGTCGAAGTACACCACCACGTTGCCGAAGTGTTCGTCCTGGTGCGAGCTACCCTTGGGCCAGCGCGGCATGCCGGTGCGGATGCCGGGCGCGCCCTCCAGCGCCAGCGCGGTGCGGTCGCGATACAGGTAATAGCCGGGCGCCGGGGTGAAGCGCAGCAGCAGGGTATTGCCGTCGCCGACGATGGCTTCGAACTGGAATGCCTGGTCCGAGGGCAGCGGCAGGCCCTGCACCGCCGCGGTGCCGGGGCCGGGACCGAACAGCGGCTTGGCGCCGTTGCCGGCGCCCGGGCCGCTGCCCGGCAGCCCGCCCGTCGCGGCCGGCGGCGGCAGTGCCGGTGCGGGATCGGTGGCGGCCGTGGCGGCCGGCAGGGTCACCTCGAGCAGGCGCTTCTGCGGCGGATAGCACACGCCGGCATCGGCACAGCCCTGGTAGCGCACCTCCAGCTGCACGCGGCTGGTGCCGGGATCGGCGACGCCGCTCTGCACCGCGTTCAGTTCGTCGCGGTAGGTCTCCACCTCGCCGAAGTACGGGTCGGTCTTCTTGTGGCCGGCCGGCAACTGCAGGGTCGGGTTGGGCTTGAAGCCGCCGATCACCTTCACCGCGATGCGGTGCCGATACAGGTAGTAGCCCTTGGCGATGTCCCAGTGCAGCGCGATGCGGCCGCGTTCGGGTGCCTGTGCGCTGAGCGCGAAGGCCTGGTCCACCGGCAGCAGGTCCTTTTCGCTGATCGCCAGGGCGGGGAAGGCGGCCACGGCCAGCAGGCACAGGGCGGCGAGGCGGTGCAGCAGGGTCATCGGCTTACGGTTCCTCACGGGTTTCGGCATGCACCCACTGCAGGTAGGCCGGCAGGCCGCCGGCGACCTCGAGTTCGACCAGTTCGGGGACCTCGTACGGGTGCAACGCGCACAGCCGCTGCCGCAACGCGGACAGGCGGTCGGCGGCGGTCTTGATCAGCAGCAGCACCTCCTCGCCCTGTTCCACCTCGCCTTGCCAGCGATAGGTGGACTGCACGCCGGGCAGGCGGCTGACGCAGGCGGCCAGGCGTTCGTCGACCAGCGCCTGGGCGACCCGCGCGGCGCTGGCCGGATCGGGGCAGGTGCTGAGCAGCAAGCGGAGGGCGGGCGCGGACATGCGGCCGACAGTATAGGGATGCCGGCCGCGCTTTGGCGGCGCCCGCGGGGAAAGCCGGCGCCGCTCTGAATCCCCAATCCCGAATCCCGGGTTTTTCAGCAGCCGAATGGCTGATCATCCCCGCCCGCTGCAAATGCAGCGGGCGAGGCACTACGGCTCAGTTGAGCAACTGGCAGCTGGCCGGCTTGGCCGAGGTGAACAGCGACGAGGTCGCCCACTCCGGGTGGTCGATGAACGGGTTGCGGTTGCCCTGGAAGCTGTAGATCACCTCGTTGCGGGCGCGCTCGGCGTCGTCCGGCGGATCCTGCTGGCTCCACGCGATCAGGGTCGACAGCAGGCCCATGTAGGCCGGCGAGGACGAGGTCTTGACGATCTTGCTGCGGTCGTCGGTCAGTTCCAGGTCCGGCTCGGACTGCCCGGTCTTGGCATCCACGCCACCCTCATAGCGGATCGCCATGTACATCACCGCACGCGCCATGTCGCCCTTGCGGTGGTCCCACACCTCGAAGGTGCCGCTGTTGCCGTCCGGGGTGCGCACCCAGTTGGAATTGCCCGGGTAGCGGCCGCTGCCGCCGCCGAAGCCGGCGTTGGCCTCGGTGGCGCGCTCGCCGCAGTTGCTGTCGCACTTGGCGTAGGGCTTGTTGCCGCGGTCGGCGTTCCAGGTGGCGTCGGTCAGGTACAGCATGTGGGTGTCGGTGTAGGGCGCGTAGGGCAGGCCCTTGTTGCCGGTGGAGGTGCCGAAGCCCAGCGAGTTCGGCCAGCTATGCTCGCGGTTGTACTTCAGGCCGCTGCCGCTGCCGGCACGGTCGGTGCCCTTGGCATAGCTGCGGTTGCGGTAGGCGTCGAGGACGCGCTGGCTGTTGTTCGGATCCTCGTCGGCGATCTCCAGGATGGCCCAGGTGTCGGTGCCGGAGCTGCTGCTGTACGGATAGACGGTGTGGCCCTTGATCGTCTCGTGCAGCGAGCAGCGCAGCTGGCTGGGGCTGGAGGTGTTGACCCGCGAGTAGTAGCTGCCGGCGCCGTTGCCGCCGCCGCCCGAGCCGCTGGCGACGTTGAAGGCGACGCTGCGATCCTGCGCCGGATGCGCGCCGTCGGCATCGCTCACGCGTGCGGCGACGATGCTCAGGGTGCAGCTCTCGCCGGCCTTCAGCGCGGTGTTGGTGGACAGGGAGAACTGGGTGCCGCTGCTGGGATAGGTCAGCGCCACAGTGCCGGACTGCTGGCAGCTCAGGCCGAACGCGCCGCTGGCCAGGCTCACCGCCTCGCTGAAGGTCACCGCCAGGTCGCCGGCGGCGGGGAAGTCGGTGGCGCCCTGGGTCGGGGTGGTGGCGGTCACGGTCGGCGCGGCGTTGCTGCCGCCGCCGCCGGCGAAGGTCTGGCCGTTGTTGCAGGCGCCGAAGGTGCTGGTGGCGCTGTCGCTCCAGCTGAAGTCGGCCGCGGCGCTGCCGTTGCCGCGCAGCTGCAGCGAGGTGCCGGCCGGGGTGCTGTTGCTCTCGCTGACCGGCAGGTTCTGGCTGGTCATGCCCGCGGCGGGGCCGCCGCCGCCGGTGATGGCGCCCTCGTAGCTGAGGAACTGCACCACCTTGCCGTTGCCGTCGACCAGCGCCAGGCCGTCGTTGGGCCCGTTCTGGATGCCGTTGCTGGCGTAGCTGACGGTGGCGATGCGCACCTGCCCGCCGCAGCTGACCAGGTTGCCGGCCGGCACCGCGCTGTTGGCGTAGACGGCCGCCGACCCCGGGTTGCTGCCGTTGTACAAGTAGACGCGGTAGCCGCTCAGGCTCTCCCCGGCGGTGGCGACGATCTCCACGCCTTCGCCGGTGTCGCCGGCGGCGGTGGCATCGTCGTAATGCAATTCATTAATGAATACGGCGGCCTGGGCCGGCCCGGCAAGGGCGAGCAGGCAGGCCAGCGGCAGCGCAACGGCGGATGGCTTCATCGACAACTCCTTTTGGTGACGGATCCCCCCATGGGTCCGCGCTCAGCCTAGCCTGCCTCTGTGACACTGTGACGGGATTCGGTCACTGCTTGCCACCGAATGCACGTTCCTGGCAAAAATTTTTTGCCTCCCGCCCTTGAAAGCCCCGGCCGCGGCACTACATCAGGCGCATCCCGGCGCTACCGGGTTTTTTCGCGAGCGTTGCTGGCAGTCGTCATGGGCGAGTGCTAACATCGCCGGCCTTTCCTAGACCAATCAATCACTTAAGAGGTCTCACTCAATGAGCATCAAGCCGCTTCACGACCGCGTCGTAGTCAAGCCGATCGAAGCCGACGAAATCTCCGCCGGCGGCATCGTGATCCCGGATTCGGCCAAGGAAAAGTCCACCAAGGGTGAAGTTGTGGCCGTCGGCGCCGGCAAGCCGCTGGACAACGGCAGCGTGCGCGCCCCGGCGCTGAAGGTCGGCGACAAGGTCATCTACGGCCAGTACGCCGGTTCCAGCTACAAGGCCGAAGGCGTCGAGTACAAGGTGCTGCGCGAAGACGACGTTCTGGCGATCGTCGGCTGAAGCCGACGATCGCGGGATTCGGGAATCGGGATTCGGGATTGGCAAAGGCGCCAGGCGCCGCGCGACCCGACATCTCCGCCCGAATTCCGCTCTAGCGAATCCCTAATCCCCAATCACGAATCCCGGAGCAACACACATGGCTGCCAAAGATATCCGTTTCGGTGAAGACGCCCGTTCGCGCATGGTGCGCGGCGTCAACATCCTCGCCAATGCCGTCAAGGCCACCCTGGGCCCGAAGGGCCGCAATGTCGTGCTCGAGAAGAGCTTCGGCGCCCCGACCATCACCAAGGACGGCGTCTCCGTCGCCAAGGAAATCGAACTGGCCGACAAGTTCGAGAACATGGGCGCGCAGATGGTGAAGGAAGTCGCCTCCAAGACCTCCGACAACGCCGGCGACGGCACCACCACCGCCACCGTGCTGGCGCAGGCGCTGATCCGCGAAGGTTCCAAGGCGGTCGCCGCCGGCATGAACCCGATGGACCTCAAGCGCGGCATCGACAAGGCCGTCGTGGCCGCCGTGGCCGAGCTGAAGAAGATCAGCAAGCCCACCGCCGACGACAAGGCCATCGCCCAGGTCGGCACCATCTCCGCCAACTCCGACGAGTCGATCGGCAACATCATCGCCGACGCGATGAAGAAGGTCGGCAAGGAAGGCGTGATCACGGTCGAGGAAGGCTCGGGCCTGGAGAACGAGCTGGACGTGGTCGAGGGCATGCAGTTCGACCGCGGCTACCTGTCGCCGTACTTCATCAACAACCAGCAGAGCCAGCAGGCCGACCTGGACGACCCGTTCGTGCTGCTGCACGACAAGAAGATCTCCAACGTGCGTGACCTGCTGCCGGTGCTGGAAGGCGTGGCCAAGGCCGGCAAGCCGCTGCTGATCGTCGCCGAGGAAGTGGAAGGCGAGGCGCTGGCGACCCTGGTGGTCAACACCATCCGCGGCATCGTCAAGGTCGTGGCGGTCAAGGCCCCGGGCTTCGGCGACCGTCGCAAGGCGATGCTGGAAGACATGGCCGTGCTGACCGGCGGCACCGTGATTTCCGAGGAAGTGGGCCTGGCGCTGGAGAAGGCGACCATCAAGGACCTGGGCCGCGCCAAGAAGGTGCAGGTCTCCAAGGAGAACACCACCATCATCGACGGCGCCGGCGACACCTCGGCGATCGAGTCGCGCATCAAGCAGATCAAGGCGCAGATCGAAGAGACCTCGTCGGACTACGACCGCGAGAAGCTGCAGGAGCGCGTGGCCAAGCTGGCCGGCGGCGTGGCGGTGATCAAGGTCGGTGCCTCGACCGAGATCGAGATGAAGGAAAAGAAGGCGCGCGTCGAAGACGCCCTGCACGCGACCCGTGCGGCGGTGGAAGAAGGCGTGGTCCCGGGCGGCGGCGTGGCGCTGGTGCGCGCGCTGAGCGCGATCGGCGAGCTGAAGGGCGCCAATGAAGATCAGACCCACGGCATCCAGATCGCGCTGCGCGCGATGGAAGCGCCGCTGCGCGAGATCGTCACCAACGCCGGCGAAGAGCCGTCCGTGATCCTCAACAAGGTCAAGGAAGGCAGCGGCAACTTCGGCTACAACGCCGCCAACGGCGAGTTCGGCGACATGGTCGAGTTCGGCATCCTGGATCCGACCAAGGTGACCCGTTCGGCGCTGCAGAACGCCGCTTCGATCGCCGGCCTGATGATCACCACCGAAGCGATGGTGGCCGAGGCCCCGAAGAAGGAAGAGCCGGCCGCTCCGGGCGGCATGGGCGGCGGCATGGGCGGCATGGGCGGCATGGATTTCTGATCCAGCCGGCCTCGGCCGACCTGTTGTTCCACGCAGTCGAAAGGAGCCCCGCAGCGATGCGGGGCTCTTTTTTTGTGTCATCGACATCGGGGCATGCCGATGCGCTCGCATGCTGACCAACCTGCCGGCCGCGCCGCTGGCGCATCCGCTTGGCGCGCGTCTGTAGCGAGCTTCCCGTCAGGACGCAGGATCATGCGCAGGAACGGCTTCAGCCGCGACGAGGCGCTACCGGGAATGCCTGTCGCGGCTGAAGCCGCTCCCGCGAGGACAACGGCGTTTCTCGCCGAGCTGCGGTAAGCAGCGAAGCGGGTCATGGAAGCTGCCTGTGCCGGGCTTGTGCGATCTCCCCGACCGAGGCGCGGCACAGGCGTGCCAGGCGGCCGTGACCCAACCGGACGGATGCGAGTGCAGGCTTCGCTCCATGCGCCTCAAACACCACGAGACGCTGCGCGCCGGACCCTTGCCCCAACCCCTCTCTCAACGGAAGAGGGGCACGCGATCGCGATGCGCATGCAGCCCATCGTTGCCCAGCAGCGTCTCCGCCAGAGGTGCGGCTGGCACGGCCTGCGGTGGCGATACGGCGAGAATCGACGCGCTGCGCGGCGAATCGCGCACAACGTGCAATCGTCTACAAGTGCGCTGTAGCCGCGTGTTGACAGCGTTTTCAGCGCCATGCAGGTTAGGACGCACGGGCGTCCAGGGGGATCTGCACGCCCGCATGTTCGTCCTTTTGTTTGCGTCGCGGCCGGCGCACGGTGGCGCTTGCCTGCGGCATGCGCAGCACGGTCGTGGGCGCGGCGCAGCGAAGAGGGCGCCGCAGGTCGTGTTCGCACGGCGCTGCTTCCATCCGCTGCCGGGGACACCGCATGCCACTTCGCTCATCCACCACCCTCGCGTTCGGCATCGTGCTGGCGCTGTACGGCGCCAGCGAGGCGCGCGCGCAGGACGCCGACACCGCCGCGCCCAAGGCCGCCGCCACCACCGACCTCGGCCAGGTCGTGGTCACCGGCTCGCGGATCAAACGCTCGGAGGTGGAGGGCGCCGAACCGGTGCTGACGATCAGCGCGCAGCAGATCCAGCAGGAAGGTTTCCTCACCGTCTACGACGTGCTCAGCACGCTCAACCAGCAGGGCAGCGTCGAGGCCGACACCAAGTACGGCTCGCACACGCCCAACGCCTCGCCGGTGAGCCTGCGCGACCTTGGCCCCGGACGCACCCTGCTGCTGGTCAACGGCCACCGCGTCGCCGACTACCCGCAGCCCTACGCCGGCGAGAGCAACTTCGCCAACTACGCCAACATCCCCTCCGCGGCGGTGGAGCGCATCGAGATCCTCACCGGCGGCGCCTCGGCCATCTACGGTTCGGACGCGGTCGCCGGCGTCATCAACGTGATCCTCAAGCAAGGCTACGAGGGCAACCAGGTGCGCCTGCGCGGCGGCACCGCCACCGCCGGCGGGCGCGACGTGGTCGACCTGTCCTGGGTCGGCGGGCGCAGCGGCGACAAGTGGAACCTGACCTACGCGCTGCAGTGGACCCGGCGCGATCCGCTGTCGGTCGGCGAGCGGCCGAAGATGGACGACCAGGACGACGAGTCCTACAGCAACTGGACCGCGCAGGCGCGCAAGTACGGCTTCAATCCGTTCACCGGCCTGAGCCTGGTCGACGCCGGCAACAACACGCGCCTGGCGCCGCCCAGCGGCACCTGTGCGCGCTTCGGCGGCCAGTTCGTCGACGCGCAGCGGCTGAGCTACGACTACAACAGCGACACCGTGCGCAACCTCGGCGGTTACTGCGGCATGGCACACGACTACGCCGACTGGCTGGCCGCCAGCGGCGGCGACAGCGGCTCGGCGTATCTGTACGGCACCTTCGACTTCGACAACGGCGTGCAGGCCTGGAGCACGCTGTCCACGACCAAGAGCCTGGGCTACTGGACCTACGACCCGCCCTATGTCTACCTCGGCCCGTTCCACGATACCGGCAGCGACCGCGACCTGTACGCGATCCGCCAGCTCACCCGCTTCGAATCCGGCGGCTGGAAGAACCTGGCCAACACCACCAGGGAACTGTCCTGGGACCTGAGCGCCGGCCTCAAGGGCCGCCTCGCCGATCGCTTCGACTGGGAACTGGCGGTGGGCCGCGCGCGCTACACCGTGGACGAATACGTGCGCACCGTGGACACGCAGAAGGCCACCGCCTATTTCCTCGGCCCGCAACTGGGCAGCACCGCCGACGGCACGCCGATCTACGATCTGGACGAGTCGCGCTGGTACCAGCCGCTGACCGGCGCGCAGTACAACGACCTGGCGGTGAAGGCGCACAACCGTGCCGATTCCTGGGTCAACCAGGTCAACGCCAACATCACCGGCGAGCTGCTGCAGGGCTGGGCCGGGCCGATCAAGTTCGCCGCGGTCGGCGAAGTGGCCAAGCAGGGCTACCGGCTGTCGCCCGATCCCTGCGCCAACACCTGCTATCCGCTGGACGTGGTCGACTATGGTGGCGGCGAGCGCTTGCGCTACTCTGGCGGCATCGAGTTCGACGTGCCGCTGCTGTCCTCGCTCAACGCCAGCCTGGCGGCGCGGCACGACCGCTACGGCGACTATCGCGCCTACGGCAGCGACCTCGGCGCGGCGATCGGCACCCAGCGCGACACCACCTGGAGCGCCGGCCTGGAGTGGCGGCCACTGAGCACGCTGCTGCTGCGCGGCAGCGTCGCCACCAGTTTCCGCGCCCCGGACATGCACTACGTGCTCGGCGAACCCAGCTCCACCCAGCAGACCGTGATCGACCAGTACCGCTGCATCCAGAAGGGCTACTACCTCACCGGCGGCTGCAGTGCCGAGAACAGCGACGTGTTCTACCTGATGCAGGTCAACCGCCGCGGCACCCCGGACCTGGAATCGGAGCATGGACGCTCGGTCACCGCCGGCTTCGTCTGGGATATCGCCGAGGGCCTGTCGCTGACCGCGGACTACTACCGGATTCGCTTGCAGGACATGATCAAGGACCTCAACCGCGACGAGGTGCTCAGCGCCGAAGCCGGCTGCCGCACCGGCCTGACCACCGCCGGCGGCGTGTGGGTCAATCCCGGCGGCGCCGAGTACTGCGCGCGCATCCTTTCGCGAGTGGCGCGCGATGCCGCCGGCCGCGTCACCGGCATCGAGCAGGGGCCGATCAACATCGCGCAGATGCACGTGTCCGGCGTCGACGCCTCGCTGAAGTACCGCCTCAACACCGCGCGCTGGGGCAACTTCAGCTTCGCCCTGGATTACAACAATCTGATCGGCTACCACGAGCAGACCTACCGCACCGACGACGACAAGAACCTGCGCGACCAGAAGATCCGCAGCAAGCTGCGCGGCAGTGTGCACTGGGAGAACGGCGGTCCGCTGGACCTGACCGTGTACGCCAAGCGCTTCGGCTCCACCCAGGCAGTGAACTGGGGCACCTGCACCCGCTTCGACGACGGCTACCAGCCCAGCCCTTCCGACGCCTGCCGCGTCACCGACAGCGGCAACCGCCACTTCGGCGAGAGCACCACGCGTTACTTCGGCCGCGTCGGCCCGGCGCTGTACTGGAACCTCACCGCCGGCTACCGCATCGCCCCGAAGATGAAGGTCAACCTGTACATCAACAACGTGCTCGATACCGTCGGCTACGACAACAAGGAGCGCTACTACGGCTACCAGTTCTACAACACCACCCTGTACGACGCGATCGGCCGCGAGGTGGCGATGGAATATGTGCTGGATTTCTGAGGGGCCGGGATTCGGGAGTGGGGATTCGGCATGCGGGATGCGCTCTAGCCCCTCTCCCACCGGGAGAGGGGTGAGGGTCCGGAGCGCGCAGCGCCACGTAAGAACCCACGCGTCAAAGGCTCCTACGCGATGACGGCGACATCATGGCCCTGCCGCCGCGTTGAACCGCTTTTCCGATTCCCCATTCCCTGTTCCCCTTTCCCGGCTCCACAAGTTGCTGATGCAACTGTGGCGCTGCCGCAAACCCTGTGCTATCACTACGTCCCATGAACGCTTCCTGCCGCAGCTTTTACTTTTGGTATTACGGTTTTCCGATGCCGCTGGCGGAGGAAGGATCGCGTTCACCCTGAAGGACACTTCAGCCGCAATCCCGAAAGCCGCCAGCGAACCTGGCGGCTTTTTTCATGCCGCCGGATCTGGCCCCCACCCAGCCCCCCGACGAGACACGCACATGGCCCCGCACACCGACGATCTGCGCATCCGCAAGATCGAACCGCTGACTCCGCCCTCCCAGTTGCAGGCGCTGCTGCCCTGCGACGAGGAGGCCTCGCAGACCGTCACTGCCGCGCGCGCGGCGCTGCACGAGATCCTGCACGGCCGCGACGACCGCCTGGCGGTGGTGATCGGCCCCTGCTCGATCCACGACCCGGTCGCGGCGATGGAGTACGCGCAGCGCCTGCGCCCGCTGCGCGAGACCTACGGCGACGCGCTGGAGATCGTGATGCGGGTGTACTTCGAAAAGCCGCGCACCACGGTCGGCTGGAAGGGCCTGATCAACGATCCCAACCTCGACGGCAGCTTCGACATCAACAAGGGCCTGCGCCTGGCGCGCGGCCTGCTGCGCGACATCAACCGCCTGGGCCTGCCGGCCGGCGTGGAGTTCCTTGACATCATCTCGCCGCAGTACATCGCCGACCTGGTGGCCTGGGGCGCGATCGGCGCGCGCACCACCGAGAGCCAGGTGCACCGCGAGATGGCCTCGGGCCTGTCGTGCCCGGTGGGCTTCAAGAACGGCACCAGCGGCGACGTCAAGATCGCGGTCGATGCGGTCGGCGCGGCCTCGCATCCGCACCATTTCCTGGCGGTGACCAAGGACGGGCAGACTGCGGTGGCGGCCACCGCCGGCAATCCCGATTGCCACGTGATCCTGCGCGGCGGCACCCAGCCCAACTACGACGCCGACAGCGTGGCCGCAGCGGCGCAGGTGCTGGAGAAGGCCGGCCTGCCGGCGCGGCTGATGGTCGACGCCAGCCACGCCAACAGCGGCAAGAACCCGGACAACCAGCCCAAGGTGATCGAGGACATCGCCCGCCAGCTCGAGGCCGGGCAGACCCGCATCGTCGGCGCCATGGTCGAGAGCCACCTGCGCGGCGGCCGCCAGGACCTGGTCGCGGGCCAGCCGCTGGTCTACGGCCAGAGCATCACCGACGGCTGCATCGACTGGGACAGCTCGGTGCAGGTCCTCGAGCGGCTGGCGCAGGCGGTACGCGCACGGCGCCAGGCGCGCGTGGCGCAGGCGGCCTGAGCTCGGTGGTGGGAGAAACGCACGCAGCCTGACCGGCTGCGTGCGTGCGTGGGGGGCGGGGGAGGCCCGGAAGAGGGGCCGGACGCGCCGCCGAATGCGAAGGGAGAGAGCTTCGGTATCGACGGCTGCGTGCCGGTGATGACGTTATCCGCCCATCCGGTGACCACGGTATGCCGGTGTGTGGCAGCGGCTGGCAAGGTGTTGGCGAGGCGTTAAGACCGGTTGTCGCCGGTTCAGCGCGGCGGCGTGGAAGTGGCGCGATGGGATGTACAAGCCGCGCATTGAGGGGCCGGGGGCATAGCGGCGATCGCCTGCCGGACGCACCAGGCCCTGCTCGGCGCGACGCTGTTCCAGCGCCATGCGCGTGGGGTCAAGCTGACCGCCGAAGATCGACAACTGGCCGATGCCGCCAGCGCCGCGTTCGCCGACATCGGGGTCTGACCGATAGGTGCTGCCCGAGTCGCATGCGCGCATGTGCGGACGCCGCTGCTGGCGAAACCGGCCACCGTGTCGATAATGCCTGCATGGCCGCCGACTCGCCCTGGTTCCTGTACCTGCTCGAATGTCGCAACGGCAGCTACTACGCCGGCATCACCCCGGACCTGCAGGCACGCTTCCAGGCGCACCTGCGCGGCGCCGGTGCCAAGTACACCCGCGCCAACCCGCCGGTGCGGCTGCTGGCAAGCCGTGCCTATCCCGACCGCGCCGCCGCCTCGCGCGCCGAGTACGCACTCAAGCAGTTGCCGCGTGGCCGCAAGCTGGCGTTCCTGACCGCGCCCGAGACCGCGTCTGGCCCCGACAACCTGCAAGCGACCGCCGAATCCGCAGCGGTGTCGTAGGAGTGGCTTCAGCCGCGAGAAGCGTGACCCGTAACGCCCGTCGCGGCTGCAGCCGCTCCCGCGACGATGCCGCACATTCGCGCAGATTCTGGATGCGAGAGGGCTGCACTGTGGGAGGGACTTCAGTCCCGACGCGCGGTCCCGCAGTGCTCAGTGGCACTCCAGAATCATCGACAGCCGTCGTAGGAGCGCTTTCAAGCGCGACCTCGGGAAAACGCGTCGCGGCTGAAGCCACTGCTACCAGGGCACTGGACATTCGCGCAGATGTCGGGATGGCAGGGCTGCAATGTGGAAAGGGCTGCATGTCCCGCTGCCGATCGGTGGCTCAGCCGCCCGCGTGCATCGTCCCTGTGTCCAGCCAGCGCTGGTGCCAGGACAGCGCCTCGGGCAGCAGGTGCGGGGTGTGCTTGCCGTAGCTGGCGTGCAGGGCGCGGTCGAAATAGTCCTGCAATTGCGCGCGGTAGCTCGGGTCCACGCAGTGCGCGAGCAACTGTTGTGCGCGCTGCCGCGGCGGCAGGCCGCGCAGGTCGGCCAGGCCGTGCTCGGTGACGATGATGGAGACGTCGTGCTCGGTGTGGTCGACATGGCTGACCATCGGCACGATCGAGGAGATGCTGCCGTTCTTCGCCGTGCTGGGGCTGAGGAAGATCGACAGGAAGCCGTTGCGGGCGAAATCGCCGGAGCCGCCGATGCCGTTCATGATGCGGCTGCCCATCACGTGGGTGGAGTTGACGTTGCCGTACAGGTCGGCCTCGATCATGCCGTTCATGCCGATGCAGCCCAGCCGCCGCACCAGTTCCGGATGGTTGGAGATCTCCTGCGTGCGCAGGATGATGCGCTCCCGGTAGAAGTCGATGTTGCGCTTGAACTCCTCGTTGGCCTCCGGGCTCAGCGCGAAGCCGGTGCACGAGGCGACCTTGAGCACGCCGCTGCGCAGCAGGTCGAGCATGCCGTCCTGGATGACCTCGGTGAACGCGCTGAGGTCGCGGAAGCCGCTGCTGGCCAGCCCGGCCAGCACCGCGTTGGGAATGTTGCCCACGCCGGACTGCAGCGGCAGCAGGTTGGGCGGCAGCCGGCCCTTGCCGACCTCGTGCTGGAAGAACGCGATCAGGTGCTCGGCGATGCGTTGGCTGGTGGCATCTGCGGGCGTGAACGGGCTGTTGCGGTCGGGGCCGTGGGTGCGCACCACCGCCACGATCCTGTCCGGGTCGCAGCGCAGCGATGGTTCGCCGATGCGGTCGTCGGCGTGCAGCAGCGGGATCGGCTTGCGGTGTGGTGGCAACGCGGTGCCGTAGTACACGTCGTGCATGCCGTCGATGCCGGCCGGCTGCCAGTCGTTGACCTCGACGATCACCTTCTTCGCCAGGTCCAGCCAGGTCTTGTTGTTGCCCACCGAGGTCGACGGGATCAGGCTGCCGTCCTCGCGGATGCCGGCCACTTCCACCACCGCGGTGTCGATCTGCCCATAGAAGCCGAACCACACGTGCTGGGCGACGTGGCTGAGGTGGATGTCGATGTAGTCCAGGCTGCCGGCGTTGATGCGCTGGCGCGCGTCCGGGTCGGACTGGAACGGCATGCGCAGGGCGATGCCGTCGGCCTTGGCCAGCGCGCCGTCCAGTTCCGGCGCGGTGGAGGCGCCGGTCATCAACTGGATCTTGAACGATTGCCCCTGCAGGTGCGCCGCTTCGATGCGCTGCGCCAGCGCCATCGGCACCGCCTTGGGATAGCCGGAGCCGGTGAAGCCGCTCATCGCCACCGTCTCGCCGGGCTGGATCAACGCCGCCGCGGCCTCGGCGCTGACGATGCGTTCGCGCAGGCGGGGATGGAGGATACGTTCGGCGGACATGCGGCGACCATGGCGTGGGAAGGGGAGGGCAATTATCGCGGATCGGGCCGAGGCCCGCGTTGGGGTGTGTCCCCACTTTTTGCGCCTGTCGCGTGGCGGTGCGGGCGGGCGCCACGTAACGCACGCACGCCACGGTCTGTGCGATGTGTGTGGCGCTTCGCGCGCCGGACCCTCACCCCAACCCCTCTCCCGGTGGGAGAGGGGCTCTGGCTTCTCCCTTCTCCTGGTGGGTCTGCCTTGTGATGACAGGACGCAGCGCGCATGCAGCCAGCGCAGTGCCGTGTACGTGCCACCGTCGCTTTCACGCGTTCCACGCCGCGCCGCGGCGATAGTGCGGCGGTGCCGCTCTCCGCCCGCCCACTGACCGCCGTCCATGCTCGCTACCGGCGTCTGCCGCGCGGCTGGCGCCTGCTCCTGCGCGGCCTGCTGATCGCCTACCTGCTGTACCTGCTGGCCGGCAACGTGTTCCTCAACACGCCGCTGTTCGACCTGGCCACCAACCGCAAGCCGGAGAAGTTCCGCATGCACACCGGGCCGGCCGTCACCGTGCTGCCCGGCTTCATCACCGCCTGGAACGTGCGCATGCGCGGCCACGTGCAGCGCAATGTCTGGCAGGTGCGTGCCGACCGCGCCAGCGCGCGCATCGCGCTGCTGCCGCTGCTGCATCGCGAAGTGCGCCTGCCGTGGATGGAAGCGGTGAACGTGATCGGCGAGATGGACCGCGTCGAGGAGATGATCCCGCCACCGCCGCCCAGCGACCAGGGCTGGACCCTGCGCTTCGACGCGATCCACAGCGGCACGCTGCGCCGCGCACGCTTCGGCGATTTTACGGTCGAGGGCAAGGGCCACGGCACCGTCGGCTTCCTCAAGCAGTTGCGTGGCGGTCCCTCGGAACTGTTCCGCTCGCAGATCGTGTTCGAGGACGCCAGCGTGCGCTACGGCAAGCGCCAGATCGCCGACCAGGCCACGCTGGACGCGCGCTTCTCGTTCCCGCGCCACTACCGCGCGCAGGCGCCGGGGCTGCGCAAGCTGGGCATCACCGACCTGGCGCTGCGCATGCACGGCCGCAGCGTGGCCCTGCGCATCGACACCGCCGGCGACACCACCAAACTCAGTACCGAACCCGGGCTGGGCCATGTGCAGGCCGATCTGCACCTGCTGCGCGGCGCGCTGCAGCCCGGCAGCACGCTCAACTGGCGGGTGCCGCTGCATGCCGGCGTGGGCGCCACCGATCGCGGTGTGCTGACGCTGCTGCTGGACGTGGAGGGCGAGGACATCCGCGCCCGCGCGCGCCTGCCCGGCCAGGTCGATCCGCGCAGCATGCTTGATGCCGACCTGCGCATCGCCGGGCGCCAGGTGCCGTTCGCCGACCTGGCGGCGTTGCTGCCGCGCACCTCCGGCCGCGTGCAGGGACGCTGGCATTTCGAATCGTTGAACTGGATCAGCGACCTGCTGGTGCGCAAGCCGTGGTTCCAGCTCGACGGCGGCGGCGACGTCGCCGCCGATCTGCAGTTGCGGCAGGGCGCGTTGCAGCCGGGTAGCCGCCTCGACGTGCCCGACGTGCAGGCGGTGGCGGAGATCATGCGCGTGCGCCTGAGCGGCAAGGCGCAGGCGGTCGGCCGCATCGTCGGCAGCGCCGAACAGCCGCGCACGCAACTGGACGTGCGCATGCGCCGCTTCGCGCTGGCGCCGCTGGACGCGCCCAAGGCCAGCTTCGTCGAAGGCGAGAACCTGCAACTGGACTTGCAGGGCGACGGCGCGCTGGCCACCTTGCGCGACTCGTTGCAGGCGCGGCTGCGCTTCGCCGATGCGCGCGTGCCGGACCTGCGCGCCTACAACCGCTACCTGCCGGCGGCGCAGGTGCGTGTGCTCGGCGGCGATGGCCGGCTCAGCGGCGATCTGCAGCTGGATGCGTCCGGCCAGGTCGGCCAGGGCACCTTGCGCGTGCTCGGTCGCCGGGCGCGGCTGCAGACCGCGGGCCTGGAACTGGCCGGCGATCTCGACCTGGACGCGCGGCTGCGGCGCGCCGAGCTGCAGGACAAGCGCTTCGATCTGAGCGGCAGCACCCTGCGCCTGCAGGGCGTGCGCTACGGCACCCAGCCCAAGCAGGGCGACTGGTGGGCGACGCTACGCATTCCGCAGGGCCGCATCGCCGCGGCGGCGCCGGTGCAGGCCGATGCGCAGGTGCAGATGCAGATGCGCGACGCCGGCCCGGTGCTGGCGGTGTTCGCGCAGCACAGCGATGCGCCGGCGTGGTTGCTGAAGCTGGCCGATGCCGGACAACTGCAGGCCAGCGGACAGCTGCGCTGGCGCAAGGACGCGCTGTGGCTGGATCGGGTCGCGGCGGAGAACGAACGCGTGGCCTTGCGCGCGCGCCTGCGCGTGGGCGATGCCGGCACGCAGGGCGATCTGTATGCGCGCTGGGGCGTGCTCGGCGTGGGCGTGGCCTTGCGCGGCGAACAACGGCAATGGCATCTGCTCGGCGCGCGCGAGTGGTACGACAAGCAACCGGCATGGCTGCCGGAGGCGCCGGCACCGGCGGCATCGCCTTAGCGCGACAGAGATCGCGTTGGGCGTGCTTCGCTGGCTGCGGGTGGATGCGCTGTGCGCCGCGCCACGCCGGCATGCGAAAACACGCAACGCGCGTATTCCCCCGCTTTATCTATTCCCCATTCCCGTCTCCCCATTCCCGCCCACGCAGAATGTACTGCCCGGTATCGTTTTGCAGTGCAGCGTGCAATGTCCAAAAAAAGCGCCCAAGATCGCCCTGCATCCCGACGTGGGGGAGGGAGCAAAGCCCGCTGGCAGTTCGCTGCAAGCGGGCTTTTTTATTTCAGTCGGCGGGCATCGCGTCGCTGCCGGAAAGTGCCTCGGGTGATTGCGATAGTTGTTGCGCTAGCGCCTCCGCTGCCGGCGTTCGGTTGGCCTCGCTCCACAGCAGCCGGAAGCTGGCGTGCGGCAACGGCGGCAATCCAAAGCGCTCGTCCACGGCGACCATTCCCGCTTCCAGATCTTCCTGGGGCAGGGCGGTGATGGCCAGGCCGGCCTTCACGGCGGCACGCAGTCCCTGCTGACTTGGCGAGGTGAATGCCACTCGCCAGGCGAGATCGGCGCGTTCCAGTGCAGCGGTTCCCACCTGCCGGTGCAGGCAGGGCTTGGGCGCAAAAGCGAGCGGGACTGGCGCATTCGCGGCCGGCGCGAACGCTGGCGCGGCCGCCCACACGAAGCGGGTCCGGCGCAGCAGGGGCGTTGTCGGGTCGTCCTCCAGTGCGAGTGTCACCGCCAGGTCGAGGGAGCCCGCAACGATCTGCTCGTGCAGCGCGGCATAGGTATCCACCGTCACGTCCAGCCGCACCGCCGGAAACATCCGTGCGAACCGCGCCAGCATTGGCGGAAGGCGATCGCCGACGTAGCTTTCGGGGGCACCGAAACGCACCGTGCCGGACACCGGAGAACGCCGGAAACGCCGTGCGAGCGCGTCATGCGCCTGCAGCACCTGCGTCGCATGGCGAAGAAAGTCTTCGCCGTCTTCGGTCAGGCTCACCCGGCGGGTTGTGCGATTCAGCAGTGCCGTGCCGGCCTGCGCTTCCAGTTTGCGAATGTGATGGCTGATGGCCGACTGGGTGAGGTGCAGCCGTTCGCCTGCGCGCGTGAAGCCGCCAGTCTCGTTCACCGCAACGAAGGTGCGTAACAGATCCGGATCGTAGTCCATGCGATTCAGTCCATTTTTTAATTAATTCAAGAAAATTAAATCATTTCCATCATCCATTGTGTGCTCCCAGACTGGAAGTCAGCCGCTCCCAAGCCCGAATCGACCCGCCGTGCACCGGTCGGTCCGCTCGGCGCCGCGGGCGGATGTCCCTCTAGGAAAAGCCCATGACGCACCTTCCTTCCGCGCGCAGGAACACCCTCACGCTGGCGGCCGCCTGCCTGGCTTCGCTGATGTTCGGTCTGGAGATCTCCAGCGTGCCGGTGATCCTTCCCCTCCTCGAAGCGGCGCTGCACGGCAGCTTCCGCGATCTGCAGTGGATCATGAATGCCTACACCATCGCCTGCACCACCGTGCTGATGGCGACGGGCACGCTGGCCGACCGCTACGGGCGCAAGCGGATCTTCCTGATCTGCGTGTTCCTGTTCGGCGTGACCTCCTTGGTATGCGGCCTGGCAGGGAGCACGGCGCTGCTGATCGCTGGTCGCTTCCTTCAGGGGATGGCCGGGGGCGCCATGCTGGTGTGCCAGTTCGCCGTGCTCTCGCAGCAATTCGCAGACGCGACGGCCCGTGCCAAGGCGTTTGGGATCTGGGGGATCGTCTTCGGCATCGGCCTGGGTTTCGGCCCGATCATCGGTGCCGGCATCGTCGCGTTGTGGAGTTGGGAATGGGTTTTCCTTGTGCACGTTCCCATTTCCGCGATCGCCCTGGGGCTGGCGCTTGTCGGTGTCGAGGAGTCGCGCGATCCGCAGCGGTGCCGTTTGGACGTCGCCGGGATCGTCTCGCTGTCGGTCGCGGTGCTCGCCTTGGCGTGGTTCATCACGCAAGGGCCGGTAGCCGGCTTTGGCAGCGTTTCGTCGCTGGCGAGTCTGATCATCGCCAGCGGCAGCTGCGTCGCGTTCGTTGTGGCGGAGCGCCGCGCCGACGCGCCCATGTTCGACTTCTCGGTGTTCCGCATCCGCGACTTTTCCGGCGCCCTGTTGGGCTCGATGGGCATGAACTTCAGCTTCTGGCCGCTCATGATCTATCTGCCGCTGCTGTTCCAGCATGGGCTGGGCTACGGCAACGTGGCCACCGGACTTTCGCTGCTGGCTTACACCTTGCCGACCCTGGTGCTGCCGCCGTTGGGCGAGCGGCTGGCGCTGCGCTACCGCGCGCATACCGTGATTCCTGCCGGCCTGTTTGCGATCGGAGCCGGCTTGTTGCTGATGGCGTGGGGCAGCGGTACGGTGCGGGCCAGTTGGTTGACGATGCTCCCCGGGTGCCTGCTGGCCGGTACCGGGTTGGGGATCGTCAACACCCCGGTGACCAATACCATCACCGCGTCGGTCTGCGTCGCGCGTACCGGCATGGCCTCCGGCATGGACACCAGTGCGCGCCTGATCAGCCTTGCGATCAATATCGCGGTCATGGGATTCATCCTGGTGGAGGGCGTGTTGTCCTTTCTCCGCCGGACGCTGCCGACGGTCGACGCCACGTTGTTGCGGGGGCTGGCTGAGCGGCTTTCCGGCGGAACCGCACACGCGGCGGGGCAGGGCCTCTCCACGCCGACGGTTCCGCCCGACGTCGCGGCGGCAGCCATGATCCAAGGCATGCAATGGGTGATGTTGTATGGCGGCATCAGTGTCTGGACCCTCGCGCTCTGCAGCGTGATCGTGTTCGGCAGGTGTGGCGCCGAACATCGGTCTGCCGTGTCGAAAGAGGTCGCCTGATGGACGCGCGACCGAGGCGAAGGCGCTCGGCCGGTTGCCCATGACGGAAGCGCCGCGTCGTGCGCTGCGCCCGAAGCCCGCGCTTGGACGTGGATTGTCCGCGGCGGCGCGTGCACATGCGCCGCCGGCAGCGCCGCTGCGCCTCGACTGCCGCGAACCATCGCCGATGCGGGGTGCGCGGCGCCGGTTGCGTGTGCGTCAGGTCGGCATGGCCTGCGACGGCGGTTCCGGCGACGCCGGCAGTTCGGGGCGGGTCGGGTCCACGGTCAGCGGCTCGTCGCTGCGCAGCAGCGCATGCGCCTCGGCTTCGCTGGCCACCGCCGGCGGTGAACCGCGCAGCGGCAGGCCGGCGGTTTCGCGCACGAAGGCCATGGTCGCGATGCCGACCACCGCCGCCCCCATCAGGTAGTACGCCGGCACCAGCGGATCGCCGGTGCGCTCGACCAGCCACGCGGTGACCAGCGGCGTGGTGCCGCCGAACAGCGACACGGACACGTTGAAGGCGATCGACAGCGCGCTGTAGCGCACCGGGGTGTAGAACAGCGCCGGCAAGGTCGACGGCATCGAGCTGGTGAAGCACACCAGCGCCACGCCCAGCAGCATCAGGCCGAGGAAGATCAGCCAGTCGTTGCCGGTGCCGACCAGCCGCAGGCACGGCACCGCCAGCACCAGCAGCGCGATGCAGGCGCCGATCACCATCGGCTTGCGGCCCAGGCGATCGCTGAACAACCCGCCGAGCACGTTGAGCGGCATCATCACCAGCATCACGATGATGATCAGCAGCAGGCCCTTGCTCTCGGCATACCCCATGGTGACGCTGAGGTAGCTGGGCATGTAGGTCAGCAGCATGTAGTCGGTGACGTTGAACACCAGCACCAGGCCCACGCACTTGAGCAACTGCGGCCAGTGCACGCGGAACAGCGCGCCCAGGCCCGGCGCATCGTGCTCGCGCTTTTCCGCTTCTTCGGCATAGGCCTGGAACGCCGGGGTTTCCTCCAGCTTCATGCGCATGTACAGGCCGAGTAGGCCCAGCGGGCCGGCGATCAGGAACGGCACGCGCCAGCCCCAGTCGTGCATCTGCGCATCGCTCAGCGCAAAGTGCAGCGCGGTCACCGTGGCGGCGCCGGCGATATAGCCGCCCAATGTGCCGAACTCCAGCCAGCTGCTCATGAAGCCGCGGTTGCGATCGGTGGAGTACTCGGCGATGAAGGTCGCCGCGCCGCCGTATTCGCCGCCGGTGGAAAAGCCCTGCACGAGCCGCGCCACCAGCAACAGGATCGGCGCCCAGATGCCGATGCGCGCGTAGGAGGGGATCAGGCCGATCGAAAATGTGCCCAGCGCCATCAGGATCATGGTCGCGGCCAGCACCTTCTGCCGGCCGTAGCGGTCGCCCAGCGGGCCGAACACCAGCCCGCCCAGCGGGCGCACCAGGAACGCGACGGTGAAGGTCGCGAACGTGGCGATCAGCTGCGCGGTCGGGTTGGTGCTGGGAAAGAACACGTGGCCCAGGGTCACGGCCAGGTAGCCGTACACGCCGAAGTCGAACCATTCCATCGCGTTGCCCAGCGCCGCCGCGCCGACCGCCCGCTTGAGCATGGGTTTGTCGACGACGGTGACTTCTTCCACCTGCAGTTGGCGGCGGCGCTTGAACCATCCGAAATGGGCGTGGAACTCCGACATGTCTTCTCCTGTCCTGGAACGGTGAGGTGATGACCCCCGGCCCGCACGCGTCAGGCAAGCAAGACGGAACGACAGGGCGCCACGGGCGCCGCACTGGTCTGCGGGGGCGATCCCGGACGGCCGCGTCAACACCACGGCGCTGCAGGATCGAAGAACGGAGCGGGCGGCGCAGGGCGCACAGGGCTCCGTCGAGACAACCATGATACACCATCGTCGTGGCGGGGCTGGCGGCAAGGTCTGCGAAACGTCGCGAAAAGTGCTGAAAAGCTGCGTTCTGCGTGGATTTTCCGTTCCGTGCGGGAATGGCCTCAGCCGCGACGCGCGACGGTGGAACAGCCTTGCGGCGTCGGATGCGCCGTCGGGTCGGGACGGAAGTCCCTCCCACAGTGCAGTGCTGCACCGTGGGGTTCCAGAGAATGTGGGTGCTTCACCTGTGGGAGCGGCTTCAGCCGCGACGCGCGGTGTTGGGAGATCCAGCAAGCGTCGGACACGTCGGAATGAAGTTCCTCGTATGCAGCGCAGACAGCTCCGCCCTGGCTAGGGCCGATGCTGCAATCACGACGCTTTCCTTGCGCTCGCCGTGTCCGACGGCGCGCGTTTGATTGCATCCACGCCGCGGTCCTGTCCGCGGTCGCCGCGGGATGCCATCATCGGCCGATGGCTTCTGCTCCCTTCGCCGTTCCCGACGTCCTGCAACCCACGCTCGAACGCAGCCTGGCACGCCTGCGCCAGGCCGTGGCCGCGCAGCCGTGGCCGTCTCATCCCGGTTTCGAGGACGCGCTGGCGCGCGCGCTGCTGGCCAGCGATTTCTTGCTCGACACGCTGTGCCGGCAGCCGTCGCTGCTCGCGCACCTGGCGCAGCCGGATCCGCCGCCGTTGCCGCTGCCGCAGCTGGATCCGGCGCAGCCCGCCGCATGGCAGGCGCAGTTGCGCCGCTACCGCGCGGCCGCCTCGGCGCGGCTGGTGTGGCGCGACGTGCTGGGCCTGGACGAGGTCGATGCGACCCTGGCCGGTAGCACGCAGTTGGCCGAGGACTGCCTGGCGCTGGCGCTGCAGGCGCTGGAGGGCGAGTTCGCCGCGCGCCATGGCGTGGTGCGTGCCGCCGACGGCAGCGTGCAGCGGTTGGTGGTGTTCGGCCTGGGCAAGCTCGGCGGCGGCGAACTGAACTTCTCCTCCGACGTGGATCTGGTCTATGCCTATCCGCAGGGCGGCGAGTCCGACGGCGCGCGGGCGCTGGCCGCCGAGGAATACTTTGCGCGGCTCGGCCAGCGCCTGGCGCGGCTGCTCGACGAGACCACCGCCGACGGCTTCGCGCACCGCGTGGATCTGCGCCTGCGCCCATTCGGCACCGCCGGCCGGGTGGCGCTGTCGTTCGCCGGCATGGACCAGTATTTCCAGCGCGAAGGCCGCGACTGGGAGCGCTACGCCTGGCTGAAGGCGCGCGCGGTGGCCGGCGACATCGCCGCCGGCGAGGAATGGCTGCAGGCGCTGCGCCCGTTCGTGTACCGGCGCTATCTCGACTACACCGCGCTGGACGGCCTGCGCGAGATGAAGGCGGCGATCACCGCCGAAGTCGCGCGCCACGACCGCCTGGACGACATCAAGCGCGGCGCCGGCGGCATCCGCGAGATCGAGTTCCTGGTGCAGTCGCTGCAGTTGATCCGCGGCGGCCGCGAACCTACCCTGCGCGAGCGCCGCCTGTTGCCGGCGCTGCACGCGCTGGTCGCCGCCGGCCAGGTCGCCGCCGAGGATGGCGCGGCGCTGGCGCAGGCGTATCGCGTCCTGCGCCAGGTGGAGAACCGCCTGCAGATGCTGCGCGACGCGCAGACCCACGCGTTGCCGGAGGATCCGCTGGATCGCGCGCGCATCGCGTTCGGCCTTGGCCATGCCGACTGGGCCGCGCTGCACGCAGCGCTGCAGGTGCAGCGCGATCGGGTCGCCGCCGAGTTCGCCGAACTGCTGGCGCCGCGCGAGCGCGCGCTGGCGCCCGATGCGCTGGCCGACTACTGGCGCGGCCTGCCCGACTCTGGCCAGGTGCAGGTGCTGCGCGAGGCTGGTTTCGCAGACCCTGATGGCGCCGACCAGGCCTTGCGCGGCTTCGTGCAGTCGCTGGGCGTGCGCACGCTCTCCGATGCCGCGCGCGCGCGCCTGGACCGGGTGTTGCCGGCGCTGCTGCACGCCGCGGCGCGCTCGGCGCAGGCCGATGCCGCCCTGCACCGCGTGCTCGGCCTGCTGCAGGCGATCCTGCGCCGGGCCAGCTACCTGGCCCTGCTCGACGAACAACCCAGCGCGCTGGCGCGGCTGGTCGACGTGCTGGCGCGCAGCGCGTTCCTGTCCGAACGGCTGGCCGCGCATCCGCTGCTGCTGGACGAACTGCTCGACAGCCGCGTGGACGGCGCGATGCCGGACCAGGCGGCGATGCAGCGGCTGTGCGATGCCGCGATCGCCACCGCTGGCGACGATCCGGAAGCGGCCTTGCGCGGCCTCAACGAAGCGCGCCAGGCGCTGAGTTTCCGCATCGCCCTGGCCACGCTGGACCGTCGCCAGCCCGCGCTCGACAGCGCGCGCCAGCTCGCGCGGCTGGCCGAGGCGGTGGTCGTGACGGTGCTGCGCCTGGCGCGTGCCGATCTGGTCGCCGCGCACGGCGAGGTGCCTGGCGGCAGTTTCGCCATCGTCGGTTACGGCAGCCTCGGTGGTGTGGAACTGGGCATCGGCTCGGACCTGGACCTGGTGTTCCTGTACGACCACCCGCCGGGCGTGGAGGCCTCGGCCGGGCCGCGGCCGCTGGAGAGCGGGCGCTGGTTCGCGCGGCTGGCGCAGAAGGTGATCGCGTTGCTCGGCGCGGTCACCGGTGGCGGCCGCCTGTACGACATCGACGTGCGCCTGCGCCCGGACGGCGGCAAGGGCGCGCTGGTGTCGTCGCTGGCCAGCTACCGCGAGTATCAGCGCGAGCGCGCCTGGACCTGGGAGCACCAGGCGCTGGTGCGCGCGCGCGGCGTGGCCGGCGATGCGCCGCTGCTGCAGCAGTTCGAGCAGGTGCGCGCGCAGACCCTGGCGCGCCCGCGCGAGCCTGCAGCGCTGCGCGAGGAAGTGCGCAAGATGCGTGCGCGCATGCGTGCCGAACTCGACCGCAGCGATGCCGCGCGCTTCGACCTCAAGCAGGGCGCCGGCGGCCTGGTCGACCTGGAATTCCTGGTGCAGGCCGGCGTGCTGCTCGGCGCCGCGCAGCAGCCTGCGCTGCTGGCGCCGCGCGACACCCCGGCGCTGCTCGATGCGCTGGCGCACAGCGGCTGGCTGTCGCCTTCCATCGCTGCCAGCCTGCATGCCGCGCATGCCACGCTGGTCGAGGCCGGCCTGGCCTGCACGCTGGACCGGCGTCCGCGCCTGACCGCGCCCACGGCCGAGATCGCCGCGGCGCGTGCGGCGATCCGACAGGCCGCGGTCGCGCTGGAGCTGGTGTTCGTCGATGGCCGTGCGGACGGCGACGCGGCACGCTAGCGCGATCCTTGTTGGCAGCGGATGCGCGCACGGGTGGTGTCGATGGCGACATGCTTCTCCGGCAACGCCGCGTCTCGCCGAGTCGCGGCGGAAAGCGCGCCGTCGGCGCTGGCTGCGATCGGCCGGAGGGCCTGGGCTCGCCGCCGTGATGCCACCGCAAACACGCCGCCTTGGTCGCGGCGAGCGGCGCCGGCATGCCGTTCCGCGCCGCGGTGGCGCGATTGCTACGCGCTGACGTACTGAGTCTGGAACCAGACCGCGTCGGGATCAGTGTCCACCACCTGGTCGGGATCCACCCCGAACAGCCCCTGGTAGGCGCGCTTCCACAGGCCGGCGCGGCCGGCGCACAGGTCGTGCCACAGCGCATGGAAGGTCACTGACTCGAACACCCGCACCACGTCCACGACCTGCTCGAGGCAGGCCTGGAACAGGTAGATCCGCTCGCCGTCCACCAGGATGTTGACGTTGTGGATCAATTGCGACGGATCGCCCAGCAGCACGAGGTTGACGAAGTCGCCGTCGCCGAAGGTCGGCAGCGCCGCGTCCGCCAGGTACAGCCGTGTGCGCAGGGGCCGGTCGCGACGCAGCAGCACCATTTCCAGCATCAGCGGGGCGAAGGTATTGCACGACCACGCTGGGTTGGAAACGGCGGGACTGGTCAGCGTGGCCAGCGCTGTGCCGGCCGGCTGCAGTTGCGCCAGGGTGGCGTTGAGCGCACTCAGCGCGAGGGCGGGGGTGACGTCGTGCGGCATGGGTGTGGTCTCGTCGCAGGCGCGGCGCACGGGACGTGCGCCGCCGATGGCCTGTTCAACGTCTGCCGTGGCCGCTTGTGAAGCCGCGCTTGCGCAAAGCGCGGCGCAGCCGTCAGCGCGTCGGCGCCATCCGCCACAGCAGCGCGCGGAACGGCGCCAGCAGGCACACGCCGATGCCCAGCTTCACCGCCAGGTCGCCGGCGGCCCAGCTCAGCCAGGGCAGCGTCGAGCCGGCGAAGGCGATCGACCAGAAGATCGTGGTGTCCAGCGTCGCGCTGCAGGTGGTGGCGACGATCGGCGCGCGCCACCAGCGGCCGCGGCGCAGCCGGTCGAACACGGTGATGTCCAGCAACTGCGCGGCGATGAAGGCCAGGCACGAGGCCGCGGCGATGCGCGGGGTGGCGATCCAGATCGACAGCAGCACCGCCAGTGCGAACCCGCACCAGGCCACCCGCCGCGCCGCGCGCGGGCCGAAGCGGCGGTTGATCAGGTTGCTGACCAGGAACGCCAGCGGATAGCTGAAGGCGCCCCAGGTCAACCAGTCGTTGATCGGGAACTGCACCAGCACGTTCGACAGCAGCACCACCGCGCCCATCGCCAGCACGGACAGCAGCAGCGCGCGCGGGGTCAGCGCGGCGAAAGTGGGCGAGGGAGCGGCAACGGACGGCACGGCGATCGGGGCAGGGGCGGCGGGCGCGCATTATCGCGGCCCGGACACCCAATGACCAATGCCCGTGTGCGGACACGCTCCTACAAATGGAACCCCGCGCTGGGAACCGCTTTTGCGATTCCCCATTCTCCATTCCCCATTCTCGGCTTCACCGCGGCAGCGCCGTTCCATCCACCGCCGCGCGGCCCACCGCCGGGTCGTCGGTGAAGAAGCCATCGATGCCGGCGTCGATCAGCGCGCGCATTTCCTTCATGCTGCCGGCGGCATTCACCGCAGCCGGGCCGCGCGCGTCCTGCAACTGCTTGGGCAGGAAATAGTTCTCGGGACGGAACGTGTACGGAATCACCTGCAGGCCGGCCGCATGCGCATCGGCCACGAACGACGTGGGCGCGGCCAGGGCGCCGTCGGCGCTCACCGGCACGATCGCGCGCAGGTTGGGGCTGACCAGCTGCGCGTACTTGGCGATCGCGCGCAGGCCCTGTGCACTGCCCATCTGCGCGTAGGTCGGGCCATTGCGCAACTGGTCGCCCGGGCGGTCCTTGGGGTCGCCCAGCAACTGCACCAGGCGCACGTTCGGATGGGTGCTGCCCAACTTGCCGTGCAGGTATTCCAGGTTGCCGATCTCGAACGACTGGATCACCACCGGCGCCTTGCGCGTGTAGGCATGCGCATCGAGGGTGGCGACCAGCTTGTCTTCCATCGCCAGGCCGAGCCCATGGAAATAGGTGCCGTGCTTGATCTCGGGAATCAGCCCGATCGGCCGCCCGCGCGTGGCCGACTCGGCCGCGGTGAAGTCGATGATCTCGTCCATGGTCGGCACCTGGAACTGCCCGTCGAAGGCGGTGCCGCGCAGTTGCGGCAGGCGCTCGCGCGCGCGCAGGGTCTTCAGCTCGGCCAGGGTGAAGTCTTCGGTGAACCAGCCTTCCACGCGCTGCCCGTCGATCTGCTTGACGGTCTTGCGCGCGGCGAACTCCGGGTGCGCGGCCACGTCGGTGGTGCCGCCGATCTCGTTCTCGTGGCGCGCCACCAGCACGCCGTCCTTGGTCGAAACCAGGTCCGGTTCGATGAAGTCGGCGCCGTCGGCGATGGCCTTGGCGTAGGACGCCAGGGTGTGTTCGGGGCGCAGCGCGCTGGCGCCGCGGTGGCCGATCACCAGCGGCTTGCTCTCGCCAGGGGCGGCGGCCGGTGCGGCCGCCGCGGTGGTCGCCAACACGGCCATCGCGCATCCCAACAACCAGGAGGTGGATCGGATCATCGCATGCGTTCCGGTTCGGGGGCGGACGGACAGGATGGACGCGCTCAGAAGCGCGCGTCCAGGGTCAGGAACGCCTGCCGCGGCGCGCTGGCGTGGAAGGCCAGCGAGCGGCCGTTCGGATCGCTGTTGCTGAAGGCGGTGAGGTTGGAGGCGTAGCGCTTGTCGGTGAGGTTGGTGACGTTCAACGACAGCTTCAGGTCCCGCAGGAACGACACCGCCCCGAAATCGTAGCCGGCGCCGGCATCGAAGGAGGTGTAGCCGCCGAAGCCCTGGTCGTTGGTGTAGGTGTAGTAGCGCTGGCCGGTGTACTTGCCGCGCAGGTTGGCGTTCCAACCGTTCCAGGTCCAGCTGAGTTCGCTGGCGAACATGCGCTTGGGCGTGTCGACGGTGGACTTGCCGGCGGTGGGGATGACCGCGCCGTTCTGCACGTAGTTGTCGTCGTAGGTGGAGCGATTGATCGAGGCCGAGTTGTACCACTGCAGGTGCGCGGTCGGCTTCCAGATGAAGGTCAGCTCGCCGCCGCGGCTGCTTACCGAGCCGACGTTGAAGAAGCGCGTGGTGCACGCCGGGCTGGTGCCCTGCTGGATGCTCGGGCACGGGTTGAGCGAGAGCAGGCGGTTGTCGAAGGTGACGTCGTAGCCGACCAGCGAGGCCTCGAACTGGTCGCGCACCAAGCGGTAGCCGGCTTCGAAGGTCTTGGACTTCTCCGGCTGCAGCGCGCCGACGCTGGCGTCGAACGAAGCCTGCGTCACCAGCAGCGGGCCGCCGGCGCCGCCGCCCTGGAACGCGGCGATGTTCTCGGCGTAGGACGCGAACACTTCCTGGCCCTCGGCCAGACGGTAGCTCAGGCCGGCCTGCGGCAGCAGCGCCTTGCTGGCCTTCAGCTCGCCGTTGGCCACCGGCGACTCCACCGCGATCCCCGGCGTCTCGCGCGCGGTCATGGTGGTGTGCGGGCTCTTGGCGCCGATGTCCAGGGTCAGGCGCTCGTCGAGCAGCTTGAAGGTGCCCTGCACATAGGCCTGCTTGGTGGTGATGACGTAATCCTGCGAGAACAGCCGGCGGTTCGGGTTGCTGAGGAAGATGTCGTCGTCGATCGGGCCGTCGATCCAGTAGAAGTTGCGCTCCACGTGGTGCTTGTTGCGCTCGTACCACACGCCCGCTTCCAGGTGGTGCGGGCCGATGTCCCAGCCCAGCGAGGCGATGCCGCCGGTGCGGTTGATGGTGTAGTTGGTGCTGCGGATCGAGATCGGCAGCGCCTGCGGCGTGCCCGGGTAGGACGGCTGGCCCGGCGACCACCAGTGGCCCTGGCCTTCGTTCTCGTGGTGGTAGACCTGGGTGTGCACGCTCACCGCATCGGACGGCTGGAAGTCGCCGGCCAGGTAGTACAGGTCGTCGTTGCGCAGCGCGCGGCTCTGGTAGTAGGCGTCGTCGATGTTGTCCACGCCGCCGCTGTAGCCGCAGCGGCTGGGGTTGCGCGTGGCCGGCGCGCAATAGGCCGCGGCCAGCGCACGCTGCCAGTCCGGCGCGTACAGGTTCCAGTCCCAGCCCAGGCCGCGGTGCAGGCCGCTCTTGGACAGGTAGGCGTAGTCGGCCTGCGAGGTGCGCGAGGTGTCGACGAACGCGGTGATCTTGCCGCCCTCGAACTGGTACACGCCCTTGCCGTTGAACTGCGCGGTGTGGGTCGGCGAACCCGGCGGGGCCCACATGTCGGCGTCGGCGTAGATGCCGGACAGGTAGGCGGAGAAGCCGTTGTGCTCGCCGGTATCCAGACGCAGGTAGGTACGGCGGTTGCTGTCCGAGCCCACGGTCTGCGCCAGGCGCACGCCGACCTCGGTGGACGGATCGTCGGAGTAGTACTGCACCGTGCCGCCGAGGTTGCTGGTGGAGGCCGTGCCCAGGCTGCCGATGCCCGAGGCCAGTTCCACGCCGCCGAAGTTCTCGGCGATCAGCGCGCGGCTGATGTTCAGGCCGTTGTAGTTGCCGTAGGCGTTGTCGCCCAGCGGCAGGCCGTCGAGGGTGTAGCCCAGGCGCACGCCGTTGAAGCCGCGCAGGCTGATGGTCTGCGATTCCTCGTTGGCGCCGAAGGCGTCGTTGGACTGCACGTTGACGCCGGGAATGCGGTTGAGCAGCTTCTGGATGCTGGTGCCCGGCGGCAGCACCGCCACGTCCTGCGCGGTGATGCGCTGCACCTGGCGGGTTTCGCCCTGGCCGATCACCGACACCGCATCGAGTTGCTGCACGTCGGCCGCGGCGCCATCGGCGGTGGGTTCTGCGGCAGTGGCGGCGAAGGGCGACAACAGGGCGGCAAGGATCGCCGTGCTCAGCAAGGAATGGAGAGGCATGCGCAAGGGGGATTCGTAAAGGAAGTGCGCACACGATGCGACAGCGACGTTGCAGGTTGGCGTCATCGGCGTTGCGGTTGTCATGCAGCGGTCCTGCGGCATGGCGTTCGTGTCGCCGCCGCCGGGCGCGCGATGACTGCAGGCGCGCCATCGTGCGACACCGCGGAAGAAGCGGCGTGGCAAGCGCGTGTCGACATCAATGCGATACAGAGTGTCGCCGATTGCCATGCATGACGAGTGGTGAACACATGTAGGCGTGTGTGTCGGAAACCCGGCGAAACATGCTGTTTCCAAAGTCGAAAACGGCGTCGTCCGTCAAAGTTTTGTAGTGCGCTCCTCCTCAATGATCACGCCTCGCCCAAGCCCGACGACGTGCCGATGCGTGCAGACATGAGCAGGAAGCACAGTGCCCTCGCGTCGCTCGGAGCGTCGTTCGCGTGCGCTGTTGGGCCCTCGCCTCGACAGGTCTGCGCGCGCCGTACTCTCACCCCAACCCCTCTCCCGATGGGAGAGGGGCGCAGCGTCTCCCTTCTCCCCTCGGGAGAAGGTGCCCCGCAGGGGCGGATGAGGGTCCGGACGCAGGCTCGCAGCAACAAACCACGCGTGCGCTTCGCGCGCCGTACCCTCACCCCAACCCCTCTCCCGGTGGGAGAGGGGCTCAGGCTTCTCCCTTCTCCCCCCGGGAGAAGGTGCCCCGCAGGGGCGGATGAGGGTACGGGCGCAGCAACGCACCACGCACGCGCTGCGCGCGCCGTATCCTCACCCCAACCCCTCTCCCGGTGGGAGAGGGGCTCAGCGTCTCCCTTCTCCCCCCGGAGAAGGTGCCCCGCAGGGGCGGATGAGGGTACGGGCGCAGCCTCGTCGCAACGAACCACGCGCGCACTTCGTGCTTCCCACCCTCACTCCAACCTCTCTCCCGAGGGAAGAGGGGCCATCGATTTCCCACCGCGAGGCCGCCACGGCCTCGTCCCACCCGCTCTACCCCCGGAGAGACGCCCATGCTTGATCGCATCCGCCGTCGGCCCTTGCTGGCTGCCGTGTTGTCCGCTTCCCTGCTGTGCGCGCTCGGCACCGCCAATGCCGTGCCCGACGCCTCCATCGCGGCGATGACCGCAACGCTGCGCGCCGCGCCGGTCAATTTCGACGTGCACCTGCCGTTGCGCGATCAGGCCGGCCTGGACGCGTTGCTGGCCGACATCCAGGATCCGGTCTCTCCGCAGTATCACCATTGGCTGACGCCGGCCGAATTCCAGCGCCGCTTCGCGCCGGCACCGGCGCAGGTCGCGCAGGTGCGTGCCGCGCTGCAGGCCGCGCACATGAACGTCACCGAGCAGGGCAACACCCTGCATGTCAGTGCGAGCGCGAACAACGTCGAGCGCTTGTTCGCGGCGCCGCTGACCGCCGAGGTACAGCAGGGCAGTCAGGCCCACCTCGCCGCCGCCGCTCCCCTGCAACTGCCCGCTGCGCTGCGCGACAGCGGTGCGACGGTGACCGGCCTGACCCGCGGTGTGCCGCCGATGCACGTCAACTGGCAGCGCGCAGCCACCAAGAATCCCGCCAACCGCTACGGCGCCGGCGGCACCACCTATTGGTACAACGACCTCAAGCAGGCCTACGGCTATCCGTCCTACCAGGCCACCACCGGCGCGGCCGGGCAGCAGCGCCGGCTCGACGGCACCGGCAGCACCATCGCCATCCTGATCAGCAGCGACGTGCTGGATTCGGACATCAAGGCGATGTTCGACCACGAAAACTTCAGCCGCTACGCCGCCAACCACGCCGACCCGACCCTGTACGCGCGCCACTACGTGGCCGGCGCCACGCCGGGCCTGCAGGACGGCAACGACGCCGCGGCGAGCGAGGCCGCGCTCGACGTGGAGATGGCGCTGGGCGGCGCGCCGGGCGCGCACGTGCTGCTGTACGTGATCCCGGACCTGAGCGACGCCTCGGTGCTGGCCGGCTACCGGCAGATCGTGCAGGACAACCAGGCCGACGTCGTCAGCTCCTCGTTCGGCGGCTGCGAGCTGTACTACACCGCGGCCTACAACGGCGGCAAGGATTTCACCTCGCTGCTGCGTCCCTACGATGCGGTGTTCAAGCAGGGCAACGCGCAGGGCATCACCTTCGTCGCCTCCAGTGGCGACAACGCCGGCCTGGACTGCGCCGACACGCAGTACGCGGTCGACCACAAGGACGGCCGCTTCGTCGCCGGCGTCGAACACCCGGCGGCCAGCCCGCACGTGACCGCGGTCGGCGGCGGCAACCTGCTCACTGCGTACAAGAAGGGCAGCCTGGAATCCGGCTACAAGAGCGAAAGCGCCTACGGCGATCCGCTGGAGACCGCCGACTACTACGGCGTCGGCGCGAACCTGGCCGGCGGCTACTGGGGCGCCGGTGGCGGCGTCAGCGCCCTGTTCCAGCGTCCGGCCTACCAGTTGCGTGCACTCGGCGGGACGCGCACGTCCATGCGCGCGCTGCCGGACATCGGCATGCTGGTCGGCGGCTGCCCGGGGATTGCGACGCAGCCGTGCCGTGAGGGCGACAGCTCGGTGGCCACCTACTTCAAGGGCGGTATCTCGGCGGTGATCGGCACCAGCGTCGCCGCGCCGGAATTCGCCAGCGCGGTCGCGCTGCTGGTGGAGAAGCAGGGCCGCCAGGGCAATCTCAACGATTACCTGTACCGCCTGGCCGCCAATGGGCCGGAGGCGCTGCATCGCGGCATCCCCGGCTACAACGGCGTGGTCGACAACAATCAGCCGATCAAGGGCAAGTACAACTACACGGTCGGCGTGGGCACGCCGGTGGTGCGGCTGCTGATCGGCGCGCTGGATGCGGCGCCGGCGGGCGTGCCGCGCTCGCCGAGCAACCCCTGACACAGCGTGATGTGACGCGTTGGGCCCGGTTGCCGTGTCGGTGTCGTGGCAGCGACGCCGGCACGGCGGCCGATCAGGCCAGCGCCAGGCGGTCGCGGATCAGCGCGGCCACCCGCGCGGTTTCGCGCAGCGGTGCGATGCCGGCGGCGTATGCGTCGTCGGCATCGTTCGCCGGAAGCAGGCGTCCACGCGCGTGCAAGGCGCGATGGAACGCCAGGGCGCGGCCACGCGCCGTTTCCGGCATCAGCACCTGCACCGGCACGCGCGTGGCGCAGGCTTCCGACAGCAGGTTCACCGAATCCGGCGTGCAGGCGAGGCGCTCGGCCCAGCCGAGCAGGCCCGCATAGGGATTGGCGCCATCGTCCGCGCCGCACCACACTATGCCCGGTACTTCGGCGAACGTGCGGCGCAGGGCTGCGGCCACCGCGGGCGGCGTGCGCCGCGATGCGCTGGCGAGGAGGCTGCCGCCGTGCGCGCGCAACTGTGCGGCGATGTCGGCGAAGGCGGCCTGTGCCTGCGCCTCGCTCCATGGCGCCAGGCCCGACGGGCCGCCCACCAACAGACCGATGCGCGGCGAGGGCAATGCGCCCAACGCAGGAAACGCGGCGCGTCCTGCGGACAGCCAGGCATCGTCGATCGGATGCAGGCTGCCGAGCAGGGTCAGCACATTGGCGCCGCGCAGGCGATCGTGTTCCGGCACCACCACCACGTCCCAGTGGCGCGGATCCAGCCGCGGATCCAGGATCTGCACCACCTGGCTGCCGCGTGTGCGCAGCAGCCGCGTCGCCAGCGCCGCCTGGCGGCCGCAGCCCACGGCGAGCGGCGGCGGCTGCTGCACTGCTGCGGCGAATGTCGCGCCGTACGCATGCCGTGCGCCGGGCAGCCAGCGCGGCGCCAACCAGCGCCACGGCATGTGCGGCTGCAACACCTGCGCCTGGATCGGTGCCGCGGCCGGAAGCGCCAACGCGGCGGCCAGCGCCTCGGCCTGGCGGGCGTTGCCGGCGCGGCCATCGCTAATCGCCCAGGTCGCGTCCGATCGTTTCACGTTTGGTAGTAATCCGTTGCATCGCGGCCGGGTGTTGCGACAATCGTGCCACTCTACACTGGCCGCCTCGCATCGGGACGGCCCCACCGGCCTCCTGGCGCTTCCCTCGATCAAGGAACTTCCCGCATGTCCGACGCCTTGCACGACGCCGCCCTCGACCAGTTGTTCCGCACCGCGCGCACCCAGAACGCGTTCCTGGACAAGCCGGTCGACGAAGCCACCCTGCGTGCCCTCTACGACCTGGTGAAGTGGGGCCCGACCGCGGCCAACGGCAGCCCGGCACGCTTCGTCTTCGTGACCTCGCCGCAGGCCAAGGAAAAGCTCAAGCCGGCGCTGTCCGAAGGCAACCTGGCCAAGACCCTGGCCGCGCCGGTCACGGTGATCGTCGCCCACGACGAGGACTTCCACGAGAAGCTGCCGTACCTGTTCCCGCACACCGACGCCAAGAGCTGGTTCGACGGCCCGCGCGAAGGCCGCAGCGAAGGCGCGTTCCGCAACGGCTCGCTGCAGGGCGCCTACCTGATCCTGGCCGCGCGTGCGCTGGGCCTGGATGCCGGTCCCATGTCCGGCTTCGACAACGCCAAGGTCGATGCCGCGTTCTTCGCAGGCACTGCGATCAAATCCAACTTCCTGGTCAACCTCGGCTACGGCGATCCCAGCGGCCTGTTCCCGCGCCTGCCGCGGCTGAGTTTCGACGAGGCCGCGCGCATCGAGTGAGCGCGCGGGTTCCGCTTTCGTGTCCCACCGCAGGCCCGCGCCTGCCGCAGTTTCGTCCCATCACCCCTCCAAGGAGTTCCACCATGACCAAGACCCGCAAACTGCTGCTCCCGCTCGCCATGGCCCTGGCCGTCGTCGTCGCCCAGCCGGCCACCAGCGCCTTCGCCGCGCCGGCCGCCGCCGCTGCCGCCGCCAAGGGCGTCTCCGGCACCTACACGCTCGACCCGGCCCACACCGACGTGCTGGTGCAGTGGAGCCACTTCGGCTTCTCCAACCCGTCCGCGCACTTCGGCGACGTCGACGGCACCCTGGTCTACAACGCCCAGGACGTGAGCAAGTCCAGCGTCAACGTGACCCTGCCGCTGTCCGGCCTCAACAGCTTCACCGCCAAGTTCGACGAGCACCTGAAGAGCGCCGACTTCTTCGACGCCGCCAAGTTCCCCACTGCCACCTTCAAGAGCACCAAGGTGACCTCGGCCGGCGGCAACAAGCTGACCGTCGCTGGCGACCTGACCATCAAGGGCACGACCAAGCCGGTGGTGCTGGCGGTGACCCTCAACGGTGCCGGTCCGCACCCGATGAAGAAGGTGCCGGCGCTGGGCTTCGACGCCACCACCACGGTCAAGCGCAGCGACTTCGGCCTGGGCGCCTACGTGCCGAACGTCAGCGACGAAGTGAAGATCCGCATCACCACCGAAGCGCTGCAGGCAGCGGCCAAGTAAGGCCGCCTGTGGTCGCGGCAGCGGCGCTTCGCGCGCTGCCGCCTGTCGTAACGCAAACGCCCGCCATTCGGCGGGCGTTTGTATGTTCGGGATCTCGCTGTGTGCGGTGCAATGAAACTGCGGGCGAAAGACGCAGCGTAGGGCCGGCTTCAGCCGCGATGGCCTTACCGCGATGGTTCCTGGCGAAGCCCCGCATGCGCCTGAAGCGCCAGGCGCACCTTACCCTCACCCCAACCCCTCTCCCGGTGGGAGAGGGGCTGTTGCGCCGGATTGCCGTGTGTTCGGCGCCGGCCGTCGTGCGCGCGCTTTTTGCTTTTTTCGACGCGGCTTTCAGTCTTCGGCCGCGTCCCCGCCGGCCTTCCAATACCCCGTCGCGCGAATCCATTCCTTGGGCACGCCGAGGTGGCCTTCGACGAACTTGCGCATCATCCGCGCGCGTGCCGACTCGCAGGCGATCCAGTAGAACGCGTCGCCCTCGGGCGGATCGAAATCGCGCAGCGCGCCTTCCAGCAGCTGGCTGCTGCGTGCGTCCACGCCGTTGCGTTCCAGCCAGGTGACGCGCAGCTCGGCGTCGCAGTCCAGCGCTTGCCGGTCGGCGTAGCCGGGAATCTCGATCAGCGCGTCGACTTCCGCGTTGGCCGGCAGGGTTTCCAGCCAGCGGCCGATCGCCGGCAGCGCGGTCTCGTCGCCGATCAGCACATAAGCGTCGAAGTCGTCGGCGGCCACGAACGAGCCGCGCGGCCCGCCGACGACCAGCGCATCGCCCGGGTCGGCCTGCGCCGCCCAGCGGCAGGCCGGGCCGTCGCCGTGCAGCACGAAGTCCAGGGTCAGTTCCTGCGCGTCGGCGTCGTAGTGGCACGGGGTGTAGTCGCGTGCAGGGGAGGGCAGCGCGTCGGCCGGATACACCGGGCCGTGCTCGGTCATCGTCGGCAGCACGAACGCGCCTTCGGGGTTGGGGAAGAACAGCTTGACGTGGTCGTCCGGCCCGGCGCTGACGAAGCCGTCCAGTTCGGGGCCGCCGACGACGATGCGGCGCATGTGCGGGGTCAGCGGTTGCGTGCGCAGCACCTGCAGATAACGCAGGCGCAGCGGGTGGCGCAGCAGGCGGTGTTCGTGGGTCGCCATGGGAATCCTCGGAAGTAGGGGAGAGGGTTGGCGGGCGACGCGGGCGGCACGACAAAAGCCCCGCGTGCTGGCTGGAAGGGGAATCAGGGTGTGTTGCCATCCATGCCGTCGGCGGCGGCATGCAACAGCGCGGCGACGCGCTCGATCTCGTCCGGGTCCCAGCGCCCGTGCCGCGCCAGCAGGCCGTGCTTGATGCGGCGCATCGCCTCGCGCACCGGCGCCGGCACGTTGGCGCGCACCAGCGCACGCGCGCTGTGCTGGGTGCGCTGCAGCGCCGCGTCCACCTGCGCGCGCTCGGTGCGCACGAAGGCCTGACCGGCTTCGGTGATGGCATAGCGTTTGCGCGTGGCGTCGGCATCGGCCTGCACCAGGCCCTGCGCTTCCAACTGCGCCAGGGTCGGGTAGACCGTGCCGGCGCTGGGCGTGTACAGGCCATGGAACAGCTCGGCGACCGCGCGGATCAACTCGTAACCGTGGCGCGGCTGGGTCTCGATCATCGCCAGCAGCAACAGCCGCAGGTCGCCGTGGCCGAGCGGACGGGGGCCGCGTGCGCCACGGCCGCGGCCGGCCCGGTCGTCCTCGAACAGGCGGTGCGCGGGATGCGGTCCGGGGGCGTGGGATCGTGGCATTTCGATATGTCGAATTTGGTGCGGAAACGATATATCGAAGTAGAGTGGCCGGCAAGCGCTTGGCAGGCCGGGCGCGGGAGCGCGGTGGGATTGGTTCAGTCAGGACGGCAGCGCGCGTTTGCGTCCTGCGCGTGCGTGCGGTGCGCGTGGATCTATGCGGGCGTGAGTTGCTTCGGTTGCCTGGGCCAGGGGCGCCCGTGTGGGAATCAACGGTCGTGCAGTTGCGCCAAGCGAAGCCGAAAGCCGACTGACACCCTCCGTCGTCGGGACTGAAGTCCCTCCCACAAAGATGCTCAGCCATTCCTGTGGGAGCGGTGTCAGCCGCGACGGGCTGTACTGGCAAATCCCGTCGTGGCTGAGGCCGCTTGTGTGGAAAGAGGGTCTTGCAGCGCGCTCGCTGGGTGCACTGTAGGAGGGACTTCAGTCCCGACGCATTGCGCCATCGGCGAGCACCCGCCGCTGCATCTCGTCCAGGTACTCGTCCAGTTCCTGCACCGAGGTAAAGATCTCGTTCAACGGCACCGCCTTGACCACGTCGAACACCTTGCGGATCTGCGGTTGCGGGTTCACCACCAGCACCCGCCCGTCGCGCGCGGCCAGCACCTTGCGCGCCTTGAAGATCGAGCGGATGCCGGCGCTGCTGATGTAGTCCAGGTGCGACAGGTCCAGCACCAACGTGGTGATCGGCGTGGCCAGCAGCGGCGCCAGCGCCTCGTCCAGGGCCTGGTAGGTATGCGTGTCCAGCCGCCCGCTCAGGGTGAGGCGTTGGCGCTTGTCCTGCGCCGGGTCGATCTGCAGGCTCAACGTGGTCATGCGGGCGACTCCTGAAGAGGGGGATCGGCAGGTTGCAGCAACACGATGCGCACCACATTACGGCCGGCGTCGTGGCGATACTCGAGGCGATCGGCCAGTTGCTGCACCAGGTGCAGGCCGAGGCCGCCGATCGGGCGCTCGGCGATGTCCGCGTCCAGGTCCGGCACCGGCGCGTCGCGCGGGTCGAAGGCCGGTCCGCTGTCGTGGAATTCCAGCACCAGCGCGTCGGGCTGCAGGTGCACGATCACGTCCACCGGCAGCGGTGCGCGGCGCAGGTGGCCGTGTTCGAGGGTGTTGCACGCCAACTCCTCGACGATCAGCCGGGTGCGGCTGACCTGCTCGCCGCTCACGCCGTGGCGCCGCAGCGCCGCCTCCACGCTGTCGCTCAACTGCGCCAGTGCGTCGATTGCCGGTTCCATCTGCCATCGCAGCATCATCGCGTCGCCTCCCGTGCCGGATCCTGGCGCAGCCGGATCGCCAGGAGCGTAATGTCGTCGGACTGCGGTGCCGGCGCGGTGAACGCCTGCACATCGGCCAGCACCGCGGCGCACTGCGCCTGCGCGTCGGCGCCGGGCTGCAGTGCCGCCAGCAGCCGCGCCTCGCCGTAGGGCCGGTCCTGCGCATCCATCGCCTCGGTGATGCCGTCGGTGTAGCTGAGCAGGGTGGCGCCGGCGGCCAGGCGCCCATGCACCACCGGGTAGCGCGATTGCGGCTCCAGCCCCAACGGCGGGCCGGATTCCAGCGGCAGCAGGTGTGCACTGCCATCGGCGCCGAGCAGCAGCGGCGGCTCGTGGCCGGCGCTGGACAGCCAGTAGTCGCCGCTGTGCACGTCGATCAGCCCGCACAGCACGGTGGCGAACATGCACGGCTCGTTGCCTTCCACCAGCCGCTGCGAGGCCGCGATCAGGATTGCGTCCGGGCGCGTGTGCCGGCGCGCGGCGATCTCCAGCACCGTCATCGCCCGCGCCATGAACAGCGCCGCCGGCACGCCCTTGTCCGACACGTCGCCGACCACGAACCACAGCAGCCCGGGCTCGGTCTCGAAGAACTGGTAGAAATCGCCGCCCACCATCTCCGCCGGTTCCAGCAGCGCATAGGTCTCCAGGTGCTTGTGGGCGCTGTCGAAGGTGCGCCCGCCCGGCAGCATCGCCTGCTGGATGTCGCGCGCGATCGACAGCTCGCTCTGCATGCGCTGCCGCGCCTGCGCCAGCGTGGCGATCTCCTCCAACTGGCGCTTGATCGAGCCGCGCGCGCTGTCGAAGGCGCGCGCCATCACCCCCACTTCGTCCGCGCGCTCGACGTGGCGCAGCGGATAGTCGAACGCGCCCTGGCTGAAGTGCAGCGCCGAGTCGGTCAGGTCCTCGATCGGCCGCACCAGCCGCACCGTGTAGCGGTGCAGCAGCCACAGCCACAGCGCCAGCGCGGCGGCACCGGCCAGCGCGCCCCACAGCACGATGCGGTCCAGCCCGGCCAGGATGTAGTCCTCCGACACGCTCAGCGCGAAGGTCCAGCCGGTGTCGCCCACCGCCGCGCTCTGGGTGAGGTAGCGGGTGCCGTCCGGCGCGGTGTGCTCGAAGCGCACCGGCCTGTGGGTGTCGGCCGCCTGCGCCAGCGGCGACAGGTCCGGCCGCGCCCGCGCCACGTGCGCCTCCAACGTGCGGCGGAAGCGCAGCGCCGGGTCCGGATGCAGCACGAACAGCCCGTCCGGCGACAGCAGCATCGGCTGCAGCCCGCTGTTGGCCGGCAGTTCGGCGACGATGGCCTGCAGCCGCTGCAGCGGCACGTCCACGCTGACCATGCCGATCGCCGGTGCCTGCGGCCCGTCGCCGGACAGGCGCAGCGGCAGGTTGTAGGTGGTCAGGTAGGCGCCGCCGGTGCTGGCATCGCTGTACGGCTCGGACCACCACGGCGCCGGCGCGGCCAGGGTGCGCTGGTACCAGGGCATGCTGCGCGCGTCGAAGCCCAGCGCCTCCACCGGTTGTTCCAGCACCCCGGTAGCGGTGCGCCGCAGGTGCCAGGCGAAGCCGCGGCCGTCGTCCTTCAGTGCGCCGGGCTCGATCACCAGCAAGGCGCCGGCGATGTCCGGGTCGCCCTGTAGCGTGGCCTGCAGCAGATTGCGCAGGTTGAACGGTTGCCGGCCCAGCCCGCTCGCGGCGGCGGCCAGGGTGCGCCCGCTCACCTGCACCGAGCCCAGCGTGGCGTCCAGGCTGCGCGCGGTCTGCTGGGTCAGCCCGGCCACCTCCTCGCGCGCGTTGCGCACCATCACCTCGCGCGCCCCCACGTAGAACAGCAGGGCCAGGCCCAGCAGCAGCGCCACCTGCAGCAGGCTGCCCCACAGCAGCAGCCGCGTGCGCAGGCTGTGCCGCCAGGCGACCGCGGAGGCGTCCTGCGCTGACGAGGCAAGGGCGATGGCGGCGCTCCACGGGGGCCTGGAGCCCGATCATAAGCGCAGCCGCGGCCGCCCGGCACAGTGGCCGTGGCGGCTGTCCCGCAGGGTGTCACGGGCCAATGTGACAGTCCGTTCCATACGCTGGCGTACGAGGTCCTGAGAGGCGGTTGCGCTACACTTGCAGGCTTCGAGAAAACACATGCCATCGCGCGCGTGCGTGCGACCTACGGGAGCGTTATGAACTGGTTGAACGAGGTGCTGCAGAACGATCCGAACCCCACTGAAACCCAGGAGTGGATCGAATCGCTCAAGGCCGTCATCGATGTCGCAGGCCCCGAGCGCGCGCATCAGCTGCTGGAGGACATGGTCGAGCTGACCCGTCGTTCCGGCGCCTACCTGCCGTTCTCGCCGACCACCGAGTACGTCAACACCATCGCCCCCGCCAACGAGGCCAAGAGCCCGGGCGACGCGGCCATCGAGTGGAAGATCCGCTCGATCATCCGCTGGAACGCCATGGCCACCGTGGTCCGCGCCAACCGCAAGCCGGGCGACCTGGGCGGCCACATCGCCTCCTTCGCCTCCAGCGCCACCCTGTACGACGTGGGCTTCAACCACTTCTGGCGCGCGCCCTCGGACAAGCACCCCGGCGACCTGCTGTACATCCAGGGCCACAGCTCCCCCGGCATCTACGCCCGCGCCTTCCTGGAAGGCCGCATCAGCGAAGACCAGCTCAACAACTTCCGCATGGAAGTGGACGGGCAGGGCATCTCCTCCTACCCGCACCCGTGGCTGATGCCGGACTTCTGGCAGACCCCCACCGTGTCGATGGGCCTGGGCCCGCTCAGCGCCATCTACCAGGCGCAGTTCATGAAGTACCTCGAGCACCGCGGCCTGATCGAGAAGTCCGACCGCAAGGTGTGGTGCTTCATCGGCGACGGCGAGAGCGACGAACCCGAGACCCTGGGCGCCATCGCCCTGGCCGGCCGCGAAGGCCTGGACAACCTCATCTTCGTGGTCAACTGCAACCTGCAGCGCCTGGACGGCCCGGTGCGCGGCAACGGCAAGATCATCCAGGAGCTGGAAGGCGTGTTCCGCGGCGGCGGCTGGAACGTCATCAAGCTGCTGTGGGGCGGCTACTGGGACGCCCTGCTGGCCAAGGACACCAACGGCGTCCTCAAGAAGCTGATGATGGAAACCGTCGACGGCGAGTACCAGAACTGCAAGGCCTTCGGCGGCGCCTATACCCGCGCCAACTTCTTCGGCAAGTACCCGGAGACCGCGGCCATGGTCGCCGGCCTGTCCGACGACGACATCTGGCGCCTGAATCGCGGCGGCCACGATCCGCACAAGGTCTACGCCGCCTACCACCAGGCGGTGAACACCAAGGGCATGCCCACCGTGATCCTGGCCAAGACCGTCAAGGGCTACGGCATGGGCTCGGCCGGCGAAGCGCTGAACCCCACCCACCAGACCAAGAAGCTGGACGACGACGCCGTGCGCGCGTTCCGCGACCGCTTCAACATCCCGCTCAGCGACAAGCAGCTGGCCGACGCCGAGCAGGTGCCGTTCTACCACCCCGGCCCGGACTCGCCGGAAGTGCAGTACCTGCAGGAGCGCCGCGCGTCTCTCGGCGGCTACCTGCCGCAGCGCCGCCGCAAGGCCGACCTGTCCATCCCGGCCCCGGGCCTGGACAAGTTCGAGCGCCTGCTCAAGGACAGCGGCGAGCGCACCTACTCCACCACCATGGCCTTCGTGCAGAGCCTCAACATCGCCCTGCGCGACAAGGAACTGGGCCCGCGCATCGTGCCGATCGTGGCCGACGAAGCCCGCACCTTCGGCATGGAAGGCATGTTCCGGCAGATCGGCATCTACGCCCCGTTCGGCCAGAAGTACAAGCCGGTGGACGCCGACCAGCTGATGTTCTACCGCGAGGACCAGTCCGGCCAGGTGCTGCAGCAGGGCATCAGCGAGCCGGGCGCCATCTCCTCGTGGCTGGCCGCCGGCACCAGCTACTCGGTCAGCAACGTGCCGATGCTGCCGTTCTACATCTACTACTCCATGTTCGGCTTCCAGCGCGTGGGCGACATCGCCTGGCAGGCAGCGGACATGCGCACCCGCGGCTTCCTGCTCGGCGGCACCGCCGGCCGCACCACGTTGAACGGTGAAGGCCTGCAGCACGAAGACGGCTTCAGCCAGGTCATCGCCGGCTCCATCCCCAACGTGCGCAGCTACGACCCCACCTTCGGCTACGAAGTCACCGTGGTCATGCAGTACGGCATCCAGCGGATGATGCAGGAGCAGGTGGACGAGTACTACTACATCACCCTGATGAACGAGAACTACGCCCACCCGGAAATGCCGGCGGGCGCGGAAGACGGCATCATCAAGGGCATGTACCTGCTCAAGGACGCCGGCAAGCCCAAGAAGGGCGAACTGCGCGTGCAGCTGCTGGGCTCGGGCACCATCCTGCGCGAAGCCATCGCCGCCGCCGAGCTGCTGGACAAGGACTTCGGCGTCACCGCCGACATCTGGTCCTGCCCCAGCTTCAACGAACTGCGCCGCGACGGCTTCGACGCCGAGCGCTGGAACCGCCTGCACCCGGAAGGCGAACAGCGCAAGCCGTTCGTCACCCAGCTGCTGGAAGGCCGCCAGGGCCCGGCCATCGCCGCAACGGACTACGTGCGCGCCTTCGCCGACCAGATCCGCGCCTTCGTGCCGATGCACTACACCGTGCTGGGCACCGATGGTTTCGGTCGCTCGGATACGCGTGCGAACCTGCGCCGGTTCTTCGAGGTCGATCGGTACTACATCGCGCATGCCGCCATCGCGGCGCTTGCGAAGGATGGGAAGATGACTGGCAAGGATGTGGCTCGGGCGATCAAGCAGTACAAGATTGATCCGGAGAAGGGGAATCCGAACGGAGCCTAATTTGCTGCGGTTGTTGGGCGCGCGATGCCGATTCTACAAGGCATCGCGAGCCCTACCAAAAATAGACTGACACAAGGTAAACGCATGCGTTACATCGACTCAAGTTCCAATCGGTTAGAAGAGTCGGTCGCCTTTTGGATGCAGAGCGCTCTGTCTGAAGGATTAAAGGAATTCCACTGTCAAGCGGGTTACTTTACTCTTGAGGGTGCAGCACTCCTAATTCCGGCACTAAGACAATGCTCGCAGAATGGAGGAAATACTCGGCTGCTTCTGGGGGCAAACCTCGGAGCAACGGTTGCAAGTCATGTCTCCTACCTAGTTGGTATGCTTGATTTGCCGCGGGAGCATGTGTCGCTCGGTGTCGTGACCTTCCATGGCTCACTTTTCCATCCCAAGGTCTACCACGTCACTCGTTTGGATGGAAGTAGAACAGCTTATGTCGGCTCCGCTAATTTAACGGGCCCCGGAATAAGTGGCAAAAATGTCGAGGCTGGTCTAATACTAGACTCGAGGGAGGGGGATGATGGTGGCGTGCTACAAAAAATTTCGAACGATATCGAACGCTGGTTCGTAGATGATTTGCCGGGGCTAAGTAAAATTTCATCTGTGCAAGACGTAGATCAACTTTTGGCATCTGACATCTTAACCCTGCATACGCCCCGGGGTTTTGAGGGTGAAGATCAATTTTCAGGAGCTGTTAGACGTGGGCCTTCACGCAGTTCGATATTTAGACTGCCGCCTGTTTCAGGAAGCTTTTCTATAAGCGCGGAGGCGGTTTCAGATAACAGCGACTCGTCAAAAATTAGATCATCAAGACAATTTTTGCGCGCAACAGAGGCGAGCTTTCATTTTCCACAAGGGGTGCATCTGGGTCATATTTTAATCATCCTTAGTGTATTTTCGAGTGACCGTAGAGAAACTGCATTCGATGATCATTACATTCGACTGAGCGGTTCATTGGGGTCCGGGCGGTTGGCGAGATTTAGACGGCAAATTAAGTACAAAATCCTTGCCGCTATAGAGTTGAAACTTTTGGAGGATATTCGCCAAAAGAGCGAAGAGGAAGAGTATGTCCCCCGGCTGACGGCAATAGGAAGTGAACTTTGGGTTGGCCTTGCACCTAATTTTGATTCTGCTTCTCTCGCTCTTGCTAAAGAGGCCGATGGAACTACTTTTTCCACCACTACCCCAAAGCCAGCATCCTTCTATAACGAGAGCATAAGAAAAGCGTGTGCTGAAAATCGTCGATTAGGGAACATTTGGTTGTCAATCGTTCTTGCCATGCCTGCGGTTCGGTTGATGCTCAAATTTTTAACGGTACATGCTAAAAAAGGTGTTATTGCCAAGTCCGAAATTTACAAAAAATTTTTCTCCTTCCCGCCGGTTGTTGCATTTTGCGATGATATGGGAATTGAGCCTCAGACTGTGGAATCTGCTGCACATCGCCTTCCATTTTTGCTTAACCTTTTGGATAGCTGTGGAATCGTAGTGCAGCAAGCCGCTACTATACGACTTGTAGAAGCTATTGATACTGCGCTGGCTTCTAAAATTAAGGGCGTCTTAAAATAATGGCAAACCGATCGCATTTCAATGGGGGGCACATTGGAATGAATATTTTAAAAAAAAATGGCGGACGTCACTCTTCACTTGATTGTTTATCAGAAGATGCAACTGGCCCTACCCAGCATTTGGCGATGACGGCCGATTGCATGGATACATTGCGTGATATTCCAAGCGCATCTATTCAGTTAATAATATGTGATCCGCCTTACAACATAAATCTGGCCTCCTGGGATAATTACGGTGACTACATGCACTGGGCCTCCCAATGGCTCGCGGAAGCCGAACGAGTACTTGCGCCTTCGGGAAACCTGGTTGTTTTCGGAGGTCTGCAGTACCAAGGTGAGGCGGGATCAGGGGATTTGCTAAATCTTCTGTACTGGATGCGTACGAATAGTCGTATGCAACTTGTGAATCTCATCGTGTGGAACTACTCGAATGGTATGGGTGCGCAGCGTTTCTTTGCTAACAGGCATGAGGAGATTGCGTGGTTTGGCAAAACGTCAAAATACTATTTTGACTTGGACGCTGTTCGTACTAAACTTGATGCGAAAACACTGGAGACCTATAAGCGTGACAAACGACTGAATCCGGACAACTTGGAGAAAGGAATAAATCCAACCAATGTTTGGCGCATTGGGCGCCTCAACGGAAATTCTAAGGAGCGCGTAGGGCATCCGACTCAGAAGCCTAAGGAAATCATTGAGCGTATTGTGCGTTCTTTATCCTATCCTGGATCTACTGTGCTGGATTTCTTTGCGGGTAGTGGTGTGACTGCGCGTGTTGCAATTCAAGAGGGCCGGCACTCGATAACATCAGATACAAGCAAAGAATTTACTAAGTATCTGAAGGCGCATTTAGCGCAAGCAGCCGCGGATGCGCCCCCGGTTCGACCATTTGTGTTGATAGATAAGAAGAACCGGGAGCAGCACCCAGTTTATAAGACAGATAAGCCTGGCGTCGTGGGCTCCAAGGTTTGAAATTAATAATTTGAAGGTTTAAAAGTGAACTCGTCATTGCGTTGCGATATGGTTGCATATGGTTGATCAAGCGTATTCTTGCATGCCGAAGCACGTTCTACTTAAGGTCCGTTCTGAGGACGGCAAGACGCTATCTGAGCACCAAAAGAAAATATATTCCGAAGGGAGTGCCATGTTTGGAAAGATGGGTACTCCTATAGGTCAAAAAATGCTTGGCGAGCTTCAAGCTCAGCTTCGCGCGGGCGTGCCTACATACCTATTTATTGCGCTTCGGAAAGGCTGGAGGGGGGGATTTAGATTTCATCGGGCACTATTGAAGTCGATTTGTGTTGATTTATTGCCCGAGAGGGTTGTGCTTGTTCCGCAGTACTACAGTGAGCAAATAAGTAAAATTAGCACGTGGTTCGAAATTTCCGAAATAGAGGCGATGTCTCATGCTGATTCGGTCAGGTTAATAGTTGCTAGCTCAGGTCGTGAAGCTTTAAGTGTATTGAATAGCACGGCCTCAACATTTTGCGTCTATTTTCGCAATGATGTTGACTAGCGAATCACCTCGGCTTCTGTAACGCTCACACTCGTAAATATGGGGTCAGATTCTGAGGTGTCCCCCGTTTTTCATGAAGGGGGAGCAACAGCAGCCAGAGTGTACTTTCCCATAGTGTACTTTCCTCTACTGTTACTGGCATTCACAGCTCAGTTAATTGCGTACCGGAAGAAGCAACGTGCTCAGTCTCGAAAGTCCGCGCTGCAGCACGCATATGGCGAGGCGGGCGACATCCCCGCGTTGTTGAGGCAACTACAAACGGCTCCCTCATCCGTGGATGGATCAGAGCCGTGGTTCACTTTGTGGAGCGCGCTTGCGCATCAGGGCGACGTCTATTCGGCGTCCTTCGCGGCCGTGCCGCATGTCTTCCATGCGTTGGCGCGGACACCCGACAAGGCGGATCACGGGTACTTCCAGTTTCCCGCCTGGGTCGAGATCTGCCGCGTGAAACGCCAGACCGAGATCCCCGAGGATCTTCGGGCCGCTTACCTGCATTCAATCGCTCAACTCCCCTCCTTGGTCGCGGCTGCGTCCTCTCGCGCCTGGGACCCGGAGTTTCTTGCTTGCGCTCTAGCCGCCGTCGCCGCGGCGAAGGGGCAGCACGCGGTCGCGGAGGCCGTCCTCGAGCTCACGCCTGACGTCGCCGAGGAGTTCATGGAGTGGTTCTTTAAGTGGTGAGGCGTGCTCAACCACTTGCGGCAGTGTCTTGCCGGTTCGCTTCACCAAGCAGTTGCTCGTATGTCTGCACGCGAACGCGCAATCGGATCAGATGCCAGGAAAGCGCGTAAGCGAACAGCAGTAGGAACGCGAGAACGCTCTGCATGATCGTGATCTTGCTCAGGACGCTCCAGTCACCCCAGTGCCAGTCCTTGAACTGCAGATAGAGGGCGAGCAGCACCGGCATGATCCCGAGCTTCTCCATCCCGCCGGTGAATAGGCCCAGGCGTTCATGCATGTTCGTCCGGCGGTCACGCATGAAGGTCTCGCGTTGACGGCGCTGCTCAAGCGGAAACGCGCGTAGCGCCGTGACGATGTTTTGGTACTGAGAGAACTCCTGCTCCATCTGCTCTGCATGCTTGGCATGCGGATGTCTAACGCCAGGCAGCTCACGTTTGATCTGCAAAATGGCGGCTATTGCAAAGCCAACGAGCTCGATGATGAGCCCCGTCGCCGCGCAGACGAGCGCTGCCTTGCCATCCAGCACAGTGCCACACAACATGCCAAACCCTGCGCCCAAGAAGCCAACGATGAAACTCCACCGCTCCATTGGGCCAGCGCGGTTTTGCTCGGTCACTTGCGAGTAGTGGCTCATCACCGCGGCGAGCCAAGGAAAGCTGAGCGCGTTGGCTGCCGCACCGTCTTCGGAATGCTTAGCTGGCGCTGCGGGCACTTCTTCCATTGCGTTAGCCATGTCTCTACCTTCGAGCGTCCAGCTGAGGCTGTCTGCAGCAAGTATTCCGTAGCCACTGACATCGCGCTAGAGCAATCCGATTGCACAATGCATGGTCTACAAATCGCTATTGACACGCCATGGCGCGCAGTAGCACTCTCCTCTTCAAGGAGCGTCGAAACTCCCCACAGAGCGGTACCCACCTCCGAAAAACCGGTGGGTTTTTTGTGCCCGAAGCTCGGGCGCAAGCCGACGCGATGCCTGCGTCGGGAGGGCGGCTAATACAACACCCTTCGGGGAAATACGCCCGCCGGCTCTGTGCGGTTTCGAACCTCCCGACTTCCCGTCCGCCATGCGTGGCGGCCGGACCCCTTCATGGAACGAGGAGGCAACGATGGCGCACGACCGTTTGGACGACGACGACATGCCCGGCTATTTCCTGCCGGAGGACAGCCAGTTCCGGCTGGCGAAGCTGCGCGATCACGTGCGCTTCCTGGTCCGGCTGGCGCAGCCGCGCACGCCGGCCGAGGAGCGCGCCGCCGAACCCAAGGTGGGCATGGGCGAACTGGCGCTCTGCCTGGAGCTGCTGGCCGAGCAAGTGGACCTGGTGCTGGGCGCGCTGTCTTATCCCGCTCAGCGGACCGACACCACGCGCGGCGCCTGGTCCGATGCCACTGCCCAGGCAGCGCCGGACGCCGGCAGCGGCCCATTCCGGGTGACGCAGGAGCAGGTGGACAGGCTCACTCAACTGGCCGAGACCGTCTCTGCCAATGCCCGGATGGTGGCGGCCGGCGATAAGTCCGAGCATACCGGTCAAGCGTCGCACGATGTGGGCAATACGCTCTGCGCTGTAGCGAGCGAAGTGCGCGAACTGCTTCTGCAAATCACGCGCCAGCCGCTGCGCGAACCGGCGCCGAATCGCGTGCGCGAGGCGCCAGCAGTCTATGCGGTGGCCTGGGGTGCGCCGTCTGCGTTAAGCAGACGGCTGAACTGATCGCGGTAGGCATCTATTGTTCCCTTTTTGGTGCGCGGGCCGTGTTGTTGATATCGTCGTACCATCCTTCAGAGTCACGAAGAGCGAATCAAAGGAGTTGCCGATGTTTTACCCGAAAAATTGTCGCCTCCGGTCGCTATGTGTGCTGCTGTTGGCGAGCATGGCGTTGGTCACTTCCTGCTCAAGCGCAGCACCCACGGCCAAAGCTCCCTCGTTTGCCGGCGCATGGGGATATGCAAAAAAATGCGACTCCGGGCACTTTTTGGCCATCACGCTGGAGCAGCGTGGTAACCATGTAACCGGTGATTGGAGCGAAGGTACAAACCTGCGCGGGGGAGGCGGAAAGCTCGAGGGCGAAGTGCGCGAGGCAAAGCTATACGTTCGCTACTGTAGCGACGATGGAGAGGCTGGCTACGCTGTTTGCCCTGCTTTTTCTGGGGTCGAAGACTATTTCGCCCTCGAAAAGGGGGCGCTCGTTCGTTACCAGAAGTCTGGACCCCGCTACGAGCGGGATGTCGCCCTGCATCCCAGTAGCAAAGGGCATCAGGTGCCATTTGATACAAAATGCATGGAGGAAGAGCCATGAGTAGGCTGACGGATCAGGAGCTGCGCGCAACACTCTATTTCGCCGTAGGGGTCACGTCTGAAGGCGGCTATGACGCATACCGACTTGAAGTAGCGGGAGATAATCCGAGAACGCCAAGGCTCGAGCCAGCCGGCAATAGTGGATACACCATCGGTACTATTCAGGTTGACCTGGGCCAACACTATCAACCTGGCGATCCTAATGGTGAGAACGTCCCAAGGGATTTGGTCAACGCTTATCAGGGGTGGGCGGCTATCAATCAGCCGCAGCGTGTACTCAGCGAAGATCAGGTGGCGCAGACCATCGCGGATCTAGGTCGCCAAGGCAGAGCGATCAAGAGGGAATTGGGGCGGCCTCTGGATGCGGAGGTCAAGTCGCGATTGGATGGTTTCCTTTCTTCTGATGAGGGTATCAGCTGGGTACATGAGCAGGATGTTACGCAGATCAACAAGATCATGAGCCGTGCGATTGCGCCCCTTGAGCGAAGCGAGCTCTATCAGAACGCTTCGTTGGACGACCAGGTGAAATTGGCAGCAATGGTTGGAAAAGCTTTCAACCAAAATGAAGCGCTCACCGCGCCTATGATCCGCAATATCGAAAGAAATCAGTACCACTCTGTGGCAGATGTCAGTGGTGCTATCGATGGCTTGAGCCCAAGGCTTTCCGGGCCTCAGGACTACCTTGAAACTGGTCGCGACGGTGCACTCAGAGGTGCCGCTGTCGTCAACGCGCTGCGCAACGCAAATCCAGAAAGTCCTCTCTCTACAGCGTGGGCAAGTGTTTTGTCCGATCCACTTGTCAATCCAACTACCCTCAATGCGGATAGGTTGCATCGGAACTTGCCGCATGAGTATCCGGTCATCAAGAACTTGTTCCTGCATGAAGACCGCGCAGGGCAGTTCATCGGTGCCTTGGATAGAGGCGGGGCGCATCAGTACGGCCCCACGGACCGCGCGCATCCGGAGCGCTTCAATGGGCCGGGCTTCTATGCTGCAGGCAATGATCTGGTCAATTGGAACAAGCATGGGCAGGGCCATGCGTTCTTGAACGGTGAGTGGAGTTCTGTCGCGCGCGAGAATCTGACGCGCGCCCGAAACCACGATGGCACCACCGATCTCAACCTGCAGCAGGGAGGCCAGACGCAACGGCTGCTGCATGTGGATCCTCATGCACCCGAACTCCGGCCTGCTCCGCAGCAACACGGTGGCCGAACTGGCCCCGACAATCCTGCGCACCCTGATCACGCAATGCTCCTGCAAATCAGAGAAGGAGTGCAGCGGCTCGGAAGCCAGGCTGGCGTGGCGTTTGATGAGAACAGCGAGCGCCTGTGCAGGAGCCTTCTCGCCGCATGCAAGGACAACGGAGATCAGTATCCGAGTGTTTCCAGTGCATCGCTCTCCGGCAATGCACTGACAAGGGTGGATCATGTTGTCGCCGGGCCTGAACGCCTTATCGCCGTTCAAGGAGAATTGAACGATCCTGCGCACCTGCGCGCGCATGTGCCAGTGCAGCAGGCGATGCAGACTCCGGTCGAGCAGTCAGATGCCAAGCTGATGGCGGCGAACCAGGCCATCGCTCAGGAGCAAGCGATGACACAGCAGCGCGAGGTGTCCAGAAGCCAGGGGCAGTCACTGGGGTGACCCTTCTAAGGGTAGCCCCGCATCCGTCGCTGTTGATGGCGGATGCGGGGCGACCTCCTTACACCACTCCTTTTGAGGCCTAGCGCTTCATTGCGCCTTTGCGGCACAAGCCGATGTTGGTTCTCGCTGCCCGCACGATGGCCAGGTAGCGGTCCGCCAGCATTGGCATCCATCCTTCCACGGCCGCGTCGTCGTCCTTGGCGGCGTCCTCGGCATAGGTGTCGAGTGTGGCCAGGCATTGCGCATACAGGCCATTCTTGTACTGGGTGATAGCCAGATCGTTGCGAATGGCACCTTCGTCTTCCCATTCCAGCGTCGGCAGGCAATTCGGCACGACTGGCGACAAGGTGGCGAGCGCTGCCTTGTAGTCTTTCGCATCGTAGAGGCGCTTGAAGGTCGTCCGTGTGCGGTCCAGTTCGTCCCGGCCACAGCCATCCTTGACCCGCAGGTAGGGCGCCTCGAAATCCCCGTTGTAGCCGCAGAACGTCTTGCATTCGGCGGGCGTGGCAGCCGCTACGTCAATGCCCTGCGGCGTACTGGCGAACTTCACCTGGCAGGTGGGTTGGCCCTTGTTCCCCTTGGCGACGCCGGTGTGTCCCTCTATCGCGCCATTCAGCTCGCACACGTCTTCCCCCGTGGTGCTTTCCAGGGAGAAGGTCAATGTGCCGTTCTGCTGCTCGATCAGCAGGCGACCCCATCCCTTACCTGTGATGTATTCGCCCGGCGGCAAGGGGCTATCGGCCGCGGTATGCGTGGTAGGGGCGATTGCGGGCTGCAAGCCAGGTTGCTGTGCCAAACAGGTGGCGGTGGCCAGCAGCGCGATTGCAACGCCAGCTAGCCACCCCCTCTTCCCAGGAAACGTCGTTGGCATGTCGGTTCGTCAGCTATGACTTCGATGAGCGCTCTTTAGCCGGCGACGCGATCTTGCGTCAAGCAGGAGCGTGGCGGCGCTGGTCCATCGCCACCGATGGCAGATCATCCCGGTGACGAGTGACATGCGCGGTACGATCGGGGCAGCCAGCAATGCAGCCGGAGGAGCGATTCACTGAGTTGGCGTGCGCTAGGTCGGATTACAAGAAATTTTTAGGAAAACTGCGTCAAGAAACGCCGGCTTCTGCCGCTATGCGTGGCTGTCTGAGAAACCATCGACCCAACAGGGGAATGCTTTGAAAGTACGTAATGGAATTTTGCTGGCACTGCTCGCCAGCGCATATGCGATGCCTGCCTTGTGCCAGGAGCCTGCGCCGCAAGCGGCCTCTGCCGGCGCGCGGATTCGCCTGTTTGGTCAGAATGGTGTTGGCATCGTGTTGTACAAGGATGCCGTGTGCACGGCCAAGTACGGCGAAAAGATCCGCGTATCCGGATCGCTTGGTACTGCGTTCGGTTCCCTGTTTGGCTCGGTGAAGAACGAGGGGATTGGCATCCCGGAGACGCAGAACACAAGGAACCTGCAGGACCGCAAGATGATCGGCTCCAAGCCGTTCTACAAAGAGCTTGCGCTGGACGCAGGGAAGCCCGTTGTCGTGGAAGCCGGCGCCGGTTCGCCTGCGCACTGGAGCCAGGCGACAGGCGTCCACATGGGATGGAACTGCGGCGCCTTGCTGACATCGACGTTCGTTCCGCAGGCGGGCGCCGACTACGAGGTTGCGTTGAACCTCGATTTCCGCAATTCGGTCTGTGTACTGGCGGTCAATCGCGTGAACCCGGATGGACAAGTGACCCCGGTCGAGGTGGCGCCGGCATCCAAGGAGTGCGATTAGGAATCACGCGCTCAATCGTCTGGCGCTGCATGCGCCAGGGGCGCGATGCCGGTAGTGGATCGCTGTTCACCCCCTGGCGAAGAACCAGGCAAAGGGGAGCGCGGCTCATGACAGACTCTTGCCGCGTGGTCGCCGCAGCGGCCCAGCGTCGTCCAGATGCTCGTGCGCGCCAGATGCCCGATACTGCGGCCTGCGATTCAAACACTCGAGCGCGAGGGTGCGATGCGAAGCTACGGATGGGGTGCGCTGTTGTGGTTGCTGCTGTTGCCGTCGGTGGGGGCGGCGGAAACGCCAGCCGATCAGGCCTATGCGCGGGCCACCGCTTTCCGCGACCGGGCCAGTCAGCTCAGCGAGCACGGCGCCAAGAGCACGCGTGATGACCTGCTGCAGGCACGCGATGCCCTGCAGCAGGGCTTGCAGTATCTCGACGATCCGACGGTTGCAGCGCTCGCCGAGGGCAGCAAGACGCTGCGCTTCCGCCGCCTGAACCTGCTAGGCGATCTGGTGCGGGTGCAGGTGTGGCTCGGCGACCGCGACGCGGCGGTGGCGGCGTGGCGCGCCCTGGACGCGATGTCCTGGCATGAGGGGCTGATCGACTTCGTGGTGGACAAGGATCCGGCGACGGCGGCGTTGCTGGACGACCCGCGCCTGGCCGAGGTCCGGCGCCACGAAGCGCTGGCGGTGCGCGATGCCACGGCGCCCTCGATCGCGGTGCCTTACGCCGTGCAGCTGACAGAAGCCCAGCGCGTGGCCGGGTTGTCGCAGGTGTGGATGGCCGCGCGCGAGCGCTTCGTCTGGTTCGACCACGTGCCCGACTTGGACTGGGACCGCCTGTACCTGGAGACGCTGCCACTGGTCCAGCGTGCGGCGGATACCGACGCTTACTACCGCGTGCTGGCGCGCTTCCTGGCGCAGTTGCACGACGGACACACCGGGATCCTGCCGCCCAAGGAGCTGGAGGACCATTGGTATGCCCGTCCCGGGCTGCGGACGGCCTGGCTGGACGGGGAGGTGGTGGTGACCTCGGTCAGTGATGCCGCGCTGCGCCGCCAAGGGGTGGCACGCGGCGACCGCATCCTCGCGATCGACGGCGAGCCGGTGGAGCAGTACGCGCAGCGGGTGGTGCGTCCGCAGCTCAGCAGCTCCACCCCGCAAGACCTGCAACTGCGCATGTATACCTATGCCTTGCTTACTGGCGATGCCGCCACCCCGGTGCGGCTGTCGGTGGAGCACGTCGACGGGCGCCGCAGCGAGGTGCGTGCCGCGCGCAGCGGCTATACCACGCTGAAGGTGCCGGAGGCGCCGCTGCTGCGCATTCGCCGCGATGGCGTGGCGGTGCTGCGTGTGCCGCAGTTGGAGAACGATGCCGGCCTGCAGGCGCTCAAGCAGGCACTGCCGCGCGTGCGTGCCGCGCGCGGACTGATCCTGGACCTGCGCGGCAATGGTGGCGGCAACACGTGGTTCGGCTTGCAGATCCTGCGCTACGTCGCCGCGGCGCCGCTGCCATCGCTGCGCTCTGTCGAGCGCGACAACGGCTCGTCGCTGGCGCAGGCACGCGGGGCCAGGCTGATCGAGTGGCGGCCGGTGCAACAAGAGCCGGTGGCACCCGAACCGAACGCCTATTCCGGCCCGGTGGTGATGCTGGTGGATGCGGGGACGTTCTCCGCCGGCGAGGACACAGCGGCGGTATTCCGGCTGATGCGGCGCGGCCCATTGGTGGGGCAGGCGACCGGCGGGAGCACCGGCCAGCCGTTGCTGCTGGCCCTGCCCGGCGGCGGTTCGGCGCGGATCTGCGTCAAACGCGACAGCTACCCCAACGGCACCGACTTCGTCGGCGTTGGCGTGCTGCCGGACATCGTGGCCGCATCGACCCGCACCGACCTACGCGACGGCAAGGACCCCGTACTCGAACGCGCGGTGGCGGCGCTGAGCCAGCAGTGGCCATCAACGTCGCGCTGATACGGCATGCGCCGCGTGCGGCGCGGTGGCACGTCTGCGCCATCGCACTGGCCACGGCGCTTTTGCTGTTGCCTGCCTGCACCTCGATCGAGGCGCCACCTGCCAACTTGATCGCCAAAGAGGGCGCGCACGCCACGGCGGTGACCAGGATCGGGCCGGTGTTCGTGGTCAGAACCGTGAGCGTGTTGCCTGGTAGCGCACGCGCGGCCGAAAAGTTCGCTGTCACTGACGAGTGTCGCAGCGGAACGCTGCACGTCGCCTTGCGACGACAGGAGAGTGCAGAGCCCTATGCTGCGCCTGCCTGTGTTGCAGTGCTGGCGGCACTTCAGTACGCCGTCGCTGCGTCCGACTTGCCCGACCTGGAATTGAAGCTGACGGTGGATCTGATCAGTCCCGGTCAACAACTCATTGCCCGGACGTCATCGCTGGCAACCACGGCTAGCGCGAGCGCGCGTTATGCATTCGCCCTGGACAAGGAACGCGATCTGGTTGTCGCGAATATCGTCTCCACGACGGCTCACGAAACATTCCACCTGCTGCGGGGCCTCAGTGGCACGACGTCCGAGATGCAGAAGGAAGAGCGCCTGGCTTACACGATGGGTGCATGCGCGCAACTGCAGGCACTGGGATGGGTGAGGAGCGAGGATCTGCCTTCCATTGCGTTTCCGCAGCATGCCGAAGGCATTTCTGACAGTGTCAATGCGTCGAACGCTGCGGGCATTTTGGCGACGAAAGACTTCATGCAATTCATGCGGGATGGGATGGTGACCAAAGACGCACCTGAAGGGCTAGCGATGGCGCACTTCTGCCAGTCGGCCCTGGAGTGAGCCAGAAGCGGCCCTTGGCAGGCCAGTTCAAGCTGACGGAGATGGACAGTGCTCCACGCGCTCGGCTACGTTTTGGTGGGAGGTCAACCAGACCTGCTATTTCACTGGCGCCGGAGCGGGAGGGGGCGATGGCGAAACTAAGCTGTTGGCTGGGGCTGACCGGCTTCTTTTTGGTCGGATGCGCCAACGTCTCTACCAGCGAAGCTGTGGCAGCAGTCTCTGGAGACGCAATCTGTAAGCAAGCCGCCGATTGGGGTAGTGGGGGATCGTTGTCCGCGCAGCAGATCACGCCAACGATCATAGGGAGCGAGGTGGGGGTGACCTATCATTTCGACCTGCGAGGAACAGGCGGCTCGCGATCGCTCGATGCCAGTTGTGGGTCGGGTAGCTACGCTGAGTGCAACTTCACTGCACATCGGCTGGACGACACGGCATACCAGTTCTCCGAGCTCTCTACGTTTGGTCTTTGGCAGGTGCAGGGCCGCCTGTATCTGCTGTATCGCATCGTGTCGCCGAAGAGCGACACAGCGGCCCGCAAGCGCCGGTTGGTGGAGTTGGCCGAGCCGCCTGTGGAGATCTGCAATCAGATCGGCGATTACTCGGACCTGATGTAGATGTCCTGCCGGATCGACAGGTTGCCTATGCGCTCTCTTCCCACTGGATCATCCGGGCCACAGGGTGCTGGGCACCTGCGGCCTCTAGACCACGCACCTCAGGGAATGGCTTTCGATGCGGGTTGACTCGGTCACGAGGTTGCAGCACAACGTGCGCAATTGCAGCCGGGCGCGTCTGCTGGCCCTCCAATGCATCTGGGTGGCACTCATCTGCACGCAAGCGCTGGCGGCGGATGCACCGCGCCTCTCCGTCGAGGGCATGAACAGGCACAGTGCCATCAATGGGATGGGCTTGTTCCTGACACGCTCTCAGGTCGCGACGCAGGGGCTCGCGCAGCCCGTGCACTTCGAAAAACGCATCGTCTGCAGCGATCGCCGCATCAAGGTGGCTTTTGCCAAGGGACTGGAGCGCGCGCCTGAGCGGATCTGCCACATAGCCTCCGAGGCGCTCGCGTTGGTCAGCGCCCAGTCGCACGTGCAGAACATCGCCATCACGTTGCTCGTCGTGCCCAGTCGGGTGGACTACAAGGCGACTTTCTACAGGGTGGGCAGAGGGCCGAAGCTCGTCCTCATCGTGCCGGTGCTGCAGAGCGAAGAGGCGACGCTGGCCAACGTCGCCGATCTGGTGGCGCATGAGGGCTTCCACGTGGGCATGTTCGCCGCTGGCGACGTGCCGTTGGCTGGGGACGAGTACGCCGCCTACCACTACGGGCTGTGCGGGCAACTGGTGGCATTGGGACATCTGGAGCCTGCTGCGCTGCCGGGCTTCGGCATGGCGTCGGACGATCGGCATCTTGTCGATTCATCCGAGAGCGCCGAGCGTGTGCGGACCGAGGTGCTCCAAGCCTTTGGCGATCTTCCCATGACGAGGGAAAGCCCCGCAGGTGAGGCGGTGCTTGCACAGTGCCGCGCGATTGCGCCTGCCAGTTCGAAGCACTGAGCCTGACGTCTTCTGGGCTTCAGCCTGCCGGCGTCAGCCTTGGGCGCAGGACGCGGCGCGAGAGGAGCGGCGCCTGGCTGGCGCCAGCAGACCAGCAGATGCCTTGCACCCCCTAGATACGCTAGCATCGCCCGCACACGACGGCGCGCGGCGCCGTCCTTCAGGGGGACATCGATGAAACATTCCATGCTGGCCGCCGCCGTGGCGGCCTTGCTGTGCGGCTGTACTGTGGTCTCGCCCGATCCGGGGCAGCAGGCGGTGTTGGTGGACAAGCCGCTGCTGTTCGGCAAGGGCGGCATCCGTCTGGACGATGTGCGCGATCCCGGCCGGACCTACACGTGGATGACAACGTCGGCGGTGTACGTGGACACCACGCCGCAGACGGTGCAGGTGGCGTTTGACGACTTTTCGTCCAGCGACAACATCCTGTTGGACTTCTCCACGCAGATCCAATACCGCATCACCGCGCCGGCGCGGCTGCTGTCCGGCTTCGGCCAGGATTGGTTCAAGAACAACGTCGCCAGCCAGTACGCGGCGATCGTGCGCGACCAGGTCAAGCGCTACGACATGACGCGGATGATGAGCGACCCGGACAGTGCACGGAAGATCGACGAGGCGGTGACCGAGAACGTGCGCGCCCTGGTCAAGGAGCAGGGCCTGCCGATCCAGATCCAGAACATCACCCTCGGCCGCGCCCGTCCCAATCCCGACGTGCTGCAGCAGATGAACCTGACCGCGGCGCAGCAGCAGCGGGTCAAGACCCTGGTGGAAGCCACCACCGCCGAGCGCCAGCGCGAGCAGGAGCAGGTGGCGAAGGCCGATGCGGACAACGCCTACCGCAACCGCATGGGCCTGACCCCGGAGCAGTACCTGGCCAGCCAGATCGCCGAGATCAACGCCGAGGCCTGTGCCAAGGCGCAGGCCTGCTACATGGTGCCGTCGGGGACGTCGGTGATCGCCAAGTAGCGCGACGCGGTAGAGGCGGGCCCGGGTGGCCCGCCGTTTGCGGACATCGGTGATGGCATGCGCGTCGCGAATGCGGCGCGCCGGCGGTGGTTGTCGCGGTGCCGCGGGTCTGCCACTGTGACAGCCGTGTCCTGCGAGGAGATCCGCAGATGGAGCCCGCACAATCCCCAGCGTTGCAGTGCCCGCCGTCAACCCGCCTGTTCGCCTTGCTGGCGCGCGAGGCGCGCATCGGGGTGATCTTCCGCCGCGGGCCGAGCAAGCAGGTGCAGCTGATCCACTGGGATCTGCGCGACGACACGTTCGTGCACGGCCAGTGGTTCAAGGGCCGCATCTACGAGCGGCGCTGCGATCTGTCGCCGTCGGGGCGGCTGCTGGTGTACTTCGCCTCCAAGCAGCGCGGCGACTTCGGCACCTGGACCGCGCTGTCGCGGCCGCCGTTCTTCACCGCACTGGCGCTGTGGCCGAAGGGCGACTGCTGGGGCGGCGGCGGGATGTTCGAGGACGAGCGGACCTTGTTGTTGAACCACCGGCCACGCGAGGGGCGGGATCCTTTTCCGATGCCGACCGGATTCCAGTTGCCGCACCATCTGCAGGTGCGGCCGTTCGGCTCGCATTCGGGCGGCGGCGAGGACGAGCTGATCGACGGCGTGTTGCGCGAGCGCGATGGCTGGCAGTTGCGCGATGACGGCGAGGGCGAACGTGGCGGGCTGCGCAGCGGCGCATTGTTCCGCTTCAGCCGCCCGCGCGTGCGCGAGAAGCTCGGCGCCAATGGCTGCCGCCTGCAGTCGCTGCTGTATGCGGTCGGCCAGGACAATCATGCGTGGTATGGCCTGGATCACCGGGTGCTGGACCGCGACGGCACCTTGCTGGTCGATCTGCCGGGCAGCGACTGGGCCGACTGGGATGGCGGCGACCTGGTGTTCGCGCGCGAGGGCAGGCTCTATCGTCTGCGCAAGAGCGACTTTCGCGAAGTGGCGCAGCGGGGTGCCCAGGTATTCCGGTTGCTGCACGATTTCAGCGGCGCGCGGTTCGCGCCACTGGCGCCGACGGCGGATGCGCTGAAGTACTGACCGGCTTTTGTGCGGTGCCTTATGTAAACCTCTGCGAACACGTGCCGGTAAATGGCGTTGCTTTAGAAGACCTTTAACGGCGGCCGGCCGGCACCTGTAGGAGCGGTTTCAGCCGCGACAACGCCATCCGTGGAGATGCAGCATCCGCCCGACCGGCGGCGTGCGCGCCGCGCCTCACTGCCGCGGAACACCCAGCAGAAACTTCAAGCCATGGGTAAGCCCGCGCGGCGCAACGCTCAGGTGATCCTCGTCGTCCAGCACGTCCATCTGCAGGCGCAGCGACCGATAGTGCCGTCCGCGCAAGCTCTGCACCATCTGCTGCGCATCGGTCACCATATCGTAACGCTTGCCGTAGCGACGCTGTTCGTACTCGCCGACATACATGTAGACCTGTGCCGGCAGATCGCGGTGACTGGAAGCGAAGCGGGCCTCCTCCGCGCGCATGGCATGCTCGCCGAACCAGTACGACGGACTGCCCAGGATGTAGCCGGAGAACAGCTCCGGGCAGCTCAGCAGGATCTGCGTACCGAGCAGGCCGCCGTAGGAATGGCCAAGGAACAGGCGCCGCGCTTCATCGGTGCGATAGTGCAGCGCAACGAAAGGGAGCACTTGGTCGCGCAAGTACGCAATGTAGGTGCTGGAACCCCCGTGAGTGGCACCGGCGGCCGCAACATCGCCGGCCTCGGTGGTGGGCGTGTAGTCGCGGCGCCGGCTCGGCATCGGCTCATCGCCGAGTGCATACGACAAGCCGACCAGGATGAAGTCCTCGATAGCCGGACCTTCGCCGTTCAGGCGCCGCGCAATCTGCCGCGTCACGGGAAACGCGTAGTCGGCATCGGTGGCGTACAGCACCGGGTAGCGCCGCTCGGGATGGTCGGCATAGCCGGCAGGCAACGCCACGAACACCTGGTAAGTGCGGCCGGACACGGGATCGGGGACATCCCACACCTGGCTTCCAGCCAGTTCGTACGGCGCACCGCTGCCGCGCTGACCACCGAACTGCGTCGCTACCGTGCGTGCGGGAGGTGGCACCGGTTGCGTGGTGGCCTCCTTCGTTGCAGACGCTGCCGCGGGCGCCTGCGCCGTGTTCGTGCACCCGGCGAGCAGCAGGCACGTCCAGACAAGCCAAAGCGCTTTCCTCATTCCGTCGTTTCCTGATGTTATGTCGCCGCGCGGGTGCGGATCTTGCACATGGTGCCATGTCGGCGGTGGCGACCATCCGTATAGACTGGCGTCCCAACTCTCAGGGACGTTCAATGAAACTGCTTCGCTGCCTGCTGCTGCCAGCCCTGCTGTGCTTCGCCGCATTCGCCCAGGCCCAGGACGACACCCGCCGCATTGCGGTGACCATCGACGACCTGCCGTGGCAGCGCATCGAGCAGACGCCGCCTGCCCAGTTGCCGGCGCTGCATGCGCAGTTGATGGCCTCGCTGCGGCAGGCGCAGGTACCCGTCGTTGGCTTCGTCAACGAAGACAAGCTGGAGCAGGACGGACAGGTGCAGCCGCAACGCGTGGCGATGCTGCGCGACTGGCTGGATGCCGGCTATGCGCTGGGCAACCACACTTACGGCCACGTGAACCTGCATCAGGTCGGCGTGCCGGCGTACGAAGACGCGATCGTGCGTGGCGAGCGCACGTTGCGGCCGTTGCTCGCCGAGCGCGGCCAGCCGCTGCAGTGGTTCCGTCATCCGTACCTCGCGACCGGCCGCAGCGTTGCCGACCGCGAGGCGGTCAACGCGTTCCTGGCAGCGCATGGCTACCGCATCGCGCCGGTCACCGTGGACAGCGGCGAGTGGGTCTGGGCGTTCGCCTACGCGCATGTGCTGGACGAGCCGGCAGGCCCGGCGCGCGACGCCATGCTGCTGCGCCTGCGCAAGGGCTACGTGCCATACATGCTCAACAAGCTGGATTTCTTCGAGTGCGAATCGCAGGCCCTGTTCGGCCGCCGCATCCCACAGGTCTGGCTGATGCACGCGAACGCGCTCAACGCCGCCGCTTTCCCCGAGCTGGTCGCGGCCACGCGCCGCCGCGGCTATGCCTTCATCGGCCTGGAGGAGGCATTGCGCGATCCCGCCTACACCCACGCCGAGGGGTACACCGGCCCTGGCGGGATCAGCTGGCTGCACCGCTGGGCGATGGCCGAGGACAAGCCGAAGGACTTCTATGCCGGCGAACCGGTGGTGCCGCGCTGGGTGTTCGCGCTAGCGGGGGTGGATTCGGAGTAATGCAGGGATCGTCTCGTAACGCCCGCCAAATCGGAGCAAAGGATTATGAGTCCCTGGATGTCGCTGCCCAGTCGCACACGCGGTATGGGTGCCCAAGCGAGATAGCCATAGGAACTAGATTTCCGAGAAAAAGCTGCTCGGAACTGCCTGGGTGAGCCAGACGCCATTGTCCGCCTGAAAGAAGGTAGAGCCCTGCTGGTGCATTCGCAGGGCTTCGACTTTCAGGACAGCCGGCTTGCCATGACGTTGCCCGACCGTGGTCGCGGTCGCGATGTCTTGCGACAGATGCACATGATGCCGTTGGCCCGCACGCAAGCCCTCGGCCAGGATCGCGTCCAGAAACCGTGTGGCGGTGCCGTGGTAGAGGAACTCCGGCGGCACTTTGGCGCCGTACTGGATGGCGACGCTCTCGGTCGAATGGCCCTGTACGGCACGGATGCGCCTGCCATCTTCCGACAGTGCAAAACGTTTTTTGTCGCTGTTGTCCACCACGGCACGAATGAGGTCTGCGTCGAGCGTCCTGCCGCTTTGCACAGCACCTGCGATCAACGCATCGACCTCCGCCCAGCCTTCGCTGTCGAGGGTAATGCCAGCGGCCTGTGGCTCGTGGCGAAGCACAAAGCTGAGGAACTTGCTGATGTCTGTGTGTTGCTTGCTCATACGCATTCCGGTGGGTAAATAATTCCAACCATCGCTCGGCGACGCCGACATTGGCTTCCGCTCAGTTGGCTGGCAATGGTGGAGGTGATGCAGTGTGGGCTCGAGTTGGCGCGGTGCAATCTTACGCGTCGTGGAGTGCGAGGATCGCCAAGCAAGCCGGTGTCTGGCGAGTTTGATGTAATGACGAAGGGGGGAGTACCGCACCTCCGCCGGCAAGATGTTGAACGGCTAAGTGTCGGCACAGCCGACCGCTGGCACCTTCACCCTGCACGCACGCATGGCCGGATCACGATGGCTCCTCTCCGCTCACCCTGACGCCCATGCCCTCGTCCAAGACGCCTCCGTGGAAGAAGCCGAATCCACGCGGTCAACGCAGCCAGCCGCTGTCGCCGTCGCAGAAGGAAGCGGCGAAGCAGCGCGCCGAAGAGAATGGCCGCCCGTATCCGAACCTGGTCGACAACATGTGGGCGGCGCGGCTGCCGCATGCGACGTCCTCCTCCAGTTCGGACATCGACGCGGAATAATCAGGGCGTCTGCGCTTGGAGTGGTGGCGTACCTGGCGCGCGTTGTCGGAAGAATGTCGGAGTTCGCCAGTGCGGCCGCCGGGCTGTTTTTCCCGGCGCGCGTGATTGATGAATGCCGATACACCGGAGCTCGGACGCACCCTTGGCCTGCGCCTGGCCATGCCCATACCGTGCCGTGCCGGCACTGGGCCGGTCATCGCATCCAGGTACGGGTATGACTCCGCAAGAACAGCAGCTTCTCGAAGACTTCCTGGCGCGCCTGCGCAGCGCCGGCGGGGTGGCCAAAGATCCGCAGGCCGACGCGCTGATCCACGCGCGCCTGGCCGATCAACCCGATGCCGCGTATCTGCTGGTGCAGCGCACCTTGCTGCTGGAGCACGCACTGGAGGCGGCCAAGGCGCAGATCGCGCAGTTGCAGCAGGCGGCCACGCCCCCGCCGCCGCCGGCCAGCTTCCTGGGCCAGGGCTTCAATGCGGCGGCGCCGCAGTTGCCGCCTGCGCCCGCCGCCACAGGCGTCGCCGGGGCTGGTGCGCCCGGCTGGCGCGAGCGCTGGTTCGGTGGTGGCGCTGCGGCCGCGGAGCCGACGCCGGCACCGGCCGCCGCGCGTGGCCCCAGCTTCCTCAGCACGGCGGCCACCACGGCGGCCGGCGTGGCCGGCGGCATGTTCCTGTTCGAGGGCGTGGAAAGCCTGCTGGGCAGCCACCACGGCGGCGGCCTGTTCGGCGGCGGTGCGCCGCAGGAGACGGTAGTCGAGAACATCACCAACAACTACTACGACGACACGCCGCAGCAGGACATGGGCCAGGACTTCCAGGACGACGGCGACTTCGGCAACGACAACTGGACGTAGCCTCGTCGCTTGCACTTCTGCCGGATCGGGCAGTCAGGCGAGCGCCTGCAGGGCGCTCGCCTTAGGTTCGGCAGGCTGGCCATCCGTCGCTTCAAGTATCTATTCAAAAAAGCAGTCACCAGTAGACCGATTTCGAGGTAATAGCCAAAGAATCCAGCTTCTTACAAGTCTAGTTATCTTGACTATCTATTCATAAATCTATTCAATCCGGGAATGAGCGAGGCCCGGCTACGCGATCTGATTGCTTTTCTGCGCCATGAGGGGGCAGCGACGGCGCCTGGTATCGCAGCGGCGTTCGGCATTAGCCAGCCGACGGTCTCGCGTCTGCTCAGCGCTGCCGGCGATCAGGTGCTGCGGATCGGCAAGGCGCGCGCCACGCGCTACGCGCTCAGCCGCACGTTGGGCCGGGCAGGCCGCCGCTGGCCCCTGTTCCGTCTGCGTCCTGACGGGCGCGCCGAGACGCTTGGCGATCTCCATGCCATGCACGGCGATGGATTTCTGTTCGTTCCGCAGAACGCGCGACCGGTTCTGGTGCATGGTGAATTCGCCGGTGGCGTGTTTCCAGGGCTGCCGTGGTTCCTGGACGATCAGCGCCCGCAAGGCTTTCTCGGCCGTGCCTTCGCACGGCGCGTCGCCGAAGACATCGGCGCGCCGCAGGATCTGCAGCGCTGGCAGCCTGACGATGTCGTCCTGTCGTTGCTGCGGCATGGCGAAGATCAGCCCGGCGACCTGGTCCTGGGCGAGTTCGCCTTGCAGCGTGCGCAACAGGCCGCCCTGCAGCCGGCTGATGCGCTGGAGAAGGCGCAGCGATCCCAGCATTATCCGCAGCGCGCCGATGCCGTCTTGCGTGGCGAGGCGGTGGGCTCGTCGGCAGGAGGCGAACAACCGAAGTTCACCGCAATCCTGCACACGGAAGGCGGCTACACGGCGGTCATCGTCAAGTTCAGCGAGCGTGCCGGCACGCCGGCCGCGCAGCGTTGGAGCGACCTGCTGCGGTGTGAGCACCTGGCCAGCGACGTCCTGCGTGCGCACGGTATCGCCGCCGCCGAGAGCGAACTCCTCGAGAGCGACGGTCGCGTGTTCCTGCAGTCCACGCGTTTCGACCGCACGCCTGTGCTGGGACGGCGCGGCTTCGTCTCGCTGGCCGCGGTGGATGCGGCCTACTTCGGCCATGGGCGCATCGACTGGTGGTCGTTCGCACCGCAACTGCAGCGCGAAGGCTGGCTGAGCGACGCAGATGCGCAGCGCCTGCGTGTGTGCGGCTGGTTCGGCGCACTGATCGGCAACAACGACATGCATCTGGGCAACGCGGGCCTGATGCTGGGCGATGTCTTGCCGCTTGCCTTGGCACCGATCTACGACATGTTGCCGATGGCGTTCCGACCCGCGGCCAGCGGCGAGGTGGTAGAGCGCGCCTATGTGGTGCCGTTGCCGACACCGGACCAGCGCGACGACTGGCGCGCAGCGGCCGGCATGGCGGTGACGTTCTGGGAGCGCGTCATCGATGACGCGCACATGTCTGCGGCATTTCACAGCATCGCGCGGGATGCGCTGGCGCAGTTGACCCGCGCCCTGCCGCGGATCGGTTGAGCGCCCTCGCGCCGCGTTAAACGCTCGGACACACGGCACTCACGCGGGCCGGACATGCGGCAGTGGAAGCTGCCGCGACTCCCCACCACGAGGTCCTGTCCATGGCTGCCACCAGCACACGTGTCCGTCTGCATGTCGAAGATACCGGCGGTGCCGGTCGTCCGGTGATCCTGATCCATGGCTGGCCGCTGTCGGCCGAGGCGTGGAAGGACCAGGTCGGGCCGCTGCAGCAGGCCGGCTACCGGGTCATCGCCTACGACCGTCGCGGCTTCGGCCGTTCCGAGAAGCCGGCCGACGGCTACGAGTACGACACCCTGGCCGACGACCTGGCCGGCATCATCGAAGACAAGCAACTGCGCGAGGCGGTGCTGGTCGGCTTCTCGATGGGCGGTGGCGAGGTGGCGCGCTACGTGGCGCGGCATGGCACCGAGAAGCTGGCAGCGGTAGTGTTCGCCTCCGCGGTGCCGCCGTACATGCTCAAGACCGACGACAACCCGGAAGGGCCGCTGAGCAAGGAGCAGGCGCAGGAGATGGAGCAGGGGCTGAAGGCCTCGCGCGAGACCTTCTTCGATGACTTCACCCGCGGCTTCTTCAGCGCCCACGGCACGCTGAAGGTCAGCGAGGCGCAGCGCCAGGAGGCGATCGCGCTGTGCCTGCAGAGCGATCAGACCGCGGCGCTGGGCTGCATGGAGGCGTTCGGCACCACCGATTTCCGCGAGGACCTCAAGAAGGTCGACGTGCCGACCCTGGTGCTGCACGGCGATGCCGACGCCACGGTGCCGTACGAAGGCTCGGGCCAGCGCACCCATCGCGCCATCGCCGGCAGCGACGTGGTGTTGCTGAGGGATGCGCCGCATGGCTGCAACACCAGTCATGCCGAGGAGTTCAATCAGGCGCTGCTGGGGTTCCTGGCCAAGCTGGGCTGATCGCTGGCGCGTGTCTCGGTGCCGACGCTCACGGCGTGGCACCGCGACGACGCGGACAGTACTTCCGAAAACGCCCGCGGCAGCGCCGGGCTGCCGCGGGTCGATCCAACAAATTCAAACCATCGCGACGATCACTCGCCGACCAGCGTCGCCACGCTCTGCGGGTCGACATAGACCACGGTCTGGCCCGAAGCGACGCTGTACTTGCCGCCGTAGCCGACGTTGAGGCTGGACGAGGTGCTGTACTTGGTGAACGCGGTGGCGCTGCCGGCGGGCACGTGCACGGTGATCTGCCGATGCTGGGTGCCGGTGTTGACCGCCACCAGGACCAGCTTGCCGTTCGGGGTCTTGTAGGCGCTGACCGCGACATCGCTATACGGCGCGGCGGTGGCGCCGATGCGCACCGAGCCCGGACGCACGAAGCGCGCGTATTGCGACATCACATAACCGCGCTTGCTCACCGTGCCGTTCTCGGCGATCAGCCCATAGCTGCGGCGGATGTACCACCAGAGGTAGCCGCTGTAGTTGGCCAGCATGCTGTTGTGCAGTTCGCTGCCCACGCCGAGCGCGGACGGCCAGGCGTTGCCGTCGGTGTTGTCGGTGTAGTGCTCGGTCATCCACAGCTGCTTGCCCTTGCTGCGCGCCAGCGGGTAGTCCTTGGGTTGCACGCCATACAGGTGCCCGCCGACGATGGACAGGTACTGGGCGGCGCTGCTGTTGAGCACCGGGTCAGTCAGCGCGGTGTTGAAGCCCAGCGACTCGGCGGCGAGCAGCTTGAACTTGCCGAACTTCGCACCCTGCGCGCCGATGAAGTTGAGGAAGTCGGTGCCGTTCCAGTCGCCCGACTCGTAGTCCGGATGCCAGTCCGGCTCGTTCTGCAGCGACAGGGCGTAGATCGGCGCGCCCTTGCTGTCCATGTAGGCGGTGAAATCCAGCAGGTGCTTGGCGTACGCGTCGTAGTACTGCGGCAGCAGCTTGCCGCCGTTGTTGAGGTTGTTGTTGGACTTCATGTAGGCCGGCGCCGACCACGGCGTGGCCAGCAGCACCGGGCCGTGCGCGCGGGCCCGCACCGCCGACGGCACCTGCTGGCTCCAGCCGGAGCTGGATGGATCGATGCGCATGCGCATGATCGACAGGCCGATCTGCCCCGTGTCGCTGCCGAAGGCCAGGTCGACCTGGGCCGGGGTGAGGTCGGCGATCCAGCCGGCGCCGTTCATGCCGCCGAAGCCCTGGATGGTCTGGTGGACCTCGCTCGGGGTCACGGTGACGGTCTGCGCCAGGGCGGTGCCGGCCGAGAGCAGCGTGGCGGCCGCGGCGAGCAAGGTGCCGAGCAAGCGAGGGGTCTTCATGGCGTGTCCAGCGGTTGGGGGAGGCGTGACGCTAGCCAGCGCAGATGACCATTTCAATGTCGCGGTCGTCCAAAGCGTTCAAGTGAGACCGGTGGCGCAACGCGAGCACAACGGTGTCCTCAGTCCACATCGGTGCACGGGTCGCGCTGGATGGCGCGATGCAGCGTTGGCGCATCATGCGTTACGCGGTGAGGTACGGCGCGCGGATTGTGCGCAGTTGCGCGCGCAAACGCCGCAAGATGCACAAGTGCGCGCATGGCAAAACTGCGCACAATGCAGGCGCTGGCACAGCGCAGGGGGCGTGCCGGCGTTTCCTCTTGCGAAGGTCTTGCGCATGCCACTGTTCCGTGTTCCGCAACGCTGCGGCGTTGTCCTGTTCGCTGCGATGCTGTCGATCCTGCTCTGCCTGCCGATGCTGGCGCAGGCGCAGGCCACCCGTTATCGCGACGTTGCGCCGCTGTTGCTGGGCGTGGCCTGGTATCCGGAGCAATGGCCGGAGGCACAGTGGGAGCACGACCTGGCGCTGATGCAGGCGGCGCACGTGCGCGTGGTGCGGATCGGCGAGTTCGCCTGGAGCCGGATGGAGCCGCGCGAGGGGCAGTACGACTTCGACTGGATGGACCGCGCCATCGCCGCGGCCGCGCGGCACGGCATGGTGGTGGTGCTGGGCACGCCGACCGCGGCGCCGCCGGCGTGGTTGACCCAGGCCTACCCGGATACCTTGCGGGTCAGCCAGGACGGCGTGCGCGACGAACACGGCAACCGTCAGCAATTCTCCTTCGCCAGCACCCGCTACCGGCGCTTCGCGCATGCCATCGCCGAGCAGATGGCGCAGCGCTACGGGCACAACCCGCACGTGGTCGGCTGGCAACTGGACAACGAGTACGCGCAGTCCTCGTTCGATCCCGAGGCCAAGGCGCAGTTCCACGCCTGGCTGCAGCGCAAGTACGGCAGCATCGAGGCGCTCAACCAGCGCTGGGCCACCGCCTACTGGAGCCAGACCTACAACGACTTCGCGCAGATCCCGGTGCGCGAGGACGAGGAAAATCCGGCGCTGTTGCTGGAGTGGAAGCGCTTCGTCAGCGACACCTGGGCCGACTATTCGCGCAACCAGATCGACGCGATTCGCCCGCATGCCGATCCGCGCCAGTTCATCACCACCAACACCATGGGCTGGTTCGCCGGTTTCGACGCCTACACCGTGCACGACGTGCTCGACATCGCCGCCTGGGACGACTACGTCGCCGGCGAGCGCTACGACTGGGTGGACAATGCGGCACGCCACGATCTGACCCGCGGCTACAAGCAGCGCAACTACTGGGTGATGGAAACCCAGCCGGGCTTCGTCAACTGGCGCGCGACCAACGTGGCGCTGCGCAAGGGCCAGGTACGCGCGATGGCGTGGCAGGCGGTGGCGCATGGCGCCGATGCAGTCTCGTACTGGCAGTGGCGCGCCGCGCCCAACGGGCAGGAGGAATACCATGGCACCCTGGTCGGTGCCGATGGCACGCCGGTGCCGGTGTATGCGGAGATCCAGCAGGTCGGTGCGGAGTTCGCCAAGGCCGGTCCGGCGCTGGCCGGCACCACGCCGCAGGCGCAGGTGGCGCTGATCAACGACTTCGACAGCCGCTGGGCGATCGGCTTCCAGAAGCACGCGGCCGACTTCGATCCGGTCGTGCAGATGAAGAGCTTCTACCGGCCGCTGCGGCAGCAGGCGCAGGTGGTCGACGTGATCTCGGCGATGGCGCCGTTGGAGCGCTACAAGCTGGTGGTGACGCCGGCGCTGAACGTGCTGACCGAGGCGCAGGCGCAGCGGCTGAAGGCCTATGTCGAACACGGCGGGCATCTGGTGCTGGGGCCGCGCAGCGGCATGAAGAACATCGACAACGGCCTGCATCCGCAGCGCCAGCCCGGTCCGCTGGCGGCGTTGCTCGGTGGGCGCGTGGAGCAGTTCTATGCGCTGGACAAGCCGATCCCGCTGGTCGGTGCGGGCGCCGACGGCAGCGCCAAAATCTGGGCCGAACAGTTGCAGGCTACTGCCGCCGACACCACCGTGCCGCTGCGCTACGGCGCGACCAACGGCTGGCTGGATGGCGCACCGGCGCTGCTGACCCGGCGCGTCGGCAAGGGCCGAATCAGCTATGTCGGTGGCTGGTTCGACGACGCCACGCTGGATCGCCTCACCGGTGACTGGTTGCGCGACGCCGGGGTGCAGGCGCCGCTGGCCGACGTGCCGGAAGATGTGGAAGTGGGCGTGCGCAGCGATGGCGCGCGGCGCATCGTGGTGTTGATCAACCATGGCGCCACCGCGCACACCGTGCGGCTGCCGGCGTCGATGCGCGCGCTGCTGGGGCCGACGCCGAGCGGCGACACAGTGCAGCTGGCGCCCGACGACGTGGCGGTGCTGGAACAGCGTCGCTGACGACTGCGGCGGTGCGCTGCCGCGCATTGCCGGCCGCGCAATGACGGATCGGTGCGGGCTGTGCGCCTGACTGGCGCTTGCGCTGGTGCGGGCCAAGCGCGAACACACGCTCTACAATGCACCTGCCAGCGGGCGTCGCCGCCGCCATCGCGTCGCGGCCTCGTCCCCGTCACTGGAGTTGCGTGTGTCTTTGTCTTCTTCCCGTCCGTTGTCGCCGGTGGGCCGGCTGTTCGCCGCTGCCGCCGTGTTCGAAGGCCTGACCTGGGCCGGCCTGTTGCTCGGCATGCTGCTCAAGTACGGCACCCAGACCACCGAGCTGGGCGTGTGGCTGTTCGGCCGTCTGCATGGCGTGGCGTTCCTGCTGTACGTGGTCGCCAGTTTGCTCGCGGCGCTGCGGTTGCGTTGGCCCTGGTGGGCGTGGGCGTTGAGCCTGCTGGCGGCGCTGCCGCCGCTGGTCACGGTGCCGCTGGAACTGTGGTTCCGCCGGATCGGCCTGCTCGGCGCGCCAGGGCAGCGTGCCGTGGAATAGTGCAGGCGCTGCGGCGCAGGCGAGACATCTTGCCCGTGTGGTGCGCTGCATCGGTGGTGCGTTGTGACTGCATTCTCCGGCAGCGCTCTAGAATGCTGTCCCCAGTGCAGGCGAGGATGCCATGGGAAAACGCAAACGACGACCGCCCCCGCCAATGCCGACACCCACGCGCCTGCAACGGCTGGTCGCGCGTCTGGAACGGCCGGTGTTGATGTTGATGGCGGCGGTCATGGTGGCGGTCGCCGCGATGAAGCTGTACCTGCTGGCTAAAGCGCTGCAGAGCGGCGTGTACATCGGCGTACCGAGAGCCGGGCCGAAACGGATCTATCAGCTGGCGACCGATCCAGGCCACTACTGGTTCTCGATCGCGTGGGACAGCGTGGTCTGCCTCGTGTTGCTGGCGCTGGCCATCGCAATGGGCTGGGCGCTGATGGCGTTACGCAAACCGAAGTAGTGCGCTGCCATCGGCGTGTCGCGGCGATCACCTTGCCAGGCAACGCTGCCAACGCTCGGCCACGCGCTGCGCGAACCAGGCGGTGGTGAGCTTGCGGGTGATCTTCGGGCTTTCCAGGGCGATGCCCGGCAGTACCGCGCGTGGCAGCGGCTTGCCGGCATCGCGGTCTGCCAGGGCGAACACCTGGCGATACAGCGCGCCGTCGGCGAAATCCGCCTCGCTGCCGCGCTGCAGTTCGCGGCGGATCGTGCGCGCGTCCATGCCCAGTTGCGTGCCCAGGCTGCGTGCGGCGCGCTCGGTGGCGCCGGGGGCGTCGAGCTCGGCGCCGGGCGTCAGCAGATCGCCATCGAGGGCGAGCGAGATGCCGCTGGCGCGCGCCAGCGCGGCCTGGAATGCGGCATTGCGGCTGGCGTACCAGCCCGCATTGAAGTCGGCGAAGCGGTACAGCATCGCCGCTTCGTTCGGGTAGCCGAGCAGGTGGCGGGTGCCGAACCAGATGCCACCGCGGCGGCTGAACACCGCGTGGCGCACGCCGTCGCTCAGCGGATACGGATAGCCGTCGGTATGCGCCTGCGCGAAGGCGATGCTCACCTGCATCGGCCCGGCGGTGTGCACCGGGTTGAGATCGCCGAACAGGCGCTGGCCCAGCGGCACGCTGCCGGCGATGTCCTCGAAGATGCTGCTGAGGTCCTGCTCGGTGCGCGCGGCCGCCAGACGTTCGGCATAGCTGCGCCCATCCGGCCCACGCAGTTTGAGCGCCGCATCCAGCGCGAACGCCGGCACATGCACCGCCGCCGCGCGCCGCTGCAGTTCCGCTCGGGCGATCTTGCCCAGCCCCGGCACCGGCGGATTGGTCTGGTAGGTCGATTCCTGTTCGATCACCGCCAGGACCGCACAGATGTTCTCGGCATTGGTGCCCAGACTCTGCGAGGCCAGGGCCACGTAGACGTCGTCGGCCCAGCCGCGGCGATCGGGTACCGTGGCCGGGATACGCCGGGCGATGTCGGCCTTGACCTCGCTGGGCGTGCGCTCGGGCAGGCGTGGCGCCTGCGTGGCGCAGGCGCCGAGCAAGGCGGCGCTGCACACGGCGAGCAGGCGGACGAAGACGGCGGTGGGCATCGGCGCGGCGGCTCCAACGGAGTGGTGGTCGCCTGCATCCTACAGGTGCGATGTCGGCATCGCGCCTACGTCGTCGGCTTCGACGCTGTGCGGTCGGAGGTCGCCGCCGCTTGCGTGTCCGCGTCGAGCACATGGATGCCGAAGCCGCTGCGGCCGGGTGCGAACCCCTCCCGCAGCGTCAGTGCCGGGATCGCGTAGTCGCCTGCGTTCTGCTTGCGGAACGCGATCGGCGTGGTGCTGAACAGTGTGTCCAGCCGTTCGCCCAGCGCCGCGCTGGTCTGCGCGAAACGCGCCGCATCCATGCGTCCGCTGCGGTACACCACGAACGGCGGCAGCACGTCGAACCCGGGGTAATGCAGGATGCCGTGCTGGATGGGGAACAGCAGGTCGTCGATCGGCCCGTTGATGCCGCGCGGTGCGTAGTGCGATTCCCAGCCGCCGGCGGTGACGATCAGCATCGCGCGCTTGCCGGCCAGCGTGCCTTCGCCGTAGCGGTCGCCCCAGTGCGTGTCGGAGTGTTCGCCGACGCCGTAGGCGAAGCCGCAGGCATACACCCGGTCCACCCAGCCCTTGAGGATGGCCGGCATCGAGAACCACCACAGCGGGAACTGCAGCAGCAGCGCATCGGCCCAGCGCAGCTTGTCCTGCTCGGCGGCGATGTCCGCGCACTGACGGCCGCTGGCGAAGGCGCGCTGCGAGTCGCGCGAAGGATCGAAGCGCGCGTCCGCGGCGCCGTCCAGGCTGTCCTGCGCGTCGACGGTGGTTTTCCAGTCCATCGCATACAGGTCCGACACCTGTACGCGATGGCCGGCGGCCTGCAGGCGGTGTACCGCGACCTGCTTGAGGGCGCCATTGAGCGAGGCGGGTTCGGGATGGGCATAGACCAGCAGCACGTTCATGCGGGTTCTCGATGAGGGAAGGTCTCCACGCTAGGCCGCGCTTCGCTATAGTGGAAATGAATTGCCTTGATAGTCGCTATTGCCATGGTTGATTTGCGGCGCCTGGACCTCAATCTGCTGCTGACCCTGGACACGTTGCTCGACACGCACAACGTGACCCGCGCCGCGGCGCGCCTGCATCTGTCGCAGCCCTCGGTCAGCGTGCACCTGGCCAAGTTGCGCGAAGCGCTGGGCGATCCGTTGCTGCTGCCGGGGCCGCGCGGCATGCGCCCCACCGCACGCGCCGACGCGCTGCGCGTCCCGTTGCGCGAGGCCTTGCAGGCACTGCAGCAGGCGGTGGCGCCGGACGCGCCGTTCGATCCGTCGCGCGCGCAGACGCTGTGGCGGGTGGCGGCCAGCGACTACGGCGCCTCCACCGTGCTGCTGCCGGCGATCGCCGCTTTGCGCCGGGTGGCGCCGGGTACAGCGTTGGCGGTGCTGCAGCTGTCGCCGCCGTCGATCGCGCAGCAGGCCGAACAGGGCCAGATCGACCTGGCCCTGCACACCGTCGCCGACGCACCGCCCGGCCTGCGCCGGCGCACGCTGTTCGCCGAACACTACGTGCTGGTCGGTCGGGCCGGCCATCCGCGGTTGCGACGACGGCCGAGTCTGGCGCAGTTCTGCGCGCTCGAACACGTCATCGTCTCGCCCGATGGTGGCGGTTTCAGCGGCGTCACCGATGCCGCGCTGCGCGCGCATGGCCTGCAGCGCCGGGTGGTGCTGTCGGTGCCGCACTTCCAGTTCGTGGTCTCCGCGCTCCAGCGCAGCGACCTGGTGGCGATGCTGCCCGAGCGCCTGGTGCGCGATCAGCCCGGCCTGCGGGTGTGCGCGCCACCGCTGGAACTACCCGGCTACGAGATGGCCATGCTCTGGCACGAGCGCGTGCACCGCGATCCGGCGCACCGCTGGTTGCGCGAGCACATTCTCGCGTCGATCTGATGCGGCGGAGGCGATCGCCTCAGCGGCGCGTGCCCAGGACGCCGTCCAGGGCCAGTTGCGCGGCGAAGCCGGCCTTCTCCAGGCGCCTGGCCACCTCGCGCGGCACGTCGCGCCCGCTGGTGAGTTTGTTCGGGCTGCCGGTGTAGTGGAACAGCCGGCCGCCGCGGCGCAGCACCCGCGCGAGTTGGTCGTAGAAGGTTTGCGCGTAGAGTTCGCCGGCGATGCCGAAGCGTGGCGGGTCGTGCAGGATCGCGTCCATCGACGCGTCGGCGATGCCGCCGATGGCAGCGCCGACATCGCCATGGGTCAGTTGCAGGCGACCATCGCTGGTGGCCGGATCCGGCGACCACGGATTGAGCGTGCGCAGCCACAGCACGTCGGCGTTCTTTTCGAACGAGTGCAGGCGTGCCACGCCGGCCTCCAGCGCGCAGGCGGCGAAATAGCCGAGGCCGCCGCAGGTATCGAGCACCTGCTTGCCGCGCGGTTCCACCAGCGCCACCTTGCGCCGCGCGTCCTCGAACGGCGACAGCTGCGCGCTGGGCAGCATCTTGATGCCATCGATCTCGAAGGTCGGCGCGCCCCACTCGGTCGGCACCAGCTTGATCAGCGCACCGCCGAAGCGCGACACCGCGGCGAAGTCCTCGCCGTCCCAGTAGTACAGCGTGCGGTCCTTGAGCTTGCCCGGATAGGGATAGTCGTGTCCCTGCCACTGCCAGCTTTCAGCGCCAAGCAACGCCTGGCCTTGGCTGCGCTCCAGGTCGAGCGAGCCGGACCAGGTGGCGGCGCCGGCATCGCGCGCGGCGAGCAGCGCGGCGGCGAGCGGACGGGTGAGCAGGGGGCCGGAATAGCGGGTCACGGGGGATCTGCCGGCGGCAGGGCGCGGCATGGGGCTCGGATGCGGGAGCGCATCGTAACCGACGCGGCGCCGAGAGGGGATGACTGCGACGGGCAAGCGCCGCAGTTGCCGTCGCTAAATGCGAAACGCATCGGCAGCATTGCGGCGCCGGACCAAAGCGCTACTCCGGCAGAAGCGCTTTGCTCTCCGGTGCACATCCCACCGGGACCGACGTGCCGCGCGCTGCGCGAGCAACGCGGCAGCTTCGCTCAATGCGCCATGCCACCGCGTGCCTGCGCAGGTTCCTGCTGCGGGGCTGGCTGCTGCAATGCTTGATCGCGCTGTTGATTCTGCGCATCCACCTGGCGGGTGCTTTCCTGCAGCGTCGGCGCCTGGTCCAGATCGACACGCGTACGAAATCCTGGTGTGTTGCCGGCGACGAACGCAACCTTGTCCTGCACCGTGACCGCCTGCAGTTGCTGCGGGCCCTGGATGCCCTCGGCCTTGGCCGCTTGCAAGGTGTGCGCGACTTGCGCGTCGGTGGCGCGGGGCATGCGTTCGCGCAACGCGTTGAAGAACGGATGGTCGGCGTGTGTGGCTTCGGAGACCAGCGGCGAACGCTTGGCCTCGGCCAGGGCCGTCCGTGTGTCGCGTCCGACCACGGCATCGTCATCCAGGCCATGCGCGCGCTGAAACTCTTTCAGGGCATGGCGCGTATTGCGTCCGAAGTCGCCATCCGGCTTCAACGGCTTGCCGTCGGCGCCATGGTAGCCCAGCTCAGCCAACTGTTCCTGCAGTGCCCGGGTTTGCTGGTTGCGCTCATCCCCACCCATGCTGGCCAACTGCTGCAGCGAGACCTTGCCGCTCTGGATGTCGGCGACCAGTTCGGGCGTGATGGTCTGGGCCCATTGGTTCGCGGCCTGCACGCGTTCGTTGGCACCGTTGTCGCCACCATTGATGATGCGGCCCGCTGCACGGGCGTTGTCGCGCAGGTTCTCCGGCACGCGATCCCGCCAATACGCCACCGCGAGATTGGCCGCCGTCTGCGGTTCGGCCGCCAGGTCCGGGTTCTTGGCGAGATCGACATTGAAGCGCTGGCCGTAGCGCTCGTAGTTGTCGCGGCCGGTGTACTGCAGATAGCCGCGGCCATGAAACCGCCAGCCGTCGCCGGGTTCGGTATTGCCGAGATCGGCGCGGTTTTCGTACATCACGGTGGCAATGCGCTGCGGATCGCGGCTGGCGACGGCGTCCTCCACCTGCTTGCGGGTGAAGCGGTCATCGGCCGAGGAGACCGCGGCGATCACGCTGTCGGCCGAGGTATAGCCCAGGTTCTCGTGCATGCGCCGAAAGTGGCCGGTTTCGACGGCGGCGTTTCCCATCAGGTTGGCCAGTTCCGTCGGCGAGGTGATGCCGGAATCGACCGCAGTCTTGAGCAGCAGTGCCGAGCTTTCGTTGAAACGGGGCATGGTTCTCTCCTTGGAATCAATTACTGGACGACGGCGCGGTGCTTGTCCATGGCGTCCTGCAGTTTTTCTGGATCGATCTGCGAGATCGGGGTCCATGCGAAGTCCGCCGGATAGCTGGCGGTTCCGCGGAAGACGTCCATCGCGCCGCTCTGCGGATTCTCTGCCGGTGCCGTGCTGCTCGCTTCCGCCAGATACCAGGCTTTCTTGGCCGGGTCGTACTTCAACGTGTAGGTGACATTGCTGCGCGTCTGCTGGTTGACGTAGACGATTTCCTGCGGCTTCAGGCTCAGGTTGTCGTCCAGGCGCTTCGCGTTGCGCGCCACATCGTTGTAGAGGCAGTCGACCGCTTGCGGGCTACGGTCGGCCACGTTCCATGCCGCATTCGCCTGTTGCAGGACCAGCAGCTCGCAGGTATTGCCTGATGCATCGGCATTGGCGTGGCGGACGATGGCGACGGCATCGGTCCCGCCGTTGCCGGTCAGGTCGTGCTGTTTGAAGGCGAGTATCTGGTCTCCCGGCTTGAGCAAGGGTTGCAGGGATGCCTCCCCTGAAAGCGACGCCGCCGGCGAAGCGGGCGCCTTGGTGGTCGCTGCAGCAGGGGAGGGCGAGTCCGTGCCGCCGTTGGCGGCGTGGTCGGCCGGCGTGGTTTGCGCGGACGGTTGGCAGCCGATCAGGCTTGCCGCAAGGAGGAAAGGCAGACAACGTGACAGTGATGGCATCGGGCGGTCTCTGGCTGCATGCAACGGACGCGTTGCGATCGGGTTCAAGGCAGCAGGGAGGCCGACGAGGCGGTCTTGGGTTCGCGTCGTCCTGACACGGAGGCAACTCCCGCTCCCTGGATGCAACCGCGAGCGCACCCTTGGTTGCGCTGAGGCTTATAGCAACGCATTGCTTAAGAATTTGTTGTGTCTTGGACGGTTCGCGCGGTCGCTGCTTCCGTTCCCCCCGCATAATGGGCGCCAGTTCCCGTGTGCCCGGTATGGGCCGTCGTTCGATCGCAAGAGGCTCATGATGCTCAAGGGTGTGCTGCTCGGTTTCGCCTGTTACGCCGCCTACTCGATAAGCGACGCCTTCGTGAAGGGGCTGGAGGGGTCGCTGCCGGCCTACGAGGTGGTGTTCTTCGGGGCGCTGCTGATGCTCGCCGCGCTGCCGTTCCTGAAGAAGCCGGGCGATCGCTGGCGCGAAGTGGTGGTGGCGCAGCGGCCCAGCATCTGGCTGCTGCGCGCGTTCACCGGCGCGGCCGGCAATCTGTCCGCGGTCACTGCGTTCACCTTGCTGCCGATGGCCGAGGCGTTCGCGCTGATCTTCCTGATGCCGATCTTCGTCACCGTGCTGTCGGTGCTGCTGCTCAAGGAGGAGGTGCGCTGGCGGCGCTGGCTTGCGGTGATCGTCGGCTTCATCGGGGTGCTGGTGGTGCTGCGGCCGGGCTTCCGGCACCTGGGCCAGGGCCATGTCGCGGCGATCGTCTGCGGCTTGGTCGGGGCGGTTTCGGTGATCAGCCTGCGCATGGCCGGGCCCGGCGAGAAGCGCCTGACCCTGTACGGCGCCGGCGTGCTCGGCCCGCTGCTGATGGGCGGCCTGCTGATGCTGCCGACCTTCGTCTGGCCGACCTGGCAGCAATGGATCCTGCTGGCCGGCTACGGCCTGCTCGCCGGCCTGGCCGCGATCTTCATGATGTACGCCTCGCGGTCGGCGCCGATCAGCGCGGTGGCGCCGACCCAGTACAGCCAGATGCTGTGGGCGATCGGCTTCGGCTACTGGCTGTTCCACGATCACTTGGACTGGCCGATGGCGGTGGGTATCGCGCTGATCCTGGGCGCCGGGCTATTCACCCTGGTGCGCGAGGAGAAGGTCACGCGGTGGTGGCGGCGCACCAAATTGGTGTGAGCGCGGCCGCCTGAGCCGATCTCGGTCGCCGCACCGGCGCCGATCAGGAAATCGCCGACACGGCCGCCCACGCAGCGCGGCGATGCTGCCGGCTCACGGACGAGGCAGGGCAGCGGCGCGTGGCCGCGAGGGAGCGCAGCGGTTGCCGCGCCATCGGACTTTCCTTATCAAGATCGGAGAACGGCATGACGAACAATGCGATGGGGCAGTTGCTCGACGCCGCCGCCCATACGGGCGCGGCGGGTGTGCGGGTGGTGGCAGGCGTGGTCGGCGCGGACGGTGCGGTCCGCAACGGCGCGGGGTACACGGTGGCGCATGTGAGCACCGGCCACTACCTGGTGAGCTTCCAGCCGCCGTTCCAGGCGCTGGACGGCGTCTCGGTCACCCAGATCTACCCGGGTGACGGCAGCACCTGCGACAACGCGGTGATCATCCGCCTGGACGCGGGCCAGGTGCTGCTGAAGACAGGCGATGGCGGCGGCAACCAGTCCGATCGCGATTTCAGCTTCGTCGCGATCGGCCAGGGCGGCGCGCTGGCCTGAGTCGGCGGCGCTCGGCGTCCCGGCGGCCTGCGGCGTCGTCCGCGCCGCCGCGGGCGCCACCCGGCGCACGCCTGGCTGGCGCGCGCTGCCGCCATCTTCTATGTTTGCAGGCTAATCCCTCGCGATGGCCTGCGCCCATGACCGATCCGTCCGCCCAGCCCGACCACCTGCAGCGCAGCCTGTCCAACCGCCACCTGCAGTTGATCGCGATCGGCGGAGCGATCGGCACCGGCCTGTTCATGGGCTCGGGCAAGACCATCAGCCTGGCTGGGCCGTCGATCCTGTTCGTGTACCTGATCATCGGCGTGATGCTGTTCTTCGTGATGCGCGCGATGGGCGAGCTGCTGCTGTCTAACCTGGAGTACAAGTCGTTCATCGACTTCTCCACCGATCTGCTGGGGCCCTGGGCCGGGTTCTTCTGCGGCTGGACCTACTGGTTCTGCTGGATCATCACCGCCATCGCCGACGTGATCGCGATCGCCGCCTACGCGCAGTTCTGGTTCCCGACGCTGGCGCCGTGGATCCCGGCGATGCTGTGCGTGCTGTTGCTGCTGGGGCTGAACCTGGTGACGGTGAAGTTGTTCGGCGAAATGGAATTCTGGTTCGCGCTGATCAAGATCGTGGCGATCTGCGCGCTGATCCTCACCGGCGCCGGGCTGGTCGCCTGGGGCTTCCAGTCGCCGTCCGGGCACGTGGCCTCGCTGGCCAACCTGTGGAACGACGGCGGCATGTTCCCGATGGGGCTGGGCGGGTTCTTCGCCGGGTTCCAGATCGCGGTGTTCGCCTTCGTCGGCATCGAACTGGTCGGCACCACCGCCGCCGAGACCGCCGACCCGCGCCGCAACCTGCCCAAGGCGATCAACTCGATCCCGGTGCGCATCCTGGTGTTCTACGTGCTGGCGCTGGTCGCGATCATGGCGGTGACGCCGTGGCGCGAGGTGGTGCCGGGCAAGAGCCCGTTCGTGGAGCTGTTCGTGCTGGCCGGCGTGCCGGCCGCGGCCAGCCTGATCAACTTCGTGGTGTTGACCTCGGCCACGTCCTCGGCCAACAGCGGCATCTTCTCCACCAGCCGCATGCTCTACGGCCTGGCCGAGGAGCGCCACGCGCCGCGCGGCTTCGCCCGGCTCTCGCGCGCGGCGGTGCCGGCGCGCGGGCTGCTGTTCTCCTGCGCATGCCTGCTCGGCGGCACCGTGCTGATGTACCTGATCCCGAACCTGGTCACCGCCTTCACCCTGGTCACCACCCTGGCCGCGGTGCTGTTCATGTTCGTCTGGTCGCTGATCCTGTGCGCCTACATCGCCTACCGGCGCAAGCGCCCGCAGCTGCATGCGGCCTCCGCGTTCAAGATGCCTGGCGGGGTGGTCATGTGCTACGTGTGCCTGGCGTTCTTCGCCTTCGTGCTGGCGCTGCTGACCCTGCAGGCCGACACCCGCCAGGCGCTGTTCGCCAGCCCGGTGTGGTTCCTGCTGCTGGGCGTGGGCTACGCGTTGAAGCGCCGCAGCGCCTGAACCGGTGCGCGCGGCCGGCGTTGACGCTCCGCGCGCGCTGACGGATGCTCGCGGCCTTTCCTGCGCGAGCCTGTCCCGATGATCACCATCCATCGCCTCGGCGGTACCTCCGATACGCCGGTGTGCTGGGTGGACCTGTGCCGGCCGAGCGAGGCGGAGCTGGCCGAGGTCGACGAGAAGGTCGGTTTCGCGGTGCCGACGCGCGCGGCCATCGGCGAGATCGAGTTCAGCAGCCGGGTGCGGATGGAAGGCGAGGTGCTGTTCCTCAACGTGCCGCGCTTCCAGGACGAGGACGGGCCGACCGCGCCGCTCGGTTTCGCGGTGTCGCCGCGGGTGCTGGTGACCCAGCGCGAGCAGCCGATGGCCTCGCTGGACGCGGTGGCCGCGCAGTTGCAGCACAGCCCCTGTCGTAGCAGCGACGACCTGCTGCTGCGTCTGCTCGATCAATTGGTCGGGCGCCTGGCCGATCGCCTGGAGGCGCTGGAGGCGCAGATCACTGAGACCACGCGGGTGGCGTTCGACCGGCCGCATGCGCGGCACAAGTCGCGGCACCTGGAGCGGATGCTGCACGACGTCGGCGACATGGGCCGGCGCCTGGGCGGCATGCACAACGCCGGCCACGGCCTGCTGCGCCTGGCCACCTATCTGGACGATGCGGCGCCGGACTGGTTCGGCGAGGACGCGGCCAAGCGCATCGGCCTGCTGCACAAGGACCTGGTCACGCTGAGCGAGTTCGAGCAGCAGTTGAACGACCGCATCGAGTTCCTGCTCGACAGCGTGCTGGGCATGATCAACGTCGACCAGAACAACGTGATGAAGGTGATGGCGGTGGCCTCGGTGGTGGGCATCCCGCCGACGGTGCTGGTCGGCATCTGGGGCATGAACTTCGCGCACATGCCCGAGCTGAAATGGCACGACGCCTACTACTGGGCGCTGGGTGTGATCGCGCTGAGCATGCTGCTGCCGCTGGCCTGGTTCCGCCGGCGCGGCTGGGTCTGAGCCAGCCGCGCGCGGCGCCGGCCGCGCAGGTCACGCCGCGAGGCTGTCGGCCTCGGCGGCGTCTTCCGCGGTGTCGCCTTCCTCGCCGCTGACGTGCTGGACCGCGGCGATGTCCCACGACACCGTGTCCGGATCGATCAGGGCGTGGATCGCCGCGCCCTGCAGTTCGCGCATCAGCCGTCGTGCCGAGGCGGTGCCGTGCGCGACGCTGTCCCACAGCACCATGTCGACCACGCTGCCATCGCGGCGGCGGGCGATGCGCCGCGAGCGGAAGCCGGGCTGGCACTGCAGCCAGGCATCGACCTCGGCATTGGCGCGCAGGAAGGTGCGCCAGGTGCAGTCGAGCAGGCGGAACGTGGCGATTTCCAGGGCTTCGGTATGGGGATGCATCGGTCTCTCCTGCGGTCTGCGTCGCCCGCATGGCACGCTGGCGGCGACGCGGCAGCGCGACGAGGGGCATGGGGGAAGGGACAGGGCCGAACGGCCGGAACAGGCGGGCGGGGGCGGGCGTTCCGGGACGGCGCCGGTGCGGGAACCGGCCGACACAGGATGCTGGCCCGCGCCGCGGGCGCGTTAGCGCGATCCAACGGAATTCTTGTACGATCCTGCAAGCCGCGTCGCGCCGTGGTCCGCGCCGGCGCAGCATCGTGCAAGCTTGCCTTCCCCCTCCGCACGCTACGGCGCCCTTGCCGATGACCGCGCTCGCCCACCGTTACCAGGAAATGGCCGCCCTGGTTGCCCGATTGGCCGTCCCCGATGGCGACCACGACACCGCCATCGACGGCTTCTTCTGTTCCTACCGCTCCGCGCCGTCGCCGAAGACGCATACCGCGCAATGGCCGGTCTTCGCGCTGGTGCTGCAGGGCGAGAAATCCCTGACCCTGGGCAACGAGGAGTACCACTACGGCGTGGGCACCTTTCTGCTGGTGACGCTGGATCTTCCGGTGGTCTCGCGCATCACCCAGGCCAGCCCGGAACAGCCGCTGCTGGGCGTGGGCATGTCGATCCGGCCGGACCGGCTGCGCGAACTGCTCGAGCGCATTCCGTTGCCGCCGCAGGTGGGCGCCGAGCGCCCGCGCGGGGTCTCGGTCAACACCGCCTGCCCGGACCTGCTGGACGCGACGCTGCGCATGCTGCGGTTGCTGGAACGCCCGGCGGACATCGCGGCGATGGCGCCGCTGATCGAGCAGGAGATCCTGTATCGCCTGCTGGTCGGGCCGTGCGGGCCGAACCTGCTGCGCATCGCCCAGGAGGACAGCCCCAGCAACCGCATCGCCAAGGCCATCGCCTGGCTGCGCCAGCACTATGCCGAGCCGCTGCGGATCGAGGACCTGGCGCGCCAGGTCAACATGAGCGTGTCCTCGCTGCACCACCATTTCAGCGCGGTCGCGGCGATGACGCCGCTGCAGTACCAGAAGCAGTTGCGCCTGCGCGAGGCGCGGCGGCTGATGGTGGTCGAACGCATGGACGTGGGTGCGGCCGGCTACCGCGTCGGCTACCAGAGCCCGTCGCAGTTCAGTCGCGAGTACAGCCGGCTGTACGGGCGGTCGCCGCGCAGCGACCTGGCCGAACAGCTGGGCCTGGCCGGCTGAGCGGTACCGGCACTGCGCGCGCCGCCTTGTGCATCTGACGTGCTGCTTGATCGACCAAGGGCCTCTCTCATCACTCCGAGGCACGTCCCGTAGGGGCGGCGTCAGCCGCTACGCGCGTTACCGGGAAAGCTTCGTCCCGACCGAAGTCGCTCCCACAGGGGCTTGCGGCGAGCCCGCCGGGTGCACCGTGGGAGGGACTTCAGTCCCGACGCATTGCGCCATCGGAACGCACACCACATCGCGCGTCGCGGCTGCATGACACTTGACTCCTACAGAGCAAGCCGCATCCGGCTTGCGTGTCGCCGGATCAAGCGATTCGAGGTGCTGCAGGCAGCGCGTTGGTGCGCTTCGGCGCCCGTGCAGGACCGGTGCCGTCCTGCACGGGCGGCACGTACTACTGCAGTTGCTTGAGCCGCGCGACGATCTCCTGCGCGTGGCGCTCGATCAGGCCTTCGGAGGTGCCCCAGGCGGTGCTGTTGGTCGATTCCACGTCGAACTGCGCGGCGGTCTTGCCGTTGGCATCGGCGACGGTGACGCGGCTCTTGATCTTGTCGCGCCCGGCCATGATGCCGGCCCAGAAGCGCGCACCGTTGCTGCGCATGTAGTAGTGATCGATGACGATGGTCATCTTGCGCGCATTGGCCTGGCCCTGCGTGCCGTGCAGGTGCGCCGCGTCCAGTTGCGCGTCGAGCTGACGGCGGAACATGGCCAGGCTCTCGGCATCGGTGTCGTCGTTGCCGGTGAGCTGGTACCAGTAGGTTTCGGCGGTGGTCGCCTTGTAGCTCTGGTGCACCACGCTGTTGGTCGCGCAGCCGGTGGCCAGCAACATCACGCTCACCAGCGCGAGCGTTTTCCATTGCAGTCTCATGCTCTCTCCTTATTGGTCCCCATGCCGGGGCGAACGCCGCCGGCCGCGGCAGCATAGCGGCTGCGCGCGGGCAGGCGGGAGGCCTAGCGCGTTGTCTCCGGATCGCCCAACCACGCGGCCACGATCCGCGCATAGGCGCCGCTGGCCTTGCTCAGGTGCAGCCACTGGTCGACGTAGGCCTTCCAGGCCATGTCGTCGCGCGGCAGCAGGAACGCCTTCTCGCTGTACTGCAGCGGCCGCTCCGGCGCCACCGCGCACAGGCCGGGCACCTGGCGCTGCTGGAAGCGCGCTTCGGAGGCGTCGGTGATCATGACGTCGGCGCGGCCCTCGCGCAGGTCGCGGAAGATGGTGGGGTTGTCGTCGGACAGGATCAGTTGCGCATGCGGCAGTTCGCGGCGGGCGAACGCCTCGTTGGTGCCGCCGCGCGGTTCGATCACCCGCACTTCGGGCCGGTCGATCTGGGCGATGGTGCGGTAGCGCGTGCGGTCGGCGCAGCGCACCAGCGGGATCTTGCCGTCGACCTCCAGCACGGCACTGAACCAGGCCTGGCGCTGCCGCGACAGCGACGCCGAGATACCGCCGACGGCGATGTCGCAGCGGTCGGCGAGCAGGTCCGGCAGCAGGGTCGGCCAGCGCGTGGGCACCCACTGCAGCTTGACCTCCAGGCTCTCGGCCAGCGATTGCGCCAGGGCGATGTCGATGCCGTCGTAGGTGCCGTCGCGGCGCAGGCGGCTATAGGGCGCGTAGTCGCCGGTGGTGCACACGCGCAGCACGCCATCGCGAAGGACGCTGTCCAGGTGCGAGGGCGCGGCGTGTGCGGGCAGCGCCAGCGCGGCGCCGAGCAGGCAGGCGGCCAGGCGTCGGATCATGCGGTTCTCCTGCAGCAGGGTGGGCGTCGGTGCCCGTTGGCTGTACGCCGGCTGTCGCGCCGACGGTGCGCGTCACCTTAACCGTTTTGCGCATGCACCGACGCAATCCCTGACGCGACAAGGCCTTGCGTGCACCGGGCGGGCGCCGGTGACGCCATGTTGCCGCTTGCCGCGCGCGGCGGCACGCGCCGGCAACGGAACTCGCGGCACGCTGTACCGGTCCGTCCCCCACATTCGTCCTCGCCGCTTGCCCATGGATCCTCGACCGTCGTGACCCCCCTTCCTGCGCAAGACCGATGGCTGCAGCTGTGGGCGGCACTGGCGACGGCGATGATTCTGGCCTTGCTGGGACGCCTGCTGTGGGGCACGCCGTCGGCGCCGCCGCGTGCCGTGGCCGAGGATGCGCTGCGCCTGGTGTTCCTGCCGCGGCAGACCGCGCAGCGTGTTCCGGCCCCGTCGCCGGCGTCCGCGCGCGCGCCGGCCGTGGACGCGCGCATGCCGGCCGGGGCACGGCCGCCGCGCGGCGCCGCCGCGCCGCCGTCTTCGCCCTCGCAGACGCCGAGCACGCCCGCCGCGGCCGCGACCGGCATGGCGGCGACGCTGTACACCGGCGATGGCCATCCGCGCCTGCCGGATGGGGTGGCGGTGGATCCGTTCGCGCAGGCGCAGGGCACGCCGCCGGGCACGCTCAATCCGCGCGACGTGGCCAAGTCCAAGCGCCTGCTCGAACGGCCCAACCCGATCGACTACCGGTCCACCCGCTTCGACAAGGATTGGGCCAGCGACGGCACCCTCGGCGACGTCGCCGTGCAGGGCATCGACCGGGCGATCAAGCAGCTGTTGCCCAAGAACACCCATCAGTCGGCGGTGGCGCGGCCGCCGCCGGACGTGCGGTTCAATCCGGCGCTGCACGAGCGCGCCAGCGACCTCGGCAGCGAGGCCACCGGCGATGCCTACAAGGCCGCGCCGATCGCCTTCGAAAAGGCGCCCGGGTTGGATGGCGAAGCCAGCCGGCGGATTCGCCAGGCCCTGGCCGACCTGCAGCAACGCCGCGGCGCCTGCCCGGCGGCGCAGCGCGCGCGCCTGCTGGCGCCGGTGCAGCAGCACCTGGATGCGCTGCTGCAGGTGGAAACCGCCATGGCCAAGGGCGCCGACCCGATCCGCGCGCAGCAACTGCTGCCGCGCGAGGCCGACAGCGCCTACGATCTGGCGCGGCGCGCGCTGTGGTACGCCGATCAGAAGCTGGCGGCGTGTGCGCCGTAGGCGGGCGTGCAGGTCGGAGGACGCATGCAATGGTCGTCGCTGCTTGAATCGCGAAGAGCGGAGGCCGCGAGCGATTCGACCTTGGCAGCAGTCGGGACTGAAGTCCCTCCCACAGTGCGCCCAGACCGTGTGCTGCACGTTCTTGTAGGAACGGCTTCAGGCGCGACGAGCGAAGGCGGTGCGCTATCCGGCCGCTGAAGCAATCGGGACCAACGACCCGCCCACGATGTTCCAGCCAGCGTGCCGCATGCCCCTGTGGGAGGGACTTCAGTCCCGACGCGTGGAGTCTGGTGCCATCGTGGTGTGCAGGAGCCTGGTCGCGGCTGAAGCCGCTCCTACCCAGACCCGTGTCGGAAACAGCGCCGGGCGACAGGCCGTCACCTGCGTCCACGCGCGCTGCGCGATGATGCGCGCCCATCCCATCCGAGCGTGTCGCCGATGCCGCTTGCCCGTGCCGTGCTGTGCCTGCTGCTGTGTTGTGGCGTCGTCGCCGACGCGGCAGCGCGCACGGTGTACCGCTGCGTGCGCGACGGCACGGTCAGCCTGGCTACCGCGCCGGAACCGGGTTCGCGCTGCACCCCCAGGGAACTGGACGATGCGGCGATCGCTACGCCCAATCTGTGGGGCAACCTGGGCGTGTTCAGCGGCACCCTGTACGAGCGCGAGCAGGACGGGCAACTGGTCTACTCCACGCGCAATCTGCCGGGCTCGCGGCCGTATCTGCGCTTCACTGCGGTCACGCCGCCGGGAGAGGTGGCGCATCCCGGGCTGGGCAAGCTCGGGGCGCCGCAACTGCAGGCGCATGCCAAACAGTTCCGCGCCGCGGCGCGCGCCACCGGGGTCGACGAGCCGTGGCTGCGCGCGATCGCGCATGCCGAGAGCGGCTTCGATGCCGCCGCGGTCTCGCCCAAGGGCGCGCAGGGGGTGATGCAACTGTTGCCCGAGGTCGCCAGGGAGTACGGCGTGCGCGATCCGTTCGCGGCCGACCAGTCCATCGACGGCGGCGCCCGCTACATGCGTGCGTTGCTGCGCCGCTACGCCGGCGATCGGGTGCTGGCCGCGGCGGCCTACAACGCCGGCATCGGCACGGTGGCGCGCTACGGCGGCGTGCCGCCGTACGCGGAGACCCGCGCGTACATCGACAAGGTGATGGCGCTGTACCAGCGCTACCGCATCGCGATGGGGAGGGCCGTGGAGACGCCCGCGCAATAGCGGCGGCGCCCACCGCCGGCGTCGACGGGGGCGCAGGCGGACGCGGCGTGGCCGCGGTGCCGCCCGCGGCGGCTCAGAGCGCGACGGCCTCCGCCTCGGCTTCGGTCGTCGCTTGCGCGTGCGGCGCTGTCGGCGCCGCGGCCGGCGCCGCGTACAGATCCAGCAGCAACAGGGTCACGCCATTGGTCCAGCCGAAGCCGTCCTGCAGCGCGTACTCGCCGCCGCCGCCGCCCTTGGCCTGCGCGTCCACGCCGTACTTCTCCACCAGCTTGTGCTGCTGCGCGAACAGCGCCTGCACCCGCGCCAGGAAGCGGCTGCCGATGCGCTGCGCCAGCGCGTCCTGGCCGTAGCGGCGCAGGCCGTCCACGGCGATCCACTGCAGCGGCGCCCAGCCGTTGGGTTCGTCCCACTGCTGGCCGGTGTGCAGGCGCGTGGTCGCCACGCCGCCGGGGCGCAGCAACTGCGCCTGCACGGTGTCGGCGCTGCGCTTGGCCCGTGCCGGCGAGGCGACCCCGACGAACAGCGGGTAAAGCGCCGCGGCGGTGACCTGGTCGCGCAGCCGGCGCTGCTGCCAGTCGTAGTCGGCGTAGTAGCCGGCATCGCTCCACAGGTGCTTGTCGATCGCGGTCTTGCGCGCGCTGGCCAGGGCCGCGTAGTCGGTATCGCAGCCGGCCGCGCCGGGGTTCTTGGCGCAGGCCAGGGCCAGGGTGCTCTCCAGGTGGTAGAGCAGGCTGTTCAGGTCGACCGGGACGATGGCGGTGGTGCGGATGCTGGCCAGGGTCTTGCGGTCGCCGAGCCAGCGGCTGGAATAGTCCCAGCCGCTCTCGGCGCCGGCGCGCAGGTCGCGGTAGACCTCGGCGGCGGGGCGGTCCTTGGCCTCGGCGGCGGTGCGCACGTCGTGCAGCCAGGCTTCCGGGCGCGGCGTGTCGCGGGCGTCCCAATAGCGGTTGAGCAGGCTGCCGTCGGCCAGCCGCACCACGTGCGCATGCGCGCTGCCCGGGGCCAGGGTCTGCGCGCCTTCCATCCAGTACGCGTATTCCTTCTGCAACTGCGGCAGGTAGCGCGCGTAGGCGGCATCGCCCTCCACCTTGGCCTGCAACTGCACCATGTGCGAGAAGAACGGCGGTTGCGAGCGGCTCAGGTAGTAGGTGCGGTTGCCGTTGGGGATGTGCCCGTAGGTGTCGATCAGGTAGGCGAAGTTGTCCAGCATCTGCCGGCTGCGTTCGTGCTCGCCGCTCTCCACCAGGCCGAGCATGGTGAAGTAGGAATCCCAGTAGTAGACCTCGCGGAAGCGCCCGCCCGGCACCACGTAGGGGTGCGGCAGCGACAGCAGGCTGCTGTAGGGCGGCACGTCGACCTGGCGGCGCACCAGCAGCGGCCACAGCGCGTCGATGTGCTCGCGCAGGCCGGTGTCCTGACGGATCGCCTCGGTCTGCACCGGGCCGGATTCCTCGAAGTTGGCGGCGACGAAACGGCGCAGGTCGAAACCGGGCTGTTGGCGCTGCGCCAGATAGTCGGCGTTGATCAGCGCCGGGTCGCGCAGCGGCAGCGCGTCGACGAAGTGCTTCTGGTCGTCGAACAGTTCCTGCTGCTGCACCGCCTGGAACAGTTCCGGGTAGGCCAGGTCGGGCGTCTGCGGCGGCGGTGCCGGCGCGGTCAGCGTGGTCGCGGGCGCGGCCTCCGCCATGGCGGTGTCGGCGGTGCCCAGCAACAGGCCGAGCGACAGGCTCAGCAGCGGGGTGCAACAGGGAGGAGCGGCATGGCTCATGTCGGGTCCAGAGCAGGATGCGTGCGGCATGGTAAACGACCGAAGCGGAGACGGGGGCGCGCGGCCGGATCCGGTGCGTGGCCCACCCGATCCTGCCCTGGCGGCCGCGCGCCGCCCGGCTCGTACCGGTGAGGGACCGCGACGCCTGGGGGCATGCAAGAACGGGGCCGCTGGGGTGGCGTGGCTGCTCGTCGCCGGGTCAGCCGGAGCACGTCATCTGCAGAATGGTTGGCGCCGCTCGCCCAGAGTGGGGCGGCTGGGCGTTCAGCGCGCCGCCAAGGCCGGTGCGCGTAGGTGCTTGCCCGCTGCGGATCAGGGAGCTGGGGCGGCAGCGCGCCACGTGCGCCGGCGGTCGCCGGTCGGCGATCCGCCCGCAGGTCAGGCCGACTGCTGCGGTCGCTGGCGGTCCTTCTCCGCGCTGAGCGCGGCCTCGGCGCGCAGGAACACCTGCCCGATCGGCTCGTCCGCCCGTGTGGCCTGGGCGTCGCCGACCAGCACGGTCAGCCCAAGCGCCTGCTGCCGCGCGGCGATCTCGCGCAGGCCGCGCAGCTTCTGCTCGGCGTCGGCGCCGTGCAGCATGACGATGAATTCCGCGCTGTCGGTCGCCCGGTCCACACTGTCGGCGGCGCCGTCGTCCTGCACGTAGCTGGCCAGGGTGCGGTCGAGTTGCTGCAGGCTGCTGCCCAGCAGGCGTTCGCTCTGCCGCTCGGCCAGCGCGGCCAGTTCCTGCACTTCCAGGATCACCACCCGGTAGCGGCCGCCGGTGCCGGAGTCCGTGTTGTCGCCAACCGGGTGCGCTTGCAGGAGCGCCTCGCGTTGACGCTGCAGCGCATCCCGGCGCGCGTCGAGCAGGCGCATGGCTGTGCGCGCCAGCGCGCGCAGGCCGTCGCGCTGGGCGTCCTTGAGTTCGCGCGGCGTGGTGTCCAGTACGCACACGGTGCCCAAGGCGATGCCCTCGTCGGTCACCAGCGGCATGCCGGCATAGAAGCGCGCGCCGATGTCGCCGCGGACCACGGAGATGTCGGCGAACCGCGGGTCGTCGGCGAGGTCGGGCACTTCCATCAGTTGCTTGGGCTCACGGATCGCGTGGTCGCACACCGCCTGGCTGCGCTCGGTCTGCGGCACCTCCAGGCCCATCCGCGCCTTGAACCATTGCCGGTCGCGATCCACCAGCGACAGCAGCGCGATCGGGGTGTCGCACAGGGCGGCGGCGATCTGCACGATGTCCTGGTAGGCGTCCTCGGGCAGGCTGTCGACGATGTGGTAGCTGTCGAGGACACGCTGGCGCTGGGCTTCATCGGTCATGGGCGGCGTCGGGTCTGGCGCGGATCGCGAGGCGCAGCACCATACCGCAGGGCGTGGCGACGTCGCGTGGACAAGCGCACAAGCGTGACGTGGTGCACGCCAAGTGCCCGATTGCCGTACGTTGGCGATCAACCCGCGGCGCCGACGTCGAGCGCGCGCAGCTGCGTCTGCAGCGTGGCGGCGTTGTCGAGGGCGTGGCCGAGCGCGGTGTTGTCGAAGATCACCCAGGTTTCGCCCGTGTGTGGCGTGGCGGCGACGACGCGCTCGGCCAGGCCGCGCAGCGTGTCGTCGGCGTAGGCGCTGTAGTAGAGGCGCGGCGCGCCGTGCCAGCGCCAGTAGGCCGGCGCCGCCGCACCTGCTGGCTGCGCGGCGTTGGCGTTGAGGGCCGGGTCGGTGGCCACGCGCGCGATGTGGTGGCGCTGCCACAGCGCCTCGGCGCGTGCGTCGAACCAGCTGACGTGGCGCGGTTCGCAGGCGATGCCGCGGTGCCAGCGGCGCCGCAGCATCGCGAAGAACGTGGTGGCGATGCGTGCATCGAAGGCCAGGCTTGGCGGCAGTTGCACCAGCAGGCAGCCGAGCTTGTCGCCGAGATGGCCGACCTCGCCGAGGAAGGTCTGCAGCAGTGGCGCCACGCGGGACAGGCGCGCGTCGTGGGTGATGGTGCGTGGCAGTTTGGCCGAGAAGCGGAACCCCGCCGGCACGCTGTCGGCCCACCGCTGGTAGGTGCTGGCGCGGTGGGCGCGGTAGAACGTGGAGTTGATCTCGACCGCGTCGAAGCGGTTGGCATAGCGCGCCAACTGGCTGGCGCCGTCGCCGACCAGGGCGCGTTGCGTGCTGGCGATCGACCAGCCGGCGCAGCCGACGCGGATGCGGGGAGCGACGACGCAGCGGGGAGAAGCGGTCGGCATCGGCGGTGGCAGGCCAGGACAGGCCTTGCGGATACCAAGCGTTGCGGCCAGGCGCTGTGAAGGACAGGCGCGGCGCGCCGCCTTGGCGACCCATCCGCGACCCACGCATGCGAGGGAAGATCGATGCCTGCAGGCTGCGCCGCAGCGCAAACTGCGCGTTCACTCACTGTCGTCGCGTGTCGCATCGCGCGACGGCGATGCGTTGCGATGGCGCCGACGCCCCATGCTGGCGTCGGCGCGTGGCGCGTGGCGCATGGCGGGGCAGCCCCGCCATGCGTGTGCGGCGTTACTGCTTGGCCGCGGCCTTCGCCTTGACCGGCTGGCCGTCGCTGTCCAGCACCTGCACCTCGCCCAGCTTCAGCGCACGCACCGGCGCTTCGATCTGCTTGAGGTCGCCGACGATGACCCAGGTCATCGCCTGCGGCGCCACGATCTCCTTGATCGCCGCTTCCGCCGCCGGCTGGTCGACCGCTTCCAGGCGCGTCTTCAGCGTCTGCACGTAGTCGTCCGGGCGGCCGTACTGGACGATGCCTTCCATCGCGCCGAGCACCGCACCCGTGGTCTCGAAGCTGCCCGGCAGGGCGCGCACGCGCTGTTCCTTGATCTTGGCGATCTCGGCGGCGGTCAGCGGCTTGTCGCCGACCACGGCCTTGGCTTCCTTGAGGATCTCGGCGGCCGATTCGGCGGTCTTGTCGGTCTGCACCGGGGCGAAGAACAGGAACGGGCGCTGGCCGATCGCGTCGATCATGAAACTGTTGGCGCCGTAGGCCCAGCGCTTGTCCTCGCGCAGGTTCATGTTCAGTCGCGAGGTGAAGGTGCCGCCGAAGGCGCCGTTGGCCACGCCGATCGCCAGGTTGTTCGGCGCCTTGGTCGAGGGCGCCAGCAGGCCGGCCAGGATCAGCGACTGCGGGGCGTCGTCGCGGTTGATCAGGAACACGCGCGGCTTGGGCTGCGCGGCCACCTGCGGCAGGCTCTTGGTCGGGCGCTTGCCGGCCGGGGCCTGCCAGTCGCCGAACGCGGCATCCAGCTGCGGGATGATCTTGGCCAGGGTGGTGTCGCCGGCGACCAGGATGCGCACGTTGTCCGGACGCAGCCAGTTGTTCTGGAACGCGCTCAGGTCGCCCGCGGTCAGGCTCTTGATCGCTGCCTCGGTGCCGGTGCCGGTGAGCGGCACGCCGTACGGATGGGTGGGGCCGTACAGCAGCGGCGGCAGGGTGCGCAGCGCCAGGCCCTGCGGCTGGGTCTTCTCCTGCGCGATCGAGGCCAGCCACTGGCCGCGGATGCGCTCGATGTCGTCGGCCTTGAACGCCGGGTTGCGCACGATGTCGGCGAACAGCTCCAGCGACGGCGCCAACTGGTCGTTGAGCGCGTTGAGCGAGGCGTCGCAGCTGTCCAGTTCGCAGGACACGCTGGTCATCGCGCCCAGGCGCTGGCGGCGCTGCGCCACGTCCACCGAATCCAGGTTGCGGGTGCTCTCGTTCATCAGCGCCGCGGTGAAGTTGGCGGTGCCGAGCTTGCTGCCGCGGTCGGTCGCGTAACCGGCATCGAACAGCAGCTGGATCTGCGTGACCGGGATGGTGTGGCGCTCGGCCAGCACCACCTCGATGCCGTTCTTGAGCTTGCCGCGCTGCAGCTGGGGGAAGCTCAGGCTCGGGAACTGGCTGGTCTCCGGCACGCCGGCCGCGCGGTCCACCTGCGACTTGCCGACGCTGTAGTTGCCCTTGGCCGGCACCTTCGGCGCGGGCTTGCCCGGTGCCGCCGGCAGCGGCTTGACCGCCTTGTCCTCGGCCGCCGGATCGAAGCCTTCCGGCGCCGGCAGCACGGTCAGCAGGTAGTCGCCCTTGCCGAACCAGGTGTCGGCGGCCTTGCGCACGCTGGCGACGGTGGCGTCCTGCGCGCGCTGCAGGTCCTTCTTGTAGGCGCCCGGATCGTTGCGGTAGACCTGGCCCTCGGCCAGCACCGTGGCCTTGCCGCCGAAGCCGCCGACCTTCTCCAGGCCGCGCACGAAGCCGGCGCGGTAGCCCACCTGCGCGCGCTGCAGTTCGTCGGCGGTGGGGCCTTCGGCGAGGAACTTCTGCAGTTCGTCGGCGATGGCGGCCTCGACCTTGGCCGGGTCCACGCCTTCCTTCACGTCGGCGGTGATCTGCAGCTGGCTGGCCAGCGCGAACGACTGCAGGCCGGCGGAGACGTCGTCGGCCAGCTTGTCGCGGTAGACCAGGCGCTGGTACAGGCGGCTGGTCTTGCCGCCGCCGAGCACGGTGGTGGCCAGGTCCAGCAGCACCGCGTCGTCGGTGCCCAGTTGCGGCGCCACCCAGGTGCGGTAGATGCGCGGCTGCGCGACGTGGTCGTGCTGCACGCCGCGGGTCTGCTTGGCCAGCGGGGTGATCCACGGCTGCTGGCGCGGCACCGGGCGGCCGGCGGGGATGTCGCCGAAGTACTGCTCGGCCTTGGCCTTGGCCTGCGCCACGGTGATGTCGCCGGCCAGCACCAGGGTGGTGTTGGCGGCGCCGTAGTTGTCGTGGAACCACTGCTTGACGTCGTCCAGCGAGGCCGCGTCGAGGTCGGCCATCGAGCCGATGGTGTCGTGCTGGTACGGGTGGTTGGCCGGGAAGATGTTGGCCAGGATGTTTTCGTCGACGCGGCCGTAGGGGCGGTTCTGGCCCTGGCGCTTCTCGTTCTGGACCACGCCGCGCTGGGTGTCCAGTTCCTTCTGGCCGATCGCGCCGAGCAGATGGCCCATGCGGTCCGATTCCATCCACAGCGCGGTGTCCAGCGCGGTGGTCGGCACGGTCTCGAAGTAGTTGGTGCGGTCGAACCAGGTGGTACCGTTCATGTCGGTGGCGCCGACCTTCTCGAACGGCTGGAAGTAGGTGCCCTTGTGGTTCTCCGAGCCGGAGAACATCAGGTGCTCGAACAGGTGCGCGAAGCCGGTCTTGCCCGCCGGCTCGTCGCCCGAGCCGATGTGGTACCAGATGCTCACCGCCACCACCGGCGCCTTGTGATCCTCGTGCACCACCACGGTCAGGCCGTTGGGCAGGGTGAAGCGGGTGTAGGCGATCTCCGGCGCGGTCGCCTGGCCCGGCGTGGCCGCGGCCAGGGCCGACGGCGCGGCGACCAGGGCGGCGCCGGTGCCGAGGGTGAGGATGCTGGAGATCAACAGCGACAAGGGACGGAGCATGGGCCGGGCCTGAGTGTGGACAGTGCGGCAGCATAGAGGGGCGGCGGCGGCCGCGGGAACGTGACTGATGGCACACCGCGCGGCGCCGCGTGGGCGGTCCGCCTCGCGCACGGCCCGCGCGGGGGAAGGGTCGTGCGGGTGGCGTCAGGGACGCAGCGGCGCGCTCAGCGTGCGGCGCAGAACCCGAACTCGGCGGTGGCGCCGGGGGCCAGGGTCTTGTTCCAGTCGACGCCGCTGGCGCTGAGCGTGGTCCCCGACTGGGTCCAGGTGGCGTTCCACAGGTTGTTGACGGTGCCGCTGATCGACAGGGTGACGCTCCAGTCGCCGCTGCTGCCGCCGGTGTTGGTCACCTGCACGCGGTTGCAGTAGCCGGCGTTCCAGTCGCTGTCGACCAGCACCTTGGTGCTGAAGCTGCTGCCGGACGGCGGCAGCGTGGGCGTTCCGCCGCCGCCGTTGCCACCACCACCGCCTCCACCATTGCCACCGCCGTTACCACCGCCGTTGCCACCGCCACCGCCCGTGCTGCTGCCGTCGCCGTCCCACAACTTCTTCAGCAGGGTCACCTTGTCGGTGCGCACCGTGCTCCAGTCGTCGTTGAGGATGCCGCCGGTGTCGCCGCTGTTCGGATTCCACGACCAGTAGAAGCCGCTGTGGATGCCCTTGCCGATCAGGTAGTCGACCAGCGCGTTCTGCCACTGCACGTCCAGCGGGTTGCCCTGGCCGTACTTGCCGCCGAACTCGCCCAGCAGCAGCGCGTGGCCGGCCTGGGCGAACTGGCCGAAGTGCTGCTCCCAGATCGCCGGCATGTTGGCCGGGAAGTTGGACGCGCTGAAGTACGGCTGCATGTAGACGTCCGGTCCGTACACGTGCGGGGCGAGCAGCAGGCGGTTGGCCGGGATGGCCAGCGGGGTGCAGGCCAGCGGTTCCAGGTTCTCGCCCCAGAAGTGGGCGGTGTCGCTGGAGCAGGTGGACGTGTTGGAAATGCCTTCGACCACGATCAGCCAGTTCGGCGCCGCGTTCAGCACCACCGCCGACGCGCGTTCGGCGGCCTTGTTCCAGTCGGTGGCGGCATTGCCGCTGCCCCAGGTGGCGGCGCCGTGCGGCTCGTTCTTCAGATCCAGGCCGATCACCCCCGGCACCGACGCGTAGCGCTTGGCCACGAAGCTCAGATCATTCAGCCATTGCTGCTCGCTGTAGCTGCCGGTGTACCAGAGTTCGGAGATCGCGTTGCAGTCCGGGGTGTGGTGGTCGAGCAGCACGTACATGCCGCGGCTGCTGAGTTCGTTGATCACCTTGTCGAGCAGCTGCAGCGAGTTCAGGCCCTGCAGGTCGGGATTGCGGCTGTAGTCGATGCTGCCGGGCGACACCGCCTGCAGCGTCTGCGGGCAGAACGGCAGGCGCACGGCGTTGAAGCCCAGGCCCTGCATCTGCGTGATCATGTCCTTCCAGTTGCGCGCCCACAGGCCGTGCACGGTGTGCTGCGAGGTCTCGAAACCGAACCAGTTCACGCCGCGCAATTGCACGGCGTTGCCGGCGTCGTCCACCACCTTGCCCTGGTCGATGGCATAGCTCCAGGCCGAGCCGCTGGCGACCACGAGCGCCGCGGCCAGCAGGCAGCGGGTAATGCGGGAATGCAGGGATCGGTTCATCGCGATGCTCCGAGGGTGGCCGGTGCGGAGTGCGCCGGCCAAGGGGGCGGATACCTGGCGGCGATGATCGGCAGTGTCCGCCATGGCGGCCGTGACTGCCGTTGCAGAAGACGGGCTTGTCCACGGATTGCGCGCGGCAGCTGTGGTGATGTCCACGGGCGCGCCGTCGCCTGCTGAAAACGCCAACGGCAGCGTCGTGGGACGCTGCCGTTGAGGTTGGGCCCCGCGCGCTGCGCGGGGCGATGGCGCCGTCTTCAGCGGGCGGCGCAGAACCCGAACTCGGCGGTGGCGCCGGGGGCCAGGGTCTTGTTCCAGTCCACGCCGCTGGCGCTGAGGGTGGTGCCCGACTGCTTCCAGGTGGCGTTCCACAGGTTGTTGACGGTGCCGCTGATGGACAGGGTGACCGCCCAGTTGCCGGTGGCGCTGCCGCTGTTGGTCACCTGCACGCGTTCGCAGTAGCCGGCGTTCCAGTCGCTGTCGACGATGACCTTGGTGCTGAAGCTGGCGCTGCCCGGGGCCGGGGTCGGCGTGGGGGTCGGGGTCGGCTCCGGGGTGGGCGTCGGGGTCGGAGTGGGCGTCGGCGTCGGCGTGGTGCCGCTGGTGTCGCCCCACAGCCGCTTGAGCCCGGTCATCTTCTCGGTGCGCACGGTGGTCCAGTCGTCGTCGAGCACGCCGCCGGTGTCGCGGCTGTTCGGGTTCCATGCCCAGTAGAAGCCGCTGCGGATGTTCTTCTTGATCAGGTAGTCGATCAGCGCCTTCTGCAGGATCGGGTCCTGCGCCTGGTTGCGGCCTTCGTTGCCGCCGAACTCACCGATCATCATGGTGTAACCGAGCTGGGTCAGCTGGCCGAACTGGCGCTCCCAGATCGCCGGCATGTTGGCCGGGAAGCTGCTGTCGCCGAAGTAGGGCTGCCAGTTCACGTCCGGGCCGTACACGTGCGGCGACAGCAGCAGGCGGTTGGCCGGCACGTTGAGCTTGGTGCAGGTCAGCGGTTCCAGGTTGCCGCCCCACCAGTAGCCGTAGCTGCTGGAGCAGGTCGGGTTGTCGGTGATGCCCTCGACCACGATCAGCCACTTCGGCGCCACCTTCAGCACCGCCGCCGAGGCGCGCTCGACCGCCTTGTTCCAGTCGGTCTTGAGGTTGCCGGTGCCCCAGGTGTTGCGGCCGTTCGGCTCGTTCTTCAGGTCGATGCCGATCACGCCCGGCACCGACGCGTAGCGCTTGGCCACGAACGTCAGATCGCTGAGCCACTGCTGCTCGCTGTAGGAGTCGGTGTACCAGAGCTCCGAGATGCCCTGGCAATCGGGCGAGTGGTGGTCCAGCAGCACGTACATGCCGCGGCTGCTCAACTCGTTGACCACCTTGTCCAGCACCTGCAGCGAATTCAGGCCCTGCAGGTCCGGGTTGCGGCCGTAGTCGATGCTGGTCGGCGCGACGCCGCGCAGGGTCTGCGGGCAGAACGGCAGGCGCACGGCGTTGAAGCCCAGGCCCTGCATCTGCGTGATCATGTCCTTCCAGTTGCGCGCCCACAGGCCATGCACGGTGTGCGCGCTGCCTTCGAAGCCGAACCAGTTGACGCCACGCAGCTGCACCGCGTTGCCGCGGTCGTCCACCACCGTGCCTTTGCTGACGGCGTAACTCCAGGCCGAACCGCTGGCGGCCAGCAGCGCGGCGGCCAGCACGCAACGGGTGATGCGGGTGAGAGGGGACATCGACATCTCTGCAGGTCTCCGGAAGCGGGCCGGCCCCGCAGTCGGAGCGGCCCAGGTGAGGGTAGGGGCAACGGACGCCGCGCCCGGCTCGGGTGGAAGCCGGGAGGGGCACGCGGATCGGCGTGGCCACCGGATCGGCGCGGCCCCGTGATGCGCGAGCGCGGCATTAGAGCATGTTCAGGTTCGTATTTGAGCGGTTTATCACAATAAATTTTTGCGACAGCGCACGTCTGGCGGGTGCCCGGCCCTCGCCGGTCCCGCGGCCGCCTCGCTACACTCGGCCGCTCATGCCTGCCGAGAGGGATCTTCGTGCAACGTCCAAACCTGTCCTTCGCGGTGCAGTGGCCCCATTGGCGCCCCGATTCCGCCTTCCGTCCGAGCCGCGGCGCCGGCGCAGCGCGGCGCGCGTGAGTCGGGAACCGCTACCGCCGTCGGCAGCGCCGGCGCCTGCCCCGGCGGTTGCCGCCGCGGCCGCTGCGCGCGCGCAGCCCGATGGCGTGCCCCCGGGCAATGGGGCGCCGCGCTGGCTGGTCCGCAGCGGCGTGGTGCTGGCGTTCGCGATCGTCGGGCCGCTCCTGGGCACGCTGGTCGTCGGTCTGCCGTTGGCGTTTTCCTGGACGTGGGGGCAGCCCGGCGGCTTCGGCGATGCGCTGCCGCTTCTCCTGCTCATGGCGTTGGTGTCCTGCATCTTCGGCGCGTTGCCGGGGCTGTTGACCGGCCTGTTCGCCGCCTATGCCTGGCCCCGCCTGCGTGGCTGGCGCGCGCATCTGCTGGTGGGGGTGATCGGTGCCGCCATGTCGGCCGTCTGCGTCGGTGCGCTCATCGCCTGGATCAACAGCCATCGCGACGCGTTCCGCGAGCCCGGCAGCTGGCTGGGATCTTGCGTGCTTGCCGGGGGCGTCGGCGCCATGCTGCTCTCGCTGGCGCTGGACCGGCTGCGCGGACGCTGAGCGCTGCCGCGGCCCGGCCGGTGCTGGCCTGCGGCCGCAGGGCGCCAGCCGGCCCGCGGGCTCCAGCCACGGAAGTCCCGGGCGAGCGTGTCCATTTCCCCGCGCGTCCCTGCCGCACGCGCAGCCGCAGGCGGCGTGCGCGCGGATGATGGTGCGTCCCAGGACATCAGTGCTCGAAGGACTGCGCGCCCGAAGGACCCCGGCCCCTGCCGATCGCCTGGCCGCGCCGCTACACTCAAGGTTCTTTGTGTCTGCCGAGGGAACTCCGTGAAACGACCGATCGTGAGCCTGCTGGCGCTTGCGCTGTCCGGCGCCAGCCTGGCGGCACCGCCGCCCGCACCGACCTTCGACACCAAGCGCTTGTCCGCCGACGTCAAGACACTGGCCTCCGATGCCTACGAGGGCCGCGCCCCGGGCTCGGCGGGCGAGGAGAAGACCGTGGCCTATCTGAGCGCGCAGTTCCAGGCGGCCGGCCTGCAGCCCGGCGGCGACCTGCGCGACGGCAAGCGCCTGTGGACCCAGGCGGTGCCGCTGCGCCGCGCCGACATCGTCGGTACGCCGCAGCTGGCCATCGCCAGCGGCGACCAGCGGCAGGCCCTGACCCAGGGCCAGCAGATCGCCGTGCGCGCCGCGCTCGACGGCAGCAGCCAGGTGACCCTGGACGGCGCGCCGCTGGTGTTCGTCGGCTACGGCGTCAAGGCGCCCGAGCGCGGCTGGGACGACTTCAAGGGCGTGGACCTGAAGGGCAAGATCGCGGTGGTGCTGATCAACGACCCCGATTTCGAGACCGGCAAGGGTGCGTTCGACGGCAAGGGCATGACCTACTACGGCCGCTGGACCTACAAGTTCGAGGAAGGCGCGCGGCAGGGCGCGGCCGGCGTGCTGATCGTGCACGAGACCGCACCGGCGTCCTACGGCTGGGCCACCGTCGCCAACTCCAATACCAACAGCATGTTCGATGTGGTCCGCGACGATCCCAAGTCGGTGCACCCGGAGCTGGAGGGCTGGATCCAGCGCGACCTGGCGGTGGACCTGTTCAAGCGCGCCGGGCTGGATTTCGATGCGCTGAAGAAGCAGGCGCAATCGCGCGACTTCAAGCCGGTGGAGCTGAAGGGCGAGCGCCTGTACGCCGACTACGCGGTGAAGTCGGAGGTGATCACCTCGCACAACGTGGTCGCGCGCCTGCCCGGCAAGACCCGGCCGGACGACACCCTCATCTACACCGCGCACTGGGATCACCTGGGCGTGGGCGCGCCCGACTCCAAGGGCGACCACATCTTCAACGGCGCGCTGGACAACGCCAGCGGCGTCGCCGCGCTGCTGGAACTGGCCCGCGCCTTCGCCAAGGGCCCGGCGCCGCAGCGCTCGGTGGTGTTCATGGCGGTCACGGCCGAGGAAAAGGGCCTGCTCGGCTCGGAGTACTACGCCTCCAAGCCGCTGTATCCGCTGGCGCGCACGGTGGCGGTGATCAACATGGACGGCATGAGCCCGTTCGGGCCCTCGCGCGATTTCGGCATCTACGGCACCGCCAAGCTGGAACTGCTCGACGACCTCAAGCGCGTGGCCAAGGGTTGGGACCTGCGCTACACGCCCGATCCGAAGCCGGAAGCCGGCTACTTCTTCCGCTCGGATCACTTCTCCTTCGCCAAGCGCGGCGTGCCGGCGCTGTCCTTTGCCGCCGGCCAGGACTGGGTGGACGGCGGCGTGGCGGCCGGCAAGGCCGCCTCGGACGACTACACCGCCAAGCGCTACCACCAGCCCGGCGACGAATGGCAGCCGAACTGGACCTTCGCCGGCGCCGCGCGCGACATGCAGGTGCTGTACACGCTGGGCGAGGAACTGGCCAATTCGACGCAGTGGCCGAACTGGAGCCGCGACTCCGAGTTCCGCGCCACCCGCGACGCCAGCGCCGCACAGCGCCAAGCCGCGCCCGCCAAGTGAGTCACGCTCCAGTGCCGCCTGCGCCGCAGGCGGCTGCGGATCCGCCGCCGGGTGCGCGCGCGGAAGGCGCCGATCCGATGGGCGCCGACGCGGGGAGCGATCCGCTGCCGCGCTGGCTGGTCTACCTCGGCGTGGCCATGGCGTTCCCGCTGGTCGGGCCGCCGCTCGGGACCGTGGCGGTCGGCCTGCCGGTGATGGCGGTCGCGTGGCTCTGGGGCGGCGCTCACCTCGGTGACATCGGCGGCGGGCTGCTGATGCTGCTGGGGATCGCGCTGTATTCCTACCTGTTCGGCGTCTTGCCGGCCTTGCTGACCGGCCTGGTCGCAGTACGCGCCTGGCCGCATCTGCGCGGCTGGCGCGCGCATCTGCGCATCGGTCTGGTCGGCGCCGGGTTCTCGGCAGCGTGCATCGGCTCGGCGATCGCGCTGTTCGGCGATCACGCCGAGATCGGTGCGCTGGCCGCCGCGGCAGGGCTGTGCGCGCTGGCCGGCTTCAGCGGCGCCACGTTGCTGTCGCGCGCGCTGCAAACTTTGCGCGGCGGCTGAGCGCCGCCGCGGCTCAGCCGCCGCTGGCCTGCTGCAGCGACGGCGTGCGCCAGCCGGCGCGCACGCCCCAGAAGTAGAAGCCCAGCGCGACCACGCCGACCACCACCAGGTCCGGCCCGTAGGACAGGTAACCGTGGCCGCCGAAGGTGGTGCTGCCGGCCCACGACAGCAGGGCGATGGTCGGCAGGTAGGCGATCAGCCAGCTGGCGCCGCGCAGGTGCCGACGGAAATCCTTCCAGCCGTCGCGCTGCTGGTAGTAGGCGTACACCGGCAGGGCGACCAGCATCAGCAGGATGATCTCGCCGGTCAGCGGCCAGCGCGCCCAGTACAGCAGTTCGGTGGCCAGCACGAAGGCGGCGGCGGCCAGCACCGGCAGGCCGGCGATGCGCAGCGGGCGGTGCATCTCCGGCGCGTGCTTGCGCAGCGCCATGGCGCTGATCGGGCCGGTCAGGTAGGAAATGATCGTCGCCACCGAGATCACCGCCGCCAGCGTGCCCCAGCCGCGGAAGAAGAACAGGAACAGGTAGGACACCAGCAGGTTGAAGAACATCGCCGGGCGCGGCACTCCCCAGGTCGGATGGATCCGGCCCAGCACCTTGGGCATGGTGCCGTTGCGCTCCATGCCGTAGATCATCCGCGCGGTGGTGGCGGTGTAGGTGATGCCGGTGCCGCTGGGGCTGACGAAGGCGTCCACGTACAGCAGCATCGCCAGCCAGTGCAGGTTGACGATGATCGCCAGCTGCGCGAAGGGCGAGCGGAAGTCGATGCCGTGCCAGCCGGCCTTGGCCAGCAGGTCCGGCGGCACCGCGCCCAGGTAGGCGACCTGCAGCAGCACGTAGACCACCGTGGCCAGCGCGATCGAGCCGAGCACCGCGAACGGGATGCTGCGCCCGGGATTGCGCGCCTCGCCGGCCAGGTTCACCGGACTCTGGAAGCCGTTGAAGCTGAACACGATGCCGGCGGTGGCCACCGCGGTGAGCACCGCGGCGAAGTCGATGGTGTGGCTGCCGCCGTGCAGGCCGACGCTGAAGTTCTCGCTGTGGAAGCCGCTGGCGATCAACGCCACGCCGGTCAGCGCCGGCACCACCAGCTTGAACACGGTGATCAGGCTGTTGGAGCGCGCGAACAGCTTGACGCTCCAGAAGTTCAGCAGGAAATACACCAGCACCAGCACCGCGGCGATGCACAGGCCGGGCACCGACAGCTCGCCGGCGCCGCCGGGCTGCTGCACGTACAGGTCCTGCGCCCACTGCCAGGGCCAGGACGCCATGTACTGCACCGAGGCCTCGGCCTCCACCGGGATCACCGACACGATCGCGATCCAGTTGGCCCAGCCGGCGATGAAGCCGACCAGCGAACCGTGCGAGTAGTGGCTGTAGCGGACCATGCCGCCGGACTCGGGGAACATCGCGCCCAGTTCGGCATAGGCCAGGGCGATGGTGGTGACGATCGCCGCGCCCAGCACCCAGGCCCAGATCGCACCGGGGCCGGCCAGCCCGGCGGCGCGCCAGGCGCCGAACAGCCAACCGGAACCGATGATCGAACCGAGGCCGGTCAGCATCAGGGCGAACGGGCCGACATCGCGGCGCAGGGCGGTTTGGGTCATGGCGGGTCCGGCGGCGGGAAGCGGGGGATGATCGCATAAAGCTGGGATTGGGGATTCGGGATTGGGGATTCGCAAAAGCGGATGGCGGCGCTGCGCTTCCACCAATCCCGAATCCCCAATCCCGAATCCCGCCTTTTCAGCGAATCCCCAATCCCGAATCCCGAATCCCGGCCTTACAAAGACTTTACGCCCCAGGCCCTCTTCCGCCATGGAACGCTTACGCGGCGCGCGCGCAGACTGCGCCACGTCCTTTCCGTTGGATGTGTTCCATGTCGATTCTGCTGATCCAGGGCCCGCATCGCGATGCGTCGGCCATCGCCGCGGCGCAGTGTCTGGCCGCTTCCCATGTCGCGCAGGTGGTGCCGGTGGCCTGTGCCGATGCTGCGCAGATCGTGGCGCGGCTGCAGCAAGGCGCGTGCGACGACACCGAGCTGGTGCTGCTGGATTCCGGCGAGTTGCCGGCGTCGGAGCTGGCCGACCATGGCGCGCAGCTGTGCGCGGCGCTGGATGCGCTGGGCCATCCGTACATCGAGGTGCACGATGCCAGCGCGCAGGCGCTGGAACCGCTGCTGCATCCGCGGCACATGCCGTTGCTGACGGTGATCGCCAACGGTGCGCTCGCCGACAGCTACGCGATCGCCCTGGGCGTGGCGCAGCGCCGGCTCGGCGCGCGCGCGGCGCTGGCCAACTGAGGGCGCCGCCATGTCGATCCTGTTGCTCCGTGGCCCGGACTGCGTGGCCGGCCATCGCGGCCGCCCGGCCCGCATCGCCCCACCGGTGATGCGGCAATTGCTCGCCCATGCCGGCCGCGCCGGCAAGACCCTGGCCGTGCGCGGCTGCGCCAGCGAGCGCGAACTGCTGCAGGCGCTGGCCCAGGCCGACCAGGCCGGGGTGGAGATGCTGCTGCTGGATCCGGGCGCGTGCTCGGACAGCGCCGTCACCGCGGACGCGGTCGCGCACCTGCGCCGGCCCTACGTGGAAGTGCACGACGATGCCAGCGATCGCCGCGAAGCCTGCCTGTGCGCGGCGTCGGGGCAGCGCCTGGGCCAGGTCGGCGGCTACTGCGCGCAGGGCTACGCGCTGGCGCTGTCGATCGCGCTCGAACATCTTGGCTGCAACGGCTACGAAGGCGATGTCCACGTCGGCACCTGAGCACGCGCGCCACTATCTGGCCGACTACGAGGCCTACAGCTTCGGCCAGCGCGTGGCCTGGGGCACCCTGGCGCACACCTGGGCCGAGCCGGCGCCGCTGGACCCGGAGCGGCTGCTGTGTCACATGCGGGCGCAGGCGGCGCAACGCCACGGCGTGGACAGCAGCGAGATCCGCATCCGCAGCGTGAGCCGGCTGTAGGGCGCGCTGTCGCCTGGAATGGCGCCGCCGCCTCGGCGTGCGGCTGGGCTGCGGTTTCGTCCTGCCAAGGCCCGGTCCCATCCTCGCCAGCGGCGGTTTCGTCGCACGCCGCTGGCGCCGTGCGACGCCGCGGCTATCCTCGCCGGAACTTCCCAGTCCCCGGCCGCCATGCTCGCCAGCCTGTTCTTCCTCGTTCGCCTGTTGTGCGCCTGGGCCGGGGCGGTGATCGTGGCCGCCTTCGTCTGGGCCGGGTTGTTCTACGGCATGAATTCCGGGCCGGGCTGGCTGTTCGGCCTGTTGGCGATGCTGTTGATGCTGTCGGCGCTGATCGCCGGCATCACCCACCTGCGCAAGGTCTGGCTGATCGCCGGACGCCTGGATTGGGGCACCCTGGCCAGCCGCCAGCGGCGCCAGATCGAGATTCCGCTGGACACCCATGAGGCGTTCGCACTGCTGGATGCCGCGGTGCGCGAGCTGCCGCGGGTGGAGGAGGTGGAAAGCACGCTGGACAGCCTGCAGGTGCGCGCCAAGGTGCGTCGCATCGATCCCTACAACGGCCGTCCGCCGTCGCGCTGGAACCTGGCCGCGCGCTTCGCGGTCAAGCGCAACCAGGTGCTGGCGACGGTGACCCCGGGCACCGGCACCAGCAGCCTGACCCTGCTGCTGGAGCCGGATGCCAGCGCCTGGATCGACCTGTTCGCGGTCGACGAGGGCAGCAACTACGAGAACGCCGAAGCCCTGGGCCGCGCGCTGGCCCGGCGCGTGGCCGAGCTGCGCCGCGACGAGCAGGCCGCCGCCGCGCAGGCCGCCACCGAGCAGGAGCTGACCGTGGCGCGGCTGAACCTGCTGCACGCGCAGGTCGAGCCGCACTTCCTCTACAACACGCTGGCCAGCGCACAGGTGCTGGCGCGGACCGATCCGCCGCGCGCCGACCTGATGCTGGGCTATCTGATCCAGTACCTGCGGCGTTCGCTGCCCAGCACCGAGGACGCGATGAGCTCGCTCGGCGACGAACTCGAGCGGACCCAGGCCTACCTGGAGATCCTGTGCATCCGCATGGGCGCACGTCTGCAACTGCAGGTGCAGGTGCCGGAGACGATGAAGACGCTGCCGCTGCCGTCGATGATGCTGCAGACGCTGGTGGAGAACGCGATCAAGCACGGTCTGGAACCCAAGCCCGGCGGCGGCACCATCTGGATCCTGGCGCGCGCGGTCGACGACCACGTCACCCTGACCGTGGCCGACGACGGCCTGGGCTTCAACACCCAGTCCAGCGGCACCGGCATCGGTCTGAAGAATCTGCGCGAGCGCTTGCGCCTCACCTATGCCGGCGCGGCGAGCTTCGCCATCGTCTCCAACTTCCCCAGCGGCGTGGCCGCCACCATCACCCTGCCGTGGCCGGCGGGGACGACGCCGCCACCGCCGGCGCCGGTGGCGATGCACACGGGAGCGCACCATGACTGACGCGATCGTCGCCGAGGACGAAACCCTGCTGCGCGATGCGCTGGTCGTGCTGCTGGGCGAGGTGTGGCCGGAGTTGCGCATCGTCGCCGAGTGCGAGGACGGCGCCAGCGCGCTGGAGCGGCTGGCCGAGTTGCGCCCGCAGGTGGCGTTCCTGGACATCCGCATGCCCGGGCTGAGCGGCATCGAGGTGGCGCGTGCGCTGGGCGAACTGAGCCCGCACACGCAGGTGGTGTTCGTCACTGCCTACGACCAGTACGCCATCGACGCGTTCGAGCACGGCGCGGTGGACTACCTGCTCAAGCCGATCGTGCGCGAGCGCCTGCAGGCCACGGTGCAGCGGCTGCAGGCACGGGCGGCGCAGGGGCCGGATCCGGCGGTGCTCGACGCGCTGCTGCAGCGTCTGCAGCAGCGCCCGGCCGCGCCGTCGGCACCGCCGCCGCTGGCCTGGGTCACCGCCAGCAGCGGCCGCGAGACGCGGCTGATCCTGCTCGACGACGTGCTGTATTTCCAGGCCGACAGCAAGTACACCACGGTGTTCACCCGCGACGGCGAGGCGGTACTGCGCACCTCCTTGCGGGAGCTGCTGGATGTGCTCGATCCGGCGGCGTTCCGGCAGATCCACCGCTCCACCATCGTCAACCTCAAGGCGGTGGCCTCGGTGGTACGCGACGACACCGGCAAGGGCCGGCTGAAGCTGCGCCACCGCGACGAGGTCCTGACCGTCAGCCAGCCGTACATGAGCCTGTTCCGCGGCATGTAGCCGCGCATTCCCCCGCTTCGCACTGGAACAAGGAATCTCCGCCATGCGTCTGCTCTCCGTGCTGTGGTCGTGCCTGCTCGGCCTGTTTGGCTGCCAGGGACATGCCGATCTCGACCTGTCCATGGGCGCCCGCCGCGAGACGGTGGTGCAGGCCAGCGAACGTGGCGTGCCGCTGCTCTTCAGCCGCACCACGTATCGCGGTGGCCTGGCCACGTTCCGTTGCATCGACAGCCGCAGCGGGCGCTGCCACTACCAGGTCTACGCCGCCTGCACGGCATCGCCGCAGGCCAGCGGCGGCGATGGCGCTGCCTGCAATCCGCGCGTGCTGCAGGCCTTCGATCTGGCGGTCGGTCAGCGCCGCGAGATCGCCGGGCTGCCACGCGACTTCCGCCAGTGCGTGGTGTCGGATGCACCGGTCTCGGCCTGCGGGCGCGAGTGAGAGGCGATAGCGAACGGCTGGTCGATACGATCTTCCGACACATCCAGCGATGTCACGATGGCCGCGGCTGTTGTGGGAGGGACTGCAGTCCCGACGCGTCTGCAATGGAACTGCCGGATGGCGTCTTGCGTCGCGACCGAAGTCGCCCCCACGCGGGCATTGCCGCGGAGCTGTCGGACGTCGCGCGTCGCGGCTGAAGCCGTTGAGAGGCATTGCCGCAGAGCCGTCGGACGACGTCATGCGTCGCGGCTGACGCCGCTCCTGCGCGATGCCTCGTTGCGGTCCGAAGATCGGCACCGTCGGAGCGGCTTCAGCCGCGACCCGGATGCGAGGTCGACCGACGCATCGCGTCGCCGTATCCGCCTTGCATCCGACTGTCGCAATCGGATCGCTGCCGTTGTGGGAGGGACTTCAGTCCCGACGCATCGGCAACGGAACTGCCGGATGACGTCTCGCGTCGCGACTGAAGGGCACCTCGAACAACCTGCCACGACCTGGAGCCAGGGGTAGCATCTGTCGCAACGGCACCAGAGCGGCGCCTGATCGTGGTGGTTGGGAGGCTGAGGTGGCCGCTGGGCTACCTCAGCCGATCACGCTGGCGCCATGGCCCGCTCCTGTAGCCGTGCCAGCCGCATCACGTTATGGCTGGCGACCTTCAGCCCGATCACCACCTTTGCCCGCGCCAAGCCGATGCAGCGTACGAACTTGCCGCCTTGTTGGGCCAAGCGCGCAAACGGGTGCTCGCCGAACACCCGATCCTTGGCAATTCGACGGTTCCGGCGCTTTGCTGCCTCGCTCAAGGGCTTGCGCGCATGCCCTTGATGTTGGATCGCGGGGCGGTAACCACGCCTTTTCAGGTCTGCTTCCCGCGCTGCATCGGCATACCCGCTATCGGCCCATACCGTGCGGCCGGTGTTGTCCGGGTCCAGCACCTGCTCGAAGTGACGGCTGTCGTGCACGTTGGCCGCGCTCACGTCGTAGCGGCGGATGAAGCCCCAGCGACGGTCCGTGCTGGCGTGCAGCTTGTAGCCGTAGAACGCCACCCCATGCTTCCTGGTCCAACGTGCCTGCATATCCTTCTGCGCACGCTTGGCATCGCTCCAGTCCTGGCCGACGTCATCGCCCTGCTTGATCTGCGCGTTCTCTTCGCGCGTGTTGCGCTGGATCGGAGCGCTGACGATGCTGGCGTCGATGATCTGACCGCCGCGGGCAATGAACCCGGCACGTTGCAATTGCTCACCGATCGCCGCGCTGATGTCGCCCATCAGATCCTTGGTCTTGAGCCGTTCGCGCCACACCCAGATCGTCTTGGCGTCGGGCACCTTGCCGCTGTGTTCCAGTCCGAGGAATTGCTGGAAGCTGCGCCGATCCAGCACCTGGTACTCCAGCGCATCGTCGGAGAGGTTGTACAACTGCTGCAACAGCAGCAGCTTGATCATCACCTGCGTCGGCCAAGCCGGACGGCCACCGCGCTTGCCAGTACCCAAGGACAGCTTCGCGTCTACGACGTGAGCAATCCCGGCAAAGTCGATATGCCGTGACAGCAGAGCCAGAGGATCGCCGATCTGCTGCCGCTTGGCTTCGCGTTCGTGGCCGGCAAACAGGCTGATCATCGTGGCGTCCTCGGCGTGTTCTCCAGACCAATGATGCCAAAGGCGGGGTTTTTAGAGGTGCCCTGAAGTCGCTCCCACAGGTGTTCCCCGCGATCCGGCATCCGCGCTTTCAGCTACGGCGTCCGTCGTGGCAGCGACGCGCACCCACTCAGTAATCCACGCCCACCGAGAACAGCAGCGTGCGTGGATCGCCCAGGGCCACGGCGCGCTGCAGGCCGCCGGTGAAGTAGTCGCGGTCGAAGGCGTTCTTCAGGTTCAGCGCGTAGCGCCAATGGCCCTGGCGGTAGCCCAGGCCGGCATCGAACACCAGGTAGCCGGGAATGCGATGGCCGTAAGCGGTCTTCTCGCCTTCGGCGCGGGCGCCGCCGCTGACGCTCCAGCCGTCGGCCGCGCCGTGGGCGGTGTACTGCAGCCACACAGAACCGCTATGCCGCGGCACGTTGTTCAGGCGGCTGCCGACGCTGCTGACACGCTGGCCACCGTCGTCGGTGACCACCGCATCGGTGTAGGCGTAGCCGCCGAACAGGCTCAACCCGTTGCCCAGGTCGGCGGCGGCGTTGAGCTCCAGGCCGCGGCTGCGCTGTTCGCCCACGGCGATGCTGTAGCCGTCGTTGAACGGATCGGTCTGCAGCACGTTGCGCCGGCGCAGGTCGTACAGCGCCATGCTCAGGCTGGTGCCGCTGCCGACTTCCATCTTGACGCCCAGTTCCACCTGGCGCCCGCGCTCGGGATCGAACTGCGCGCCCTGCGCATCGACGCCGACATTGGGATAGAAGGAGGTGGCGACGCTGACATACGGGCGCAGCCCGCCACCGGCGTCGAACATCAGCGCTGCCGAACCCGTCGTGGCACTGTTGTCGGTGCGCGTGTCGCTGCCGGCCAGCCGGTCCTCGCTCTGGTTGCGGCTGCGATCGTGGCGCAGGCCCAGCAGCAGTTGCCAGTCCGGTGCGAACTGGATGCGGTCGCGCAGGTACAGGCCGCCCGAGGTCACCACGCTGAGGTTGTCGCGGGTCGGGCGGGCCGGGCAGGTCACGGCGCTGCCGTAGACCGGCGCGTACACGTCGAGATTGCCGACGCGGCAGGTCGACTGCACGTTCCATTCCCAGGTCTTGAACGCGTCCAGGCCGGCGGTGACGGTGTGCTGCCAGGTGCCGGTGGCGAAGCCGCCCTGCAGGTAGGTGTCCTGCACCCAGGTGCGTCCGTCGAACTGTTGCTGGGTGGCGGTACGGCGCAGGGTGCGCAGGTTGGCGGCCAGGCCGTTGTTGGCGATCAGGAAACCGTCCAGGCCGAAGCTCTGCCAGCGCGCGGCGTGGTGCAGGCTCCAGCCGTTGTCGAAGCGGTGATCGAGCACGTAGCCGATCCGGCTCTGATGGCTGTGGTACGGCCGCTGCCCGGGTTCGCCGGTGAACAGCGCGCGGTCGATCCTGCCGTTGCGGTTGGGTTCGGCGCTGCCTTCCCAGGGCAGGCCCTGCTGGCGGATGTAGTCGCGTTCCTGGTAGCTGGTCAGCAGCACGAAATCGGTGCGCGGGCCCAGGTCCAGCGACAGCGAGGGGGCGATCCAGCGGCTGCGGAAGTACACGTGGTCGGTCGGGTCGTCGCTGTTCATCGCCAGCGCATTGAGGCGCAGTGCGACCTTGCCATCGGCCGACAGCGGCTGGTTGAGATCCACGCTTCCCTGGCGCAGGCCGTCGCTGCCCACGCCCAGGTCGACCCGCCGCATCGGCTCGGCGCCGGGATGCTTGCTGATCAGGTTGACCAGGCCGCCCGGCAGCACCTGTCCGTACAGCAGCGAGGCCGGGCCCTTCAGCACCTCCACCTGCTGCACGCCGAACAGTTGCTCGGCCACGCGGTTGCTGTCGGCGGTGCGCAGGCCGTCGACGAACAGCGCGTCGGAGGCGGTCTGGCCGCGGATGATCAGGTCGTCCCAGCCGCGCCGGCCGTAGGTGTTGGCGACCACCCCGGAGACGTTGTGCAGGGCATCGGACAGGGTGCGCGCCTGCTGGCTGTCCAGCAGCGCGCGCGGCACCACGGTGATCGAGAACGGCGTCTGCGCCAGCGGCGCATCCGACTTGTCGGCCTGCACCGGTCCGGTGGCGCGGAAGCCGCTCTGCGCATCGGCGCGCACCTGCACCGTGGGCAGGGCGATCGCCTGTGCGGCATCGGCGCCGCTGTCGGCGTCCGAGGCGGTGTCGGCACTGGCGGCGTGCGCAGGCAGGGACAGCGCCATGCCCAGCAGGCAGGCGCGCGAAAGGGGATGCAGTGTCATCGAGACCGTGGGGTGAAAGTTCTAATCGAGAATGATTATATTTCGCGAAACGGGCGTTGGGAATGCCCTGTGTCGCCGCGGTCGGCTGACGCCGGCTGCGTCGGGTCGGTGCGGTTTGACTGGGGCTGGCATCGCCGCGGCGTTGCGCCCTTGCGGCGATCGCGGGGACTTGAGCGAACACGCTATCGGGCGCGCGGATCACGACCGACTGCGCGCGTGTTGCGCCCGAGTCGCGCCCGCGCGTGATGTCGGATCGGCGGGCGCGCCGTCTATCGCAGACGGCGCGCGTGAGATGCGTGTGCGGCGGCCTCAGCCGGCGACGCGGAACACGCCGGGCTGGCCGCCGGGCGGCGTGCCTTCGAATTGGATCAGCGAGGCGACCAGTTCGGCATGCAGGCGGATGCGGCCCATCTCGCGCATGATCCGGATGTCCTCGTGGCGCAGTTCGCGGTTGGCCACCACCTCGCGCTTGTAGGCGAGGATCTCCGGGTACTTGCGCGCCATGTTCAGCGCGTCGGCCACGCACTCCACGGTGTCGGCATCGGCCGACAGCGGTTCGCGGCTGTTGAACGCGGTGAGCCAGCGCTCGAAGCCGGCGGTGCGGTCGAACATGTTGGCGATGAACCAGATCACGAACAGGATCGCCACCCACGAGGTGACCACGATGACGATGCGCGAGAACGTCAGGTGGTAGTCGTGCTGCCACAACTGCGCGGTGATCACGCCGAGCAGGATCAGCGAGATCGCCTGCCAGCCGATGATCGACGCCACCAGCCACTGCTGCTTGGCCTTGGCCAGCAACGCGACCTCTTCGCGGATCTGCGCCTCGCTCTTGTGCTGCCAGTGCGCGACCTGTTCGGGAAACGAGCGCTGGTGCAGCGCGTTGTCCTCGAGCAGCAATCCCAAGCCTTTGAACAGAGCGAGCATGACGGGCTCCTTGCAGATGCGGTGACGGACGCGGAACGTCGGTTGGCGATCTTGAGGCAGCTTCTTTCTAGCACAGCGGCCGCAAAGTGCATGCTGCGGTCGCACATGCGGCGCGGCCGCGGCGCGCCATACGCCATCGCACGGCGCTCGCGCCGCTTTCGCTACCATCGGCGCATGCCCCCGCTGCTACGCACCCTCGCCGCTCCGGCCACCGCGCAGATCCGCCGCTGGGTGCTGGGCGCGTTCCCGCGCGAGCGCGACGCCATCGACTACGACCAGCCGCTCGGCGATGTGGGCCTGTTCGGTCCGGACAGCGTCACCTGGCGCATCCATGCCGAGTTTCCCGGGATGCTGGCCGGCGGGCTGTGTGCGCTGCTGCTGCAGACCCTGCATCCGCTGGCGCTGGCCGGGGTCTACGACCATTCCAACTTTCGCGAGGATCTGGTCGGGCGCCTGCGCCGCACCACCCAGTTCGTCGCCGCCACCAGCTACGCGCCCACCGACGCGGCGCAGCGCCAGATCGCCCGTGTGCGTGCGATCCACACGCGGGTGCGCGGCCACACGCCCGACGGGCGCGCTTACGCCGCCGACGATCCGGCGCTGCTGACCTGGGTCCACGTGACCGAGGCCTACGGCTTCCTGCAGGGCTACCGCCGCTACTGCCGCGCGGTGCCGGCGGCGATCGCCGACCGCTATTACGACGAAGGCCGGCGCGTCGCCGAAGCGCTGGGCGCACGCGACGTCCCGGCCAGCGAGGCGGCGGTGCTGGACTATTTCGCGCGGCAGCGGCCGCTGCTGCGGGTGGATGCGCGCTCGCGCGAGGTGCTGGCGGTGCTGTCCGGCCTGCGCCTGCCGGTGCCGGCGCCGGGACTGTCGCGCGAACTGTTCCTGGGCGCCGGCGCGGCCTTGCTGCCGCCATGGGCCAGCGCCCTGCTGCGGCAGGCACGGCTGCAGCGCACCGGCCCGACGGTGCCGGCCTGGTTGCTGCAGCAGGTGGCGCCGCTGTTCCGGGTGGCACTGCACGATGGCATCGCCGCGCGTGCGTGCCGACGGGTGGGACTGACGACGCAGGCACTGGCGCAGTGGCCGCAGCGGACTGAATGATTTATCCGCATCGCTGAACGCAGCATCGCGTCACGGGCGGTCAAGATCGCCGATCCCAGGCCGCTGTATCCAGCATCCACGCCGCACTCCCGACCCTCGATGCCGCCGAACCCGCTCGCCGACAGGAAGCGTGACCGTCGCTTTCGGCACAGCCTGCGGCGCGTCACGCGCGCGCCGTTGCGGGCGATCGCGACCTGGGGCGTGGCGCTGGCGGTGCTGCTGGCCGCCGGCCTGGTGCTGGTGCTGGCGCAGGACCGCCACAACCGCCTGGCCGCAGCGCAGCGGCAGAGCCTGGCCCTGGCCACCGGCAGCGACCGCCTGCTGCAGTTGCAATTGGACAATCTCGGCCAGGCCCTGCATGGCGAGGGCCTGAGCGCGCAGGCGCTGCTGGCGGAGACGCCGGTGCGGGCGCCCGAGCTGATCGCCGCCTCGCTGCACGGCCTGCAGGCGCGGCACCCGGAACTGCGCGACGTGGCCCTGCTGGATGTGCAGGGCCAACGCCGCTTCGGCGGCGCGAGCGATCCGCAACTGCGCGCATGGATGCCGCGCGCGCGCTGCGGCGACCGGGTCTGCGTGAGTCCGCCAGTGCGCCTGGCCGATGGCGAGGCGGTGGTGCGCGTGGCGGTCCCGTGGGGGACCGATGGCTGGGTCGAGGCGCAATGGCGGGTGGCCGCGTTGCAACGCATCGTGCAGGGCACCGATAGCGGGCGCGACGGCATCGTCGCCCTGACCGACGCGCAGGGCGTGCTGCTGGCCGCCAGCCGCCCGCTCGCGGCCGGCCAGCCACGCCTGCCGATCGCGCTGGCGCAGCCGATGCCGCACGGCGGCGCCCTGGGCGTACGCCGCGATGTCTTCGACGGGACACCGCGTATCCTGGCGCTGAGCGGCGGCGGTGCGTATCCGTTGCTGGCAGTCGCCGGGGTGGGGCTGCGCGAGACGCTGTCCGGCTGGTGGTGGTTCGCCGCGGCGGCGGCGCTGGTGTACGTGCTGTACCTGCTCGGCCTGGCCTATCTGCTGGTCAGCCTGCGCCGTGCCGAGCGTCGCCAGCGCCACCTGCTGCAGCGCCTGCGGCGTGGCGACGAGGATCTGCGCCTGGCGCACGGGATGGGCGGCATCGGCACCTGGCGCGTCGACATCGCGCAGCGTGTGCTGCGCCTGTCCGAACCGACCGGCGCGATGTTCGGCCTGCAGCGCATGCAACTGCCCATCGAGGCGTTCCTGGCGCGGATCCACGACGAGGATCGCGCACGGGTGACGCAGCTGTACGAGGACGCTGCGCAAGGGCGCGCGGACTACAACACCGTCTATCGCATGCACCTGCCCGATGGACGCCTGCGCTGGCTGGCCGCGCGCGGCGCGCTGGTGCACACCCGTGAGGGCGTGTGCATGACCGGCGCGGTGCAGGATGTCAGCGACCGGGTGGCGGCGCACGCGCGCCTGCTCGATGCCGAGCGCCAGTTCCGCCTGGTGTTCGATCGCAATCCGTTGCCGTACTGGGTGTTCTCCGTGGACAGTCTGCGCTTCCTCGAAGTGAACCAGGCCGCGGTGCGCCAGTACGGCTACAGCCGCGAGGAATTCCTGGCGATGGACCTGCGCGATCTGCGTCCGTCGGAGGATGCCGAGCGCTTGCTGCAGGACGTGCGCAAACCGCGCGAGGGCTTCGACGCGCCGAGCGTGTGGACGCATCGGCGCAAGGACGGCAGCCTGCTGTCGGTGTGCATCCACAGCGCCGACCTGGAGTTCGGCGGCGTGCCGGCGCGGCTGATCCTGGCCGAGGACGTCACCGAGCGCCTGGCCCACGAACGCGAACTGGCCTATCTCGCACGCCACGAATTCAGCACCGGCCTGCTCAAGCCGCGGGCGCTGGCCGAAGCCCTGCGCGCGCAGCGCGGCGGCTACGCCATCGCCTACGTGCAGGTACGTGGCCTGGCCCTGATCGGCGACACCCTCGGCCGCGCCGTCGGCGATGCAGTGCGTTGCGCAGTGGCCGAGCGCATCCGCGCGCTCGGCGAGCGCTTCGGGCTGAGCGCGCATCAGCCGGCGCAGGACTTCGTGCTGGCGATCCTGGACCCGCAGGCCCTGCCGCTGGCCTTGCAGGCGCTGCAGGAGGCGCTGTACGCACCCGTGCAGGGCGGCGAATTCGCTCAGCAGTTGCAGGCGCACATCGGCGTGGCGCTGTGTCCGGACGATGCCGCCGATGCCGACGAGGCGATCGGCAGCGCCGCGCAGGCCGCGCATGCGGCGCAGGCCGAGGGCCGCAGCCTGGTGCGCTTCGACCGCGCCATGGCCGCGCGCACCGGCGAACGCCTGCGCCTGGCCGGGCGCATCCAGCAGGCGATCGAGCGCCAGGAGTTCGAGCTGTATTTCCAGCCGATCATGGATGCCGTCAGCGGCGCGCCGCGCGAACTGGAAGCCCTGATCCGCTGGCCGCAGGCCGATGGCGGTTTCATCGCGCCGGATGCGTTCATCCAGTTGTGCGAGGACACCGGGCTGATCCTGCCGCTGGGGCGCTGGGTGACGCGCGCGGCGGCGCGGGCGCGTCGCGCCCTGGTCGAGCACGGATGGCCGGACCTGCCGGTGGCGGTGAACGTGTCGGCGTTGCAGTTCTTCGATGGCGATCTGGTCGCCGACCTGGTGCAGGCCTGCGCCGAGGCCGGGCTGGCCGCCAACGGCCTGCAATTGGAGCTGACCGAGAGCAGCCTGATGCGGCAGCCGCAGCAGGCCGGCGACGTGCTGCGGCAACTGCGCGCGCTGGGCGTGCGCGTGGCCCTGGACGATGTCGGCACCGGCTTCTCCAGCATGGCGTATCTCCGCGACCTGCCGCTGGACACGCTGAAGATCGACCGCAGCTTCGTCGCCGAGGTCGACCGCGATCCGCGCAACGCCTCGATCTGCCAGGCGCTGCTGACCCTGGGCCATTGCCTGGGGCTGGACGTGGTCGCCGAGGGCGTGGAGACCGAGGCGCAGCTGCGCTGGTTGCGCGCGCACGGCTGCGGCGGCGTGCAGGGCTATCTGCTCGGGCGTCCGGCCCCATTGGCGGATGTGCTGCAGCGGCTCGGCGCGGTCACAGCATGAGTTCCACGTCGTGGCCGCTGCCCGGTGCCGGCAGCGGCTCGCCGTCCCAGTAACGCCGCAGCGGTTCGCGCACCAGGTCCAGCGCGGTGGAGGCACCGCGCGCGCCCGGATAGCGCTGCAGGTTGCGCGACTGCAGCGCGAGCATGCGTCGGTCCTGTTCGCCGACCCGGCGCAGCAGCGGCCACACCAGCAGCCGCACCGCCCACGCCGGCGCCCAGCGCCCCTCCACGTGCAGGCTGGCGAAGACGTCGGTGCTGCGCGCGTCGAGCGGGGTGAAGTGGAGGCTGATCCGCACGCGGCCGCCGCGCGCGTAGCGGTACTCGATCTGCGCGCTGCCGGGGCCGGCGAAATGCGCGCGTTCCAGGATGCGCGGCGATTCGAACAACCGGTACAGCCAGCCGCTCTGCGCCGCGGCGCCGCGGTAGTCGACGTGGAAGCCTTCGTCGGTGTGGCGCAGCTCGGCGCGCATGGCGGTGCGCGCGCCGCCGCGCCGCACCAGCCCCGGATGCAGCAGATGGGTGTGCAGCGGATCCAGGAAGTTCTCCAGCGCATCGACCACGTGCGCATCCCAGCGCGTGCGCCACAGGAAGCGCCGCGCCGACGGCTGCAGCGCCTGCACCAGTTGCGAGGGCGCGTCCGCGCCTTCCGGATCGGGACGCAGCCAGATCAGGCCATCGTGTTCGCGCGCGGCGAAGGCGCGCACCCGCACCGCCGGCGGCGCCTGCCCCGGCGGCAGGCCGGGGATCTCGCGCAGGGCGCCGGCGCGGTCGAAGCGCCAGCCGTGATAGGGGCAGGACAGGCCGTCGCCGGTGGCGCAGCCGGCCGACAGCGGCGCGTGCCGGTGCGGGCAGCGATCCTCCAGCGCCAGCAGGCCGCCGTCGGCGCAACGCGCGATCGCCGCATGCCGATCCATCACCGATACCGCCAGCGGCCGGCGCCGCAACGCCGTGGCGGGCGCGACGGCGAACCACTGCCGGTACTGGGACGGATGCCAGGCGCTCATGCCGCCGGCGCCACGCGCGTGGTGTGCCGCGCGCCGCGCGCGTTCATGTGATGGTGGTGCCGGCGACCCGGTTGCGGCCGGCGCGCTTGGCCGCGTACAGCGCCTGGTCGGCGGCCAGCACCAGGGTCTGCCAGGACGCCTGCGCCCCGGGCGACAGGCAGTAGCCGATGCTCACCGTGCACACCAGCGGCGCCTCCGGCGCGGCATCGATCTGTTGCTGCTCGATGCGCCGCCGCAGGCGTTCGGCGAGATCGCGCACCGACGCCTCGTCGCCCTGCGGAATCAGCACCATGAACTCCTCGCCGCCGATGCGCGCCAGCAGGTCCGGCATGCGGATGTGCTGCGTCAGGGTCTGCGCGATGGCGACCAGCACCTGGTCGCCGACCGCATGGCCGAAGCGGTCGTTGATCGCCTTGAAATGGTCCACGTCGATCATCAGCACCGCGATCGACGCCCGCTTGCGTGCGGCATCGAGGGTCGCCGCCTCGCCGCGCTCCCACATCACCCGGCGATTGGTGACCCCGGTGAGCGGATCCTGCGAGGCGTGCCGCCGCAGTTCCGCGTTCATTTCGCGGGTCAGCATCCACAGGAAGCCGGGGGTGATGCTGGCGGTCAGCACGATGCGCGAGAGCAGGCCGAAGTTGGTGGTCGGGTCGTAGCTGGTATCGACGTCGGGATGGAAGGCCCACCAGACCACCCGCAGCCCGACCATGCCGGCCCACAGGAAATGGAAGACGGCCGTGAAGCGCGCCGGCGTGCGCACGGTGCTGTCGGCGTGGCGCCACAGCGCCACCGCGGTGGCCAGGGTCAGCATGCCGCGTACCAGGCCGCCGAAGATCACCATGATGCGGTGATCGAGGCCTGTGTAGTGCAGGCTGTAGAGTTCCAGCACGCAGAGCAGCGCGACCGGGACCAGCAATGTCCACTGCAGCAGCGGGCGTCGCAGGTAGGCGTTTACCGCCAACAGCGTCAGTGCGGTGGCCACGTCGAGGGTGACGTTGCCGGCGGGCGCGACCCAGACGTCCATGTAGTGCCAGGCCGGCGCCAGCAGGGTGCCGAAGCCCAGGGTGAACACGCCGTAGCTCAGCGTCAGCAGCAACAGACTGCGGGCGTGCCGTTCCTTGCGGCCGGTGACGTACAGCGCCAGGAACATCGCCGAGGACACCGCCGCGAGCAATGCGTTGACGATCAGCAAGGTGCCGGCATGGGCCAGATGCGCAATCCATTCCACAGATGTTCCGGGCCGCAGCGGCGATGAGGTGTTGCAGATGCAGCAAAGTATATGCCAGTGCCAGTGTCGGGCAGCCGACGCGGCATGCGCGATCGACGCTGAAAACGATTACGGCCCGCCTTCGGGCTTGGCGCTGCCTGGCCTCACAGCCGGTACTGGCGCATCAGCGGGACACCGATGCGCCGGGTCAGGGCGCCGAGCGCGGCGATCGGCTGGCGTCGCCGCAGCGGCAGGTGGCGCGCATCGACCGCGCTGTACTCGATGACCGGCATGCCGCCGCGCTGGCGCTTGAAACTGGCCGCGCCGGCGCTCTGGTTGAGGCGCTGGCCATACCGTCGCGCATGGTCGATGCCGCAGGCGGTGAGGGTGCGGTACAGCGCCAGCCGCTGCGGCAGCTGCAGGTCGTAGCCGACGATCGGGGCGGTGACGGTGCCGCCGACGCCGAACAGGCCGGTGATGCAGACCAGTTGCCCGTCGCCATCGCGGAAGCCGTCGAAGCGCAGCAGCCCGGCGCGGTGCCAGGCGCGCAGGAAGCCGGCGTGGTAGGCAGGATTGCAGTGTGAATATTTCTCCAGATACAGCTGCGCATACAGCGCGGCGATGCGCGCATAGTCGGCCTCGCCGATGGCGTCGTTGCCGCAGCGCTGCAGGTCGCGGCGGTCGACCAGTTTGAGGTCGCGGGCCAGGTCGCGATGGCGCAGCAGTCGCGGCCAGTCTTCGTACAGGTAGACCTGGCGGCTGGCGATCAGGGTGAAGCCTTCGGCCTGCAGCGCGTGCAGCCATTGCGGCGTATCCACCGCGTTGAGCGAGCGGAACCACAGCGCGTGGTCGGGCCAGCACGCGCGTGCGGCATCCAGCAACGCGCGCAAGCCGCTCGGCGGCAGCGGCGGGTACAGGTTGGTGGACAGCAGCCAGTTGTTGAGGGTGACCGCACGGTCGATCCGTGCCCAGTCCAGCCACGCGCCGATGCCGCCGCACAGGCCGCGTACCGGCGCGGCCAGCGCGCCCGGCAACAGCCGCGCGGCTTCCTCGGCGGCGTAGTCGGCATAGGTGGTGCGCGGCGAGCACACCCAGGCGTTGCCCGGGTGGCGTTCGCCGACCGTCACCGGCAGCGCGAGCGCGCCGGCCTGCAGCACCTCGATGCGCGCATGCGCGTTGTCGGCCAGCTGCTGCGCCTCGCCGCCGGCATGCAGCGCGGCGAAACGCTGCAGCTGCGCGGCGTAATCGGCGGCCGCAGCGTCGGCGCTGTCGGTACTCATGGCGGCGGCAGTGCCTCGCCGTCCCACTCGGTATCGCGGGTGGCGGCCTCGCGCACGCTGCAGCGTTGTGCCAGCGCCAGGCGCGCGTGGCTGCCCAGGTCGCACAGCGTGCCGGCCAGCGGCCAGCGGTCGCCGCGCGGCGCCAGCACGTCCTCGGCGCGCGCGTAGTCGCGGCGCCACTGCCGCAGCCGGCCCTGGCCCAGCGCCGCCGGCAACGCCACGCCCAGCATCAGCATGCCCAGCATCGCTGCGCGGTCGTCGGCCGGGCGCAACGGCGCCGGCGCCGCGCCCGCGTCGCCGCACAGCAAGGCCACCAGCGGATCGGTCGCGGCGAACAGGTGCAGGCCGCTGGTCGCACGCGGATTGCATTCGATCACGCTGCAGCGCCCTTGCGCGGAGACCATCCAGTCGAAGGAAATCTGCCCAGTGAAGCGCAGCGCCTGCACCAGTTGCGCGGTGAAGCGCTCGATCTGCGGGTTCGGTGCGGCGTCGAAGTAGTAGCTGGAACTGCGCCGCAGGCGGTAGCGCGGGCGGTACACCGCATGCGCCAGCAGCACGCCGTCGCGCGCCAGCGCATACGAGCAGCGCTCCTCGCCGGCGCAGTAGCGCTGCGCGACCCAGTCGCCCTGCGCGGGCAGCGGTGTGGCATCGGCGGTCACACCGTCCGGATAGAGCCGCACATGCACGCCGAAGCGCGAGAATTCCGGTTTCAATACCAGCGGCGCGTCGCCGGCCCATTCGCGCGCCTGCGCCAGGCTGCGCACGCGCACGCTGGCGGGTACGTCGATGGCGCTGTCCAGGCTGCGCGCCAGTTCCATGAAGGCGTACTTGCTGTGCAGCGTGCGCAGCGTGTCGAAGTCGTGCAACGGCAGCTGCAACTGCGTCGGCAGCGCACTGCGATAGCGGGCCAGGTAGAACACTTCCTCGCAGGTCGGCACCAGCACGTCGATGCGCTGGCGCGCGAGCAGGGCGTTGAGATCGGACAGCCAGGCGCGTGGCGCATCGCGTGCCGGTGCGATGCGGTGATGCCCGGCGACCGCGCGCGACCAGCCGGAGATGCGGCTGGCGACGCTGTCGGCCAGGTGCACCCGCCAGCCCTGCGCGGCGAAGCGGCGCGCCAGGTCCAGCGCGACCGGCGCGCGTGCGCCGGTGATCAGCACGCCGGGGGCCTCAGCCATGCGTGTGCTCCGCCGGTGCCGGCCGCCATTGCCGACAATGCGAGGGCACCAGGCGCAAGCCCGGCTCGGCCTGGCGCAGCGCATGCAGCCGCGCCAGGGTGTCGCGATACACGCGATGCTCGCCGAGCAGGCGGGTGACCAGGGCCGGCGGCGGCGTGCCGTCGGCGAGCGCGGCGCTGGACCAGGCCGCGTCGGCGATCAGGAACACCGGGCCGTGCGCGTCCTCGAACCACAGGCCGTAGTGGCCGGGCGCATGCCCGGGCAGCGGCACCAGCAGCACGCTGCCGTCGCCGAACAGATCGCGCGGCGTGTCGAAGTCGCGCAGTGCGGCGGGCGACAGCGTCGCGGGCAGCGCCTCGATCCAGTGCATGCGCGGACGCGCGCCGCGCAGCAGCGCGGGCAGGAAGCCTTCGCGCAGCGCGGCCAGCCGGCCGCGGCGCTGCAGATCGTCCCAGGCCTGTTGCGCGCAGGCCAGGCGCGCCTGCGGGAAATCGGCGACGCCGCCGACGTGGTCGCCATGGAAATGCGACAGCACGATCCAGCCGATGCGGTCCGCATCCACGCCGTCGCGGGCGAGTTGTTCGCGCAGCGATTGCCCGGGTGCCAATTGCACGGGAGTCAGCCAGCGGTACAGGCGTTCGGGAAAGCGCGCGGTGGCATCGAAGAAATGACGGGCGTAGCCGGTGTCGAACAACAGGTCGCCCTGCTGTGGATGCTGCAGCAGGGCCGCCAGCGCCGGGAACGGGCACGGCGCCAGCGGCGCGCCGCGGCGCGTGGCGCGTTCGGGGTGCGTGCAGTGGCCGGCCTCGTACAGCCGCCAGCGCAGCCGGGGCGCGCTCATGCCCGCCCCAGCGCGGCCAGCCCGGCCTCGGTCGACAGCACCGGCGCATAGCCGAGTTCGCGGCGGGCGCGGCCGATGTCCAGCGTCTGCGAATAGCCGAGCACGCCGATACCGTAGCGGCTGAGCCGCGGCTCCGGCTGCCCGCGACGGCGCAGCGCGATCTGCTCGCCGAGCGTGGCCAGTGCCAGTGCCGGTCCGCGCGGCAGCGGCAACAGCTGCACGCGCAGGCGCAGCACCGCGAACAGTTCGGTCAGCAGGTCGCGCACCGCGATCGGCACACCGTTGCTGATGTTGTAGGCGCGGCCATCGCCGATGTGCTCGGCGCGCAGCGCAGCCAGCGCCGCGGCCACCGCGTTCTCCACGCAGCACACGTCGATCATCGCGCGGCCGCCGTTGACCAGCGGGAACCAGCCGCGCTGCGCCACCGCCAGCAAGCGCGGCACGATCGCGTTGTCGCCATGGCCGAACACCGCGCGCGGGCGCAGCACCACCGCCGGCAGTCCGGCCGCGGCGGCGGCGCGCACCTTTTCCTCGGCTTCCCACTTGGTCTGCGGATAGCCGCCGATCCAGCGCGCCGGCGGGGTGAAGTCTTCGGTGATCTGGTATTGATCGGCGAAGCGGAAGTAGATGCTGGGCGAACTGAAGTGCACGAAGCGACGCACGCGCGCGGCGAGCGCGGCGGCGAGCAGGCGTTCGGTGGCGACCACGTTGGCCAGGCGGAAGGTCTCGGCGCTGGCCCACGTTGCAGACAACGCCGCGCAGTGGATCACCGCATCGCAGCCGCGCAGCAACGGCGCCAGGTCATCGCGACACAGCTCGGCGGGCACGACCTCGATCCGCGGATCGCCGGCGAAGGCCGCCAGCTTGGTGGTGTCGCGGCCGCTGGCACGCACCGGTACGCCGGCCGCGGCCAGGGCGCGCACGATGTAGGCGCCGATGAAGCCGGACGCGCCGGTGACCAGGACGCGGGCCATGTCAGTAGCGCAACACCGCGCCGCCGAACGCCAGCCCGGCGCCGGAGCCGACCAGGCCGATCAGGTCGCCGCGCACGATCTGGCCGCTGTGGATCGCCTGGTGCAGCGCACTGGGAATCGACGCGGCCATCTGGTTGCCGCGGTGGCCGATCACCTCGATCAGCGCATCCGGCGCCAGCCCCAGCGCCACGCGCAGATGGCGCAGCGCCTTGGCGCTGGCCTGGTGCGGCACGATCCGCCGCAACTGCGCCAGCTCGACCCCGGCCTGCGCCAGCAGCCGCTGCAGGAAACCGGGCAGCTTCGCCGCGGCCAACCGGTAGGTGGCGCGCCCGTTCATTTCGAACTGCGAGCCGGCGCGCAGCGCGTCGACGCCGTGATCGAGGCGCAGGCGAGTGCCGCCGGCGCGCACGCGGCAATGGTCGATGCCTTCGGAATAGGTTTCCAGCCGCGCCGCCAGCAATTGCGAACCGCTGTCGCCGCTGTCGGCGCCGAGCACCACCGCGGCGGCACCGTCGCCGAACAGCGGCGCGGTATCCGCATCGTCCGGATTGAGGCCGACGCTGGCGATCTCGCTGGCGACGATCAGCACGCGGCGATGGCGGCCGGCGGCGATCGCGCAGGCGGCCAGGTCGAGCGCGGCGATGAAGCTCAGGCAGGTGGCGTTGATGTCGAAGGCCGGGATGCCGCTGCCCTGCAGGCCCAGCCGCGCGTGCAGCAGCGCTGCGCTGCACGGGATCGCCTGTTCCATCAGGCTGCAGGCGCTGATCACGCAATCGATCTCGTGCGCCTGCAGCTGCGCCGCGTCCAGCGCCGCGCGCGCGGCGCGTTCGCCCATGAAGGTGGCCGGCTCGTCGGCGCCCGCATAGTGGCGCGTGGCGACCCCGGTATGCCGCAGGGTCCAGCCGGCGGGCTTGCCCCAGCGCCGGTCGAAGGCCTCCGCCGGCACCTGCTGCGCGGGCAGATACTCGCCCGTGCCGAGGATGCGCAGCGCGATGGGCCTGCTGGTGTGGACGCTCATCCGTAAAGCTCGCACAAGGGGCGCGCAGCGTACTGCCAGCGGCTCGGCGCCGGCAACCGCCCTTATGAAGATCGCGCCGCTGTCTGCGGCTGGCGACCTCAGACAATCCTCAATCGCGCAGCGACTTGGCGAAATACTTGGGCGCTTCCACAAAGCCTTCCCGCCGATAGAAGGCGTGCGCCCGTTCCCGCCGGCTGTGGCAGTGCACCTCCAGGCGGTCGCAGCCGCGCTGCCGCGCCAGCGCCTCGCCCTCTGCCAGCAAACGCTGTCCCACCCCGGCGCCGCGCGCACGATCGTCGACGCAGAAATAGCTGATGCGGCAGATGTCGCCGGCCAATGCCAACTGCGGCAGAAAGTGCAGCGACAACACCCCCAGGACGTCGTCCCCTGCGGCGGCCACCAGCAAGGCCGCGTCCGGATGTCCCAGGAGCTGCGCCAGGCGCGCCTCGATGAAGTCCTCGGTTCCGGCATAGTCCAGCGCCGCCATCAGCGTCACGATCGCCTGCCGGTCCGCCATCGCCGCGTTTCTGATGTCCAGGGTGCCGTTCTCGCGCATTTGCAGAGAGTAGGAAGTCGCCCGCGTCGGGCGCAACTGCTTTGCCTCCCGGACGCAACCTGCTGTGCGGAAATGGGCGGAGCGCCCTAGCGTCCGCGGCGCTGCCCGTACCAGAAGCCGAGCGCATCGCGCGAGCGCAGCATGCCGCGGCCGCGGCGCAGCAACTGCAGCAGCAGCCCCAGGTGCTCGCGCTTGCTGAAGCTGCGCAGCTTGCGGTCGGAGGTGTGCACCGGCTCGCGCAGGATCACGAAGCGTCCCTGCCGCGCCAGCGCGCGGCTCAGCGCCACGTCCTCGCCGGCGTAGTAGCGCTCGTCGAAGCCGCCGGCGGCGGCGAAGGCGCTGCGCGTGCAGAACAGGAAGCAGCCGGGGGCGATGCCGGTGCAGCGGAACAGCCAGCCGAACAGCGTCTGCGCCAGGCGCTCGTACCAGGCGATGTCGCCGAGCAGGCGCACCTGCGCGCCGCCGCCGACCGCGCCGGTGCCCAGCGCGCGCAGCGCCGCAGCCAGCAGCGGCGTGTTGACCCGGGTGTCGGCATCGACGAACAGCAGGTGGCGGCCACGGCTGGCGGCGGCGCCGGCATTGCGCACGGCGGCGATGTGCCGCAACTCCACCTCCAGCACCTGCGCGCCGTGGCGGCGCGCGATCTCGGCGGTGCCGTCGCGGCAGGCATCGGCGACCACCAGCGTCTCGCAGTCCAGCCGCAGCGCCTGAGCGGCGACATGCAGCGAGGCCAGCGTGTCGCCGATCAGGGCGGCTTCGTCGTGCGCGGGGACGATGAAGGAGATCACCCCCGCATCATGCGGGGCCGGCGCGGCGCGGGCAATCGACCCGCGCCGCGGCCGGGGGCGCGGTTCAGCCCTGCAGGGCGCCGCGCGAGGCGGCCGGGTAGCGATGGCCGGCGGCGGCGTCGGCGGGGAAGATCGCCTCGATCTGCGCCAGCTCCTCGGCGCTCAGCTTCACCTGCAGCGCGCCCAGGTTTTCTTCCAGGTAGGCCAGGCGCTTGGTGCCCGGGATCGGCACCAGGTCCTCGCCCTGCGCCAGCACCCAGGCCAGCGCCAGCTGGCCCGGGGTCACGCCCTTGGCCTGGGCCAGTTCGCGTACCCGCTCCACCAGTTGCAGGTTGCGGTCGAAGTTCTCGCCCTGGAAGCGCGGCGAATGGCGCCGGTAGTCGTCGGCCTCGAAATCCTCCGGCGAGCGGATCGCGCCGGTCAGGAAGCCGCGGCCCAGCGGCGAGTACGGCACGAAGCCGATGCCCAGTTCGCGCACCGTGTCCAGCACGCCGTCGTGTTCCGGGTCGCGCGACCACAGCGAGTACTCGCTCTGCAGCGCGGTAATCGGGTGCACCGCGTGCGCGCGGCGGATGGTGGCCGCGGCGGCTTCGGACAGGCCGAGGAAACGCACCTTGCCCTGTTCCACCAGCCGCGCCATCGCCCCGACCGTGTCCTCGATCGGCACGTTCGGATCCACCCGGTGCTGGTAGTACAGGTCGATGTGGTCCCCGCCGAGCCGGCGCAGGCTGGCCTCGCAGGCGGATTGCACGTATTCCGGGCGGCCATCGATACCGCGTGCGGCCGGGTCGTTGGGGTCGAGCTTGATGCCGAACTTGGTCGCCAGCACGACCTGGTCGCGGCGCCCGGCCAGCGCCTTGCCGACCAGCACTTCGTTGGTATGCGGGCCGTACATGTCGGCGGTGTCGATGAGGCTGACGCCGTGCTCGATCGCGGCATGGATGACTGCGATCGAGGCGGCGTCGTCGCTGCGGCCGCCGTAGAACGCGCTCATGCCCATGCAGCCGAGGCCGAGGGCAGAGACGCGGGGGCCGTTGCGGCCGAGGGTGCGGGTTTGCATGGAAATGCTCCTGAGGGGGAGGGGAGGGAGAGCGTGGCCGCCGGGCGGTTCGCTCAGGGTGAGGACGTGCCCAGCGCGTCGCGGGCGACGGCCAGGGCGTTGAGCGCGGTGGGAAAACCCACGTAGGCGTACAACTGGTCGAGCACCGCGAAGATCTCTGCACGGCTGGCGCCTGCCGCCTGCGCGGCACGCAGATGCAGGCGCAACTGCGGTTCCGCGTGGCCGAGGCTGGCCAGCACCGCCACTGTGACCAGTTCGCGGGTCCGCAGGTCCAGCGCGCTGTCGGCGCGGTAGATCTCGGCGAAGGCGATGGCGGCGCCGCGGCCGCTCAGCGCGGTGTCCGCGTCGTCGGCCAGGGCGCGGATCGCCGCGCCCTGCTGCGGGCCCATCAGCGCGGCGATCTGCGCGATGCCGGCCGCTTCGGCCTCGGCCAGGGTCATGTTGCTCGGCAACGCGTTCGCGATGGATGCCATGGAATGGTGCTCGTGTGCGAAGGGGCAGGACGCCGCGCTCAGCGCGGCTGGATGCGGGTGCCGCCGCTCAGCAGCGCCTGCGGGTTGGGCGAGGCCAGGAAGTCGTGCGGGAAGCCCAGTTCGATCGCGCTGGCGGCATCCAGCCGCTGCAGCGCCTCGGCATCCAGGTGCAGGGTGAGTGCGCCCAGGTTGTCCTGCAGTTGCGCCACGCTGCGCGCGCCGACGATCGGCATCGCCCCGCGCGCCAGCAGCCAGGCCAGCGCCACCTGCGCCGGCGAGCGCTGCAGCTCGGCGGCCAGCGCCACCACCGTCTCGGCGACCGCCAGCGCGTGTTCGTTGAAGGTGCGTTGCGAATGCGCGACCTCGGCGCGGCCCACGCCATCGACCTGCGCGCCGCCCGAGGCCGCCGCGCGCACACGCGCCAGATCGGCGGCGCCGTACTTGCCGGTCAGCACGCCCATCGCCAGCGGCGACCAGGCCAGCACCGACATGCCCAGCGCCTCGGCCATCGGCACCAGTTCGCGCTCGACGGTGCGCTGCGCCAGCGAGTACTCGATCTGCAGGGCGACGAACGGCGTCCAGCCGCGCAGGTCGGCCAGAGTCTGCATGCGCGCCACCTGCCAGGCGGGGGTGTCGGAGATGCCGGCGTAGAGGATCTTGCCGGCACGCACCAGATCGTCGAAGCCGCGCATCACCTCGTCGATGCCGGTGGTGCCGTCCCAGGCATGCAGGTACAGCAGGTCCAGGTAATCGGTGCCCAGCCGCGCCAGGCTGGCGTCGACCGAGCGCAGCAGCGCCTTGCGGTGGTTGCCGCCGCCGTTGGGGTCGCCGGGGAAGGGATTGAGCGCGAACTTGCTGGCGATCACCAGGCGGTCGCGGCGGCCGGCGACGAATCGGCCGAGCAGGGTCTCGGCGCTGCCGTTGGTGTAGATGTTGGCGGTATCGAGGAAGTTGCCGCCGGCATCGACGTACAGGTCGAACAGGCGGCGCGCCTCGGCTTCGTCCGCGCCCCAGCCCCAGTCGGCGCCGAAGGTCATGGTGCCCAGGCACAGCGGGCTGACGCGCAGGCCGGAACGGCCGAGCAGGCGGTAATGATCGAGGGCCATCGCGGCGGTCTCCGGAGTGAGGGTGCGGGCACTGTAGGCGCCATGTCGCAACGGATAAATCCAGGTAATCCACATGTGCTTTGAAGGTGTGCTAAACAATGGCGGGCGCGCCTGCCGCGTCCGTCCTTCCATTGCCGCCCGCTCCCCATGCATCGTCCACCGCCGCTGTCCGCCGTCGTCGCCTTCGTCCGCGTCGCCCACCATGGCAGCTTCACCCGCGCCGCCGCCGAGCTGGGCGTCTCGCCGTCGGCGCTGTCGCAGACGCTGCGCGCGCTGGAGGCGCAGCTGGGCGCACGCCTGCTCAACCGCACCACCCGCCGGGTCGGCCTGAGCGAGCATGGCGAGCGCTTCCTGCAGCGGGTGGCGCCGGGCCTGGCGCAGATCGACGCGGCCTTCGCCGACCTGGATTTCCTGCGCGACCGCCCGGCCGGCACGCTGCGCATCAACCTGCCGCTGGTGGCCGCCGAGCAACTGGTGTGCCCGCACCTGCCGGCGTTCCTGGCGCGCTACCCGGAAGTCAGCGTGGAGCTGTATTCGGACCGGACCCTGGCCGACATCGTCGCCGGCGGCTTCGACGCCGGCATCCGCCTGGGCGAGAGCCTGGCGCGCGACATGATCGCGGTGCCGCTGGGACCGCCGCAGCGGCAGACGGTGGTGGCCGCGCCGGCGTATTTCGCTGCGCATGAAGTGCCGCGCACGCCGGCCGAACTGGCTGCGCACGACTGCATCCGCTGGCGCCGCACCGATGGCCGCCTGCAGGCCTGGGAGTTCACCCGCGACGGCCATGATTTCCTGGTCGAAGTCAGCGGGCGGCTGGTGGTCAACGACACCGCGGTCGGCCTGGACGCCGCGCGCCGTGGGCTGGGCCTGGGCCAGGCGTTCGAGTGGCAGGTGGCCGCCGACGTCGCCGCCGGCCGCCTGCAGCAGGTGCTGGACGACTGGCACGCGCCGTTCGCCGGCTGGCACATCTACTACCCGGCGCGCGAACACCTGCCGCCGAAGCTGCGCGTGTTCATCGATCATCTGCGTGCGGCGCATCCAGTGGGTGGCACGGTTTAGCGCGATGGCGCTGGCCGAGGGCCGGTGCATGGCGAGACCAGAATGCAGAGAACACGCGGCAGCGCCGCAGCGCGAGGGCATTGTTGCCTTGAGGAAGCGCCCGACCGGCAAAGGCCGGGCGCCGAAGGGGCATCGCCTCGCCCGGAGACCGCTGCGATCGCGATGCAGGGTGCCGCCCTTTGCGGGCGGCACCGTCGGACTCAGCCCTTGAGCTTGGCCGCGAACTCGGCCACACGCTTGCCGAGCAGGCGCGCGGTCTCCAGGTCGCCGCTGCGCGGCGCCTCGTCCGGCGAGGCGTCGGACGGCGAGATCGCCAGCGCGCCGCCGGAGCCGGCGGTCCAGTTCACGTCGTTCGGGCCGTGCGCCTTGGTGTTGGACGGCAGCAGGCCGGTGCCGACCCAGATCTGGCCGTGCTGCTGGGCCAGGGTCCAGAAGTATTCGATGGTGGCGAACTTGTCGCCGTTGACCGAGGCCGAGTTGGTGAAGCCGGCGGCGATCTTGTCCTTCCAGGCCTGCGCGAACCACGGCTTGGAGCTGGCGTCGGCGAATTTCTTGAACTGCCAGGCCGGGCCGCCCATGTAGGTCGGGCTGCCGTAGACGATGGCGTCGGCCTGGCCGATGGCTTCCCAGGCGCCGTCGGGCAAGTTGCCGTCCTGGTCGATGCGGTACAGCGTGGCTTCGCCGACGCTGGCGGCGCCGGCGTGCACGGCCTCGGCCTGCTTGACGGTGTGGCCGTAGCCGCTGAAGTAGACGATCGCGATCTTGCTCATACGCGGACTCCTGAAGGTGAGGGGGAAAAGCGCGGGCATTGTGCGCATGCGCGGCCGCCGCGATCAGCGTCATCGGCGGGATGTTGTGTCCGGTCCGCGCGCCGCGGTTCAGCTCTCGGCCGGGGAGCGCATCGTGCGATCGATGCCCACTTCGACCAGGTAGTCGATGAAGCTGCGCACCTTCGGCGCGAGGTGGCTGCGGCTGGCGTACACCGCGTAGACGCCGATCGGCCCGATCTCGTGGTCGGGCAGCACCCGCACCAGGCGGCCGTCCTCCAGCGCCGCTTCGGCCATGAAGTCCGGTTGCACGGTGACGCCCATGCCGGCGATGGCCGCCTCGCGCAGCACGTCGCCGCAGTTGGCGCGCAGGGTGCCGGCCACCCGCACCTGGGTCGCGCCGTCGGGGCCGTGCAGGGTCAGGTCGTCCTGCACGTAGCTGTAACTGAGGAAGGCGTGGCCGGCGAGGTCGGCGGCCAGCTGCGGGGTGCCGGCACGCGCCAGGTAGTCCGGCGACGCGCACAGGAACGCCTGCACTTCGCCGAGCTTGCGCGCGATCAAGGTGGGCGCCACCTGGCGGGTGATGCGGATCGCCAGGTCGTAGCCTTCCTCGACGATGTCCACCAGGCGGTCCGACAGCGACAGATCGAGGGCGACCTGCGGATAGCGCGCGCTGTAGCCGGCCAGGCGCGGGCCCAGCCGGGCAACGCTGAAACTGAACGGTGCGTTGATCCGCAGCGTGCCGGAGGGCGTCAGCGCCTGCTCGCCGACCGCCGCCTCCATGTCGTCGAACTCGGCCAGCAGCAACTGGCAGCGCTGGTAATACGCCGCGCCGACACTGCTCGGGCTGACCCGGCGGGTGGTGCGGTTGAGCAGGCGCGAGCCCAGGCGCTGTTCCAGCCACGCCACCTGGCGGGTGACGCTGGCGGTGGAAATGCCCAGCGCGTCGGCGGCGGCGTTGAAGCCGTTGCGGTCGACCACGGCGACAAAGACCCGCATCGCCTCCAGCGTGTCCATTGTTTCGGTTCCTGAAATGGATCGTCGGCGGCAGGGTAATTTATTCCCGCAGATGGCGGAAATACCCTGGTCGCCTGCACGAACGCCCGGCGCTGGCCGCGCGCGCCACCGTGCCGCCCCCCACTGTGGAGACCTGCCATGGCGCGTTTGCCTTCCCTGTACATCTCGCACGGTTCGCCGATGACCGCGCTGCAGCCCGGCCTGGTCGGCACGCGGCTGGCCGAACTGGCGGCGACGCTGCCGCGGCCGCGCGCCATCGTGCTGGCCTCGGCGCACTGGCTGGGCCGGCGACCGCTGGTCGGCGCCGCGGCGCAGCCGCAGACCATCCACGACTTCGGCGGATTCCCGCAGGCGCTGTACGCGATGCAGTACCCGGCGCCGGGTGCGCCGGCCGTGGCCCAGCAGGTCGCCGAGCTGTTGGCGCAGGCCGGGCTGGCGCCGGTGCTGGACGAGCGTCGCGGGCTGGACCACGGCGTGTGGGTGCCGCTGTCGCTGCTGTACCCGCAGGCCGACATCCCGGTGGTGCCGCTGTCGATCCAGCCGGAACTCGGGCCGGAGCACCACCTGGCGCTTGGCCGCGCACTGGCGCCGCTGCGCGAGGACGGCGTGCTGGTGATCGGCTCGGGCAGCATCACCCACAACCTGCACGACTTCGGCCGCTACGCCGAGGGCAAGGAAGTGCCCTACGTGCGTCCGTTCATCGAATGGACCGAGCAGGCGTTGCGCCGCGACGACGTGCCGGCGATGCTCGACTACCGCCGGCAGGCGCCGTTCGCCGAGCGCGCGCATCCCACCGACGAGCACTGGCTGCCGATCTACGTGGCGATGGGTGCGGCCGGCGCGGACGGGCTGGGCGCGCAGCGCATCGATGCGGGGATCGACGCCGGCCTGCTGGCGATGGACATCTACCGCTTCGACGGCGCCGCGGCGCGCGTGGCGGCCTGAACGCCAGGAGATCGACCTGAGCGATTCATCGCGGTGAAGGCCGCACCGCATCCGCGTCTCACCGTTTGAGACGCGGACCCGGCATCGTCGGCCGGTGAATACCCTCGAGAAACTCGCCGTGCTCGCCGACGCGTCCTGCGCCTCCAGCGGCGCCGACAAGCGCCATTCGCTGCGCAGCGGCGGCATCGGCAGCACCGAGGGCATGGGCATCTGCCATTCGTACACGCCCGACGGGCGCTGCGTGTCGCTGCTGAAGATCCTGCTGACCAACTTCTGCGTGTTCGACTGCGCGTACTGCGTCAACCGCGTGTCCAGCAACGTGCGCCGCGCGCGCTTCACCCCGGCCGAAGTGGTCAAGCTGACCCTGGATTTCTACAAGCGCAACTACATCGAAGGCCTGTTCCTCTCCAGCGGCATCATCCGCAACAGCGACTACACCATGGAGCAACTGGTGGAAGTGGCGCGGCAGCTGCGCGAGGAGCACCGCTTCGCTGGCTACATCCATCTCAAGACCATTCCCGACGCGGCGCCGGAGCTGCTCGCCGCCGCCGGCCGCTACGCCGACCGGCTCAGCATCAACGTGGAGCTGCCGACCGAGCGCGGCCTGGCGCAATTGGCGCCGGAGAAGAACGTCGGCGGCATCCGTGCGGCGATGGGCGAGCTGCGCTGGCGCATCGAGGAGAGCAAGGAGGCGCGCAAGGCCGAGGCGCGGGTGCGCGCCAAGCCGCCGCGCTTCGCCCCGGCCGGGCAGAGCACGCAGATGATCGTCGGCGCCGACGGCGCGGACGACCGCGCGATCCTGCACACCAGCCACAATCTCTACGGCAACTATCGCCTGCGCCGGGTCTACTACTCCGCGTTCAGCCCGATTCCCGACGCCTCGGCCAAGCTGCCGCTGCTGGCGCCGCCGCTGCAGCGCGAGCACCGCCTGTACCAGGCCGACTGGCTGCTGCGGTTCTACGATTTCTCGGTGGAGGAGATCGCCCCGCCTGCGGCCAGCGGCATGCTCGATCTGGACGTGGACCCCAAGCTGGCGTGGGCGCTGCGCAACCCGGAGCGATTCCCGGTGGATCTCAACACCGCCGCGCGCGAACTGTTGTTGCGCGTGCCGGGGCTGGGCACCCGCAACGTCGAGCGCTTGCTGCTGGCGCGGCGGCATGCGCGGCTGCGGGTCGAGGATCTGGCGCGGCTGCGGGTGCCGCTGAAGAAGTTGCTGCCGTTCGTCAGTGTGCTCGATCACCATCCGCGGCAGCGGCTGGACGATCCGCAGCGGCTGCGTGCGCAGTTGGCGCCGGCACCGCGGCAGGGTGGCTTGTTTGATTGACGCGGTAGGGTGGGGCGTTGCCATGCCTGCTGCAACGGCAGCAGCAACAGCAACATCAAAGGCTTTCGCGCCTACGGGCGCGAGTGACTTTTGTCTTGGCAAAAGTCACCAAAACCGCTCCCGCCTGACACGAGCCGGTGCGATACGGCCGCACCGGTCCCCTGCGCTCCTCGCGGCGAGCGGCACGGCGCCCAAACTCGCTTCGCTCAAACAAGGGCGCCTCTTCGGCCGCTCGCCACTCCGGTGCTCGGCTCGCTTTAAGACGGGAAGTTTTAAAAGCAACATCACGAGCAAAAGCAAAAGCAAAATCTGCAGGCGCGGCGATGGTTGCGGATGCTGTGTTGGCGGTTGTGTTGCTGTGTTCTGCATGCGTTTCGGTGAGTTGATGCGTGGAGCGGGGCATGTTCCAGGCTGAGGTGGTGCCGCCGTGGAGCCTGGAGGCGTGGCGGGCGGTGGCGCGGGCGGCGTGGTGTGCGCAGGTGGCGCCGGAGACGCTGGCGTGGGACGGCGATGCGCAGGGCGGCTTGCTGGTCGGGACCGACGTCGCCACGCTGCCGGCGCAGGTGCCGCCGCCGCGGGTGTCGGCCGAGTTCCTGGCGCTGGCCGGTGCGGTGCTGTGCCATCGCGATCCGCAGCGGCACGCGCTGCTGTACCGCCTCCTGTGGCGCATCGCCGGCGGCGAGCGCGCGCTGCTGCAGCGGGTCACCGATGCCGACGTGCACCGCGCCCAGCAATGGGCGCAGGCGGTGCGCCGCGACAGCCACAAGATGAAGGCGTTCGTGCGCTTCCGCGAGGTGCCGGGCGAGCAGGAGGCCTACATCGCCTGGTTCGAGCCGGAACATCACATCGTCGATCGGGTGGCGCCGTTCTTCGCGCGGCGCTTCGCCGGCATGCGCTGGGCGATCCTCACCCCGTACCGCAGCGTGCGCTGGGATGGCGGGACGCTGCAGTTCGGCGCCGGCGCGCAGCGTGCCGATGCGCCTGCCGACGATGCGCAGGACACGCTGTGGCGCACCTACTACGCCAACATCTTCAATCCGGCGCGGCTCAACCCGACGATGATGCGCCAGGAGATGCCGCAGAAATACTGGAAGCACCTGCCGGAAGCGCAACTGCTGCCCACGCTGATCCGCGACGCCGGGCAGCGCGTGCGCGAGATGGCCGAGCGCGCGCCCGAACCGGTACGGCGGCGCATTCCCGCGCCGGCACCGGCGCCGGTGATGGCCGCCGACGACAGCCTCGAGGCGCTGCGCGCGGCGGCGCGCGACTGCCGCCGCTGTCCGCTGTGGCAGCCGGCCACCCAGACCGTGTTCGGCGAAGGTCCGCAGGACGCCGCGGTGATGGTGGTCGGCGAGCAGCCCGGCGACGAGGAGGACCTGAGCGGGCGCCCCTTCGTCGGCCCGGCCGGGCGCCTGTTCGATCGCGCGCTGCAGGAGCTAGGGGTCGAACGCGCAGGCATGTACGTGACCAACGCGGTCAAGCACTTTCGCTTCGAGCAGCGCGGCAAGGCGCGGCTGCACCGCAATCCCGAGCGTGCGCATGTCGAGGCCTGCCGGATATGGCTGGCCGGCGAACTGGCGCGGGTGCGCCCGCGCATCGTGCTGTGCCTGGGCGCGACCGCGGCGCGCGCGGTGCTGGGGAGCGGCTTCAAGCTGATGGCCCAGCGCGGGCAATGGCAGGCGCTGGACGACGGCACCCGCGCGCTGGCCACCGTGCATCCGTCGTGGGTGCTGCGCCAGCGCGGCGGCGAGGCGGGCGAGGCCGCCTATCAAGGCTTCGTGGATGACTTGCGTGTGCTGGCAGCGCAGGTGCCGACGCCGCACGCAGGCGGTGCCGGCGACTGACGGTTCGTGCGCGTGGTCCGGGCGTTGTCGGCGTGGCGCGCGGTCGCTGTTGGCTGCATGGGCGTGCAAAACGGGGACGGCCGTAGCCGCCCCCGCGATGCCAATGCACCCCCCGACGCGTGCTTACGGCATCAAAACCTTGTCCACCACATGGATCACGCCGTTGCTCTGCATCACGTCGGCGGTGGTGACGTGCGCGGTATTGCCCTTGCTGTCGGTGAGCGTGACCTTGCCGCCGCGGGTCTTGGCGATCAGCGTTTCGCCCTGCACGGTGGTCAGCTTGGCGCTGCCGCCGCCGGCCTTGATCTGCGCCAGCAGCGCCGCCGCATCGAGCTTGCCGGGGACCACGTGGTAGGTCAGCACCTGGGTCAGCTTTTCCTTGTTCTCCGGCTTGAGCAACGTGTCCACCGTGCCGGCCGGCAACGCGGCGAAGGCGGCGTTGGTCGGTGCGAACACGGTGAACGGGCCGGCGCCCTTCAACGTGTCCACCAGGCCGGCGGCCTTGACCGCGGCGACCAGGGTGGTGTGATCCTTGGAGTTGACCGCGTTGTCGATGATGTCCTTGGTGGCGTACATCGGCGCGCCGCCGACCATCGGATTCGGCTTGGCTTCGCTCATCGCGGCGTGGTCGTGCATCGCGGCCTGGCTGGGGGCGGCCATGGCGGGCAGGGAGACGAGGCCGGCGAGGGCCAGGGACAGCAAGTGGATCTTCATGGGCTTGCTCCTTGAAAGGGATGCGCGGCCAGTCGGCCGTGCACCTGTCTTTACGCGGCCTGCGCCGGCGCGGTTGCATCACGCCATCCAGATAATGATGAACAGGGGGGGCTGGCGGGTACCGTCGCTCGCATCCAGGGCGGCTCAGGCGAGCGCACTGTCGCGCTGTGGTACAGCCGCAAGGCCGGGCAGCGCTCCGGCGAACGGTCTATACGAGTGCAGGCAGGCCTCATCGTCGGCCTGCGCCGATGAGGTCACCGACACTGAGAAGGGATGTCCATGTCCTCAAACTGGGCTGCCAATGGCAGAACGCCAGCCTCAAACCTGGCGCCACGCAAGTCGCATTTCTTGAATTTCGCATCGGCAAAGATGCAGTTGATGAATGTCGATGCTCTGAATTCGACTCTGTCAAAGACAGCGCCGGTAAAATCGCAGTCCATGAATTTTACCCGGCGGCCGCCGTACTCCACTCCGCAAGATCCACCGGAAAACCTGGCTTTGACGAAATCGGTTTTTTCGCAGATCGCATCATCCATGTTGATCGCAAGCTTGCTTTTTGAAAAGTTGCAGTTTTTTATTTCCGATCTGCACAAAAGGGCTCCGTTCAAGCTGGCACTTTCGAAGCTGACATTCATGAAGAAACTATCGTTCGCACTTCCGGATATTTTCGAGTAAGACAGATCGGTGTTGCTGATCCTCGATTCGAAGAGATTTGCGGCTTTTAACTGCTCCAGGATGGCAGATGGGCCGATGCTGATGCCGGAAAGATCAGCGTCGCGAATGATCGGCCGTCCAGCCGCGATCGAATCGATGCTGTCGATGATGCTCGCCAGATAGTCATGGTTTCGCCATTTGGCGGTTGTGTTTTTCATGGGTGGCCGCCTCGGCGATGAATTGGCGGCATGCTATCTGCCATGCCGTTATGGTTGAGCGCGGCTGCAGCTTCGGACGCGCCGCGACGTTCGCACCCTGAGTGGCTGTCGGGCTCAGGGTCCAGGATCGATGATCGGTGTGTCGGAAATGTTTGTCCTGTTGGTTGGCCGGGATCATCCCGGCGATGACGTTCTCGGAACGCCGCTTTGCGCTGCCGGCACGCGCTGGAGGGTCAAGGCGCGTCGGCTCAGCGGCGCTGCAGCACATAGCTGTTCTCGAAGCCGTGGGCGCAGCCGAGCACATGGAAGTCGCCGAAGTAGCCGGCGGCGCGCAGCAGGTCCACCGCGGGACCGACCTCCGGCGAGTATTCCCAGTCGCCGTAGTCGTCGAACACCACGAACCCGCCGGAGACCACGCTCGGCCCGTACAGCAGGAAATCCAGCAACACGTTGCGCCCGGTGTGGCCGCCGTCGATGTGCAACAGCGCCACCTTCGGCTCCATGGCGTAGAAATGTTCGGCGCAGAATTCGGAATAGCCGCGGATGAAGCGCGCATTGGGCAGCAACTGCTGCCGATAGTGGTTGAATTCCTCGAACTGATTCGGCAGCGCGAACGGATCCATGCCGATCACCCGGCGCTGGCGGCCAGACACCTCGTTCATCAGCACCAGCGACTTGCCCTTCCACACCCCGATCTCCACCAGATCGCCCGGCACGCCCTCCAGCAGCAGGCACAGGTAGCCCAGCAGCCGCACGTGATCGTGGAAGGACAGCTCGCGCCGCTCCATCGCATGCTCGGCCGGCAGGCCGGCCTGGGCCTGCACGAAGTGGTCGCCGATCAAGTCCCAGATCCGCGGAATGCTGCCTTCCGCCGCGTGTTCGTCGATGAAACGGTTGAGTTCCTGGATGGTGAGCATGCGGTCTCCGGCCGAATGCGCCGGTCCGTCACCGGCGCTGCAGTCGGATAGTAGCTCCAGCGCTGCCCCGGACGCCGCCATTTTGCATATGTCATGCCGGCGAGTGCGCCAAGTGCTGCCGGAGCATCCTGTAGGCGACGCACGCTCATGCCCGGCAGGGCCGTCGCGAGCCGTCGCCGTTCACACTGACTGGCAGCGCGCTCCCCTACGCCGGAAGGGATCAATAGGGTGGGTATTGGCCACAAATCAGGTTTTGCCCGGCATCCCTTGCCTTGGCCACGGCCGATTCTGTGGGTGCATGGCCTTCGCCAACCGCGATCCGGTCCTGGTCGATCAACTGGAAGCCGCTGGTTTCGCCAGTGCAACGCGATCGGCATCTGCCGTCGACCGGGATGCAAGGACATGCCACATCAACCGCACGATCACATGTAAAGAGAGGATGGCATGAAGTACTACCACTACGGTCCGGTGTCGATTCTGAGCAAGGTGAAGCGACTGGGCGGCAGCAAGGGATGGGAGTTCATCGAAAGCGCGCAGGATCAGTCGGAAGGAAAGCCGAAAGCGTGCTATGTCACACGCCTTTCGCCGGCGCAACTTGCCGACAACAGTAACCCGGTGGCGCGGGTGCTGGGCCTGAAGGCGACGCCGGGCGATCGCTGGCTGTGCTTTGAGATGGACTTGCCCGATGCCTGGGAAGAAAAAGGGGCTGCCGTGCTGGTCACGCCCATCAAGGGGGACAGAGGCAAGCAGGGAATCGCCCTGTTTCTTACCAAGCAAAACGGCTACGACGCGAGTATCGATGAAGGCGTGGACCCACGTAGCGACTACATCTATATCAATCGTGCGTACTGCACGCAAATATGGACCATCAGTACTGGCACGGGGAAAGGCAAGGCATTCGAACCCTACAAGCCGTAGTCGATCCGGTTCTGCGCCTGCTCGCTGCGCACGTTTTCGGCACGATGCGTGCGTGCGCGCATTTTGCGGACGCAGGGAGCGATGTGCCGTCGTTCCGCACCAGTGTTGCGTCAGGGAGCATGGACGGATCGTGCGCCGCTGGGCGCGATGCAGCCAGCGAGACAATGCGGCCGTGCGGTCACCATCGGTCGGTGACACACCGGGGGCGTCCATATCCGGACGGGATGGACGCTGCTTGGTCTGGGGCGAGCGCTGCTTACCTGGCGCGCCAGGTGGCGGCCACCCGTCCGGGCTGCAACATTGCGACATCAGCGTCCGGCTGCGCCGCCCCACTGGACATCGCCGCCGCGGTGCGCTTTGCTTGCAGGCTCCCCCATTCATGGGCGGCGCCGCCGGCGTGGCGCCGCCGTCCGGACGAGCATGCATTCGATCGAAGTGGTCTTGGCGATGTTGCTGGCCGTGGTGGCCAGCGGCTACCTGGTGCGCGTACTGCCGTTTTCGCTGCCGTTGCCGCTGGTGCAGATCGGCCTGGGCGCGATCATCGCCGGCGTGTTCAAGAAGGGTTATGCGCTGGAGCCGGAGCTGTTCTTCCTGCTGTTCCTGCCGCCGCTGCTGTTCCTGGACGGCTGGCGCATCCCCAAGCAGGGCCTGTTCCGCGACAAGGGCGTGATCCTGGAGCTGGCGCTGGGCCTGGTGGTGTTCACCGTGATCGGCGCCGGCTTCCTGATCCACTGGATGATCCCGACCATGCCGCTGGCGGTGGCGTTCGCGCTGGCCGCGGTGGTGTCGCCGACCGATCCGATCGCGGTGTCCTCGATCGCCGCGCGCGCGCCGATCCCCAAACGGCTGATGCACATCCTGGAAGGCGAGTCGTTGCTCAACGACGCCTCCGGCCTGGTCTGCTTCCAGTTCGCGGTGGCCGCGGCGATCACCGGCACGTTCTCGCTGGCCGATGCCTCGCTGACCTTCCTGTGGGTGGCGCTGGTCGGCGTGGCCGCCGGCATCGCGGTGGTGGTCGGCACCAGCCTGGCGCAGCGCTGGGTGTGGCGCCAGGTCGGCGAGGAGCCGGGCGCGGCGATCCTGGTCAACCTGCTGCTGCCGTTCGCCGCCTACCTGCTGGCCGAGGCGATCAACGCCTCGGGCATCCTCGCCGCGGTCGCCGCCGGCATCGCCATGAGCTACGTGGAGCTGAGCGGCCGCGCGCCGGGCAGCATGCGCGTGCAGCGCTCGGCGGTGTGGGACATGGTGCAGTTCACCCTCAACGGCATCATGTTCGTGCTGCTCGGCGAGCAGTTGCCGGGCATCGTGCAGGGCGCCATGCACAACATGGACGAAGCCGGACACCTGAACCCGTGGTGGCTGCCCGCCTATGCGCTGGCGATCTACGTCGGCCTGCTGTTGCTGCGCTTCCTGTGGGTGTGGCTGTCGCTGCGCTGGACCCTGCTCAAGGCGCGCCGTCGCGGCGAGGACCGGCAGAGCCCACCGTGGCGGATCGTGGTGGCGACCTCGCTGGCCGGCGTGCGCGGCGCGATCACCCTGGCCGGCGTGCTGACCCTGCCGCTGGCCCTGCCCGGCGGCGCCGCGTTCCCGGCGCGCGACCTGGCGATCTTCCTGGCCAGCGCGGTGATCGTCACCTCGCTGCTGGTCGCCAGCATCGGCCTGCCGCGGTTGCTGCGCGGCCTGGAGTTGCCGGAAGAGCCGACCGATCGCCTGGAGGAAGACCTGGCCCGCCGCGAGTCCTCGCGTGCGGCGCTGGCGGCGGTGGAGAAGCTGCGCCAGCGGCTGGTGCAGGACAGCGAGCACGCCGACCTCTACAACGAGGCGGCCAACCGGGTCAGCGCGCTGTACCAGCGCCATCTCGACCATGGCGAGGCGATGGAGAGCGATCCGGAGGAGGCGCGGCGCCTGGACGCGGTGCTGCGCCAGCTGCGGCACGCCGGCCTGCAGGCCGAACGCCAGGAACTGTTCAAGCTGACCCGCCAGCGCAAGATCTCCGACGAGATCGCCCGGCGGCTGATCCGCAACCTGGATCTGCTGGAGGCGCGGCGCAAGAGTTGATCGACGGCCGGGAATGGGGAGTCGGGAATGGGGATTCGTGAAAGCGGCTTCCTGGCGCCCTTTTTGGGCTCGCCGCGATGCCACTTTCGGCGCGCGCCGGTTCACTGCTCGTCGCTTTCTGCCCGCCAGGGGCGCACGCCGGCCTGCGCCCCTGGCGCTGTGTGGTCTGTTGCAAGCCGCGCGACTAGCGCATCGCGCTAGTCGTCCTCGGCCAGCGGCGGCAGCCGTCGCGGCACCGGGGTCGACTTCACGATGGCGGAGTTGGTTTCGGCGCGATCGGTGACTTTTGCCAGGATGCTGTCCAGGTGCGCGATGTTGCGCAGGTACAGCCGGCAGATGAAGCAGTCCTCGCCGGTCACCTTGTCGCACTCGACGAATTCCGGGATGCGCTGCAGCAGTTCCTCCACCAGGTGCAACTGCCCGGGCAGCGGCTTGACCCGCACGATCGCCTGCAAGGTGTAGCCCAGCGCGCGCGGATCGAGCTCGACCGTGAATCCGGCGATCACGCCCTGGTGCTGCAGCCGGCGCACGCGGTCGGCGGTCGCCGGGGCCGACAGGCCGATCTGCCGGGCCAGTTCGCTGGTCGCCATGCGCGCGTCTTGCGCCAATGCAGCCAGGATGGCGCGGTCGATCGCGTCGAGTGGGGCGATGGCGGGAGGGGAAAGGCGGGTTTGCATGGTGACCTTCCTTTTTTTGGTGAATTCCGCAATTGGCCTAATTTTAAGCATGTTCTGGCGGAATTGCGGTTTCTACAATGACGGCTGTTCGCAGCATTGAAAGGAACCGGGATGGCCTCGAACGAGATTCGCCGTGGTGCGGCCGAGATGGTCGTGGCCATGCTCATGTCCGGCACGATCGGCTGGCTGGTGGTGTCGTCGGGACAGTCGCCGTTCAACGTGGTGTTCTTCCGCTGCCTGTTCGGCGCGGCCACGCTGCTCATCGTCTGCGCGGCGCTGGGCCTGTTGCGGCGCAAGGCGTTCTCGCCGCGGATGCTGGCGCTGGTGCTGCTCGGCGGGATCGCGATCGTGGGCAACTGGCTGCTGCTGTTCGCCGCCTACGGCCGCGCGTCGATTTCGATGGCCACCGCCGTCTACAACACGCAGCCGTTCATGCTGGTCGGGCTCGGCGCGCTCGTGTTCCGCGAGCGCATCAGTGCCTCGACCGTGGGGTGGCTGGCGGTGGCGTTCGTCGGTCTGGTGGGCGTGGTGCGCATCGCGCCTGCGGTGCTCGCGGTGCCGGGCGAGTACCTGCAGGGCGTCGCCCTGGCGCTCGGTGCCGCGTTTCTGTACGCGGTGTCGTCGATCGTCACCAAGCACCTGAAAGGCACGCCGCCGCATCTGCTCGCGCTGCTGCAACTGGGCATCGGCATCGTGTTGCTGGCGCCGTTCGTGCATTTCGATGCCTTGCCTGCCCGTCCCGGCCAGTGGCTGGATCTGGTCGTGCTCGGCGTGGTCAATACCGGGGTGATGTACGTGCTGCTGTACGGCGCCATCCAGGCGCTGCCCACCGCGATGATCGGGGCGCTGTCGTTCATCTATCCGGTGGTGGCGATCGCGGTCGATCGCATCGCCTTCGGGCAGTCGCTGGCGTGGACGCAGGTACTCGGGGCGCTGCTGATCCTGCTGGCGGCGGCCGGGGTCAACTTCGGCTGGCGCGTGTGGCCGTGGCCGCGCGCAGCGCGGGCGCCTGCCAGCCGGCTCAAGCCCGGCGAGCGCTAGTCCACGGCGCGACGACGGCGTCGCCCGGCGTTTGCGGATACCTCGCTGGTGCACTGTCCCGCATCCGGGAGAGTGCTTCCGCCGGATCGGGATTTATCCATCACGAGCCGGCTTCTACCCTGGGGGCCGTTTCCGCAGCCGCCGCGCGCCCAGGGAGTTCCCGTGTCGCCGATCATTTCCGTACAACACCTGACCAAGACCTACGCAGGGGGTTTCCAGGCACTGAAGGGCATCGACCTGGAGATCCATCGCGGCGAGATCTTCGCCCTGCTCGGCCCCAACGGTGCCGGCAAGACCACGCTGATCAGCATCATCTGCGGGCTGGTCAATCCCAGCAGCGGCCGGGTGCTGGCCGATGGCCACGACATCGTGCGCGACTACCGCGCCGCGCGCGGCAAGATCGGCCTGGTGCCGCAGGAACTGGCCACCGATGCGTTCGAGACGGTGTGGGCGACGGTGCGCTTCAGCCGCGGCCTGTTCGGCAAGCCGCGCGACGACGCCCATCTGGAGCGGGTGCTGCGCGAGCTGTCGCTGTGGGACAAGCGCGGCAGCCGCATCTCCACCCTGTCCGGCGGCATGAAGCGGCGCGTGCTGATCGCCAAGGCGCTGGCGCACGAGCCGTCCATCCTGTTCCTGGACGAACCCACCGCCGGGGTCGACGTGGAGCTGCGCCACGACATGTGGCAGATGGTGCGGCGCCTGCGCGAGCAGGGCACCACCATCATCCTGACCACGCACTACATCGAGGAAGCCGAGGACATGGCCGACCGCGTGGGCGTGGTCAATCGCGGCGAACTGGTGCTGGTTGAGGACAAGCGCACGCTGATGCGCAAGCTCGGCAAGAAGCAACTGGCGCTGACCCTGCAGGCACCGCTGCACGCGTTGCCGCCGGCGCTGGCGGCGCAGCCATTGGAGCTGTCCGCCGACGGCACGACACTGACCTACACCTACGACGCGCAGGCCGCGCAGACCGGCATCGGCCCGCTGCTGCGGCAACTGGAGGCGCAGGGCGTGGAGATCAAGGATCTGCAGTCCAGCGAGAGTTCGCTGGAGGAGATCTTCGTCAACCTGGTGCGGCCGGCGTCGGCCGCGGCGGAGGTGCGCGCATGAACCTGCACGCGATCGCCGCGATCTACCGCTTCGAGATGGCGCGCACCTTCCGCACGCTGACCCAGTCCATCGCCTCGCCGGTGCTGTCGACCTCGCTGTACTTCGTGGTGTTCGGCGCGGCGATCGGTTCGCGCATGGGCGCCATCGACGGCATCAGCTACGGCGCCTACATCATCCCCGGACTGGTGATGCTGTCGCTGCTCAGCGAAAGCATCTCCAACGCCTCCTTCGGCATCTACATGCCGCGCTGGGCCGGCACCATCTACGAGGTGCTGTCGGCGCCGGTGGCGTGGTGGGAGGTGGTGATCGGCTATGTCGGCGCGGCGGCCAGCAAGTCGGTGCTGCTGGGCCTGCTGATCCTGCTCACCGCACGCGCCTTCGTGCCGTACGAGATCGCGCATCCGCTGTGGATGTTCGGCTTCCTGGTGCTGACCGCGCTGACCTTCAGCCTGTTCGGCTTCATCATCGGCGTGTGGGCCGACGGCTTCGAGAAGCTGCAGGTGATCCCGCTGATGGTGATCACGCCGCTGACCTTCCTCGGCGGCAGCTTCTACTCGATCAACATGCTGCCGCCGCTGTGGCAGAAGATCAGCCTGTTCAACCCGGTGGTGTACCTGGTCAGCGGCTTCCGCTGGGCGTTCTACGGCAAGGCCGACGTGCACATCGCGGTCAGCCTGGGCATGACCCTGGCGTTCCTGGCGCTGTGCCTGGGCGTGGTGTGGGCGATCTTCCGCAGCGGCTATCGGCTCAAGCCCTGAGGTGCGGCGCCGGGGCCGCAGCATGCCGGCAGGCGCGGCGCCTGCCGGTGGTCGAGCTTACTTGGCGTCGAGCCAGAAGGCTTCGACCGTGCCCTTGACCTTCATGGTCATCGGATTGCCGCGGCGGTCGCGCGCCTTGCCGACCTGGACGCGGATCCAGCCTTCGCTGATCGAGTACTCCTCGACGTTGTCGCGCTCCACGCCGTTGAAGCGGATGCCGACGCCGCGCGACAGCGTCTCGGCATCGTGGAAGGGGCTCTGCGGGCTGACCGCCAGGCGGTCGGGGGGCGTGTCGGACATCGTGGTGGCTTCGCGTGGCGGCGGACAGCGCCGTCTTCCGGGCTGCGAAGGATAAACGCCTGCGGCGCCGTTGCCGAGTTCCGTGCGCTTCCGTCGCCGCGGCGGGCACGGCACACTTGCACCTTCCCTTCCATCCGCCGGCTCGCGCCATGCCCGACAACAGCACCGACTACGACGATCCCGACGATCTGCACGACGAACTCGACGACGATCCGGACACCCAGCAAGGGCTGATCTGGAACCTGCTGCTGCTGATCAATCCCGGCGACGAGGAAAGTGCGCTGCGTCAGTTCAACGCGTTCCGCGAAGCGCGCGCCGAGCACGAGGGCGAAGAGGACGACGGCTGGTTGTGGACGCTGAAGGATGCCATCGACTGGAGTGCCGGCTTCTACGTGGACTGGAAGGACACCGAGTCGCTGATCGGCGCGATCGACGAACTGGCGACGCGCTGGAACCTGCGCATCGATTGGGGCGGCGACGTGGACGACGAGGACTTCCTCGACAGCCATGACGTGCCGGCGCTGCTGAACGTGGCCTACGACCGCCTGCGCGAACACGGCTACACCCTCTGGTGCTGGGACACCGAGGGCGATGCGTACGCCGGGTGGATGGCGCTCAGCCGCGACGACGAGGACATGCGGCGCCTGGCGGCGCTGCTGGACATCGAACTGCGCCCGGGCAGCGATCCGTTCTAGGCGGACGTGGCGCCACCGTTCACGGCGCCTCGCCGCGCGCCTGCGCACGTGCATTGCGGATCAATGCTTTCAGCAGCTCGCGGTCGCTGTGTCGCGAGACCGGCACCGCGCCCAGACGGATCGCGTCGTCGCGCAGGGCGGCGGGCACGTCGTAGTGCGCGCCGCTGAGCTTGTTCTGGAAGGCGCGGCGGGGGATGCCCAGCCGCGCCGCCATGGCGTGCAGTTCGTCCAGCGTGTCGGCGAGCAGGTGGCCCCAGCGCTGGCCGCGCCAGGGATGCACCGCATCGTCGATGTAGACCGCCACGCGCCAGGTCAGGCCGGCTTGTGCGTGCCGTCGGCGTCCGCCGCGGGTTCCGCGGTGGCGCTGCCGTCGGCCTCGGCCGGAGCGGCACCGCCCGTCTCCGCCGCGGCGTCCGCGTCGGCCCCGTCCTCGTCCGCATCCTCTGCCGCGCCGTCGCCCGCGGCGAACTCGGCAACCAGCGCGTCCAGGTACTCGGTCGGGGTCTGGCCGGCCTCGGCCGCCAGCGCGTCGATCATCTGCTGCAACTGCGCGGAGTAGTCCAGGGTGATGGTGTTGCCTTCCTGCTCCTGCAGGTTGGCCAGGTGCTTGAGCATCGCCAGCATCGGCACCGGATTGTCGGCATTGCCCATGGTCTGGCCACCGACCGACAGCAACCACTGGCGACCCTGCAGGCCGATCGCGGCCAGCACGCGGCCGCTCTCGTTCTGCAGCACGGCGTGGTTGGCGATGGGCTGCTCGCGGCCCAGGCGGGCGAAGGGACGCGGCGACTGCTGCTTCTTGCGCTTGTCGCGCTTGGCTTTGGATTGCTTGGACACGGCGGTCTCGTTGGCGAAGTGGCGGCCATTGTAAGCGCCGCGCCGTGTGCGGTCCCGCCAGGCCGGTGCGGCGCGGTCGTCGCCCGCGCCTGCGCGGCCGCTGGCGGCGCGCGCGGTGGCGCCGCGGTCAGCGCGTGTTGGTCGCTGCCGGGGTCCCGCCGGGGGCGGCGGTGCTCGCCACCGGTGCGCTGCCGTTGATGCTGCGCAAGGCATCGCGCGCGGCGGCGGCCGCGGCCTCCGGCGAGGTCGTGCGCGGTTCGACGATCTGCACCGAGGCCTTGCCCGGCGTCGCGGCCGGCGCCGTCGGGGCAGCGCCGTTGCTGGCGGCAGGCGCCGCCGCGGGCGCGCCCTTGCCGGCGGCCGGCGCGGCGGCCGCGTCCCCCGCCGCGGCGCTCAGGTCGGGCACCTTGGTGTCGGCGTCGGGCTGCACCGTGCCCAGGGCGACGCTGTGGTCGCCGTCGGCGATGGCGGCGTCCTCGGCATCCTTGGTCATCACCACGATGCTGATGCGGCGGTTGATCGGATTGTTCGGCACCTGCTTGTCGAACAGCACCGAGGAGGACAGCCCGACCACGCGCGAGACCTTGTCCTCGCCCATGCCGCCGGCGACCAGCTCGCGGCGCGCGGCGTTGGCGCGGTCCGCGCTCAGCTCCCAGTTGCTGTAGCCGTTCTTGCCGCTGTATTGGGTGACATCGGTGTGGCCGGTGATGCTGATGTGGTTGGGCACCTGGTTGATGAAACCGGACAGCTCGTGGAGGATGCCGCGGGTATAGGGCTTGAGCACCGCGCTGCCGAGGTCGAACATCGGCCGGTTTTCCTTGTCCACGATCTGGATGCGCAGGCCGTCCGGGGTCAGGTCCAGCAGCAGCTGGTCCTTGAACGGTTCCAGCGCCTGGCTCTTGTCGATGGCTTCCTTCAGCTCCTGCATCAGCGTTTCCAGGCGCTGCTTCTCCTTCTCGCGCTGCGTGGTCTTGCTGTCGTCGCCCTTCAGGCTCTTGCTGCCGAACGGATCCTTGTTGTTGCCGCGCTGCATCTCGCCGGCGCCGCCGAGCTTGATCATCGAGGTGCTGGCGCCGCCGGGGCCGGCCATGCCGGGGCTCGGCGCCGGGCTCTTGCCGGCCAGCGGGCTGGGGTTGCGGAAGTATTCGGCGATCGCCGCGCGCTGTTCCTTGGTGGTGGCCGCCACCAGCCACAGCACCAGGAAGAACGCCATCATCGCGGTCACGAAGTCGGCATAGGCCACCTTCCACGCGCCGCCGTGGTGGCCGCCGCCCTGGACCTTCTTGACCCGGCGGATGACGACGGTGGATTTGGTCTCGGCCATGACCGCGTTACTTGATCGTCTTCAGATGCGATTCGAAGTCGGCGAAGCTCGGCCGCACGTCGGTCGGCAGGGTCTTGCGCGCGAATTCGAGGGCGATCTTCGGGTTGTAGCCGCGCAGGCAGGCCAGCAGCGCGGTCTTCACCGATTCGAAGATGCGGCTGTCCTGCTCGGCGCGCGCTTCCATCGCCGCCGACAGCGGCGCGACGAAGCCGTAGGCCAGCAGGATGCCAAGGAAGGTGCCGACCAGCGCCGCGCCGACGTGGTGGCCGATCTCTTCGATCGGGCCGCCGATCGAGCCCATGGTGATGACGATGCCCAGCACCGCGGCGACGATGCCGAAACCGGGCAGGCCGTCGGACACCTTGCTCAGCGCATGCGCCGGCGCCATCGCCTCGTGGTGGTGCTTCTCCAGCTCCAGCTCCAGCAGCGGTTCCAGTTCGTGCGGCTCGATGTTGCTGCCGATCATCAGGCGCAGGCAGTCGGTGATGAAGTCGAGCAGGTGGTGGTCGGCCAGCACCTTCGGGTAGTTGCCGAAGATCGCGCTGTCGGCCGGGCGCTCGACGTGGTCTTCCAGCGCCATGAAGCCGTCGCGGCGCGCCTTGTTCAGCAGTTCGTAGATCAGGGTCAGGGTGCTGCGGTAGTCGTCGGCCTTGTACTGCGGGCCCTTGAACACGCCCAGCACGCCGGAGAGCGTCGCCTTGACGATCTTGCCCGGGGTGCTGACCAGGAACGCGCCCAGCGCCGCGCCACCGATGATCATCAGCTCGTAGGGCTGCCACAGCGCGCCGAGTTTGCCGTGCGACAGCACGTAGCCGCCGACCACGCTGATGATGACGACGATGAAGCCAACGATGATGAGCATGGCGGGGCAGCCTGCGGGCCGGAGCGGGGACGCTCTAGATGTCGGCCCCGCCGCGCCATTCTGAAGGTGTGAACTGTGCCGGGTTTTTGGCGGCGGCCGCGCCCGCGCCGGTCTTCAGCCGGTCATGCCGCTGTCGTGGCGGACGCATTTGAGGGTCTCGCCCAGGCCGGCCAGGGTCAGCGTGGCCTGGTCCGGCTGCGACTGCCAGAAGGTATTGCCCAGGGCGTCGGTGTAGCGCGCGCCGGTGGCGCCGCCGGCATCGGTGCGCTGCATGTCCAGGTGGGTGCCGCGCACCTGCAGGGCCAGGCGCTCGCGGGCCGGGTCGGCGGCCGCCTGCACCAGCTCTTCGCCGCAGCGCCACTGCATGGGCAGGGCATCGGCCTGCAGGCCGGGCGCGGCGGCCGGGGAGGCCGCCGCTGCGGGGGCGGCCTGCATGGGCGGGGTGGGGCTGCGCTGGCAGGCGGCCAGGGCCAGCGGCAGGAACAAAAGGGGAAGCGACGAGGTACGCATGCCGGTGGTCTCCCTGTGGCGGCGCGGCTGCGCCGGAATCAGGACGGTTCGGTCTCGCCGCCGCTGCGGTGCAGCGGGTTGGGCAGCGCCTGGCCCTGTTCGGTGAACTGCAGCGACACCGAATTCAGGCAGTGGCGCTCGCCGCTCGGCGGCGGGCCGTCCGGAAACACATGGCCGAGATGGCTGTCGCAGCGGGCGCAGACGATCTCGGTGCGGATCATGCCGTGGCTGGTGTCGCGTAGTTCGCGCACGTGGTCGGGGTGGTAGGGCGCGAAGAAGCTCGGCCAGCCGGTCCCGGAATCGAACTTGGCGCTGGAGCGGAACAGCGGCAGCCCGCACATCCGGCAGGTGTAGACGCCCTCCAGCTTGTTGTCCAGGAATACGCCGCAGAACGGCGCTTCGGTGCCGTGCTGCAGCAGCACCCGGCGTTCCTCCGCGTTCAGTCCGCCGATCAACTGCTCGCGCTCGGCAGCGGTAGGAGGCGTGAGGTCGAATCGGCTCATGGCGGGGCCCGTGGCTGGAGGAGGGGAAAACAACATGAGGGCTGTACGGGGTGGATCAAGCGCGCCGCGCCGCGTCGACGCCGAGTCGGCGATGCGCTAGCGTGGAACGCTCTCTTGCGGCCCGTCGATGGAGCCACCGTGAAGCGCCTGCTGCCCTGCGTTGCCATCGCCCTGCTCGTGCCGGCGCTCGCCGCCGCGCAGAGTCTCCAGCCGGTCCCCGGCGCACCGGCCGGCAATCGCGACGCCAACACCCTGCAGTCCGCGCCGCCGCCGGCGCCCTCGGTGGCCAGCCGTCTCGACGAGCGTCCGCCGGCCTCGACGACCGCTCCCAAGGCCACGCCGGTGCCCTCCAGCCTGGACGACCGGCCGCAAGGAAAGACCCGGCACACGCGCCCGGCCAGTCCGGCGGTACCGGCCGCCGCGCTCGCCGACCCGTCCGCCCGCCGCCCGGTCCGCCTCTACGACCGCCGCGGCCAGCTGGTGCCCGGGGCGATGCAGGTGGGGCCGAACCGCGCGCTGGATACCCGCACCGGTCGTTACTACGACACCGTGCCCAGCGGCGACGGGGTGCGCATCCAGGACTGAGCGCCTGCGCCCCGGCGAACGCGCGGCGAACGCCGCGTGGCCGCCATCCTCACAAATCGGTTCCTAGACTGGCGAACCGGCCGCGATTGCCGCGGCGCCATGTTTTCGCAGGAGAACCGATGAGCAAGCTTCCCGACAACACCCTGATCGTCGTCGCCGACCGCACCAGCGCGCGCCTGTTCCGGGTCAACCTGGCCGGCGAGACCGCGCTGCTGGAGCAGACCGAAGTGCTGAACCCGACGCCGATCGAGGGCGTGGAGGACGGCGACCGGCCGATGACCATGGATGAAGCCGGGTTCGTGCGTCAGATCGCCGAGCGCCTGTACCAGGACGCGTTGCGCGGCGATGTCGAGCACCTGATGCTGGTCGCCGACCCGCACACGCTGGGCCAGTTGCGGCCGCTGCTGCACAAGGAGGTCCAGAAGCGGGTGGTGGCCGAACTGGCCAAGAACCACGCCAATTCCTCGCGCGACGACCTCGAGAAGCTGCTGGTCTCCTGACCCGCATGCATCCGCAAGGAACGCTCAGTCGGCGATCGGCAGGCTGAGCGTTTCCTTCACTTCCTCCATCACGATGTAGCTCTTGGACTCGCGCACATGCGGCAGGGTCAGCAGGGTGCTGCCCAGCAGCTTGCGGTAGGACGCCATCTCGCTGATGCGGGCCTTGAGCAGGTAGTCGAAGTCGCCCGAGACCAGGTGGCACTCGAGCACGTTGGGCAGCTTCAGCGCGGCGCGGCGGAACTCCTCGAAGATGTCGCCGGACTTGTAGGCCAGGCTGATCTCCACGAACACCAGCAGGCTGGCCTTGAGGTAATGCGGGTCCAGCCGCGCGTAGTAGCCGGTGATGGCGCCGTCGCGTTCCAGTCGGCGCACCCGCTCGGTGCACGGGGTGGTGGACAGGCCCACCCGCTCGCCCAGTTCGGTGAAGGAGATGCGCCCTTCCTGCTGCAGGATGCGCAGGATCTTGCGGTCGATCTTGTCCAGTTCGCGAAGGCGTGCGGCCATGCGGGGCGGTCTCAGGGGTTTGGCCTGCCAGGCCGGCAGAAGTCAGGGGAAAATCCTGGGTTGTGCTGCCTATACTGCACCGAACTTCTGCCCTGGCGCCATCCAGCCAGGGAATTGATCCGAACGGAGTAGGCGCATGCGGGTTCTGGTTCTCGGCAGCGGTGTGATCGGCACGGCCACGGCGTGGTATCTGGCCCGCAGCGGCTGCGAGGTGACGGTGGTCGACCGCCAGCCTGCGGCTGGGCTGGAGACCAGTTATGCCAATGCCGGCCAGGTCTCGCCCGGCTACGCCTCGCCGTGGGCGGCGCCCGGGGTGCCGCTGAAGGCGCTGAAATGGCTGTTCCAGCGCCATGCGCCGCTGGCGATCACGCCGACCGCCGACCTGCAGCAGTACCTGTGGCTGGCGCAGATGCTGCGCAACTGCACCGCCGAGCGCTATGCGATCAACAAGGCGCGGATGGTGCGCCTGTCCGAATACAGCCGTGACTGTCTGGACCAACTGCGCGCCGAGACCGGCATCGCCTACGAAGGCCGCCAGCTCGGGACCACCCAGTTGTTCCGCACCCAGCAGCAACTGGACGGTGCGGCCAAGGACATCGAGGTGCTGCGCGAGTACGGCGTGCCCTACGAGCTGCTGGACCGCGCCGGCATCGCCCGGGTCGAGCCGGCCCTGGCCAGCGCACCGGCGACCCTGGTCGGCGCGCTGCGCCTGCCCAACGACCAGACCGGCGACTGCCGCCTGTTCACCCAGCGCCTGGCGGCGATGGCCGCCGCGGCCGGCGTGCAGTTCCGCCAGGGCGAGACCATCGAGGCGCTGCAGGCCGATGGCGACCGCATCGACGGCGTGCGCATCGGCGGGCGGGTGGAGCGGGCCGACCGCTACGTGGTCGCGCTGGGCAGCTACTCGCCCGGCCTGCTGGCGCCGCTGGGCATCCGCCTGCCGGTGTACCCGCTGAAGGGTTATTCGCTGACCCTGCCGATCCGCGACGCGGCGCTGGCGCCCACCTCCACCATCCTCGACGAGAGCTACAAGGTGGCGATCACCCGCTTCGACGCACGCATCCGCGTCGGCGGCATGGCCGAACTGGCGGGCTTTGACCTGTCGCGTCCGGCGCGCCGCCGCGCCACCCTGGAGAAGGTGGTCAACGACCTGTACCCGCGCGGCGGCGACCTGGCCGCGGCCGAGTTCTGGACCGGGCTGCGCCCGGCCACCCCGGACGGCACGCCGGTGGTCGGCGCCACCGGCTACCGCAACCTGTTCCTCAACACCGGCCACGGCACGCTGGGCTGGACCATGGCCTGCGGCTCCGGTCGCTACCTGGCCGACCTGATGGTCTCGCGGCAGCCGCAGATCAGCGGCGAGGGCCTGGACATCTTCCGTTATTCCCGCGGTTCCGCCGCGTCCGTTGCCGAGGCCGTCGCGTGCGCCCAGCCCGTGCATTGATCGATCTCGACGCGCTGCGCCACAACTACCGCCTGGCCCGCCGGCTGAGCGGCGGCAAGGCGCTGGCGGTGGTCAAGGCCGATGCCTACGGGCACGGCGCGGTGGCCTGCGCGCGCGCGCTGGACGGCGAGGCCGACGGCTTCGCGGTGGCCTGCATCGAGGAGGCGCTGGAATTGCGCCAGGCCGGCATCGCCGCGCCGATCCTGCTGCTGGAAGGCATCTTCGACGCCGACGAACTGCCGCTGGTCGCCGAACACCGGCTGTGGTGCGCGGTGGCCTCGCCCTGGCAGGTGGAGGCGATCGCCGCCTTCGCCGCACCGCAGCCGCTGTGCCTGTGGCTGAAGCTGGACAGCGGCATGCACCGGCTGGGCCTGGCGCCGGAGGAATTCCGCGCCGCGCACGCGCGCCTGAGCGCGCTGCCGCAGGTCGAGCGGCTGGTGCTGATGAGCCACTTCGCCCGCGCCGACGAACTCGATAGCGCGCGCACCCGCGAGCAGGTGGAGGTGTTCCGTCAGGCCACCGCCGGCCTGGCCCGCGAGACCAGCCTGTGCAACTCGCCGGCCCTGCTTGGCTGGCCGGAGCTGCGCAACGACTGGGGGCGTCCGGGACTGATGCTGTACGGCGCCGACCCGTTCGCCGCCGCGGCCGCGCTGCCCGGCGAGCTGCGCCCGGTGATGACCCTGCAGTCCAGGATCATCTCCGTGCGCACTATCGCGCCGGGCGAGCCGGTCGGCTACGGCGCGCGCTTCGTCGCGTCACGGCCGACCCGGGTCGGCGTGGTGGCGATCGGCTATGCCGACGGCTATCCGCAGTTCGCGCCCAACGGTACGCCGGTGCTGATCGATGGCGCGCCCGGCGAGCTGATCGGGCGCGTGTCGATGGACATGCTGACCGTGGACCTGACCGACCACCCGCAGGCCGGGCTCGGCAGCGAGGTGCAGTTGTGGGGCGAACAGCCGCGCATCGACGCGCTGGCCGGGCGCTGCAGTTCCAGCGCCTACCGCTTGCTGTGCGGCCTCAAGCGCGCGCCGCGCACCTATCTCGGCGGTTGATCCATGCCTGACGGCGCCGGCGCGATGCCGGCGCCGCGCGTGCGGCCTCAGCGCTCGGCGACCGTGCTGTCCTTGCGCAACTGCCGGCGCAGCCAGTCGTCGAGCATGCGCTTTTCGTAGCGCAGCGGATCGGTGCTCAGGCCGACCGAGCTGTTGTACAGATAGCTGGGGTCCATCAGTTTCGGCTGGCCCTGCGCGATCACTTGGCCGTCGGCGCCGTACAGGGTGAAGTCTAGGCTGATCCGCGGCGGGTACAGGTCGCGCATCACCCGCACGTCGTTCCAGTTCGGGCCGTGCCACGGCTCGAAGTCGCCGGCGCGCTTGATGTCGGTCAGCTTGATGTCCAGGCGCTGCCCGGGCTGCAGTTGCTTGGCGGCCTGCTTCTGCAGGTAGGCGGCCAGGTCCTGTACCCAGTCGCCGCGTTCGGCTTCCCAGCGATTGCGGCTCTGCCGCAGTTCGCTGAAGGTGGACGGGTCGGCCCAGCTCACCTGCACCGGGCCGTCGCTGACGAGGCTGCGCGGCGCCTGCGGGTCGGTGACGTTGCGGATCTCGGCGGAGGCGCCGCCCGCCCACAGGCAGGCAAGCGCCAGCGCCGTCCAGGCATAGCGGATCTTCATGGCGGATCTCCAGGAGGCGTGCGCCCAGTGTGTGCCTGTGCCGGCGTGCCCGCAATCGCGGCGAGGCGTGCGGCGGCGACCGTTGGCCGCCGATTCATCCGCTCCGGCGTGACGGACGGCTCACATCGCCTCGCCGCCTGCTTCACGGTGCGCGCGCGAGCATGGATGCCACTCGGAGGATGCGGGGATCGCATGAAGACGCCGTTGTTCCACCAGGCCCACACCGGCAGCGATGTGCGCCTGCAGTTCATCGACTGGGCCAAGCGGCATGGGCACAGCCCGGCCAGCGGTGCGGCGGCGTTCGTCGAGCACCAGGCGAACCTGGACGAGGCGGCGCGGCAGTTGCGGCTCAACCCCGGCGACGACGTGCGCCATCTGCTGCGGCGCTATCTGGTCTCGCTCGGCGAGGCGCAGGACGTGGCCGTGCAGTTCCCGCCCAGCTACCACTACCGCAGCCCGCAGGGGCAGAGCTTCCGCTACACGCTGACCCTGGTGCTGGCCGAAGACGGCGTGGAGTGGAAGGCGCGGGTGTGGACTGGCCTGGAGTACCTGGGCCTGATCGTCGGCCGCGGTGCCGGCCCGCGCGCCAACTACACCCGCCTGGCGCGGATGGCGGTGGAGCACGAACTCGCCGGCGACGCGCCGCGTTTCACGCTCGGCTGAGCAATTCAGGAACGTTGTGATGTCCGTCGTCAGCGCACCCGAGCGATCCGTGGTTCCCGAAGAATGCCGCCGGCAATGCCGGCAGCTGGGGCCGGCGCGCGTGCAGCAGTTGCTGGAATCCTCTTCGCCGCCGCCGTGGCGCGAGGAAGCCGAGCGTTGGCTGGAAGAGCAGGCCTTGCGCAGCGCGCGCCTGACCCAGTGGATGGTGCTGGCAGGCATCGGCCTGTCGTTGCTGGGCATCGTGCTGGTGATCGCGTTCTTCTGGTGACATCGCTCGGGCAGGCGCAGCACAGGTGCTGGCTTGACGGCGGCGGAGTGGCTTAACAAGATGGGGGTTTACGCCTTGCAGCTCCTGGCGCATCGTCGTTGCGCCGCGGATGCCGGGCACCGTCTTCATCCGTTGTCGTAGGCCGCTTCCAGAGCTAGTCCGTCATGCATGCCAGTCCAGACTCCACCGCTTCCTCGTTCGCGCAGGCGACGGACCTGCAGTACCGCGAGATCTTCGACAAGATCGATTCCGGCTTCTGCGTGATCCAGATGCTGTTCGAGGGCGAGCGCGCGGTCGATTACGTGTTCCTGCAGGTCAATCCGGCCTTCGAGCGCGAGACCGGCCTGCGCGACGTGGTCGGGCGGCGCATGCGCGAGATCTCGCCGACCCACGAGGAGCACTGGTTCCAGCGCTACGGCGCCGTCGCGTTGACAGGCCGTCCGGACAAGTTCGAGAACTTCGCGACTGCGCTGGACCGCTGGTGGGCGGTGGATTCGTTCCGCGTCGGCGCGCCGGAACTGCGCCAGGTCGCCGTGCAGTTCCTCGACATCACCGAGCGCAAGCGGATGGAGCGCGACCTGGCCGAGAGCGAGGCGCGCTTCAGCGCGCTGGCCGAGGGCCTGCCGATGCCGGTGTGGGTGCTGGACGCCCAGGGCGAACTGCGCTTCACCAACACCGCCTATGCCGAATTCTTCGGCATCGATCTGGATACCGATGCTGCGCGCCCGGGTTGGGGCGACGTGCTGCATCCGGAAGACGTGGGCGTGTTCGCCTACGAATTGCGCAACGCGCTGCACGACCAGCGCAACCTGCGCGCGCTGGTGCGCGCGCGCCGCCACGACGGCGAGTGGCGCTGGGTGGAAATGACCGCGGTGCCGCGCTATTCCGCCGAGGGCCAGTTCATCGGCCTGGCCGGCAGCAGTCCGGACGTCACCGAACGCCGCGACATCGAACTGGCGCGCGAGCAACTGCTGGAATCCGAGCGCAGCGCACGCAACGCCGCCGAGAGCATGGCGCGGCTGAAGGACGAGTTCCTGGCGACGCTGTCGCACGAACTGCGCACGCCGCTGACCACCATCCTCGGCTGGAGCGACCTGCTGCTGCAGCGGCTGCCGCCGGGCGACCCGAGCAGCAAGGGCCTGTCGGTGATCGCCAGCAGCGCGCGTGCGCAGCAGCGGCTGATCTCGGACATGCTCGATCTCAGCAGCATGCTGCTGGGCAAGGTTCAGTTGGAAGTGGAGGCGCTGGACCTGGCCGAACAGGTGCGCGAGGCGATGCGCGCGCAGGAGCCGGTGGCCGAAGGCAAGGACCAGGCGCTGACCCTGCAGGCGCCCTCGCAGCCGTGCATGGTGCTGGGCGACGCCACGCGCCTGCAGCAGGTGTTCTGGAATCTGTTGTCCAACGCGATCAAGTTCACGCCCGCGCACGGGCGCATCGCCCTGGCGATCGCGCTCGACGACGATGGCGAGCACGTCAGCGTGGCGGTGCGCGATTCCGGCGACGGCATTCCGCCGGAGTTCCTGCCGCATCTGTTCGGGCGCTTCCGCCAGGCCGACAGCACCACCACGCGCCTGCACGGCGGCCTCGGCCTGGGTCTGGCGATCGTGCAGCAGCTGGTGGAAATGCACGGCGGCCAGATCAGCGCGGCCAGCGAAGGTCGCGGCTGCGGCTCGGTCTTCACCGTGCGCCTGCCGCTGCACCGCGATGCGCCGGGCTCGCGCCCGCTGCGCGAAGTGCGCGCGTTCGCGATGGCCGAGCAGGTGGTCGAGGCGTATTCGCTCAAGGGCGTGCGCCTGTTGGCGGTGGAGGACCAGCCGGACATGCTCGACTACCTGCGGCGCCTGCTCGAGGAGCAGGGCGCGGAGGTGGTCGCGGTGGGCTCGGCCAGCGAGGCGCTGGAGGTGCTCGACGGCGGCGGCCATGCGGCGATCGACGTGATGGTCACCGACATCGGCATGCCGGGCATGGATGGCTACGGGCTGATCCGCACCGTGCGCGAGAACATGGGCCTGGGCGCGGACGAACTGCCGGCGGTCGCGGTGACTGCGCTGGCGCGTGCCGACGATCGCCAGCGCGCGCTGCAGTCCGGCTTCCAGGAACACCTGGCCAAGCCGTACAGCGTGGCGCAGCTGGTCTCGGCGGTGCGCTTCGCGCGGCAGCGTTAGCGCGGTCTTGCCCGCCGGCTCACGCGGCCGGCGTTAGGGTGCTGCGGTTCCCCCTCAGGAGTCCGCCGATGACCCAGTTTGCCGAGCGTATCCACACCGACCAGGCGCAGATCCAGGCGCTGGAAGCGTTGATCCTGCAACTGCCCGGGCAGGCGCATGTGCGCATCGAATTGCACGACGGCAGCGTGTGCTTCGGCACCGTGTCGGTCCGGCCCAGCATCCAGCAGTTCCGCGACGCCGATGGCAACGAGGGCAGCAATGCGCAGGTGCGCATCGACGACCTCGACGATCCGGCCCGGCACCGCTACCTGTGGCTGGACGAAATCCGCAGCGTGCGCCAGTTGCCGGCGCGGCCCTGGGAGACCGATCCGCGCGGCGACGCCTCTTGACGCATCTTTCACTTTTTTCGCGTCGGGGCTGTGCATCATCGGCGTTCCCCCGTGTTCCCGGATATCCAAGACACATGGCCATGTCTTCGCCGATTCGCGCCCGTTGGGTGTTGTGTGCGCTCAGTGCCGCCCTGCTCGCCGCCTGCGGCGACACCGCCAAGCACGCCATCGAGGAGGGCATGGGGCCGGATCCGGTGTTGCCCGATCCGGTCAAGCGCATGATCCCCACGGTCAAGGTCGCCGAGGTCAAGCGCTGGGCCGATGGCGCCGCGCCGATGCCGGCCGCCGACCTGGCGGTGCAGGCCTTCGCCCGCGACCTGGACCATCCACGCTGGCTGTATGTGCTGCCCAACGGCGACGTGCTGGTCGCCGAGACCGCCGAGCCGCCGGCACCGGAAAAGGAGAGCGGCGGCCTGCGCGACAAGATCCAGGGCGCGATGATGGCCAAGGCCGGCGCCGCCGTGCCCAGCGCCAACCGCATCACCCTGCTGCGCGACGCCGACGGCGATGGCGTCGCCGAAGTGCGCACGCAGTTCCTCAAGGGCCTGTATTCGCCGTTCGGCATGGCCCTGGTCGGCGACCGTCTGTACATCGCCAATGCCGATGCCCTGGTCAGCTTCCCGTACAAGGACGGCGACACCCAGATCACCGCCGCGCCCAGCTTCGTCGCCAACCTGCCCGGCGGCATCAACCACCACTGGACCAAGAGCCTGCTGGCCAGCCGCGACGGCAAGAAGCTGTACGTGGGCGTCGGCTCCAACAGCAACGTCGCCGAGAACGGCATGGAGCAGGAGCTCAACCGCGCCGCGATCCTGGAAGTGGACGCCGCCAGCGGCGCCACCCGCGTGTTCGCCAGCGGCCTGCGCAATCCGGTCGGCCTGGCCTGGCAGCCCGGCACCGACACGCTGTGGACCGTGGTCAACGAACGCGACGAGATCGGCAGCGACCTGGTGCCGGATTACCTGACCTCGGTGCGCGAGGGCGGTTTCTACGGCTGGCCGTACAGCTACTACGGCCAGCACGTGGACGCGCGCGTGCAGCCGCAGAACCCGGAGATGGTGGCCAGCGCGATCAAGCCGGACTACGCGCTGGGCGCGCATACCGCCTCGCTGGGCCTGGCCTTCTACGAAGGTGCGCTGCTGCCGCAGCCCTACCGCGGCGGCGCCTTCATCGGCCAGCACGGCTCCTGGAACCGCGACCCGCCGTCGGGCTACAAGGTGATCTACGTGCCCTTCGCCAACGGCAAGCCCAGCGGCAAGCCGCAGGACGTGCTGACCGGCTTCCTCGACGCCGAGGGCCGCGCGCAGGGCCGCCCGGTCGGCGTGGCGGTGGACAAGCCGGGCGCGCTGCTGGTCGCTGACGACGTCGGCAATGTGGTGTGGCGGGTGACGCCGAAGCCGGGGAAGTGAGCGGTCTGGTTAGCCGCGTGTTTCCGCATCGATCGTAGGGGGGGCTTCGGTCGCGGCGCGGGATTGATGGCTGCGACGTAGGCTTCATGGTGAAGCCCGATCGCGGCTTAGGCCGTTCCTGCAAAGGACCACTGCGGAAGGTGTGGCGCGTGCCCCCAGGGCTGCTGCATCGCGCATCTCATCGCGCGGCCGCGTGCTTCGAAAAACAGGGAAAACCACGACCGCAGCCGCTTCCTGGAAGCCGGCCTTGTTTGCTGCAATCGAAAATCGCGCGAGTGAGCACGAGGGCAAATCCATCTCTGCTGACGCGTGCAGGAGCGGCGTCGGCCGCGACCGGGATGCGCCTGGCAAGGCCTGGTCGCGTCCGACGCCGCTCCTGCACGATTGATTGACCGAGCCGGAAGCCCGGCGTCAGTGCTCCACAGGCGCCGGTTCCACACCGAAGCGGCGCGCGTAGCCGCGTTCGTTGAAGACGCGCTCCACTTCGGTGTCGCCCAGTTCCGGGGCGGCATAGACGGCATACACCACGCTGCCGTCGTCGCGTGCGCCGCGCTGGTGCAGGCGGTAGCGCGGACGCCCGGTGCCGGTGTTCTCCGGGTAGTGCAACGGCGGCTGGCTGCCATCCAGGTCCACTTCGCTGTTGTCGACGACGCCGCCGATGAACACTGCGCGCATGCTGCCTCTCCGGTCATTGGGTGCCTTGCAGACTAGGCGCGGCGATGTTGCCGGAACATCAATGATGCGTTGGATTCGCGCAAAACCGGGGTCGCCGCGCACTGCCGGTAGAATGCGCGTCCCTGTTCCGATGACTCACGCCCGATGCCGGCTGCGCAAGACGCCCCCCTCGACACCCTGTTCCTGCCGTTCGCCCAGGGCGTGCTGCGCTGGCCTGCCGGCAAGGTGCTGTTCCTGCGCGCCCGCGACGGCTGGGCGCTGCGCCAGCACGCGCAGCCGCCGCAACTGGTCTGCGAGCAGGACTACCGGCCGTTCGCCAGCGCGCTGCAGCAGGGCGGCTGGACGGCGCGTGCGGAGCAGGACGGCGCCGCCGACGCAGGCGGCTACGCGCTGGTGCTGGTGCTGCCGCCGCGCCAGCGCGAGGAAGCGCGGGCGCTGCTGGCGCGCGCCGTGGCGCTGGCCGCGCCGGGCGGCATGGTGGTGGCCTGCCAGGCCAACAACGAGGGCGCGCGCTCCGGCGAGGACGACCTGCAGCAATTGGCTGGACTCGGCGGCAAGCTGACCAAGCACCACTGCCGGGTGTACTGGACCGCGCCGCTGGACGGCGGCCACGACGCCGCGCTGCAGCAGCGCTGGGCGACGCTGGATGCGGTGCGGCCGATTCTCGACGGTCGCTTCCGCAGCCGCCCGGGCGTGTTCGCCTGGGATCGCATCGACCCGGCCTCGGCGCTGCTGGCCGAACACCTGCCCGCCGATCTGCGCGGCCGTGCCGCCGATCTCGGCGCCGGCTACGGCTACCTGTCGGCCGAACTGCTGGCACGTTGCCCGCAACTGACCGCGCTGGACCTGTTCGAGGCCGACGCGCGCGCGCTGGCGCTGGCGCGCGCGAATCTGGCGCAGGCGCCGGCCGTCCCGACGCTGGGTTTCCACTGGCACGACGTGACCACCGGACTGCCGGGGCAGTACGACGTCATCGTCAGCAATCCGCCGTTCCATGCGCCGGGGCGGATGGAGCGGCCGGACATCGGCCGGCGCTTCATCGCGGTGGCGGCGCAGGCGCTGGCGCCCGGCGGGCGGCTGTTCCTGGTCGCCAACCGGCATCTGCCCTACGAGGCGGTGCTCGACGCCAGCTTCGGGGAGACCGAGGTGCTCGCCACCCGCGACGGCTTCAAGCTGATCCACGCGGTGCGCAGCCGTGCCGGAGCGCGCCGATGAAACTGGTCAAGCACCTGGCCAACCTGGGCTACGGCAGCCGCAAGCAGGTGGCGCTGATGTTCCGCGAGGGCCGCATCACCGACGCCGAGGGCGAGGTGCTGTACGCCGACGACCAAGTGCCGCACGCCACGATCCGCGTCGACGGCGAGCCGCTGGACCCGCCGCCCGGGCTGATCCTGGCGCTGCACAAGCCGGTCGGCTACACCTGCTCGACCAAGGATCCGGGACGCATCGTCTACGACCTGCTGCCGCCGCGCTTCCGCCTGCGCTCGCCGCTGCTGTCCACGGTGGGGCGGCTGGACCGCGACACCAGCGGTCTGCTGCTGATGACCGACGACGGTGCGCTGCTGCATCGCATCGTCTCGCCCAAGGCGCGGTTGGCCAAGGTCTACGAGGCCACCCTGGCCGAGGACCTGCGCGGCGACGAGGCCGCGCAGTTCGCCAGCGGCACGCTGATGCTCGACGGCGAGACCACGCCGCTGCTGCCGGTGCAACTGGAGACACTGGGACCGCGCCAGGTGCGCGTGGCCCTGCACGAAGGCCGTTACCACCAGGTGCGGCGCATGTTCGCGGCGGTCTGCAACCACGTGGTCGCGCTGCACCGCAGCCGCATCGGCGGCTTCGGCCTGGACGATCTGCCTTCCGGCCAGTGGCGGGTGCTGGAGGCGGCGGACGTGGCGGTGCTGTTCGAGGGCCGGGATTAGGGAGTCGGGATTGGGGATTGGCAAAAGCGCGTGGCGCCACGCCCCGTCGCAAATCCCGCTTCTACGAATCCCGAATCCCCAATCACGAATCCCGCTCCCCAACCGCCCGCTTCCAGCCCTCCAGCCCCAGCGTCTCCAGGGTCTGCAGATTGCGCTCGACGATCACGTCCGCGTCCGGGAACGCGGCCACCGCGCGCTCCACGCTGTCCTCGCGCAGCAGGTGCAGGGTCGGGTAGGGCGCGCGGTTGGTGTAGTTGCCGATGTCGTCCGCCGCGGTGCCGGCGAACTGGTACTGCGGATGGAAGCTGGCCACCTGCAGGATGCCGTGCAGGTCCAGCGCCTCGACCGCGGCGTCGGCGTTGTCGAGGAAGTCGTTGTAGTCCAGGAAGTCCTGCAGCACGTTCGGATGCACGATCAACGTGGTGTCGATCTGCTCGGCCGGGGTGTCGCGCAGCAGCACCAGTTCCTCGGCCAGCTGTTCGAGCAGTGCCTCGGGCGTACTCGCATCGCTGAGCACGAAACGCACCTGCTGCTTGACGTACACCGCCTTGGCGAACGGACACAGGTTCAGCCCGATCACCGCGCGCTCCAGCCATCGGCGGGTCAGGGCGATCGGGTCGTCGGAGGCGGGGGCAAGCGAGGTGGGAGGCATGGCGTCGGCGGCGGCGAAGGGGCGGCGCGCGTGGGCACGGGGCCGCGCGCGGCGGCCAGTGTATGCCGGATAGGCGCCGGTGGCCGGGGTTACGGTGCGTTCCAGCGGTTGTAGGACACGTCCAGCCACGGCGGATGCTCGGCATACATCTCGCGGATCAGTTGCTTGGTCAGTTCCACCAGGCCGGAGTCGTCGTTGCGGCGATAACTCATGATGATCGGCGAGGTGGCGTGTTCGTCGTCGATCAGGCGGTAATGCAGGTCGCTGCGCATCGACCGCGCCGAGGCCGGGATCAGGCAGATCCCGCTCTCGGCCGCGACCAGGCCCAGCGCGGTCTGCAGCTCGCGCACCTCCTGCAGTTCGCTGGGATGCGCGCCGTGATCCTGCAGCAGCGACAGCACCTGATCGGCGAAGCTGGGGCGCGGATGGCTGGGATAGAGCAGCAGCCGTTGCCCGGCCAGCGCCGCCGGCGGCAGCGGCGCGTCCTCCGCGGCCAGCGGGTGTTCCATCGGGATCGCCGCGACCAGGCGCTCCTCGCGCAGGACCAGGCGTTCGACATGCTGGTCGCTGCTGCGCACGCGGCCGAAGCCCAGGTCGATGCGGCCTTCCTTCAGCGCTTCCACCTGCTGGCTGGACATCAGCTCGACCAGGCGCACTTCCAGGTCCGGTCGCGCCTGGCGCAGGCGCCGCACCACCGTGGGCAGACCGCCGTACAGGGTGGAGGCGACGAAGCCGATCGAGGCCACGCGGCGCTCGCTGCGGCCGAGCCGGCGCGCGGCCTCGGTCATCTGCTCGACCCGGCCCAGCACCTGCAGCGCTTCCTCGTAGAACAGCCGTCCGGCGTCGGTGAGACGCAGCGGGCGGCTGCGCCGCACCAGCAGCGGCACGCCCAGTTGCTGTTCGATCTGCTGGATCTGCCGGCTCAGCGGCGGTTGCGCGATATGCAGGATTTCTGCGGCACGGGTGAAGTTGCGTTCGCGGGCGACGGCCACGAAGTAGCGGAGTTGACGCAGATCCATAGACGCTCGCTGTGGCGGAAAGTTACATGACATTCAAAGTATGCTGTGCTGCAGCAAATCATGAACGTCTAGGTTTACCGCCATACTATATCTTCAGGGTATGAAATGGTGCTGCATTCAGTCTTGGACGGCAGTGCCGTGCCGGGCCAAGAATCGGCGCCATGTCACCGCACCCCACCACCGCCACCGTCGAACGCGTCGAGACGCTGCTGCTCGACCTGCCCACGATCCGCCCGCATCGCCTGTCGATGGCGACGATGCGCGGGCAGACCCTGATGCTGGTGCGCCTGCATTGCAGCGACGGCGTGGTCGGGCTGGGCGAGGGCACCACGATCGCCGGTCTGGCCTACGGCGCGGAGAGCCCGGAAGGCATGCAGTTGACGATCGACCGCTACATCGCGCCGCTGCTGGTCGGGGCCGATGCCTGCGCGGTGCAGGCGCTGATGCAGCGGATCGGCGGCCTGGTCAAGGGCAACCATTTCGCCAAGTGCGCGATCGAGACCGCGCTGCTCGACGCCCACGGCCAGCGGCTCGGCCTGCCGGTGTCCGAGCTGCTGGGCGGGCGCCTGCGCGATCGCCTGCCGGTGGCGTGGACGCTGGCCTCCGGCGACACCGAACGCGACATCGCCGAGGCCGAACGCATGCTCGCCGAGCGCCGGCACAACGTGTTCAAGCTGAAGATCGGCACGCGCAGCGTCGCCGAGGACGTGGCCCACGTGGCGGCGATCAAGCGCGCGTTGGGGGCGCGCGGCGCGGTGCGGGTGGACGTCAACATGGCCTGGAGCGAGACCGAGGCGGTGCGCGCGCTGCCGGCGCTGGCCGACGCCGGCTGCGAACTGGTCGAACAGCCGGTGGCGTCGCTGGCGGCGATGCGGCGGCTGATGCGGCGCTTCCCGATCGCGCTGATGGCCGATGAGATGCTCAACGGCCCGGACAGCGCCTTCCAGGCCGCCCAGCAGGGCGCCGCCGACGTGTTCGCGGTGAAGATCGAACAATCCGGCGGCCTGTTCGCCGCGCAGAAGGTCGCCGCGATCGCCGATGCCGCCGGCATCGGCCTGTACGGCGGCACGATGCTGGAAGGGGCGATCGGCAGCATCGCCTCGGCCCATGTCTTCGCCACCTTCCCCCATCTGCAGTGGGGCACCGAACTGTTCGGGCCGCTGCTGCTGACCGAAGAGATCCTCGCCGAGCCGCTGCGCTACGAGGATTTCCATCTGCACGTACCGCGCGCGCCGGGCCTGGGCATCGCCCTGGACGAGGCGCGGGTGGATGCCTTCCGTCGCGACCGCCGCCGCGTGGCGGTGCCGGTCGCGCCCAGCCAGGAGCCATGACCATGCTGTTCCACGTGACCATGGAAGTGAACCTGCCCGGCGACATGCCGCCCGAGCGCGCCGAGCAACTCAAGGCGCAGGAAAAGGCGCGTTTCCAGGAACTGCAGCGCAGCGGCCAGTGGCGGCACATCTGGCGGGTGGTCGGGCAATACGCCAACGTCAGCATCTTCGACGTGGCCGACAACACCCAGTTGCACGCCCTGCTGCTGTCGCTGCCGCTGTTTCCCTACATGCGTATCGCCGTCACGCCGCTGTGCCGGCACCCGTCCTCGCTGTACGAGGACGATCGCTAGAACCGAAGCAACGACGCTTCCCTGGGGAGGGGAACGTCTCAAGGCAGCCAACGCCACCATGAGCAAAGAAGGGACCATACGATGAGCGTCAAGATTTTCGAGACTGCGAACGTGCAGGCATTTCTGCGGTCGGTCTGCGGTTTGGACCAGGCCGGCGGCGACGCACGGGCGAAGCAGATCATGCACCGGTTGTTGTCGGACCTGTTCAAGGCCATCGACGACCTGAACGTCACCCCCGACGAATACTGGACCGCCGTCGCCTGGCTCAACGACCTGGGTGCGGCCGGTCAGGCCGGGCTGATCTCGCCCGGGCTGGGCGTTGACCACTTCCTGGACCTGCGCCTGGACGCCATCGACGCCGAACTGGGCATCGACAATCCGACCCCGCGCACCATCGAAGGGCCGCTGTACGTGGCCGGTGCGCCGGTGGCGCACGGCTTCGCCCGGCTCGACGACGGCAGCGACGAAAACGGCCATACCCTGATCATGCACGGCACCGTGTACGCCGCCGACGGCCGCCCGCTGCCCGGCGCCACGGTGGAGGTGTGGCACTGCGACACGCGCGGTTTCTATTCGCACTTCGATCCCACCGGCAAGCAGGCGCCGTTCAACATGCGCCGCACCATCGTCGCCGACGACAACGGCCAGTACCGTTTCCAGAGCATCGTGCCCAAGGGCTACGGCGTGCCGCCGGGCAGCCCGACCGAACGCCTGCTGTTCGCGCTCGGCCGCCATGGCCAGCGTCCGGCGCACATCCACTTCTTCGTCGGCGCCGACGGCCACCGCAAGCTGACCACGCAGATCAACATCGCCGGCGACCCGCTGGTCAACGACGACTTCGCCTACGCCACCCGTGACGGCCTGGTGCCGGCGATCGTCGAGCACAGCGACGCGGCCAGCATCGCCGCCAATGGCGTGGACGGTCCGTTCGCCGAGATCCATTTCGACTTCCGCCTCACCGCGCTTGTCGACGGCGTCGACAACCAGGCCAACCCGCTGCGCCGGCGCGCCGCCGCCTAGGCGTCTGCTGCGCCAACCGCGTCCGTCGTCGTCGCGGCGGCCTGCCGCCGCGCACGGCCGCCGCCTTCCCCCAGGAGACAACGCCACATGTCCGCCGTCATCGACAAAGCGACCGCGCTCGACGACCTGCTCGCCAGCGCAGTGCAGGACGACCATGCCGAAGGCAGGTTCCGCTGCCGCCGCGACATCTTCACCAACGCCGACCTGTTCGAGCTGGAGATGAAGCACATCTTCGAGGGCAACTGGATCTATCTGGCGCACGAGAGCCAGATCCCCGCGCCGAACGACTACTACAGCACCTACATCGGCCGTCAGCCGGTGGTGATCACCCGCGACAAGCACGGCGAACTGCACGCGGTCATCAACGCCTGCGCGCATCGCGGCGCGATGCTGTGCCGGCGCAAGCACGGCAACAAGGGCAGCTTCACCTGTCCGTTCCATGGCTGGACCTTCTCCAATACCGGCAAGCTGCTCAAGGTCAAGGACGAGAAGACCACCCAGTACCCGCCGCAGTTCGGCCAGGACGGCAGCCACGATCTCAAGCGCGTGCCGCGCTTCGAGAGCTACCGCGGCTTCCTGTTCGGCAGCCTGCGCGAGGACGTGGCGCCACTGCACGAGTTCCTGGGGCAGACCCGGATCATCATCGACCAGATCGTCGATCAGGCGCCGCAGGGGCTGGAAGTGCTGCGCGGCAACTCGTCCTATGTCTACGACGGCAACTGGAAGCTGCAGATGGAGAACGGCTGCGACGGCTACCACGTCAGCACCGTGCACTGGAATTACGCCGCCACCATGAGCCGGCGCAAGCAGGAAGGCACCCCGGCGGTCGATGCCGGCAGCTGGAGCAAGAGCGTCGCCGGCGTGTACGGCTTCGAGAATGGGCACCTGCTGCTGTGGACCAAGACCATGAACCCGGAAGTGCGCCCGGTGTACGCGCAGCGCGAGGAACTGGCGCAGCGCCTGGGCGCCGACCGCGCCGCGTTCATCGTCGAGCAGACGCGCAACCTGTGTCTGTATCCGAACCTGTTCCTGATGGACCAGTTCTCCACGCAGATCCGCGTGGTCAGGCCGCTGGACGTGGACAAGACCGAGGTCAGCATCTTCTGCTTCGCGCCCAAGGGCGAAAGCGCGCGCGACCGTGCGCTGCGCATCCGCCAGTACGAGGATTTCTTCAACGTCTCGGGGATGGGCACCGCCGACGACCTGGAGGAGTTCCGCGCGTGCCAGGCCGGCTACGCCGCCGGCGCGGCGCCGTGGAACGATCTCAGCCGCGGCGCGCCGTTGTGGATCGACGGCCCCGACGAGAATGCGCGGCGGATGGGACTGGCGCCGCTGCTGTCGGGCGAGCGCAGCGAGGACGAAGGCCTGTTCGTGCGCCAGCACGCGTACTGGGCGGAGGCGATGCGCGAGGCGATCGCACGCGAACGCGAGGGTACGGCATGAGCACCGACTACCAGACCATCTGCGCCTTCCTGTACCGCGAGGCGCGCCTGCTCGACGACCGCCAGTGGGACGAGTGGCTGACCCTGTACGCCGAGGACGCGGTGTACTGGATGCCGGCCTGGGACGACGACGACCGCCTCACCGACGATCCGCAGTCGCAGATCTCGCTGATCTACTACGCCGATCGCTCCGGGCTGGAGGACCGCGTGTTCCGCATCAAGACCGAGCGCTCCGGCGCCTCCACGCCGGAGCCGCGCACCAGCCACAACCTGAGCAACATCGAGGTGCTGTCCGAGCACGGGCAGGACATCGAGGTGCGGCACAATTTCCACACGCTCAGCCATCGCTACAAGGTCACCGACCAATTCTTCGGCACGGTGACGCTGACCCTGCGCCGGCAGGACGACGCGCTGCGCATCGCGCGCAAGACCATCGTGCTGAAGAACGATTACATCCGCCAGGTCGTCGACGTCTACCACGTCTGATCGGCACGCACCTGCGAGCAACCGCCATGTCCTATCGCATCGCGCTGAATTTCGAAGACGGCATCACCCGCTTCATCGACTGCAACGACGGCGAGACGGTGCTCGACGCCGCCTTCCGCCAGCGCATCAACCTGCCGATGGATTGCGCCGACGGCGTGTGCGGCACCTGCAAGTGCCGCGCCGAACGTGGGCGCTACGATCTGGGCGAGGACTACATCGAGGACGCGCTCAGCGCCGATGAAGCCGCCGCCGGCATGGTCCTGACCTGCCAGATGCGGCCGCAGTCGGACTGCGCCGTGGCGGTGCCGGCGACCTCGCTCGTCTGCAAGACCGGGAGCGTGCACTTCCAGGCCACGGTGGCGGCGGTGGTCGCGCATGCCGACGCCGCGCTGGAACTGACCCTGGAGACGATCGGCCCGGCGCCGGCCTTCCTGCCCGGCCAGTACGTCAACATCGCCGTGCCCGGCAGCGGCCAGTTGCGCGCGTATTCCTTCAGTTCCGCGCCGGGTGCGTCCACGCTGACCTTCCTGATCCGGCGCGTCCCCGGCGGCCTGATGAGCGCCTACCTGGACGCGGCCACGCCGGGACAGGTCCTGGACCTCAACGGCCCGCTGGGCAGCTTCTACCTGCGCGAGATCACCCGGCCGCTGCTGTTGCTGGCCGGCGGCACCGGCCTGGCGCCGTTCCTGTCGATGCTGGCGCAATTGCAGGCCAGCGGCTGCGCGCATCCGGTGCATCTGATGTACGGCGTGACCCGCGGCGCCGACCTGGTGCTGCTGGAGCGCCTGCAGGCGCTGGCCGAGCAGGCCGACTGGTTCACGTTCGATACCTGCGTGGTCGATCCGGCGGCGGCGCATCCGCGCACCGGCTACGTCACCGAGCACCTGCCTGCGCATGCCCTGCACGGCGGCGACGTGGACGTGTACCTGTGCGGACCGCCGCCGATGGTCGAAGCGGTGCGCACGCATTTTTCCGGCATCGGGCTGGTTCCGGCCGCCTTCCACTACGAGAAGTTCACCCCCAGCGCCGTGGCGCCGGTGCAGGAACGAGCCGCATGAGCGCGCGTTTCGCCGGCAAGGTGGTGGTGGTCACCGGCGCGGCGCAGGGCATCGGCCTGCGCGTGGCCGAGCGTGCCGCCGCCGAGGGCGCACGGCTGGTGCTGGTGGACCGCGCCGCCCATGTCGCCGAACTGTCCCAGGCACTGGCGCCGGCCGAAGTCGCCACGCTGGTGGCCGACCTGGAACACTACGAGGAGAACGCGCGGGCGATGCAGTTCGCGCAGGCGCAGATGGGCCGCATCGACGTGCTGGTGAACAACGTCGGCGGCACCATCTGGGCGCAGCCGTACCAGGAATACACCCCGGCGCAGATCGAGGCCGAGGTGCGGCGCTCGTTGTTCCCGGCGCTGTGGGGATGCCGCGCGGCGCTGCCGTACATGATCGCGCAGGGCGGTGGGGCGATCGTCAACGTCTCCTCCATCGCCACCCGCAGCATCCATCGCGTGCCGTACGGCGCGGCCAAGGGCGGGGTCAACGCGCTGACCGCGTGCCTGGCGTTCGAGCACGCCGCGCATGGCATCCGCGTCAACGCGGTCGCCCCGGGCGGTACCGAGGCGCCGCCGCGGCGGGTGCCGCGCAATGCCGATGCGCAGAGCGCGCAGGCGCAGGCCTGGTATCAGCAGATCGTCGCGCAGACCGTGGAATCGAGCCTGATGAAACGCTACGGCACGCTCGACGAGCAGGCCGCGGCGATCCTGTTCCTGGCCTCGGACGAGGCTTCCTACATCACCGGGACGGTGCTGCCGGTGGGCGGCGGCGACCAGGGATGATCCACCCGCCCGGCCCGCCGTGCGCGCGTCGCCGCGGCCTGTCGCCACGCACCGGCGGCGCCCACTGACCCCCGTGTCCTCACCTCTGTCCTTTCCTGGAGCGAACGCCATGCAGTCCCCTCTCTTCGACCCTTCGCGGCTGGCGCCGGACGTGCTGGCGGTGTTGCAAGGCATGGCCGCCAGCGGCGCGCCCCCGCTGGAGACCCTGCCGATCCCGCAGCTGCGCCAGGCCTACGGTCAGATCGGCGCGCTGCTCGGCGGCACGCCGTTGCCGGTGGCCGAGGTCCGTGCGCTGACCGCCACGGGGCCGGCCGGTCCGATCCCGCTGCGCCTGTATCGGCCGGTCAGCGCGCCGCAGGCCACCGCGGCCATCGTCTATCTGCACGGCGGCGGCTGGAGTGCCGGCGATCTGGACACCCACGATCCGGTCTGCCGGCGCCTGGCGCAGGCGGCCGCGTGCGCGGTGGTGGCGGTGGACTACCGGCTGGCGCCGGAACATCCGGCCCCGGCCGGCCCGCAGGACGTGGTCGCGGCGATCGCCTGGCTGGCGGCGCACGCCGGCGAGCTGGGCCTGGATGCCGGCCGCCTGGCCGTGGCCGGCGACAGCGCCGGCGGCAGTCTGGCGGCGGTGGCCTGTCAGCAGTTGCGCGGCAGTGCGGTGGCGCTGCGCGCGCAGGCGCTGTTCTATCCGAGTACGGATCTGTCGCCGGCATCGCAGGACTTTGCGGCGCGCCACGAGAACGCGCATGTGCCGCCGCTGACGCTGGCGGTGATGCAGGCGATGTCGGCGCCGTTCGTGGCCGAGTACGACTCCAGCGACAGCCGGCTGTCGCCGCTGCGCGCGGCCGATCTGCGCGGACTGCCACCGGCCTTGATCTACACCGCCGCCTGCGACGTGCTGCGCGACGACGGCCGCCACTACGCCGATGCCCTGCGCACGGCCGGGGTGGCGGTGGAGTACGTCGAACTGCCGGGCATGGTGCACGGCTTCGTCGAAATGGCCGGCGTGCTGCCGGCCGCCGTGCGCGCCATCGAACATGCCGCCGCCTTCCTGAGCGCGCGACTGGCATGACCGGCAACCCCGATTCCCAGGAGAACACCCGCATGAACGATACGCTTTTGCTGCAGCACGATTTTTGGCACGGAGCGCTTTTCACCGGTCAGTGGCAGGCCGCCACCGAGAGCGCGGAGGCGATCGCGCCGGCCAGCGGAGAGCAGCTCGGCCGCGTCGGCCTGGCTGGCCCGGCGCAGGTCGCGGTCTCGGCCGCCGCCGCTGCGCAGGCGCAACGCGGCTGGGCCGCGGCGCCGTATGCGCAACGCGCGCAGGTACTGCGCCAGGCCGCGCAACTGGCCGAGCGGTTTCAGCAGGAGATCGCCGATTGGCTGGTGCGCGAGAGCGGTTCCACCCAAGGCAAGGCCGGCTTCGAAGCGGCCCTGTGCGCCACCGCCCTGCACGAAGCGGCGGCGCTGCCGTCGCGCAGCGCCGGCGAGGTGCTGCCCTCCGCGGCGGGGCGCCTGAGTCTGGCGCGGCGCCGTCCGCTGGGCGTGGTCGGCGTCATCGCGCCGTTCAATTTCCCGCTGTACCTGGCCATGCGCGCGGTGGCGCCGGCGCTGGCGCTGGGCAACGCGGTGGTGCTCAAGCCCGATCCGCGCACCGCGATCTGCGGCGGCGCGGTCATCGCGCGGCTGTTCGAACTGGCCGGCCTGCCGGCCGGCGTGCTGCACGTGCTGCCCGGCGATGGCGGCGCCGGCGCCGCACTGACCGCCGATCCGCACGTGGCGATGATCCAGTTCACCGGTTCCACCGCGGCCGGGCGCAAGGTCGGCGAGGCGGCCAGCCGTCATCTGAAGAAGGTGTCGCTGGAACTGGGCGGCAAGAACTCGCTGATCGTGCTCGACGATGCCGACCTGGATCTGGCGATCGCCAACACCGCCTGGGGCGCGTATCTGCACCAGGGCCAGATCTGCATGTCCGCCGGCCGCGTGCTGGTGCAGCGCGCACTCTACCCGCAGTTCGTCGAGCGGCTGGCGGCCAAGGCCAGGAGCCTGAGCGTCGGCGACCCGGCCAGCGGCGAGGTCGCGCTCGGCCCGTTGATCGATGCGACCCAGCGCGATCACGCCGCGCGCCTGGTCGCGGCCGCGCGCGAGGCCGGTGCCACCGTCGCCGCCGGCGGCGGCTACCGCGACCTGTTCTTCGAGCCCACCGTGCTCAGCGACGTCACCCCCGACAACCCGGCCTTCCGCGAGGAGATCTTCGCTCCGGTGGCGGTGGTGGTGCCGTTCGACACCGATGCCGAGGCCGTCGCCCTGGCCAACGACACCGAGTACGGGCTGTCGATGGCGGTGCTGTCGGCCGACGTCGGCCGCGCAATGGCGCTGGGCGAGCAGTTGCGCACCGGCCTGCTGCACATCAACGACCAGACCGTCAACGACGAGGTGGTCAATCCGTTCGGCGGCGTCGGCGCCTCCGGCAACGGCAGCAGCATCGGCGGCCCGGCGAACCTGGAAGAGTTCACCCAGTGGCAGTGGTTGACCGTCAAGGGCGCAGCGCCCGCCTATCCGCTTTGAACCCCAGGAGACAGTGCGATGAACGCAGCAACCGATAAACGCGAGATCACCGTGGCGGTCGCGCACGCGCCGCAACAGCCCTTCACCATCGAGCAGGCGCGCATCCGCGCGCCGCAGGACGACGAGGTGCTGGTGCGGGTGGTGGCCACCGGCCTGTGCCACACCGACCTGATCGTGCGCGATCAGTACTACCCGGTGCCGCTGCCGGCGGTGCTCGGCCATGAGGGCGCCGGCGTGGTCGAAGCGCTGGGTCCCAACGTCAAGAGCCTGCAGGTCGGCGACCACGTGGTGCTCACCTATGGCGCCTGCGGCCACTGCAATCCCTGCGATGGCGGGCATGCCGCGTATTGCCAGGAGTTCTTCCCGCGCAACTTCGGCGGTGCCGACGCGCATGGCCATACCGCCATCGAGGATCTGCACGGGCAGCCGCTGCACGACCACTTCTTCGCCCAGTCCTCGTTCGCCACCTATGCGCTGGCGCGCGAGAACAATGCGATCAGGGTGTCGCGCGAGGCGCCGCTGGAACTGCTCGGCCCGCTGGGCTGCGGTATCCAGACCGGAGCCGGCGCGGTGATCAATGCGCTGAAGGTGCGTCCTGGCAGCAGCTTCGTGGCGATCGGCGCCGGTGCGGTCGGACTCAGCGCGGTGATGGCCGCGCACGTGGCCGGCGCCGCCTGCATCATCGCCGTGGACGTGGTGCCGTCGCGGCTGGCGCTGGCCAAGGAACTGGGCGCCACGCACGTGATCGACAACCGCGAAGGCGATCTGGTGGAAGCGGTGCGCGCGATCACCGGCGGCGGCGCCGACTTCGCGCTCGAATCCACCGGGCGTCCGCAGTTGCTGGAGGCGGGCATCGAAGCGTTGGCCAGCCTGGGCACGATCGGCGTGGTCGGCGCACCCAAGCTCGGCACCATGGCCGGTTTCGACGTCAACAACCTGCTGCTGGGCGGACGCAGCATCCGCGGCATCGTCGAGGGCGACAGCGTGCCGCAGGTGTTCATTCCGCAACTGGTGACGCTGTACCAGCAGGGCCGCTTCCCGTTCGACAAGCTGGTGAAGTTCTATCCGTTGAGCGACATCAACCAGGCCGCCGCCGACAGCAGCAGCGGCATCACCCTCAAGCCGATCCTGCGCATGGCCAGCTGAGCCTTGCGCTGGCGACGGCGCTGCCGTCGCGCGTGTCCCCGCAGCAGGCGTCGCGCCTGCCTCGGCACCGACGTCGCCACACGCTGCCGTGGGCGATGCCGGTGCCGTTTTTTTTGATCGCGCCCTCGCCGTGCGCGTTCGCCGGCATCCTGCCTGCCTCGGCCGAGACGCGGGAGGCCGGCGCGCGTGCCAGGCTGCGCCGCAGTCCAGCGCCCGAGCGGTGTCTGCGTTGCCCTCCTTGCGTTGCCGGACCGCACCGCCGCCCGATGAAGCCCGTGCCGTGTAGCGCCGCGCGCCGCTGCGCTGCGCGTGCCTGGCTGTCTGTGCGCTGCGGCGCGCGGGGTGTCCAGTGGCATGCAGACACTGGCATGCGCAAGCTTGCCGAGGCGGCGCAGAGCGCGTGCGCGTGCGCGTCCAGGCGTTGGCGTTTGCGCAAGCGATGCGGGCGTGCGCCTGCGACGACGCTGCCGCTGCGTCGGCATGCACGCCATCGAACGCGCATGTTGCATCGCGGAAGATCCAGTGCTAGCGCGCATCGCGCGATGAACATACCAGCAGGGTATGAAACGAGACTGACATGGTCTTGGACGCCTGGTGTGATGCGGGGCAGTGTCGGACGCATGGATGCATCGCCGAGGTCAGTCGTCTCCTGCTTTGATCGTCGCGAGCGTCCGTACCGGTCGCGCGCACGGTCTTGCGTTCGCGTCGTACCGCGTCGCCGTGTCGGCCGACGCGTGCACAAAGGATGAGTGCCGTTTCCAACATCCCGCGCTGCCGGTCGTCACGACGGCAATGCGGACCCCGCGTGCCGCCGGTCGGCGGCCGCACCCACGCATCGGCTCGGAGGGAGGGCTCGATCATGCAGCAGTTCGCACATCCAATGCGCCGCAGGGCGCAACGACAGGGCACGCCACGCTGGACCACGCTGCTGTGGACCGTGGCGGCGGTTTCGGGTGGTGCCGCCGCCAACAACGGCGTCGCCTTGCCCGGCTACGGCGCGCAGACCCAGGGCCTGGCCGGCACCTCGATCGCGTTGCCGCTGGACGCGGCGGCGTCCGCCAACAACCCGGCCGGCATGGGCGCGGTCGGCGACCGCATGGACGCCGACCTCACCTTGATCGCGGCGCCGGTGCGCGCGCAGGTCGGCCCCAACCGCTACGGCGACGATGCGCTGGTTCCGGTGCCCACCGCCGGCTACAACCATCAACTCAACGACGACCTGAGCCTGGGGGTGTCGGTATTCGGCCACGGCGTCGCGCTGGACTACGGCGCTCCGGTGTATGGCAGCCACAACACCCTGTCCAAGCTGCAGCAGGTGGTGTTCGCGCCGACCCTGGCCTGGCGCGTGGGCGAGCACCAGTACCTGGGCATCTCGCCGCGGCTGGCCTACCAGCGCTTGCACGTCGCCGGCCTGGAGGGGGTCGGCTTCCAGTCGGCCGGGGCCGATGCGGCCTACGGGTACGGTGTCGCCGTGGGCTGGTACGGCCAGCTCGCGCCGCGCCTGAGCGCCGGCGTCACCTGGTCCAGCCGCATCCGCTTCGGCCAGATGCAGCGCTACCGTGCGCTGCTGCCGGAAGGCCGTCTGAACATGCCGCAGCAGGCCGGTGTCGGTCTGGCCTGGCAGGCCAGCGATGCGCTGACCGTGGCGGCCGACTGGCTGTGGATCGACTGGGCCGGCGAGCGCTCCTACGGCAATCGCGTCGATGAGGGCGGCGCGTTCGGCGATCCGAACGGTCCGGGCTTCGGCTGGCGTAGCCAGCGCGTGTTCCGCCTGGGGGCCGACTACCGCCTCAACGATGCCTGGTCGCTGCGGGCCGGCTATTCCCGCGGCAGCCGCCTGATCCCCGACAGCCAGGCGCAGTTGGCCGTGCTGGCGCCGCTGGCGCAGTACAGCCACTACGCGCTGGGCGCGACCTGGCGGCTGTCGCCGCAGCTGTCGCTGACCGGCAGCGTCACCCATGCGCCGGGCGGTTCGGTCGCCAGCGGCGGCGTGCAGGCCGGGACCCGCGACCTCACCTATCTCACTTTCGGCCTCGGCTGGACCTTCCGCTGAGCCACACGGAGACGACCCCATGCAAACCTATCTGTTGCTGCACGGTTCCTGGCACGACGGCCACGCCTGGGACGGCGTCGCCGCCCATCTGCGCGCGCACGGCGTGCAGGTGCACGCACCGACCATCGCCGGGCATGGCCCCGGCGCCGACAAACGCGTCTCGCATGCCGACTGCGTGGCTTCGGTGGTGGACTACGTGCGCCGCCACGACCTGCGCGATCTGGTCGTGCTCGGCCACAGCTGGGGCGGCAGCATCGTCCAGCGCCTGGCCGAGGAGGAGCCGGAGCGCTGCAAGCGGCTGATCTTCCACAACGCCTTCGTGCTGCGCGACGGCGAGGCGCTGTTCGACCTGTTGCCGCCGCACTACCAGGCGCTGTGGAAGAACGCGGTCGATGCCGACGGCGGCATCATGCTGCCGTTTCCGATCTGGCGCGACGGCTTCATCGGCGACGCCGACCTGGCGCAGGCGCAGCAGGCGTACGCGCAGTTGAGTCCGACCCCAGCGCGCAGCCATTTCGACGCGGTACCGCTCAAGCGTTTCCACGAGCTGCAGATCCCGCGCAGCTGGCTCTATGCCACCGACGATGTGGCATTGCCGCCGGGCGAGTACGGCTGGCATCCGCGGCTGAGCGCGCGCCTGGGCGGCTACCGTCTGGTCAGCCTGCCGGGCAGCCACGAAGTGTGTTTCAGCGCGCCTGCGCTGCTGGCCGAGAAAATCCTGCTGGCTGGCCGCGACTGACATTCCCCACCGGAGACTCCAGATGAATCCTGCATCCCCCCTGCGCATCGGCATCGTCGGCGGCGGCATCGCCGGCGTCGGTCTGGCCCTGGGCCTGTGCCGGCACCGCCATCTCGACGTGCAACTGTTCGAATCGGCGCCGGCCTTCGGCGAAATCGGCGCCGGCGTCTCGTTCGGCCCCAATGCGGTACGCGCGCTGGCCGGCCTGGGCATGGGCGAGCCCTATGCCGAACTCGCTGACCGCACCCCCGCCCCATGGCAGGACGTCTGGTTCGAATGGCGCCGCGGCGAGGACGCGCGGCTGCTGGGCCAGACCCTGGCGCCCGGCGTCGGCCAGTCGTCGGTGCACCGCGCCGACTTCCTCGATGCGTTGGCCACCCGCCTGCCGTTCGGGCTGGCCAGGTTCGGCAAACGCGCAGTCGCCGTGGAGCAGGACGCCGACGTGGCGCGCGTGCGCTTCGCCGACGGCAGCCAGTACGAAGGCGACGTGCTGATCGCCGCCGACGGCATCAAGTCCGCCATGCGCGGCGAAGTGCTGCGTGCGCTCGGCCATGCACCGGCCGAACCGCGTTTCACCGGCACCTGCGCCTATCGCGGCCTGATCGACGCCGCGCGGCTACGTGCCGCTTTCGCCGCCCGCGGCGTGGACGCGCACCTGGTCGACGTGCCGCAGATGTTGCTGGGCCTGGACGCGCACATCCTGACCTTCCCGGTGAAGCAGGGAAGGCTGATCAACGTGGTCGCCTTCGTCTCCGACCGCAGCGAGCCGGCGCCGCAATGGCGCGCTGGCCAGGCCTGGGTACGCGAGGCCAGCCGCCGCGAGATGCTGGAGGCGTTCGCGCACTGGGGCGAGGCGGCGCGTACGCTGCTGGAGTGCATCGACACGCCCACGCACTGGGCGCTGCACGATCTGGCCGAGCTGCCCGGCTATGTGCATGGGCGGCTGGCGCTGATCGGCGATGCCGCGCACGCGATGCTGCCGCACCAGGGCGCCGGCGCCGGGCAGGGCCTGGAGGATGCCTATCTGCTGGCGCAACTGCTGGCCACGCCTGGCCTGACGCGCGGCGATCTGCCGGCCCTGCTGCAGGTCTACGAGCGCCTGCGCCTGCCGCGCGCCTGCCGCGTGCAGCGCACCTCGCGCGAGGCCGGCGAGCTGTACGAACTGCGCGATCCGCAGGCCGGCGCCGACGATACGCGGCTGGCGCAGACGCTGGCGCAGCGCTTCGACTGGATCTGGACGCACGACCTGGAAGCCGAAGTGGCGCAGGGGCGGAGAATGCTGGCCGCGGGCGTCACCGCGGGTGCCTAGCAAGAAATTGCGGCGCTAGGCGTCCGCGTCCCGGCGCGGAGGCGGGAGTGCCGTTGCGTGGTGTCGTCTCGTTCCGATGCGGAGTGCGTCGCTTTCGCATGGCTGCAATGGCCGGGATGCGCTCGCGTGGTCATGCCGGCATGCCTGCTTGCGCAGGCCGGACGGCATGCGCAGGTCGCGACATGGGCGTATCGCCTGTCTGCCGTGCCGCCCTGCAAGGCGAGGCGATGCGCAGCCGTGTGCACTCACGCATCGTGGCGACGATATCGCGCGGTCGACTGCAGAACGACCATCGCCACGCGGTGGTCGTCCTGCACCCTCGCACCGGCATGGCGATGACGCGCGAGGCGTTTGCGCGGCGGCTTCAGTCGCGGAAATTGTCGAACTGCAGCGGCAGCTCGAAATCGCTCTTCTTCAGCAGCGCGATCGCATCCTGCAGGTCGTCGCGCTTCTTGCCGCTGACCCGCAGCTTGTCGCCGTTGATCTGCGCTTCCACCTTGAGCTTGGCTTCCTTGAGCGTGGCCACGATCTTCTTGCCCAGCTTCTGTTCGATGCCCTGCTTGACGGTGATCTTCTGCCGCGCGCCGGCGAGGTTGGTCTCCACGTCGCCGAACTCCAGGCAACGGACGTCGATGCCGCGGGCCAGCAGGCGCGCGCGCAGGATGTCGGTCATCTGCTTGACCTGGAAATCGCTGGGCGCCGATTGCGTGATGACCTGGTCGTCGAGCGCGAACTTGGCGTCGACGCCCTTGAAGTCGAAGCGCGTCGACAGCTCGCGGTTGGCCTGGTCGACGGCATTGGTCAGTTCGTGCTTGTCGACTTCGGACACGATATCGAAGGAAGGCATGGGCAAGTCCTCGGCAAAGATGCCTATCGTAAGACGTGCGGGCGAGGAGTGGGGCGCGGCAGGTGGGAAGTGGCAGCGCAGGTGTCGCAGGGGCTGGCACGTGCAGGGTGGGATGGATGTCGGTTCCGGCGCGTTGCGCAATGTCGTGCGTTGGTGGGCGCCGCGCGTCGCGACTGAAGTCGCTCCCACAAGAAGCGGCATCGGCCGGTGCGCCGGCTGGAGCCATGTGCGAGGGACTTCAGTCCCGACGCGATGAGCCCCGGCACCACGCCCACCGCCGATCGCGGCGATAATGCGCCGATGCCCAACTCCCGTTCCAATGCCGCCGCCGCGTGGATGATCGCCGCGGTCGCGTTCTTCTCGCTGATGGATGCGTCGATGAAGCAGCTCAGCACGCATTATCCGGCGCTGCAGGTCGCGGCATTGCGCGGTGGGGCTTCGCTGCCGTTCGTGCTGGTGTGGGTGCTGGCCAGTGCCGGGCCGCGCGCGATCTGGCCGGTGCGCTGGGGCTTGCACCTGCTGCGCGGCGTGCTCGGCATCGCCATGATCGGCTGCTTCGCCTGGGCCTTGCGCAGCCTGCCGCTGTCCACCGCCTACACCATCTACTTCGTCGCGCCGCTGCTGGTGGCGGCGCTGTCGGTGCCGCTGCTCGGCGAATACGTGGGCCCGCGGCGCTGGGCGGCGATCGGCGTCGGCCTGATCGGCGTGCTGGTGGTGCTGCGCCCGGGCATGGACGGGTTCGTCTCGCTGCCGGGGCTGATGGTGCTGCTGGCGGCCATCGCCTACGCGGTCGCCTCGGTGCTGGTCAGCCTGCTGGCGCGCACCGACACCTCGCAGTCGCTGGTGGTGTGGTTCCTGCTGATCATGGCGCTGGGCGCCGGTGCGCTGGCGTTGCCGGAGTGGACCCCGCTGCGCCCGGTCGACACCGGCTGGATCGCCGGCATGGGCCTGGCCGGGGCGCTGGGCCAGGTGGCGCTGACCCAGGCGTTCCGCCGCGGCGACGCCTCGCTGGTCGCGCCGCTGGAGTACAGCGGCCTGTTGTGGGTGATTCCCTGGGACTGGCTGCTGTGGCGCAAGCTGCCCGATGTCTGGACCTGGGCGGGCGGGGCGATCATCGTCGCCAGCGGCCTGTACCTGCTGCACCGCGAGCGGATCCGCGCGGTGGCGCATCCGCCGCCGCAGGCACGCCCCTAGGGCCCGCGATGCGCGCATACGTTAGAATCGAATGGAATAACGCACGCCATCCTGGCCTGCTAGGCTTTGCGCCCCCCGTCGCTGCCGGTCCCGCGCGTTGATCCAGTTCGAGCGCCTGCACAAGTCCTATTCCGTCGCCGGCCAGCCGGTCGTGGCGCTGCATCCGCTCGACCTGCGCATCGAGGCCGGCGAGGTGTTCGGCATCATCGGCCATTCCGGCGCCGGCAAGTCGACCCTGATCCGGCTGATCAACCGGCTCGAGGAACCCAGCGGCGGTCGCCTGATCATCGACGGCGAGGACGTCACCGCGCTGGACCGCGCCGGGCTGCGCACGCTGCGCCAGCGCGTGGGCATGATCTTCCAGCACTTCAACTTGCTGTCCTCGCGCACGGTCGCCGGCAATGTCGCGTTCCCGCTGGAACTGGCCGGCACGCCGCGTGTGGAGATCCACGCGCGGGTGGCCGAGCTGCTGGAGCGGGTCGGGCTGACCGCGCATGCCGACAAGTACCCGGCGCAGCTGTCGGGCGGACAGAAGCAGCGCGTCGGCATCGCCCGCGCCCTGGCCACGCGCCCGCGGATCCTGCTGTGCGACGAGGCCACCAGCGCGCTGGACCCGCAGACCACCGCCTCGGTGCTGGCGCTGCTGGCGCAGATCAACCGCGAGCTGGGTCTGACCATCGTGCTGATCACCCACGAGATGGAAGTGATCCGCCGGGTCTGCGATCGCGTGGCGGTGCTCGATGCCGGGCACCTGGTCGAGAGTGGGCCGGTCACCGAGGTGTTCCTGCACCCGCAGCATCCGACCACCAAGCGCTTCGTGTCCGAGGCCGAGCACGTCGACGAGGCCGAGCTGTACCGCGATTTCACCGCCGTGGACGGGCGCATCCTGCGGCTGACCTTCCTAGGCACCGACACCTACGCGCCGCTGCTCGGGCGCATCGCCCGCGCCACCGCGGTGGACTACAACATCCTGTCCGGGCGCATCGACCGGATCAAGGACACCCCGTACGGCCAACTGACCGTGGCCCTGGTCGGTGGCGACATGGATGCGGCGCAGGCCGCCTTCGTCGCCGCCGGCGTGCATGTGCAGGAGCTGCGCCGATGAGTCCGATCGCCACCGCTGCCGCAGGCTTCTTCCGCAATCTCGATGCCGGCAAGTGGAGCGAGATCGGACGCGCCACCGTCGACACCCTGCTGATGCTCGGCGGCTCGCTGCCGCTGACCCTGCTGATCGGCCTGCCGCTGGGCGTGCTGCTGTTCCTCACCGGCCCGCGCCAGACCCACCAGAAGCCGCTGCTGTACGGCAGCCTGGCGCTGGTCATCAACGTGCTGCGCTCGGTGCCCTTCATCATTTTGATGATCGCGATGATCCCGCTGACGCTGTGGGCGATGGGCACCTCGCTGGGCGTGCGCGGCGCGATCCTGCCGCTGGTGGTGGGCGCGGCGCCGTTCTACGCGCGGCTGGTGGAGACCGCACTGCGCGAAGTGGACCGCGGCGTGGTCGAGGCCAGCCTGGCGATGGGCGCGACCACCTGGCAACTGGTGACCCGGGTGCTGCTGCCGGAAGCGCGGCCGGGCCTGATCGCCGGCGCCACGGTGACCACCATCGCCCTGATCGGCTTCACCGCGATGGGCGGCGCGATCGGGTCGGGCGGCCTCGGCGACCTGGCCTACCGCGACGGGTACCAGCGCTCGCATGCCGACGTGGCCCTGGTGACGGTGGTGATCCTGTTGCTGCTGGTGCAGGCGTTGCAGATGCTCGGCGACCGTCTGGTCGCGCACTACAGCCGGCGCTGATGTTCTGCGTGCCGCGGTAGGAACGGCTTCAGCGCGCCCCTGACCGGTGGAGCGGTCGCGGCTGAAGCCGCTCCTGCGCGCATGGATCGCCCCGCCTGCACGGCCGTCTGCTAGCGTGCACGCATCGCGGCCGCGGGTCGCGCTCCTCCACTCCCCCCCCCGTTTCCCCGGATACCTGCCATGACCCGATTCCCGTTCCGCCTCCTGCTCGCCAGCGCCGTGCTCGTGCTCGGCGGCTGCGGCAAGCCCGATGCCGGCGCCGCCGGCGACCATCTCAGCGTCGCCGCCACTGCGGTGCCGCACGCCGAGATCCTGGAGGTGGTCAAGCCGATGCTGGAGCAGCAGGGCCTGACCCTGGACGTGCGCGTGTTCAACGACTACGTGCAGCCCAACGACCAGGTGGTGCAGAAGCAGATCGACGTGAACTACTTCCAGACCGAGCCCTACCTGCAGGCCTACAACCGCGACCGCAAGAGCGACCTGGTGACCGTGGTCGGCGTGCACATCGAGCCGTTCGGCGCCTACTCGCGCCGCTACAAGTCGCTGGACGCGCTGCCGCAGGGCGCCGACGTGGTGATCCCCAACGATCCCAGCAACAACAGCCGCGCGCTGATCCTGCTGGACAAGGCCGGGGTCATCAAGCTCAAGGATCCGAGCAACGCGCTGTCCACCCAGCGCGACATCGTCGCCAATCCCAAGCAGCTGAAGTTCCGCGAGCTGGATTCGGCGATGCTGCCGCGCGTGCTGGACCAGGTCGACCTGGCGCTGATCAACACCAACTACGCGCTCGACGCCGGCCTCAACCCGACCCGCGACGCGCTGGCGATCGAAAGCAAGGATTCGCCGTACGTGAACTTCCTGGTCGCGCGTCGCGACAACAAGGACGATCCGCGCGTGCAGAAGCTGGCCAAGGCGCTGACCAGCCCGGAAGTGAAGGCCTTCATTCAGCGCAAGTACCAGGGCGCGGTGCTGCCGGCGTTCTGATCGGGCCACGCGCATGCCGCTGCTGCTGGCCATTCCGCTGGCGATCGTGATCGCGCTGGCGGTGACCGCCGTGCTCTTGCCGCTGTCGCTGCTGCAGCGGTTTCGCGTGGGCACGGCGCGGCGTCAGGCGCGCGGTTGGCTGGTCGCGGTGCAACTGTGGTCGGCGCTGCTGTCCAGCGTGGTGTTGCTGGTCTTCGCCCTGATCGCCGCGCACTGGTGGCCCGGTGCGGCCACGCATGCGCTGGCCGGCTGGGGCATCGGCGCGCTGCTGGGCGCGCTCGGCATCGTCGCCACCCGCTTCGAGCCCTTGCCGCACGGGCTGCACTACACGCCGAACCTGTGGTTGGTCTTGGGTCTGACCGCGCTGGTGGCGGTACGCATCGGTGCCGGACTGTGGCAAGGCTGGCGCAGTCTGGCCGATGGTGCGGCGTGGCCGACCGAGGGCTGGATGAGTCATGCCAGTCTGCTGGCCGCCGCGGCCTTGCTGCTCGGCTATGCCTGCGCCTACGCCTGGCTGCTGCGGCGGCGCCTGCGCCGGTTCGACCGCTACCGCGGTTTCGATCGCTCGCCGCGCTGAAGGCGGCTGCGCCCGCGTGCACGCGCAATGCGGTTTTCGCTGGTCGCGCGCTCGATCCAGCGCACGCGTAAAAACAAACGGGCCCTTGCGGGCCCGTTTGCGCAAACGCTGGAGACGGAACGCTTAGAAGCGCGCGCCGACGCCGAAGCTGAACAGCCACGGATCCAGCTTCAGGTCTTCGCCGGTGCCTTCGCCGGCCACCTTCAGCTCCGGACGCGAGTGCATGTAGCGCGCATCGGCACGGGCGAACCAGGTGGAGTTGATGTTCATGTCCACGCCGACGGTGCCGATGGCGCCCTTGGCGGTGTCCAGGCTGATGTGCTGGTCCGGGTTCAGGCCAGCCAGCTTCTCGTTGCTGAAGTTGGACTCGTAGTAACCGACGCCGACGAACGGACGGAACACGTTGTCCGCCTGGCCGAAGTGGTACTGGCCGCTCAGCGCGATCGGCTGCTGCTCGACGGTACCGACCTTGCCAATGCCGTCGGCCTTGACGCGGTGGTTGAACTTGTCGGCAGCGCCCCACAGTTCGACCGCCCAGTTGTCGTCGATCAGCCAGCTGGCGCTGATGGTCGGCGCCGGACCGCCATCGACGTCGAGGCCGGCCGCCGGCTTGGAATGTGGGTCGAGCAGGGTCGCGCTGCCGACGACGGAGAAGTGCTTGCCGGAAGCGGTATCGGCATCCTGTGCGAATGCGGCGGGCGCAAACGCAAGGGCGGACACGACAGCCAGGCTCAGGATCTGAATGGACCGCATGGGGTATCTCCTCATCTTTTTCTTGTGGGGCCACGGGAGTGGGCGCGCACACCGTATCGATGAGAAGATGAATCGTCGCCGACCCTCGCCGGACGAATGCAGGCGACGTTCAGGCACTTGCGCCCGATGCTTGAAATAACGAGGTTTTAAGGCTTTTGGCTGTTCATCCAGGTGCGCGCGACGTGACGACGCAGCCGCTGTTGCAGGGCCTGCCCGCGCGGATTCGCGACGATTGCCGCGTGCTTGTGCTCGGCTCCATGCCGGGTGCGGCGTCGTTGCAGCAGGCGCGTTACTACGCGCATCCGCGCAACCGGTTCTGGCCGCTGATGGCGACGCTGTGCGGCTTCGATGCGGCACTGGACGCCGAAGCGCGGATGCAGGCGCTGCACGCGGCCGGCGTGGGCCTGTGGGATGTGATCGGCCAGTGCCGACGCCGCGGCAGCCTGGACGCGGCGATCGTGCGCGGCAGCGAAATTCCCAATGCCTTGCCCGAGCGCATCGCGCAGTTGCCGCAGCTGCGCGCCATCGCCTGCAATGGCGCGGCGGCGGCGCAGGCGTTCGCGCGCTTCGTGCAGCCGCACCTGCCGCTGCGCGATCCGCATCTGGTGCTGCTGGCGCTGCCGTCCAGCAGCCCCGCCAATGCCGCGTTCGCCTGGCCGCGGCTGCTGCAGGCGTGGTCGCCGCTGCAGCAATGGCTGCGGGTGCCGATGGCTGGCGATTGACGGGTGCCTCCAATCACGCACGAGGCACACGCGCAGGGGCGGCTTCAGCCGCGACGCGGCTATCCCGACAACGCTGGCGCGGCCGAAGCCACTCTTGCGAGACAGCGCGATGTGGCAAAAACAGGTGATTGGCGGCGCGCTGGCATTGCATCCATGGATTAGCGCCGCGCGCGCAGGCGCAACCACAGCGTCTGCAGCGCCAGCACCGCGGCCAGCAGCAAGGCCACCCACGCCGCGCTCTGCGCACCGGCCAGCGTGCTGGCGGCCTGTTTGACGTAGACCGCGGCCAGCGCCCACAGCGCCGCCGCCGCGTAGGCGAGGTTGCCGCGCATGGCGCGGTTCATGCCCAGCAGCAGCACCGCCGCCAGCGCGAACAGCACCAGGCTCCACGGCAGCATCCGCTCGGTCGAGAGCCAGCGGTAGGCCACGATCACCTGCGCGGTGTTCAGGAATGCCGCCAGCGACAGCCAGCCGGCGTGCAGCGACAGCGGCAGCCAGGCCCACAGGGTCTGGCCGGATTCGGGGGCGGGGTCGCGCGACAGCCGCAGCGCGGCCAGCAGCATCGCCGCCAGCGCGGTCCAGATCACCGCCAGCGCCAACAGGAAGTGCTGCTGCGAGAACACCGGCATCCACGCCGCCGTCAGCGCGAAGCCCAGCGCCGCCGGCGCCCGCACCTGCGCCAGCGCGCTGACGCGACGGCGCCGCGCGCTGGATTGCCACAGGCCGAAGGCCAGGTCGAGCAGGAAGATCACACCCCAGATCGCGAAGGCGTAGCCGGCGGCGACGATCAGGGTCGGGTAGCGGTCGGAGATGGCGCCGTTGCTCGGGCCGAACGCGCCACGTTGCGAGAACCAGGCGACCAACGGCATCGCCAACGCCATCAACAGCACCAGGATCCGCATGCCTGCCCTCCGGAAATCTGCGGCGAGCCTAGCCGTGGCGCCGTGAAGGCGGTGCACCGGCGATGGCTGCGCAACATGCGCCGGCGTACTGTCCGCCGGCCGCGGCGGTCCACGCAGGCGATCGGGCTTTTTTGCCCGTCAAAGGTTGGCGCTGCGGCTGCGGGCCGCCACAATAGGGGTTTCCCCCTCATTAGTTGCCGGAGTTCCCCGCATGGCCGAAATCAAGGAAGCACTTGTCCCCGATATCGGTGACTACAGCGACGTCCCGGTAATCGAAGTGCTGGTGGCCGTCGGCGACACGGTGAAGAAGGACCAGAGCCTGGTCACCCTGGAATCGGACAAGGCGACGATGGAAGTGCCGTCGCCGTTCGCCGGCGTGGTCAAGGAGATCAAGGTCAAGGTCGGCGACAGCCTGTCCGAGGGCAAGGTGGTGGCGCTGATCGAAGTGGCCGAGGGCGGCGCCAGTGCCGCACCCGCCGCGCCTGCGGCCGCCAAGGCCACGCCCGCGCCGGCCCAGCAGGCCGCCGCCCCGGCCGCCGCACCTGCGCAGAACGCGATCAAGCCGGCCGCGGCCGCGGCGACCGGCGTGGTCGAGGCGCGGGTGCCGGACATCGGCGACTACAGCGACGTGCCGGTGATCGAGGTGCTGGTCGCGGTCGGCGACACGGTCAAGAAGGACCAGGGCCTGGTCACCCTGGAGTCGGACAAGGCGACGATGGAAGTGCCCTCGTCGGTGGCCGGCGTGGTCAAGGAACTCAAGGTCAAGGTCGGCGACAGTCTGTCCGAGGGCAAGCTGGTGGCGCTGATCGAAGTGGCCGGCAGCGATGCCGACGCGCCGGCCGCGTCCGCGGTCCAGCCCAGCGCCGAGACCGGCGGCGGCGTGGAGCCGGTGCCGGCCTCGTCCGCGCCGGACAAGCTGGCCCAGCGCGAGATCGCCCAGGTCCAGGCCACGGCGCCGGCCAAGGCCGCCGCACCGTCCGCTACCCAGAGCAGCCCGCCGGTGGCGTTCGACGCCGACAGCGTGCTGCCGCAGAAGGTGCCCTATGCGAGCCCGGCGGTGCGCGTGTTCGCCCGCGAGCTCGGCGTGGACCTGTTCCAGGTCAGCGGCTCGGAGCAGGGTGGCCGCATCACCAAGGACGACGTGCAGCGCTACGTCAAGGCGGCGCTGTCCGGCGCCGCGCCGGCCGCCGCCGGTGCCGCGCCCGCCGCGGGCGGCAATGGCCTGAACCTGCTGCCGTGGCCGAAGGTGGACTTCGCCAAGTTCGGCGAGGTCGAGGTCAAGCCGCTGTCGCGGATCAAGAAGATTTCCGGCGCCAACCTGGCGCGCAACTGGGCGATGATCCCGCACGTCACCCAGTTCGAGCAGGCCGACATCACCGACCTGGAAGCCCTGCGTGTGGCGTTGAACAAGGAGAACGAGAAGGCCGGCATCAAGCTGACCATGCTCGCCTTCCTGCTCAAGGCCAGCGCCGCGGCGCTGAAGCAGTTCCCCGAGTTCAACGCCTCGCTCGATGCCAGCGGCGAGAACCTGACCCTGAAGAAGTACTTCCACATCGGCTTCGCCGCCGACACCCCGAACGGGCTGGTGGTGCCGGTGATCCGCGACGTGGACAAGAAGGGCGTGGTCGAGCTGGCGCGCGAGAGCGGCGAGCTGGCCAAGAAGGCGCGCGACGGCAAGCTGGGCCCGGCCGACATGAGCGGCGGCTGCTTCTCGATCAGCTCGCTCGGCGGCATCGGCGGTACCGCCTTCACCCCGATCGTCAATGCGCCGGAAGTGGCGATCCTGGGCGTGTCCAAGTCGTCGATCCAGCCGGTCTGGAACGGCAAGGAATTCGCGCCCAAGCTGATGCTGCCGCTGTCGCTGAGCTACGACCACCGGGTCATCGACGGCGCCGCCGCCGCGCGCTTCACCACCTACCTGAGCCAGGTGCTGGCGGACATGCGCCGCGTGCTGCTGTAAGCCCTGTCGTCACGGCGCCGCGTCCGTCGCGGCGCCGGTTTTCCCCCACCTGCGCGCGCCGCCTGTTTGCGCGGTCGCGCCGACGAACTGCAAACGCCCCTCGCCGCGGCGAAGGGCCACAGGAGAAGCTGCATGGCGGTCATTGAGGTCAAGGTCCCGGATATCGGCGACTACAGCGACGTTCCGGTCATCGAGGTGCTGGTCGCCGTCGGCGACACGGTGAAGAAGGATCAGGGCCTGGTGACGCTGGAGTCGGACAAGGCCACGCTGGAAGTGCCGTCCGCGGCCGCCGGCGTGATCAAGGAGCTGAAGGTCAAGCTCGGCGACACCCTGTCCGAAGGCGCGGTGATCGCGCTGCTGGAGACCGCCGACGGCGCCGCTGCGGCGCCCGCCGCGGCCCCGGCCGAGGTGCCGGCCGAGGTGCCGGCCAGCAAGCCGCCGGTGGCGCCGTCGCACCGCGCGCCGGCCGAGCCGCCGGCACCGAAGCCGGCACTGTCCAGCGGCAAGCCCGCCGACATCGAATGCAAGATGGTGGTGCTCGGCGCCGGTCCCGGCGGCTACACCGCCGCGTTCCGTGCTGCCGACCTGGGCCTGGACACGGTGCTGATCGAGCGCTACGCCAGCCTCGGCGGCGTCTGCCTCAATGTCGGCTGCATCCCCTCCAAGGCGCTGCTGCACGCGGCCGCGGTGATCGACGAGGTCGCCCATGCCGGCGACTTCGGCGTGGACTTCGGCAAGCCCAAGATCACCCTGGACAAGCTGCGCGAGTACAAGGAAAAGGTGGTCGGCAAGCTCACCGGCGGCCTGGCCAGCATGGCCAAGCAACGCAAGGTGCGCACCGTCACCGGCGTGGCGTCGTTCGTGTCGCCGAACGAGCTGGAGATCGTCGGCGCCGACGGCAAGACCCAGTTGCTGCGCTTCGAGCACTGCATCGTCGCCGCCGGCTCGCAGGCGGTGAAGCTGCCGAATTTCCCGTGGGACGACAAGCGGGTGATGGACTCCACCGACGCGCTGGAACTGCAGGAGATCCCCAAGACCCTGCTGGTGGTCGGCGGCGGCATCATCGGCCTGGAAATGGCCACCGTGTACAGCGCGCTGGGCAGCAAGGTCACCGTGGTCGAGTTCATGGACCAACTGATGCCGGGCGCCGACAAGGACCTGGTCAAGCCGCTGGCCGACCGCTTGAAGAAGCAGGGCGTGGAGGTCCATCTCAAGACCAAGGCGGCCGAGGTCAAGGCCGACAAGAAGGGCATCACCGTGACCTTCGAAGCCGCCACCGCGGGCGAGACGCCGGCGCTGGCCGCCACCACCTACGACCGCGTGCTGGTCGCGGTGGGTCGCGCGCCCAACGGCAAGAAGATCGGCGCCGACAAGGCCGGCATCAACGTCACCGAGCGCGGTTTCATCCCGGTCGACCGGCAGATGCGCACCAACGTGCCGCATATCTTCGCCATCGGCGACATCGTCGGTAACCCGATGCTGGCGCACAAGGCCACCCACGAGGGTAAGCTGGCCGCGGAAGTGGCCGCCGGCGAGAAGAAGGAGTGGGTGGCGCGGGTGATCCCGTCGGTGGCCTACACCAACCCGGAAATCGCCTGGGTCGGCGTCACCGAGACCGAGGCCAAGGCCAAGGGGCTGAAGGTCGGCGTGGCCAAGTTCCCGTGGGCGGCCAGCGGTCGCGCCATCGGCATCGGCCGCACCGAGGGCTTCACCAAGCTGATCTTCGACGAGGAGACGCACCGCATCATCGGCGGCGCGATCGTCGGCGTGCACGCCGGCGACCTGCTGGCCGAGATCGGCCTGGCGATCGAGATGGGCGCGGAGGCCGAGGACATCGGCCACACCATCCACGCGCATCCGACCCTGAGCGAATCGGTCGGCATGAGCGCCGAGGTCTACGACGGCACCATCACCGACCTGTACATCCCGAAGAAGAAGTGACGCCGCCTGGCGCGACCGTGCCGCTGCGTGCGGTGCGGTCGCGGCCGTGGTGAATCCACGCATGGAGGTCGCCGTGGGGCAGGGCACCCTATGTCCCGAACTGCAGGCGCTGCTGCAGCGCGAACTGGCCAGCGGCAACCGCATCGCCGAGCCGCCGCGCCGGACCGACTGGCCGCATCCTGGCTCGGTCTTCGTATCGCTGAAGCGCGACCTGCGCAGCGACGTGGCGGCGCTGCCGGCGACGGTGCAGCATGCGATCTGCACCGATCCGCACTACGGCTGGCACGACGAGTGCTATTGCTCGACGCACCAGCATCTGCTGGTGGCGGGAGCGACCAGGCCGCCGTGAGCCTGTGTCGGCTGCCGCAGTCGCTGCCACCGCGTCTGCGATCTGCCGCGCACCCCGTTGAACGACAAAACCCCGCATCGCTGCGGGGTTCTGCATGGAACTGCTCGCGGGTCCCGGGTTCCGGGTCCCGAAAGATCAGAACGCGAAGGTCACGCCCGCGACCGGACCCTTGAACTCCTGCTTCAGGCCGATCGCGGCGTTGCCGCCCTTGCGGTCCACGTCGAGCTTGAACCAGTCGTAGCCGGCAAAGATGCCGAAGTTGCGGGTGAAGCGATACTCGGCGATGGCGTTGGCGCGGCTCAGGTCGCCGTCGTATTTCTTGAAATCGCCCCACTTGGTGTTGACGTACTGCCCCTGCACATTGAACAGCCAGTGTTCGTTCGGGTGCGCGGTGAAGCGCAGGCCGACCACCGGCGCGGCGCCGTCGTCGCTTTCGTCGACGAAGGTGCCGGTGTACAGCGGGCCCAGGTCGGCATAGGCCTTGCCGTTGACCTTGGCCCACTCGGCACCGAGTTGCAGGCCCATGCTGAACTGCGGCGTATCGATCACCGAGTAGTCGTACACCAGGCTGGCGACCTGATATTTCAGTTGGCCCTTGACGAAGCTGCCCGACGGCACGGTGACGCCGCCATAGCTGACGTCCTGGCCCAGCTCCTCGCGGCGGTCCTTGTCGTACTTGAAGTAGTCGAAGATCAGGCGCTGGCGGGTGCTGATGCGGAACACGCCGTCCACGCGCGGCTCCCACTCCTTGCCGCCCAGCTTGAAGTCCTGCGACCCGGAGATGGCATTGCCGTTGATGACGGTGTTGCCGCGCAGGGTGTTGTTGTTGTCGACGTTCATCGCGCCCAGGCGCAGGGTGAAGCGGTCGTCGCCGTCTTCGGCGTGGGCGGGCAGGGCGTAAGCGGCGGCGAGCGCGCACGGCAGCGCCAGGGCAAGCAAGTGTTTCATGGGGGACAAGCTCCGTCGTCTTGGGATTTTTTTGATGAGGCGTCGATGGCTGGCCATCGCGTGCCGTCACTATCCTTAAATTTGCGTCCACCATTCGTGAAAGTATGGTGGCCCGGGCCGCCACGCCCGTCCCAGAACGCGCAACGAAAAGAGCCCCGGGAGGACCGGGGCTCGGTGGGTCTGCGCTGTGGGCCGACGAGGATGGGCGCAGTCCCTGTCCGATCAGACAGCGCAGTGGACAGAAAGTTCCTCCGCAAAGGCATGCTGCAATGCCGCATTCGGCGCCGGCGGCGGGCGGTGGCCGTGTTATCGTCTACGGGCGGATGGGCATTCGGACGCGGTCAGGACCCCTGGCGGTTGTCTCGCAAATTGTCCCATTGCTATAATTCCGCGGCTCGACGGACGCGAAGACGTCCTCAATCCACCACCAATTGCAGGATTTTCTGTGCTGAACTCCGTTGATGCGGGTCGGCGGCTGATGCTGCGCGCAGCGATTTACCCGCTGGTGGCGGTGGCCGTGGTGTCCCTGCTGTTCCTGCTGCTGGGACCGAAATACGCGATGGGCGCCGCCGCAACCGGGCTGGCGACCGTGGCAGGGGGATGGCTGGCCGCACGCACCGCGCTCAATGGCGGCGTGCAGGCGGCGGGTTCGGCGCTGGCGCGGTTGATCGTGGCCATGGTGCTGAAGTGGGTGTTGGTGTTCGCGGTGCTGGCGCTGGGCTTTGCCTGGTGGCGGTTGCCTCCTCTGGCCCTGTTGGCGGGTATCGCCGTCGGGCTGATGTTCCAGGTTCTGGCTCTGGCCAGGCGTTGATCGAATCAAGAAAAGGCTCAGGACTCATGGCGGGCGAGGCAGAAACCCCTACCTCCTACATCCAGCACCATCTGCACAACCTCACCTTCCAGGTGCAGGAAGGCGGGTTCTGGCAATTGCATGTCGACACCCTGGTGATGTCGCTGCTGATGGGCCTGCTGATGGTGTTCGGCTTCTGGCTGGCCACGCGCAAGGCCACCGCGGGCGTGCCCGGCAAGTGGCAGGCGTTCGTGGAAATCATGCTGGAGTTCGTCGACCGCCAGGCCAAGGACACCTACCACGGCACCAGCAAGCTGGTGACCCCGATCGCGATCACCCTGTTCTTCTGGATCCTGTTGATGAATCTCATCAAGATGATCCCGGCGGACTTCCTCGCGATCCCGCTGGGCTGGGTCGGCGTGCACTACTGGAAGCCGGTGCCCACCGCCGACGTCAATGCCACCCTGGGCATGTCGATCAGCGTGTTCTTCCTGATGCTGTTCTTCTCGCTGCGCTCCAAGGGCGTGGGCGGGATGACCAAGGAATTCCTCACCGCGCCGTTCGGCAAGTGGATGCTGCCGTTCAACCTGATCCTCAATATCGTCGAATGGCTGAGCAAGCCGGTGTCGCTGGCGATGCGACTGTTCGGCAACATGTTCGGCGGCGAGATCGTGTTCCTGCTGATCTGGGTGCTGGGCGGTGCCGGCATCCTCGGTGCGCTGGCCGGCGGCGCGTTCGGCTTCGGCTGGATGCTGTTCCACCTGCTGGTGATTCCGCTGCAGGCGTTCATTTTCATGATGCTGTCCATCGTGTACCTGAGCCTGGCGGAAGACAGCCATTGACGTTTCTGTTTCACGCGTTCTAAGCAACCCTTCGTTCGATTCACCATCCTCAAGCAACTTTGTTCCTGGAGAAAACCATGTACTTCGCCGTCCTGACCAACCTCGCCCAAGTCCAGAGCTCCACCGTCCTCGCCGTCGGCATCATGATCGGCCTGGCCGCGCTGGGCGCCGGCCTCGGTCTGGCCATCATGGCCGGCAAGTTCCTGGAATCCGCCGCGCGCCAGCCGGAACTGATCCCGGTGCTGCAGGTCCGCATGTTCATCACCGCCGGCCTGATCGACGCCGCGTTCATCATCAGCGTCGCGGTCGGCCTGCTGTTCGCGTTCGCCAACCCGATGATCGGCGAGTTCGTCGCGCGTCTGCCGCAGGGCGGTTGATCCCGTCGTACCGGCGTGCGGTCGCCATCGGCGGCCGCCGCTACGGATGAAGGTTCGGACGCGTCGCCGTGCTGGCGGCGCGTCCACCCCGTCACCATTGGCTGAGCGTACCCCATGAATATCGGTCTCACCCTCTTTGCCCAGGCGCTGGCGTTCGCCGGTCTGATCTGGATCGTCGCGACCAAGATCTGGCCGCCGCTGATGCAGGCCATCGAAGAGCGCCAACAGAAGATCGCCGAAGGCCTGGCCGCCGCCGATCGCAGCCAGAAGGATCTGGCGCAGGCGCAGGAAAAGGTCAACGAAGCGTTGAAGGACGCCCGCATCAAGGCCAACGAGATCATCGATCAGGCCCATGCGCGCGCCAACCAGATCGTCGAGGCGGCCAAGCACGAGGCGACCGTCGAAGCCACCCGGCAGAAGGAACTGGCCCAGGCCGAGATCGACGCCGCGGCCAACCGCGCGCGCGAAGACCTGCGTCGCCAGGTGTCGCTGCTGGCGGTGAGCGGCGCCGAGAAGCTGCTCAAGCGCGAAATCGACGCCAACGCCCACAAGGCGCTGCTCGACGAGCTGGCGGCGGAGATCTGAGATGAGCCAGGCCCTCACACTGGCGCGTCCCTACGCTCGCGCCGCGTTCGCCGCGGCCAGCGACGCCGGCAAGCTCGCGCCCTGGTCGCAGGCGCTGGCGTTCTCCGCCCAGGTCGCCGCCGACCCGCGCGTGGCCGCGCTGCTTCACAACCCGCTGCTGCAGCGGGAGCAGGCGGTGTCGCTGCTGGCGCCGGAAGCGGCCGACGAGCAGTACCAGCGCTTCCTGAGCCTGCTGGCCGAAGGCCAGCGGCTGCCGCTGCTGCCGGAGATCGCCGGGCTGTACGACCAGCTGCGGGCCGAGGCCGAGCGCGTGGTGCAGGCCAACGTGACCTCCGCGACGGCGCTGAGCGATGCCGAGGTGGCCTCGCTGAAGGTGGCGCTGAAGCAGCGCTTCGGCCGCGAGGTCGAGATCACCACGGCGGTGGACGCTTCGCTGATCGGCGGCGCGGTGATCGACGCCGGCGACGTGGTCATCGACGGTTCGTTGAAAGGCAAGCTGTCGCGTCTGCAATCCGCACTGGCCCACTAAGAAACGGGAATGGCGAATAGAGAGGAGAGAACCCGGCCCGGCGGCGACGCCACCCGCGATTCCCGATTCCCCATTCCCGATTCTCAAAGAAGCTAACCACACGTCGCCATCCGCCGCTGCGCGATGGACGATCCGAAGGAAACCAAGATGGCAACCACGCTCAACCCCTCCGAAATCAGCGAACTGATCAAGAACCGCATCGAGCAGGTCAAGCTGGCCGCGGAGTCGCGCAACGAAGGCACGGTCACCAGCGTGTCCGACGGCATCGTGCGCATCTTCGGCCTGGCCGACGTGATGCAGGGCGAAATGATCGAACTGCCGAACGACACCTACGCCCTGGCGCTGAACCTGGAGCGCGACTCGGTCGGCGCCGTGGTGCTCGGCGACTACGAGAACCTGCGCGAAGGCGACGTGGCCAAGACCACCGGCCGCATCCTGGAAGTGCCGGTCGGCAAGGAACTGCTGGGCCGCGTGGTCAACGCGCTGGGCGAGCCGATCGACGGCAAGGGCCCGCTGGGCACCAGCCAGACCGCGCCGGTGGAGCGCGTGGCGCCGGGCGTGATCTGGCGCAAGTCGGTCGACCAGCCGGTGCAGACCGGCTACAAGTCGGTCGACGCCATGATCCCGATCGGCCGCGGCCAGCGCGAGCTGGTCATCGGCGACCGCCAGACCGGCAAGACCGCGCTGGCTATCGACGCGGTGATCAACCAGAAGAACACCGGCATCAAGTGCGTGTACGTGGCGATCGGGCAGAAGGCCTCGACCGTCGCCAACATCGTGCGCAAGCTGGAAGAGAACGGTGCGCTGGCGCACACCATCGTGGTCGCCGCGACCGCCTCCGAATCGGCGGCGATGCAGTACATCAGCGCCTACGCCGGCTGCACCATGGGCGAGTACTTCATGGACCGCGGCGAAGACGCGCTGATCGTGTACGACGATCTGTCCAAGCAGGCCGTGGCCTACCGCCAGATCTCGCTGCTGCTGAAGCGCCCGCCGGGCCGCGAAGCCTACCCGGGCGACGTGTTCTACCTGCACAGCCGCCTGCTGGAGCGCGCCGCGCGCGTGTCCGAGGAGTACGTGGAGCAGTTCACCAAGGGCGAGGTCAAGGGCAAGACCGGTTCGCTGACCGCGCTGCCGATCATCGAGACCCAGGCCGGCGACGTGTCCGCGTTCGTGCCGACCAACGTGATCTCGATCACCGACGGCCAGATCTTCCTGGAAACCGACCTGTTCAACGCCGGCATCCGCCCGGCGGTGAACGCCGGTATCTCGGTCTCGCGCGTCGGCGGCGCCGCGCAGACCAAGATCATCAAGAAGCTCTCCGGCGGCATCCGTATCTCGCTGGCGCAGTACCGCGAGCTGGCGGCGTTCGCGCAGTTCGCCTCGGACCTGGACGAAGCCACCCGCAAGCAGCTCGAGCGCGGCCAGCGCGTCACCGAGCTGATGAAGCAGAAGCAGTACATGCCGATGTCCATCGCCAACCAGGCGCTGTCGATCTACGCCGTCAACGAGGGCTACCTCGACGACGTGCCGGTCAACAAGCTGCTGGCGTTCGAAGAGGGCCTGCACGCCCACTTCGCCAACACCCAGGGCGAGCTGATCGCCAAGGTCAACGACACCGGCGACTGGAACGGCGACATCGAGGCCGCGTTCAAGAAGGGCATCGGCGAGTTCAAGACCACGGGCAGCTGGTAAATCAGTTGCCGGGAATCGGGATTAGAGAATAGGGAATCGTAGGAGCGGGATCCGGGCTTGCCCATTCCCGATTCTCCATTCCCCATTCCCACGAAGCGAGCAAAGCGAGCGAGAGCATGGCAGGCGGACGCGAAATCAAATCCAAGATCAAGAGCGTGCAGAACACCCGCAAGGTGACGCGCGCGCTCGAGATGGTCTCGGCCTCCAAGATCCGCAAGGCGCAGGATCGGATGAAGACCTCGCGTCCGTACGCGCAGGCGATGAAGCAGGTGATCGGGCATCTGGCGCAGGCCAGCACCGATTACACGCATCCGTTCCTGGTGCAGCGCGAGTCGGTCAAGCGCGTCGGCTACATCGTGATCTCCTCCGATCGCGGCCTGGCCGGCGGCCTGAACAACAACCTGTTCCGCAAGATGCTGGGCGAAGTGCGCCAGTGGCAGGACCAGGGCGCGGGCGTGGACGTGGTCACCATCGGCCAGAAGGCCTCGGTGTTCTTCCGCCGGATCAAGGTGGACATGGTCGGCAGCGTCAGCCACCTCGGCGACCTGCCGCAGTTGGAGCAGTTGATCGGCGTGATCAAGGTGATGCTGGACGCGTTCACCGAAGGCAAGCTGGACCGCGTGTATCTGGTCTACAACCGCTTCGTCAACACGATGACGCAGAAGGCCAGCTTCGACCAGCTGCTGCCGCTGCCGGCGGCCGAGAGCCAGGTCGCGCACCACGACTGGGACTACCTGTACGAACCCGATGCCGCGAGCGTGCTCGAGCACGTGATGACGCGCTACATCGAGTCGCTGGTGTACCAGGCGGTGCTGGAGAACGTGGCGTCCGAGCATGCGGCGCGCATGGTCGCGATGAAGGCGGCCAGCGACAACGCCAGCAAGCTGATCAGCACCTTGCAGTTGGTCTACAACAAGGCGCGTCAGGCTGCGATCACCCAGGAAATTTCCGAAATCGTCGGCGGCGCAGCCGCTGTGTAGCCGGGAATGGGGAATGGAGAAACGGGAATGGTCGAAGCAGCAGCGCTTGATCTTCCCATTCCCGATTCCCCGTTCCCCATTCCCGACACCAGATTCGCATAGACATTAGTGGAGTTATCCAAATGAGTCAGGGCAAGATCGTTCAGATCATCGGCGCGGTCGTCGACGTCGAATTCGCGCGTGCCGATGTGCCGAAGGTGTACGACGCACTGAAGGTCGACGGCACCGCCATCACGCTGGAAGTGCAGCAGCAGTTGGGCGACGGCGTCGTGCGTACGATCGCCCTCGGCTCCACCGACGGCCTCAAGCGCAACCTGGTCGCCACCAACACCGGCCGTGCGATCTCGGTGCCGGTGGGCGCCGGCACGCTGGGCCGCATCATGGACGTGCTGGGTCGTCCGATCGACGAGGCCGGCGACGTGCAGGCCACCGACCATTGGGAAATCCACCGCGCGGCGCCGACCTACGAAGACCAGTCCTCGGCCACCGAGCTGCTGGAGACCGGCATCAAGGTCATCGACCTGATGTGCCCGTTCGCCAAGGGCGGCAAGGTCGGCCTGTTCGGCGGCGCCGGCGTCGGCAAGACCGTCAACATGATGGAACTGATCAACAACATCGCCAAGGCGCACTCGGGTCTGTCCGTGTTCGCCGGCGTGGGCGAGCGTACCCGCGAGGGCAACGACTTCTACCATGAGATGAAGGACTCCAACGTCCTGGACAAGGTGGCGATGGTGTACGGCCAGATGAACGAGCCGCCGGGCAACCGTCTGCGCGTCGCGCTGACCGGCCTGACCATGGCCGAGTACTTCCGCGACGAGAAGGACGCCTCGGGCAAGGGCAAGGACGTGCTGCTGTTCGTCGACAACATCTACCGCTACACCCTGGCCGGTACCGAAGTGTCGGCGCTGCTGGGCCGCATGCCGTCGGCGGTGGGCTACCAGCCGACCCTGGCCGAGGAAATGGGCGTGCTGCAGGAGCGCATCACCTCGACCAAGTCCGGCTCGATCACCTCGATCCAGGCCGTGTACGTGCCCGCGGACGACCTGACCGACCCGTCGCCGGCGACCACCTTCGCCCACCTCGACGCCACCGTCGTGCTGTCGCGTAACATCGCCTCGCTGGGTATCTATCCGGCGGTGGATCCGCTCGATTCGACCAGCCGCCAGCTGGACCCGAACGTGATCGGCCACGAGCACTACGACACCGCCCGCCGCGTGCAGTCCACCTTGCAGAAGTACAAGGAACTGAAGGACATCATCGCGATCCTGGGCATGGACGAACTGTCCGAAGAGGACAAGCAGGCCGTGTCGCGCGCGCGCAAGATCGAGCGCTTCTTCAGCCAGCCGTTCCACGTGGCCGAAGTGTTCACCGGCTCGCCGGGCAAGTACGTGTCGCTGAAGGACACCATCCGCGGCTTCAAGGCCATCGTCGACGGCGAGTACGACCACCTGCCGGAGCAGGCCTTCTACATGGTCGGCGGCATCGAGGAAGCGGTCGAGAAGGCCAAGAAGATGGCCGAGAAGGCCTGATCTGGACGCCGGCCGCAGGCGGCCGGCATCCGGGAATGGGGAATCGGGAATCGAGAATCGTCAAGGCGGGACAACTGGAATCTGATGCATCGCGTAATGGTCGAGAAACGGTACACCCGCTTCTCCCCATTCCCGATTCCCGATTCCCGATTCCCGCCTCACCCAGTGAGGCACCATGAGCACCATCCGTTGCGACATCGTCAGCGCCGAGCATGAGATCTACCACGGCGACGCCACCCTGGTGGTCGCGACCGGCGAGCTGGGCGAGCTGGGCATCGCGCCCAAGCACGCGCCGTTGATCACCCGGCTCAAGCCCGGCAAGGTGGTGGTGACCACCCCGAGCGGCGAGCAGCTGGATTTCGCCATTTCCGGCGGCATCCTCGAGGTACAGCCGCAGGTGGTGACGATCCTGGCCGACACCGCGATCCGCGCGCAGGACATCGACGAGGCGTCGGTGCGCAAGGCCAAGGAAGAAGCCGAGCGCCTGCTCGCCAACCGCGGCGAAGGCATGGACGTGGCCGAGGCACAGGCCAAGCTGGCCGAGGTCACCGCGCAGTTGCAGGCGCTGGAGCGCCTGCGCAAGAACCTCAAGCACTGAGTTCACCGCCCCGCGGCCTGATGGCCGCATGCGACGACGACGACGCCGGCGTTTTTTGCCGGCGTTGTCGTGTCTGGGAGATGGGGGTCTCCTTCGCACGCCACCTTTGCGTGCATGTGGGGGATCACCTCGCGGATCCGGCTTGCCGCACTCTGTGACGCGCAGGCGCATTGGATCGCCGCGAAGATCGCATTCCTGCGGCGCAGCCCGAGATCGAGCTGGACTGCGACGCAGCGCACGGCGCTGGCTTGCTGGTCGCTGACTCGGCCGCGCTGGCATGCGACAAGACGCGGGTGCGGTCATCGTGCGGTCGGTGGACTGCGGCAAGATGGCTGCCCGATCCGCGGTTCATCCCCCACCCGCAGACGGTTACCGGAGAACCGAGATGAGCCTGTCCGCTGCCGTTCCTCGTCCCTGCATGCATGCGCTGACCGCCGTGCTGGCCGGCGCCCTGTTGATGGGATGCGCGCTGCCCGCACGCAGCGCCACCCCACTGGAGCCGCTGCTGGATCGCATCGTCGAGCGCAACGCGATCGGCGACCAGGTGGCGCTGAGCAAGTGGGACAGCGGCAAGCCGGTGCTGGATGCCACGCGCGAGGCCGCGGTGCTGGCGAGCGTGCGCGATCAGGCGCCGGCCCACGGCGTGGATCCGGACGATGCGGCGCGTTTCTTCGGCATGCAGATCGAATCCAACAAACTGGTGCAGTACGAATTGCTGTCGCGTTGGCACCTGCGCGGCCGCGCGCCCAACAGCCCGCGCCCGGACCTGACCGCACTGCGCGCGCGCCTGGACCAGCTGCAGGGCGAGATGCTGGACGCGTTGCAGGCCAGCGCCACGCTGCGCCAGGCCCCGGATTGCCCGGCCACCACCGCACGCGCGGCCGAGGCCTATGCGCTGCGCTGGCAGCTCGACCAACTGCACCGCACCGCGCTGGTGCGCAGCCTGGGTGATTTCTGCCATTGAGTCGTCGGTAGCGGGGCCGATGGCGCGTTGCCTGCGCCCAACGGGGCGCTGAAGCCGATTTGGCGCTCTGCAGGCCCGATCCGCGCTGGCCGTCTAGGCTTCGCTCGTCGCGACTGAAGTCGCTCCCACAGGGATGCTCCCGGCATACGTCAGGTCTTTTGTGGGAGGGGCTTCAGCCCCGACAGCCGGCGCCGAGCGCGCGCAGCGGTGTCGCCTGCCTGCCGTGCTCGCCAGCGCTAGCTGTGATCTCTCAGTAGGTTGTTCATCCGGGGCATCTCTGGAAGATGGGGGTTACCAAGCCAACCCAGCCCCAGGAGCCCCGGATGAACCTGCATAAACATGCCCGTTTGAGCCCTCGCGGTCGAGCCCTGCTGGTGGATCGCATCCTTGTTCATGGGCTGCGCGTGGAAGAAGCGGCGCATGCGGCCGGTGTGAGCGTCCGAACGGCCTACAAATGGCTCAAGCGCTTCAAGGAAGAGGGGGCGCAAGGGCTGAGCGACCGCACCTCCCGGCCTCACGACTGCCCCCATGCCACGCCTCGGGGCGTGGTGGATCAGGTCATCGCGCTGCGCCGTTCACGCCACACGTATCGGCAGATCGCCGAGCAGCTGCCTGTGGCGCCGAGCACCATCGCCCGGTTGCTGCGCCGCGCCGGCCTGCACCGGCTGGCCGAGCTGGAACCGGCGCTGCCGGACAATCGCTATGAATACGCCCAACCCGGCCAACTGCTGCATCTGGACATCAAGAAGCTGGCCCGTTTCCGCCAGCCCGGCCACCGCGTGACCGATGATCGGACGGTCACCTCCCGTGGCATTGGCTGGGAGTACGTCCACCTAGCCATCGACGATCACTCGCGCGTGGCCTTCGGCACCATCGAGCCCGATGAGCGCGGTTTCAGTGCCTGCAGGGCCCTGATGCAGGCGGTTCGCTACTACCGCAGCCTGGGCGTGCGCTTGGAGCGCGTGTTGACCGACAACGGCGCCTGCTACAAATCACGCCGCTTTCGACGCCTTGTCCGACGGCTCGGCCTGCGCCATCTGCGAACCCGACCCTACACGCCACGCACCAATGGCAAGGCCGAGCGGCTGGTGCAGACCAGCCTGCGAGAATGGGCTTATGCGCGCTCCTATATCGACTCCACGCAACGCGCCAACGCCTTCTCGGGCTGGCTGCATCATTACAACTGGCATCGACCACACGCCAGCCTCGGCTACAAACCGCCCATCTCCCGAATTCCACTGAACAACGTGGTGGGTTTACACAGCTAGCGATACACCAACTGCCGGCCCAGGAAGAACGACACCACCGCCAGCATGCCTTCGACCAGCGGCTTGGCCAGCCAGGCCAGGCGCAGGCCCAGGGCGTGGGCGCACAGCGCCACCAGCCAGGTGCTGAGTGCGGTGAGCACGAGCCACATGGCCATGAAGCGGCCGAAGCGGCGCCAGCCCAGGCGTGCGGCGTCGTTGCTGGCGAAGGTGATGCGGCCGTTGAGCCAGAACCCGAGCAGGGCGCCACAGACGCGGCCCAGCACGTTGCCCGGCACGGTGGGCATGCCGGCCGCGGTGGCGGCGACGAACACGCTCCAGTCGACCAGCAATTGCAGCAGGCCGATCAGCAGGAACTGGCTGCCCTGGCGCAGGAGACCCATGAACATCCGCAGGATAAGACGATCGCGCATGCTAGCGCCTGCGGCGCCGATGTGCAGCCCGGCGCGTGTGGCGCGGTCGTGACGGCAGACGTGGCCGGCAGCCTCTAGAATTCGTCGTCCACCCGTAACGGAACCGCCCCATGAGCCTGCCCCTGCACGTCGTGATCCTCGCCGCTGGCGCGGGCAAGCGGATGAAATCGGTCAAGCCCAAGGTGCTGCAGCCGATCGCTGGCCGACCGATGCTGGCGCATGTGATCGAGACCGCGCGCCAACTGCAGCCGGACGCGATCCACATCGTCCATGGCCACGGCGGCGAGGCGGTGCTGGCGGCGTTCGCCGACCAGCCGGACCTGCTGTGGGCCGAGCAGGCGCAACAGCTGGGCACCGGCCACGCGGTGCAGCAGGCGATGGCGGCCGTGCCCGACGCGGCCACGGTGCTGGTGCTGTACGGCGACGTGCCGCTGATCCGCGCCGAGACCCTGACCCGCCTGCTGCATGCGCCCGGTCGCGTCGCGGTGCTGGTGGCCGAGCCGGAGGATCCCACCGGCTACGGCCGCATCGTGCGCGATGCCGCCGGCAAGGTCGCGGCGATCGTCGAGCAGAAGGACGCCGACGACGAGCAGCGGCGCATCCGCACCATCAACACCGGCATCGTCACCGCCGAGTCCACCGCGCTGAAGCGCTGGCTGGTGCAGTTGCGCAACGACAACGCGCAGGGCGAGTACTACCTGACCGACGTGTTCGCCGCCGCCGCCGCCGAGTTCACCCCGGCCGAGATGGTGCTGGTGGCCGACCCGATCGAGGCCGAGGGCGCCAACGATCCGTGGCAGCTGGCGCAACTGGAACGTGCCTGGCAGTTGCGCGCGGCGCGTGCGCTGTGCGAGCAGGGCGTGCAACTGATCGACCCGAACCGCCTGGACCAGCGCGGCCGCGTGCGCGCCGGCCACGACGTGCGCATCGACGCCAACGTGATCCTGGAAGGCGAGGTGGAACTGGGCGACGGCGTCAGCATCGGCCCGTTCGTGCGCTTGAAGGACGTGGTGCTGGGGCCGGGCACCGAGGTGCGTGCGCACTGCGACCTGGAAGGCGTGGTCGCCGAGGGCGCGGTGCAGATCGGCCCGTTCGCGCGGCTGCGCCCGGGCACGGTACTGGCCGATGGCGTGCACATCGGCAACTTCGTCGAGACCAAGAAGGCGGTGCTCGGCGTCGGCAGCAAAGCCAATCACCTGACCTACCTGGGCGATGCCACCATCGGCAGCGGGGTCAACATCGGCGCCGGCGTCATCACCTGCAACTACGACGGCGTCAACAAGTCGCAGACGGTGATCGGCGATGGCGTGTTCGTCGGCTCCAACAGCGCGCTGGTGGCGCCGCTGGAGATCGGCGACGGCGCCACCATCGGTGCCGGCTCGGTGATCACCCGCAGCGCGCCGGCCGGCAAGCTGAGCGTGGCACGCGTACGCCAGGAAACCGTCGAAGGCTGGAAACGCCCGGGCAAGCGCGACTGAGGCATGGCCGGGCGCATCCGTCTGGCGCGCGCGCAGGAGTTGGCGCGATTGCCGGAGATCGAGCGGCGCGCCAGCGCCCTGCTGCAAGGGCATCCGGCGCAGGCCGTGTTCGCGACGCACGGACTGGATGCGGAGGCGCTGCGCGCCGGACTGACGCGCGAGCAGTTATGGGTCGCGTTGGACGAGGACGAACGTTGCGTCGGCTATCTGCTCGGCGGGCGCCTGGACGACGGCTTCCACGTGCAACAGATGGACGTGGATCCCGATGCCGGGCGCCGCGGCCACGGCCGTGCCCTGCTGCGGCATGCGCGCGCCGCCGCGGCAGCTGCTGGTTTTCAATGCATGCTGCTGACCACCTTGCGCGACGTGCCGTGGAATGCGCCGTTCTACGCCAGCGAGGGCTTCGTCGAGATGCCGCCTGCGCAGTGGGGCCCGCAGTTGCGCGCGACCTGGCGACAGGAAGCCGCGCTCGGTTTCCCGATGCACCTGCGGGTGGCGATGCGTTGTCCGCTGCCGTCGCGCTGAGCCTCGCGGCCGGGTCGTCGATGCTGCCAGGGTAGCGCTGATACTGTATACAGATGGAAGCGCGGCAATGATGCCGCGACGGTCCAATCCAGGGGGGATCATGAAGCGATTTGTCGTGGCGTCAGTGCTGACGCTGCTGAGTTTTCAGGCGCCGGCGTTTGAGCGCGTGCATGCAAAGGTCAGCAAGTTATATTCGGAATCCAATCGATTCACCCTCGTCGTCGCCGATAGCGACATTCCGCAGCAATGCGGCGGTGTGTTCTATGAGGTCTACCGCGACGAAGCGACGCCCCACTTCAAGGAACTGTATTCGCTCGCCCTGGCTGCGTTCACCAGCAAGGCCAATGTCGAGATCGTAGTCAAGGGCTGCGCCGACGTCGATCGCGCCGTGATCGACCACATGGCGATCTACTGAGCCACTGCGCCCGACGTGTCCTGGGTGCGCGCCGCTGAACCGCAGCGCTTTTGCTTGAGCGGAACGTAGCGCGACGGTCACGGCTTGGCTAGGTGCGCTCATGCTCTTCGGGTCCCGGGTCCCGGGTCCCGGGTCCCGGCGCTCAATCCCCAATCCCGAATCCCCAATCCCGGCCCCAAAAAATCAGCCCCGCTCCCCCTGTGGCAACTGCACCGTCACGCACAGCCCGCCTTCGTCGCGGTTGTGCAGCGACAGGCGGCCGCCGTGGGCTTCGACGATCTCGCGGGTCAGGGCCAGGCCCAGGCCGGTGCCGTTGCGCTTGGTCGAGTAGAACGGCATCAACGCGTTGTGCAGCACCGCCTCATTCATGCCGCTGCCGCGGTCCAGCACTTCCAGGCGCAGCCAGTCCGGGCGGGTAGACACGCGCACGCGCACGCCATCGGCCGGCGTCTGCCCCTCGGGCAGGGATTCGTGGGCGTTCTTGACCAGGTTGAGCAGGGCCTGCTGCAGTTGCGCCGGATCGACCCGGCTGTGCAGGTCCGGCGATTCCAGGTCCAGCGCGAACGGAATCTGCTGCTGCAGCCCGGCCAGGAATTGCGCCCAGTGCACCGTCTGCAGTTGCGGCTGCGGCAGCTTGGCGAAGCGCGCGTAGCCGCGGATGAAGCCTTCCAGGTGCCGCGCGCGCTCCTCGATGGTGCCGAACACCTCTTCCAGCCGCTCCACCTTCTGTCGTCGTACCAGCTCGGCGCCGGAGTGCGCCAGCGAGGCGATCGGCGCGAGCGAGTTGTTGAGCTCGTGGCTGATCACCCGGATCACCTTCTTCCAGGTGTGCACTTCCTGGCGGCGCAGTTCGGCGGTGAGCAGGCGGATCAACAGCAGTTCGTGCGGGCGGCCGTTGAGATGGAAGCGGCGCTGCGACAGGTGGTAGATCTGCTCCTCCTCCGGGTCCTCGTCGCTGCCTTCGATGGCGAACAGGCTGTCGCCACCACGCGAGATCGCTTCGCGCAGCGGCGCCGGCACACCCAGCAGCAGGTCGTCCAGGCGCTGTCCTTCCAGCTTCCAGCCGCTGTGCAGCAGCTTGCGCGCAGCCAGGTTGGAGAACACCACGCGGCGCAGGCCGTCGCCGCCCTTGGAGGTGAGCAGCATCGCCACCGGGGTGTTCTGCACCATGGTGTCGAGCATCAGCTCGCGCTGCGCCAGGCCCTGGCGCTGTTCGCGCAGGATCTCGCCCAGTTGCGCGTGCGCGGCGACCATCTCGCCCAGTTCGTCGTCGCCGCGCCAGTGCACGCCGAAGTTGTATTCGCCGTCGCGGTAGCTGCTGACGGTGCCGGCCAGGGCGCGGAACAGCGAGCGCATCGGCGCGGTGGCGCGGCGCAGCGTCCACCACATCAACAGCAGCAGGGCCAGCGCCGAGGCGGTCACCACTTCCCAGCCGCGGTCCATCCAGTAGGCCAGCAGCCACGGCAGGGCGGCGGCCAGCGCCAGCACCGGCAGCAGGCGCAGGAACAGCATGACGGTGAAGGAGCGGCGCAGTTTCATTCGCGCGGGATGCCGTAGCGGTCCATGCGCCGGTACAGCGCCTGCCGGCTCATGCCCAGTTCGGCGGCGGCCTGGGCGATGACGCCGTGCGCACGGCTCAGCTCGGCCACGATGCGCTCGCGGTCGGGTTCGGCGGCGGCGGCCGCGCGCGGCGCGGCGGGCTTGGGCAGGTTGAGGTCGGCGGACTCGATCTGCGCACCGCCGGCCAGCAGTTCGGCGCGCTGCACCACGTTGCGCAGTTCGCGCACGTTGCCGGGCCAGGCGTGGCGCTGCAGCGCCTGGCAGGCGCCGGCCGACAGCGGCTTGTCGCCGGAGAGGAAGTGTTCGGCCAGCGGCACGATGTCGCCGGGGCGCTCGGCCAGCGCCGGCAGCGACAGTTCCACCGCGTTGAGCCGGTAGTACAGGTCCTCGCGGAAGCTGCCGTCGCGGATCATCGCGGTCAGGTCGGCATTGGTGGCGCTGATCACCCGCACCTTGACCTGCCGCTCGCGGTTGGAGCCGAGCCGCTCGAACCGGCCGGTCTCCAGCACCCGCAGCAGCTTCATCTGCCCGGCCAGCGACAGGTTGCCGATCTCGTCCAGGAACAGGGTGCCGCCGTCGGCGGCCTCGAACTTGCCCTCGCGCACCTTGTTGGCGCCGGTGTAGGCGCCGGCCTCGGCGCCGAACAGTTCGGCCTCGATCAGTTCGGCCGGGATCGCGCCGCAATTGAGCGCCACGAACGGGCCGCGCCGTACCGAGGAGTTGGCCTGGATGATCTGCGCGATCTTCTCCTTGCCGCTGCCGTTGGGGCCGGTGATCAGCACCGGCAGTTCCGAGCGCGCCACCTGGCAGGCCAGCGCGATCGCGCGCTCGCTGGCGGGATCGGCGAACACCGCGCCGCACAGGTCGTAGCGCTGCGCCAATTGCTGGCGATGGCGGCGCTCGCCGTCGCGGCGGCGTTCCAGTTCGCGTCGTGTCTCAGACAGCTCCAGCAGGTTGTTGACCGTGGTCAGCAGCTTGCGGTCGTCCCAGGGCTTGGCCAGGTAGTCGGCGGCGCCGGCCTTGACCAGTTCCACCGCGCTGCTGAGCTGGGTCCAGGCGGTCAGCAGGATCACCGGCAGATCCGGATGGCGCGTGCGGATCGCCTCGAACAGGGCCACGCCTTCCTCGCCGGAGGTGGTGTCGGCGGTGAAGTTCATGTCCTGCAGGACCAGGTCGATGTCGCCCTCGCCCAGGCGCTGCAGGCCGGCCTGCGGGCTGTCGGCATGGACGGTGTCGATGTCGTGCAGGGAAAACAGCACTTCCAGCGCGGTGGCGACCGCAGGGTTGTCGTCGATGATCAGCAGGCAGGGCATCGTGCACCTTGGGCGCGGCGGGACACGCCGGCGGAGAAAAACGGACCAGGCGGCATCATCGCAGCCCGCGCGCGGCTTGTCGTGCCTGCGTGCATCGGCGGCTCAGACACTGCGGGTGGCCACCGCCGGCGGCACCGCTGCGGCGCGGCGTGCGGGCGCCAGGATCGCCAGCTGGCCGAGCAGCAAGAGCGCCGCAGCGACGGTCGGCAGGTAGCCCAGCGGCAGGCGTGGCAGATCGTAGCGCTGCAACAACGCTTGATTGAGCAGCAACGCCAGCACCATGCCCACGGCGCTGCCGGCGCTCACGATCAGCAGGTTTTCGGTCTGGAAATGGCGCAGGATGTCGCGACGGGTCGCGCCGATGGCGCGGCGGATGCCGATCTGGCGCGTGCGTTGCTGCACCCAGAAACTGGCCAGCCCGCCAATGCCCAGGGCGGTCACGAACAACAGGCCCGTGGTCGCCGCGAGCAGCAACCCGATCATGGTGGCATCGCGCTGGAAATAGCGCTGCCGCAGCTGGGCGTAGCTGCGGCGCCCTTCGGCCGGAATCAGCCGCAGCGGTCCTGCCTGTGCCAGCGCGTCGGCCGCCGCGGCCAGGATCCGTTCGCGGTCCTGCGGCGCGCTGCGCAACAGGTACTGCACCTGGTTGCCCGCGGGCAACTGCGGCGATAGCGCGGCCAGATGGTCGACCGCTGCGCCGCGCAGCGTCGTGCGCAGCAGATCGTCGACGACGCCGACGACGACGGCGCCCTGGGCTCCGCCATACAGCGTTTTGCCGACCGCAGGTTGACCTGGCCACAGTTGCCGCGCCAGCGCGCGGGTGACGATCACGGCGCTCGGTGTGGCGGTGGAATATTCGTCGGCACGGAAGTCGCGGCCGGCGATCAGGTGGGCGCCCATGGCCTGCACGAAACCGGGCGAGCCGCTGTAGTACGTGGCCTGGATGCACCCTGTATCGTCCATCGACTGCCGCGCCATCGCGCGGTCCAGCGTCTGCCGGTCGGGGCAACCGCCATAGTCGTTGGCGCCGCCGGACAGTGGCAGGCTGAAGCCGATCGCGGCGGCCGCGGTGACACCGGGAATGCTGCGCAACGCCCGCAGATCGGATTGCTGCTGGGCCAGCGCATTGCCATCGCTCTGGACGCCGCGAACCGAGATCAGCGCCAGTTCTTCCTCGGGCAAGCCGCTGGAGACCCGCAGACGTTCGATGCGCCCACCGATCAGGAACACGGCGTTGGCGACGAAGGCGCAGGTCAGTGCGACCTGCAGCGCCAGCAGCGCGGCGATCAGGCGGTGATGCTGCAGGCTGGAGAGGATGGGGCGGATCGGCAGATTCATGTCAGGTCCTTGATCTGCAGGGCGGGGTTGATCCGGCTGGCCCGCCAGGCGGGCAGCAGGCCAGCCAGCAGGGCGGCGATCACCGCCAGTGCCACGGTGGCGAGCAGCATCTGCAGGTCCATCCGCGCCAGCCTGGCGTAGTCGTCCGGGCGCTGGCGCACGCTCCACAGACCCAGTTCGGCGATCGCGATGCCAACGGCGCCACCGAGCAATCCGATCAGCGCGGCCTCGCTGCCGAACTGCAGGAACACGTGGCCGCGGCGGGCACCGAGCGCGCGTCGCACGCCGATCTCGCCACCGCGACGCAGGAATTTCGCCAGCAGCAAGGCGATCACGTTGACCAGGCAGATCCACAGGAAGCCCAGCGCCAGCAGCGTCTGCAGGCGCACATCGTCGGGCACCATCCGCAAATGGTGCAGCCAGTCCATCAACGCATACAGGCGCGCCCGCTCCGGCGGCCGCTGGAAGCGCCCGCTGGCGTGCTGTGTCGCGGCGTAGTCGTAGAGCAGGCGCTGGTAGGCGGCGACCTGTTGCGGCGTGTCCAGGCGTACCCAGAACTGCAGCCAGCTGGTCGAGGGATCCTTGCGTCGCGCCGCGTCGTCGCCGTTGAAGCTGTTCCAGCTGCTGATGTTGCTGTTGACGTCCAGCGTCAGTTCCATCGCGGTCGACAGCGGCAGGAAGAAATCGTCGCGCTGGCCGAAACTGCCCTTGCTGCCCGGGTCGGCGTAGAACAGCGGTTGCGGATCCCAATCGCCGGTCACGCCGATCACCTCGAAGCCGATGCGCTTTTCCCCGAGCGCCACCCGCTGGCCGATCGGATCGCGCGCGCCGAACAGGGTGTCGGCCAGGGTGCGGCTCAGCACGATGACGCGGGCGTGGCGCTGGTCGTCCGCCGTGCTCCAGCCGTGCCCGCGCTGCAATGGGATGCCGAACAGGGCGAAGAATCCGGCGCTGGTGTAGCGGCCGCTCAGGTCGAGCGGCGCTTGCGTCGCCCGCGTCGGCCACAGCAAGACCTGCCCGCCGGCCATCGCCGCCTGCGGCGTGGCGGGTGCGGCGCGCAGCAGCGCCATGGCGTCGGGCCAGGTAAGGTTGTCGGCCGGATCGCCCCACTCCTGGTTGTCCGGGTAGCTGCCCGGCAACGGATCCAGATGCGGTGTGTAGAGCGCAGCGCTCCTGTCCGGCAGCGGGTCGCGCGACATCACGTGCAGCACCGTCAGCATGGTCATGCTCGCGCCGATGCCCAGGCCGATCGCCAGCACCATCAGCGCGGTGGCGATCGGCGTGCGTCGCAGGCTGCGCCAGGCCAGCAGCAGATAATGGTTCAGCATCCTGCCTCTCCTCGTTTGGACGCTTGACGCGTTCGCTCAGACACTGCGGGTGGCCACCGCCGGTGGCACCGCGGCGGCGCGGCGTGCGGGCGGCAGCACCGCGAGCTGGCCGAGCAGCCACAGCACCACCGCGCCGACCGGCAGGTACCACAGCGGCAGCCGCGGCAGTTCGTAGGCGCTCATCAGGTACAGGTTGGCGGCGTAGGCCAGCAGCATGCCGAGCACGATGCCGGTACTGGCGAGCAGGAAATTCTCCAGCTGGAAATGCCGCAGGATCTGCGTGCAGGTAGCGCCGAGCGCGCGGCGGATGCCGATCTGCTTGGTGCGCTGCTGCACCCAGAAACTGGTCAGGCCGACGATGCCCAGGGCGGTGACCAACAGCAGCAGGACGCAGACGCCGACCAGGAGCCAGGCCATCGCCTGGTCGTCGCGGTAGTAGTCCGCGCGTGCTTGTTGCAGGGTCTTGCCGCCGTTCACCATCCGCCGTGGACCGTGTTGCGACAGCGTCGCCTTGGCTTGCCGCAACACTGCCTCGCGCTGCGCCGGATCGCGCACGCGCAGCAGGTAGGTGCCGCGATCGTAGGGAACGTTCACCGGGAACAGCATCGTGTCCTCGTAGTGGCCGACGTTCCCTCCTTCGCGGGGTTGCACCAGGCGTTGCACCACGCCGACGATGCGGTGTTCGCCGTAGACGTAGATGGTGCGGCCCACCGCGTTCTGGCCGGGGAACAGGCGTTGCGCCAGCGACTGGCTGAGGATGACCGAGGGCGGGATGCGCTTGGCCACCGGATCGCGCAGTTGCGCGTCGTCGATGAACTCGTCGTCCGCGAAGCGGCGCCCTGCGACCAGATGCAGCCCCAGGGTATCGAGCAGCCGCGCGTCGCCGAAGTACTGCACCGCGTGCAGGGTGCTGCGTTCCTGGCCAGGGCGCAGCGACACGCCGCTGTAGCCGAGCGAGTCGCCGAACAGCGGCTGGTTGATGATGCTGGCCTCGCGCACACCCGGAATGCGTCGCAGCGCGTCCAGGTCGGCGCGAGTCTGCGCGGCGCTGTTGCCGTCGCTGACCACGCTGCGGCTGCGCAGTTGCACCAGTTCCTGCTCGGCGGCACCGCTGGGCCGCTGCATGCGTTCGAGCCGCTGGTCGATCAGGAACAGCGCGTTGCAGACGACGGCGCAACTGAAGGCGATCTCCAGCACGATCAGGCCGGCGGCGACGCGGTGCTTGCGCAGACTGGAGAGGATGGGATGGAGGGACACGGTGGGAGTTCCTGGCGGAGAGGGCGCGCGCGGCGCGTCATTGCGACTTGAGCTGCAGGGCGGTGGACACGCGCATCGCCTGCCAGGCCGGCAGCAGGCCGGCGAGCAGCGCGCTGCCCAGGCTCATCGCCAGGGCGAGCAGCAGCATGCGGCCGTCCAGGTGCGCCAGCGCGGCGTAGTCCGCCGGCTGCTGCCGCACCAGCCAGGTGCCGATCCAGGCCAGCAGCAGGCCGCCGGCACCGCCGGCCAGGCCGATCGCCGCCGCTTCGATCAGGTGCTGGGCGAAGATCGTCCGCCGCGAGGCGCCGAGCGCGCGGCGCACGCCGATCTCGCCGCTGTGGCGCAGGAACTTGGCCAGCATCAGCCCGGCGGTGTTGAGCAGGCAGATGCCCAGGAACGCCAGTGCCAGCCCCACCTGCAGACGCACGTCGGAGGGCACGGCGTGGTTGCGGTCCAGCCAGGTCATCACGTCGCTGAGGCGGATGTCCGGCGGATGGCGGAAGCGTCCCGCGTCGCGCTGCTGCCGCGCATAGGCCTGCAGCGCGTCCAGGTAGGCGGCGCGCTTGCCGGGGCTGTCCAGTTCCACCCAGTACTGGATCCAGGCGCAGGGGGCGTTCGCGCTGGTCCTGTTGCCGGCATGGTCGCCCCAGCAGGACATCGAGCCGCTGACGTCCAGGTCCAGGTCGCGCGCGGTGGAGAACGGCACGAACACGTCCTCGCTGTCGCCATATTCGGTGTTGGTCAGGTCGTAGAAGCGCGGGTTCATGTCCCAGACGTCGATCACCCCGACCACGCGCAGCACGGCATCGCCGAGCTGGAGCTGGCGGCCGACACTGTCCACGTCGCCGAACAGCTGGGTATTGAGCCGCCGCGAAATCACCGCGACACGTGCGCGCCGGGCATCGTCGTCCGCGGTCCAGGCGTGGCCGTAGCGCATCGGCACGGCGAACATCGGGAAGAAGTCGGCGCTGGTGTAGCGCGCTTCGGCGCCGAACGGGGTCAGCTGCGGCTGCGCCGGCACCACCGTCACGCTGCCGGCCGACATCATCGCCTGGCGGTCGCCGCGCCGGTCGCGCAGCAGCGCCTCGGCATCGCGGCGGGTCAGTTGCTGCGGGTCGGTGTCGTTCGGATCGTAACGGTCGTCCGGTTCGACGTTGAGTTCGACGTTGAACAGCTGCCCGCTCTTGCCGGGAATGGGATCGGCCGCCAGCACGTGGAACACGGTCAGCGTGGTCATCGATGCGCCAATGCCGACCGCGATCGCCAGCACCATCAGGGCGGTCAGCAGGCGGTTGCGGCCGAAGCTGTGCAGCGCCAGTTTGCAGTAGTAGCCGAACATCGTGGCGTCCTGGAGAAGGGGGCGGTGGCGGGCGATGGAAGGACGGGATCAGAGGCTGCGGGTGGCCACGGCCGGCGGCACCGCCGCCGCGCGCCGCGCCGGCGCGAGCACCGCGCACTGGCCGAGCAGCCACAGCGTCGCCGCGCCGAGCGGCAGGTAGGACAGCGGCAGCCGCGGCAGTTCGTACCGGCCCATCAGCCACTGGTTGATCGCGTACGCCAGCAGCATGCCCAGCGCGATGCCGGCGCTGGTCAGCAGGAAATTCTCGGCCTGGAAGTCGCGCAGGATCTGGTTGCGGGTGGCGCCGAGGGCGCGGCGGATGCCGATCTGCCGGGTGCGCTGCTGCACCCAGAAACTGGCCAGGCCGACGATGCCCAGCGCGGTGACCACCAGCAGCGCCACGCACACCGCGCCGAGCAGCCACACCATGGTGCGGTCGCCCTGGAAGTAGGCGTCGCGGATCTCGCTGTAGGTCTGCTGATCGAGCACCAGCCGGCTGCTGTCCACCTGCATCAGCGCCGCGGTCGCCGCGGCGAGCACGGCCTGGCGTTGCGCCGGGTCGCGCACGCGCAGCACGTACAGCCCGTCGGTGTAGGGCATGCGCAGCGGAATCAGCAATGCGTAGGGCGCCTGCGCCGGGCCGACCAGGTCCGGGTTGGGGCGGGCCAGGGCGTCGACGATGCCGACCACCTGCGCCGGCACGGTGCCACGGTAGACGGTCCTGCCCAGCGCGTTCTGTCCGGGGAACATCTTCTCCGCCGCCGCCCGGTTGAGGATGACCGCGCCGCCAGCGTTGCGCAGGCGCTCGTCGTTGCGCAGGGCGTCCAGGTCGAGGTATTCGTCGGCGCGGAAATCGCGCCCGGCGATCAGGCGCAGGCCCAGCGTGCGCAGCGTGGCGTCCTCGGCCTTGTACTGCGCGGCATTGAGCGTGGGCCATTCCTGGTCGGGGGTCAGATTCAGGCCGACGTTCCAGGCGGCGTCCCCGAACGGCATCTGGTTGACGACGGTGGCGTTGCGCACGCCGGGCAGCGCGCGCAACGCAGCCAGGTCTTCGCGGGTGCGTGCCGCCGCGTCGACCTGCCGGCCGATGCCGCCGAGGGCGATCGTCACCAGTTCCGCTTCGGCGACGCCGCTGGCGCTGCGCAGGGTCGCGATGCGGTTGCCGATCAGGAACAGCGCGTTGCAGACGATCGCGCAGGCCAGCGCGATCTCCAGCACGATCAGCGTCGCCGCGGTGCGGTGTCGGGACAGCGTCGAGAGCATCGGACCCAGTGCCATGGCGGCGACGTTCAACGGCCGCGCCGCACCGGCGCCGCCAGGCCGATCGGGCACGGCTGCGGCCACGCAGGCGCGTGGCGCAGGAGACCGGAGGACGGCAGTGGGCGATGGTTGCGGGGCATGGCGCGCTCGATGAAAAAAGGCCGGCCGGAGCCGGCCAAGGGGATGGATCAGGTGCTGCGGGTGGCGACGGCCGGCGGCACGTCGGCGGCGCGGCGGGCCGGCGCGAACACCGCCAGCTGGCCGAGCAGCCACAGCGCCACCGCGCCGATCGGCAGGTAGGACAGCGGCAGCCGCGGCAGTTCGTACTTGCCCATCAGCCACTGGTTGATGGCGTAGGCCAGCAGCATGCCGAGCACGATGCCGGTGCTGGCCAGCAGGAAGTTCTCGGTCTGGAAGTAGCGCAGGATCTGCCCGCGGGTGGCGCCGAGCGCGCGGCGGATGCCGATCTGCTTGGTGCGCTGCTGCACCCAGAAGCTGGCCAGGCCGACGATGCCCAGCGCGGTGACCACCAGCAGCGCCACGCACACCGCGCCGAGCAGCCACACCATCGCGCGGTCGCCCTGGAAGTAGGCGTCGCGGATCTCGCTGTAGGTCTGCTGCTTGAGTACCAGGCGGCTGCTGTCGACCTTCATCAAGGCCGCGGTCGCCGCGTTCAGCACTTCCTGGCGCCGCGCCGGGTCGGTGACGCGCAGCACGTACAGGCCGTCGGTGTAGCTCAGGCGAAACGGCAGCAGCATCGCGTAGTCGATCTCGGCCAGGCCGCTGGCGGCGGTGGGCCGCGCCAGGGTCTCGACGATGCCGACCACGCGGGCGCCCACCGGCCCGGTGTACACGGTCTTGCCCAGCGCGTTCTGCCCCGGGAACATCTTTTCCGCGGTGGCGCGGTTGAGGATGATCGCGGTGCCTTTCTCCTGGATCCGCTTGTCGGTCTGCGCCGCTTCCAGATCCATGTACTCGTCGGGCGCGAAATCGCGACCGGCCACCAGCTTCAGGCCCAGGGTCTTCAGCGTGCCCTCCTCGGCCATGTACTGCGCCGCGTTCAGCGTGGGCCGTTCCTGGTCCGGGGTCAGCGACAGGCTGGTGTTCCAGGAGTAGTGCACGAACGGCACCTGGTTGAGCACGGTGGCGTTGCGCACCCCGGGCACCGCGCGCAACGCGGCCAGGTCCTCGCGGGTGCGCGCAGCGGCGTTGACCTGCTGGCCGATGCCGCCCAGCGAGATCGTCACCAGTTCCGATTCGGCGATGCCGCTAGGCCGGTGCAGGGTCTCGATGCGGTTGCCGATCAGGAACAGCGCGTTGCAGACGATCGCGCAGGCCAGGGCGATCTCCAGCACGATCAGCGCGGCGGCGGTCTTGTGCCGGCGCAAGGTGGACAGGATGGGGCGGATATCCATGGCGATGACCTTGTGAGAATGCGTGGAAGGCGCAGGGCGCGCAGGATCAGGACTTGAGCTGCAGGGCGGGCGCGACCTGGATGGCGCGCCACGACGGCAACAGGCCGGCGAGCAGGCTGGCGCCCACCGCCATCGCGAAGGTCAGTGCCAACATGCTCGGATCCAGGTGCGCCAGCTTGGCGTAGCTGGCCGGCTGCTGGCGCACGGCCCACAGCCCGAGCGTGGCCAGTCCCAGGCCGGCCACGCCGCCGGCCAGGCCGATGGCGCCGGCCTCCACCAGGCATTGCGCGAAGATCGCCCCGCGCGAGGCGCCGAGCGCGCGGCGCACGCCGATCTCGCCGCTGCGGCGCAGGAACTTGGCCAGCAGCAGGCCGACGGTGTTGAGCAGGCACACCAGCAGGAAGCCCATCGCCAGCCACAGCTGCAGGCGCACGTCGCCGGGCACCACTTCGTTGTGGTCCAGCCACTGCATGACGTTGCGCAGGCGCACGTTGTTGGGGCGCTGGAAGCGGCCGGCGGCGCGCTGCTGGGCCGAATAGTTCTCGAGGTAGGCCTTGTAGTCGGCGGCCTGCGCCGGGCTCTCCAGTTCCACCCAGTACTGCACCCAGGTGCAGGGCGCATTGAGCGCGGTCTGGTCGCCGTTGCTGTCGCCGAAGCAGTTCATGCTGCCGTTGCGGTCCATCTTCAGGTCCATCGCCACCGAGAACGGCAGATACGCCTGTTCGTCCGACCCATAGGTGTTGGTGACGTCGTAGAAGCGCGGCTTGGCCTCCCAGGCGTCGAGCACGCCGACGATGCGGAAGGTGTTCTGGTCCATGCGCAGTTCGCGGCCGACGCTGTCGGCGCCGTCGAACAGCTTCTCGTTGAGTTTCCGGCTGATGACCACCACGCGGTCGTGGCGTTTGTCTTCGGTGCCGGTCCAGCCGTGGCCGTACTGGAACGGCGTGTCGAACATCGGGAAGAAGTCCGCGGAGGTGAAGCGCACTTCCGACTTGAACGGTTTCAGGCCGCTCTTGGTCGGTTCGATCGCCACGCTGCCACCGGTCATCAGCGCCTGGCGCTTGGCGCGCTTCTCGCGCAGCAGGGCCTCGGCATCGAACCGGGTGTTCTGCGAATCCGGTTCCTCGCCCGGCTGGTAGCCGGACTTGGGCTGCGCATCCACCTGCACGTAGAACAGGCGGTCGCTCTTCTGCGGGATCGGGTCGCCGGAGAGCACGTAGAACACGGTCAGCGTGGTCATGCTGGCGCCGATCCCCAGGGCGATGGCCAGCACCATCAGCGCGGTGAGGACGGTGTTGCGGCGGAAGCTGCGCAAGGCGAGGCGGACGTAGTAGCCGAACATGGGAACTCCGGGGTCAGGCGCTGCGGGTGGCGGTGGCGGGCGGGACGGCGGCGGCGCGCAGGGCCGGGCCGAGGACGGCGAGCTGGCCGAGCAGCCACACCGCGACGATGCCGGTGAGCACGGTCGGCGAGGACAGCCGCTCCAGTTCGAAGCGCTGCATCAGCCACTGGTTCATGACGTAGGCGAGCACCGCGCCGAGCAGCGCGCCGGCGCCGACGATCAGCAGGTTCTCGGCCTGGAAGTAGCGCAGGATGTCGCCGCGGGTGGCGCCGAGCGCGCGGCGGATGCCGATCTGCCGGGTGCGCTGCTGCACCCAGAAACTGGCCAGCCCGCCGATGCCCAGCGCGGTGACGGTGAGCAGGATCAGGATGATCGCCAGCAGCATCCGCGCCACCGCACTGTCGCTCTTGAAGTAGTCGGTCCGCAGCTCCTGCATGGTGCTCACGCGCTGCTGCACGTAGGTCGGGTTGGCGCGCTGCATCGCCGCGGCCGCGCGCGGCAGCACCTGCGCCAGTTGCCCCGGCGTGCTGCGGATCACGTAGCCGCCGCCCCAGCCTTCGCTGCCGATGCGGATCTCGGTGAGCAGTGCATCGGCATCGTCGTCGTGGCCGGTGATGTCGCCGCGCACCGGCGCCATCACCCCGACGATGTCCAGGCGCACCGGCTGGTTGAACGTGCTGGTGTAGAGGGTGCGCCCCAGCGGCGACGTGCCGGGGAACAGTTTGGCCGCCAGCGACGGCGTGATCAGGGCCGGCAGGCGCCGCTCGATCTCCGGTGGCGCACCGAACAGGTCCGAGGCGCCGGTCAGTTCCGCGTCGCGCAGGTCGCGACCGGCGACGATGCGGATGCCCAGCGTGCGGTTCAGGCCCTGGCTGCCGAGGAACAGGCGCGCACGGGCGACCGGTTGCGTGGCCTGCGGCTGCAGGAACAGTTGCGCCTGCGTCGGGCCCCACAGTGGCGGCGTGCCGAACGCCGCCGCTTCCACGCCGGGCACCGCCTGCAGCAGGTCCAGGCTGCGGCCGACGCTGCTGACGCTGCCCGGTTCGCCGACCACGCTGATGCTCTGGATCAGGCCGATGTCCTGCTCCATCACCCCGGTCGGGGTCTGCACGCGCTGGTAGGTGCGGGCGATGATGAACACCAGGTTGCACAGCACCGCCAGGGTCAGGGCGATCTGCAGCGCCATCAGCACCACCGCGGCGCGATGGCTGCCCAATGCGGACAGGATGGGACGCACGGGAGGCAGCGGGGTCATAGCGATTTCACCTGCAGGGCGGGGGCGATGCGCGAGGCGCGCCAGGCTGGCCACAGGCCGGCGGCCAGCGCCGAGAGCGTGGCCACGGCCAGGGCGATGCCGAGGATCGCGGGATCGGCATGCGCCTGCTGCGCGTACGCCACCGGTTGCTGGCGCACCAGCCACAGGCCGATCCAGGTCAGCGGGATGCCGAGCAGGCCGCCCAGGCAGCCGATCAGCGCCGATTCGGCCAGGCACTGCGCGAACACCGCGCGGCGGCTGGCGCCGAGCGCGCGGCGCACGCCGATCTCGCCGGCCTTGCGCATGAACTTGGCGACCAGCAGGCCCACTGCATTGAGCAGGCACACCAGCAGCACGCCGAAGGCGATCCAGGTCTGCATGCGCACCGTGGCCGGCACCACCCGCTTGTAGTCCAGCCAGTCGACCAGGCCGCGCAGGCGGGTGTTGGGGGCGCGTTCGAAGCGGCCGAGCTGGCGCTGCTGCGCGCTGTAGGCCTCCAGCGCCGCGCGATAGCGCCGCGCCTGCTCCGGCGTGTCCAGCCGCGCCCAGTACTGCACCCAGGTGCACTGCGCGGCCTTGGGATCGTGCAGGCCGGCCTCGCCGTCCTTGCCCCAGCACTGCATCGGCCCGTAGCCATAGTCCTGCGGCAGGTCCAGCCAGGTCTCGAACGGCATGTACAGTTCCTCCGGCGGCGTGTACGCGCCGGAGTTGAGATCGTAGAAGCGCGGCTGCGCGTTCCAGGCGTCGATCACTCCGATCACCCGGAACGGGCGTGTGGCGATGGTCAGGGTCTTGCCGACGCTGTCCGCGCCGCCGAACAGCGCGTCGTTGAGCTTGCGGCTCAGCACCACCACCGGCGCGCGCTGGCTGTCGTCGCGCCGGCTCCAGCCGCTGCCGTACACGAAGCGCATGCCGAACATGCCGAACAGGTCGGCCGTGGCGGCACGCGTGGTCAGCATGCGCAGGGGGCTGTTGGGCACGGTCTGGCGCACCGGCAGCCAGTTCGCGCTGGTCATGGTCTGCGCCGGCGCCGCCTGCGCCCGATACAGCGCGGTCGCGTCCTGCCAGGTCAGTTCGTCCGGCGGCTCGGGGTCGGCGCTGGGCAGGTTGCGCGGACGCGGATCCAGCTGCGGATGGAACAGCGTGGCGCTGCGCCCGGGCAGCGGGTCGCCGGAGAGCGTGTGCAGCACGGTCAGCATGGTCATCGACGCGCCGATGCCCAGCGCCACGGCCAGCACCATCAGCCCGGTGAGGATGCGGTTGCGGCCGAAGCTGCGCAGCGCCAGGCGAAGGTAGTAAGCGAACATGCGGGCTCCGGGTCAGGCGCTGCGGGTGGCGATGGCGGGGGCGACGGCGGCGGCGCGCAGCGCCGGGCCGAGGACGGCGAGCTGGCCCAGCGCGCACAGCAGCAGCGCGCCGACCGGCAGGTAGCTGGCCGGCAACCGTTCCAGTTCGAAGACCCGCATCAGCAGCACGTTGCCGCCGTAGGCCAGCAGCATGCCCAGGGCCACGCCGGCGCCGACCAGCAGCAGATTCTCGGTCTGGAAATAACGCAGGATGTCGCGGCGGGTGGCGCCGAGCGCGCGGCGGATGCCGATCTGCTTGGTGCGCTGCTGCACCCAGAAACTGGCCAGGCCGACGATGCCCAGCGCGGTCACCAGCAGCATCGCGACGATGATCGCGACCAGCAGCCCGGTCATCGCCCGGTCGCTCTGGAAATACGTTTGGCGCAGGTCGTCCAGCGGCTTGCTGTTGGCGTTGTCCAGCACCGCCTCGGGCACCGCCCGTGCCACTGCGGCGCGCGCCTGCGCCAACACCCGCGGCAACTCGCGCGGATCGGCACGCAGCACATAGGTGCCGGACTGCGCGGCCTCGCGCACCGGGATCACCACCGACCAGTCGCTGCCGATCACGCCATCCTCGCTGCGGCCCGGATCCGGGCGCGCCAGGTGCGCCAGCGTACCGATCACGCGGAAATGGCCGCCGGACCAGAATTCCTTGCCCAGCGGATCCTGGCCCGGCCACAGTTGCGCGGCCAGCGCTCGCGTGATCCACACGCCGGCCGCGGTCGGGATGCCGTTGTCGAGCGGCTGGTAGTCGGCCTCGCCGAACGCGCGGCCGTTGTCCGGCTGCAGCGCCAGTGCCGCGACGGCGCCCGGGCTGACCATGTAGAAGTGCGGCACGCCGCCGACCCGGGTGCAGTCCTGGTCCAGGCACAGCCCGTTGTTGAACACCGGCGGCGCGAACGGGACGGTGTTGATGGCACCTGCCGCGCGCACGCCGGGCGTGCGCCGCACCGCATCCAGCGCGCGGGCGTTGACGTCGGCGGCGTTGCAGCCGTCGCAGCCGGACAGCGACACCAGGCCCAGCGCGGTCTCGTCGATGCCGCTGCGCAGGTGCACCAGCTCCAGACGATTGCCGATCAGGAAGAAGGCGTTGCACAGCACGGCGCAGGCCAGCGCCACTTCCAGCGCGATCAGCGCCGCGGCGATGCGATGGCGCGACAGCGCGCTGAGGATGGGCGTGATGTGCATCGTCGTGGTGTCCGGTTACAGGCTCTTCAACTGCAGGGCGGGCGCAATACGGCTGGCGCGCAGGGCGGGGAACAGGCCGGCGGCGAGGCTGCAGGCGATCGCCAGTGCGAAGGTGCCGGCGAACGTCGTCGGGTCCAGATGCGCCAGGTCGGCGTAGGCGGTGGGCTGCTGGCGCACGCTCCACAGGCCCAGCAGGGTCAGCAGCCAGCCGCCGGCGCCGCCGAGCAGGCCGATCACGCTGGCCTCGGTCAGGCACTGCGCGAAGATCGCGCGGCGCGACGCCCCCAGCGCGCGACGCACACCGATCTCGCCACCGCGGCGCAGGAACTTGGCCAGCAGCAGGCCGACGCTGTTGAACAGGCACAGGCCCAGAAACGCCAGCGCCAGCCAACTCTGCAGGCGCACGTCGCCCGGCACTACGCGGTTATGGTCCAGCCATTGCGGCAGCGACAGCAGGCGCGCGGTGTCGGCGCGGCCGATGCGCCCGGCGGCGTGCTGCTGCGCGGCGTAGTCGGCCAGCAGCCGGCGGTAGTCGGCGACCTTCGCCGGCGTGTCCAACTGCACCCACAACTGCAGCCACACGCACGGCGCGCTGCGCAGGTCCAGGTTGGCCTCGGGCTTGCTGAAACAGGTCCACGGCTGGATGTGGCCGTCGTTGACCTCCAGGCTGCTGGACAGCGGCATGAACACGTCCTGCGGCCGTCCGTAGAAGCTGGCGGTATCGCCATGGGCGAAGCTGCCGCCGGCCAGCGTGTAGAACAGCGGCGACGGCCGCCACGGTGCCAGCACGCCGACGATGCGCACCGCCGTGCCGCGCACCAGCAGGCTGCGGCCGACGCTGTTGCGGCCCTGGAACAGCTTGGCGTTGAGGTCGGACGAGATCACCGCCACCCGCGCCCGGTCCTGGTCGTCGCGCGCGCGCCAGCCGCTGCCGTAGGCGAACGGCACCTGGAACATCGGGAAGAAATCGGCCTGGGTCATCAACAACTGGGTCATGAACGGCGGGGTGGCGCCATCTGCCGCGTGCACCTTGATCTCGCTCTCGGCGACCATGGCCTGGCGATCGGCGCGCCCGCGCGTCCACAGGTCCATGGCCGAGGGGTAGTCGAGCTTGTCGTACGGCTTCTGGTTGGCGCCGTTGCTGGGGCGCGGATCGAGTTGCGCGAAGAAGATCTGCTGGCTGCGCCCGGGCAAGGGATCGCCGGACAGCAACCGCATCACCGTCAGCGTGGTCATCGCCGCGCCGATGCCCACCGCGATGGACAGCACCATCAGCGCGGTGAGCACCGGGCTGCGGCGCAGGCTGCGTACTGCCAGTTGGATGTAGTAACGGAACATGGGGTCCTTGGCTCAGGCGCTGCGGGTGGCGGTGGCGGGCGGGATCGCGGCGGCGCGCCGCGCCGGCGACAACACCGCGCATTGGCCTAGCAGCAACAGGGCGAGCAAGCCGATCGGCAGGCAGGCGGCGGGCAGCCGCGGCAGCTCGTAGTGCTGCATCAACCAGAGATTGGCGATGTAGGCCAATGGCATGCCCAGGACCACGCCGCTGCCGATGACCACCAGGTTTTCCAGCAGGAAATGCCGCAGGATCTGGCCGCGGCTGGCGCCCAGGGCGCGGCGGATGCCGATCTGCCGGGTCCGCTGCTGGATCCAGAAACCGCTGAGACTGGCGATGCCGATCAGGGTGATGAGGGTGACCACCGCACTGGCGGTGCCGAACAGCCACACTGCGGCGCGGCGCGGCTGGAGCCGTTCGTTGCGCTGGGATTCGTAGTCGTTCGCACGGATCGTGATCCCGCGCAGCAGCGCGTCGCCGAACAACTGCTGCAGACGTTGCGGGATCTCGGCCATCACGGCCGCGCGCCGCTCCGGCGCGGTCCTCACCGCGTAGGTCAGGATCGGCGTCCCGGTGACTGTGCCCGCCGTCAGCATCGTGTACTCGGCCTTGCCGTCGTCCAGCGCGTCGAGCTGGTAGCGCAGCAGGTGGCGGACGATGCCGACCACGACGAAACGCTTGGTCGCGTTCGCCTGTCCGTTGGTGAGCACGCCGCCCAGCGCCGGGCGCGAGCCGAACAGCCGCTGCGCCAGCGCCTGGGTGAGGATGACCGCGGTGGTGCGGTCGGACGCGGTCGCGGCGGGCAGGTCGCCGACCCGCATTTCGTCGGCGCTGAAGTTGCGTCCGGCCACCAGGTCCAGGCCCAACGCATCGATCAGGTCGTCGCCGACCAGCAGGCTCACGCGCTCGGTCGCCGCAGGGCCGGCGACGCGGCCGACCATGACCATGGAGGAACTCATTGGCAGGCCGATCGTCGGCGAGACCGCGGTGACTCCGGGGATGCGGCGCAGCGTGTCGGTGCCGGCGCGGATCTGCGGCGCTTTCCAGCCGCCTTGGCCATTGATCACCTGGTCGACCAGGATGACCTCATCGCGGGCGATGCCGTCCGGGACCAGCATCGGCGCCAGCTTCTGCCACAGCAGGAACAGCACGTTGGTCAGGATCGCGCAGGCCAGGACGGTCTGCACGATCACCAGCAGCGGCATCAGCGGATGCCGCAACAGGGGTGAGAGATAGGGGCGCAGTGGCATCGACGGGCCCTCAGAGGCTTTTCACTTGCAGCGCCGGTTGCAGCAACGCTGCACGCCACGCCGGGAGCAGGCCGACCAGCAGGCCGGTGCCGATCGCCAGCGCCACCATCGCCAGGAACAGGCTGGGCTGGAAGCGTGCCAGGTCACTGTAGGTCTCCGCCTGCATGCGCACGATCCACAGGCCGAACAGCGTGGCCGGCAATGCCAGCACGCCGCCCAACAGGCCGATCGCGCCGGCTTCGGTCAGGCAGCGGACGAACACCGCCGCGCGCGGGGCGCCCAGGACCCGGTGCACGCCGAATTCGGCGGAGCGGCGCAGGAAACGTGCGGCCAGCAGGCCGGCGACATTGACGATGCACAGCCCGAGCAGCGCGAGCGCCAGCCAGACGTTCAGGCGCACGCTGTCCGGGACCACGCGGTTGCGCGCAAGCCACTCGGCCACGCCGTACAAGGCGACCTGCGGCGCGCGCTGGAAAACCCCATCGGCATGGCGCGCTTGCGCGAACGCGGACAGCGCGTCGCGGTAGGCGTTTACCTGCACGGGGGTGGACAACTGCGCCCAGAGCATCAGCCAGCGGCAGGCACCGAGGTCGAGTTCGTTGAAGCGCACGCCGGCGTGGCCGGTGTCGTCGCAGTCCTGGACGAATCCCGGCTTGGCGTCCGCGTCCAGGGCCGCCCGTGCCGGAACGAACACCTCCAGCGGATACTGCTGCCAGGCCGCTTCCGGCCCATTGAGGAAGTAGAAGGCCGGGCGCGGTCTCCAGTCGTCGCTGATGCCGACGACCTGGAACAGCTGCTTGCCCAGTCGGATCTGCCGGCCGACGCCGTTCTCGCTGCCCAGCAGCTTCAGGCTGAGCGCGTGGCTGATGATGGCCACCGGCGCACGGTTGCGTTCTTCTGCGTCCGTCCAGTAGCGGCCGGACCGCAGCGGCAGGCCGAACAGCGCCGGCATCGGTCCCAGCGCGCTGATCGCGTAGGCCTGCTGGTGGCGCGTGCGTGCCTGGTCGCTCACGTCGAACGTGCTCAGCGTAAGCGCCGCCTGCCGCACCTGCGGCAGCGTAGCCATGAATGCCGTGGCATCGTCCAGCTTCCACAGCGCCTGAGGCGGCTCGCCAGCGTCGGGGTCGTCCTGGCGGGCGATCTGCCGCGAGTCCACCCAGCCCAAGTACAGCTGCTGGCTGAGGCCGGGCAGTGGATCGGCGGACAGCATCGCCTGCAAGGTCAGCATCGTCATCACCGATGCCAGGCCCAGGGCGAGCGTGAGCACGGCGAGCAACACCGTGCGCGGATGCCGACGCATTCCACGCAATCCCAGTTCCACGGCATACGGCAGCGACATGGCAGGGCCTGTCTCAGCGGTGATCGTTGGCGGACGCCGCCGCCGCGCCGCCCTGCACCAGCACCGGTTCGCGCTGCAGGTCGGTGGCCTGGCCGTCGACGATGTGCACGTTGCGCTGCGCGCGCGCGGCCAGTTCCGGGTCGTGGGTGACCATGACGATGGTCGAGCCCTGCGCGTTGATCTCCTCCAGCAGTTCCATCACCCCGCGCGCCATCTGCGAGTCGAGGTTGCCGGTCGGTTCGTCGGCCAGCAGCAGGCGCGGGCTACCGGCCAGGGCGCGGGCGATCGCCGCGCGCTGCTGCTGGCCGCCGGACAGTTCGGACGGATAGTGCTTCATGCGCGAGCCCAGCCCGACCCGGCTCAGCGCCTCTTCGATGCGCTGCTTGCGCTCGGCCGCGCCCATGCCGCGGTAGCGCAACGGCACGTCGACGTTGTCGAACAGGTTGAGGTCGGGGATCAGGTTGAAGCCCTGGAAGATGAAGCCGATCTTCTGGTTGCGCATGCGCGAGCGCGCATCGTCGTTGAGGTTGCTGACGTCCTGGCCGTCGAGCAGGTACTGGCCGCTGGTGAAGGTTTCCAGCAACCCGGCGATGTTGAGGAAGGTGGTCTTGCCCGAACCCGACGGCCCGGTGACGGCGACGAACTCGCCCTCGCGGACATGCAGGTCCAGCGAGCGCAACGCATGCGTCTCGACCTGTTCGGTGCGGAAGACCTTGGAGACGGAGCGCATTTCGAGCATGGCGTGAGTTCCTGTGGTGGTGGAGCGGGGATTGGGGATTAGGGATGTCGGGATTCGGAATCAGTGGCCAGGAAAGGAAAACGAGAGAGGCTTGCGAATCCCCAATCCCGATTCCCCAATCCCGGCTTCTAATGCACCGTCACCTGCGGCGCATCGCCGAACAGGTCGCTGCCGGAGACCACGACCCGGTCGCCCGGCTGCAGGCCCGAGCGCACTTCGACTTCGCCCAGGCTGGTGACGCCCAGTTCGACCGGGCGGCGCACCGCCGAGTCGCCGTCCATGACGTAGGCGTAGCGGCCGCCGGACTGCTCGACGAACGGGCCGCGCTCGAGCTTGAGCACGTTCTTGCGGGTATCCAGCAGCACCCGCGCGCTCATGCGCTGGCTCTGGCGCAGGCCCGGCGGCTGCTTGTCGGTGAAGCGGATGCGCGCGTTGACCTCGCCGTTGACCACTTCCGGCGACACCGCCGAAATCGCGCCGGCGAAGGGCTCGCCGGCACCGCTGGTCAACTGCGCCGGCATGCCGATCGCCAGATCGCGGGCGAAGCTTTCCGGCACCTTGATCTCCAGTTCGAACTTGGAGAGGTCGACCACGCTCAGCACCGGTGCGTTGGCGGCGACGTTGGTGTGCTGCGACACCTGCACCTGGCCGACCTGACCGTCGAACGGCGAGCGCAGGGTCAGCAGGTCGACCTGGCGCTGCACCTCGGCCACCACCGCGCGCTGGCGCTCGGCGAGCAGGCGCTTGTTGCGCGCGTCCAGCGAAGCGCCCTGCGCCTGCAGGCCCGAATCCTTCTGCGCGTGGCTCATCGCGATGTCGGCCTTCTTTAGGGTGTCCTGGGCCTTGGCCAGTTCCACTGCCGGCACGGCGCCGCCTTCATAGCCGCGCTGGTAGCGTTCCAGGTCGCGGCTGGCCGCCTGCCGTTCGATCTGCGCCTGGTCGATCAGCTTGCTGGCGTTGGCGCGGGCCAGGGTCGCGTCCAGGTCGGCACGACCGGCCTCGGCCTGCAGGCCGGCCAGGGTGGCCTCTTCCTGGGCGAGCTTGCTACGCAGTTCCGGGCTGTCGATCTCGGCCAGCTCCTGGCCCTGCTTGACCACGTCGCCGGCGACCACCTTCAGGGTCACGGTGCCGCCGGAGATCGCGTACAGGGTGGGGCTGTTGGCGGCGATCAGGCGGCCGTCGGCGGAGATGTCGCGGACCAGGTCGCCGCGGGTCACCGTGGCGATGCGCACCCGCTGCGCGTCGAACGAGCGGCTGCCGGCGATCCAGCCGCGTGCGGCGAAGGCGATGCCCAGCAGCACCAGCGCGGCGATCAGCCCGGGCCACAGCCAGCGGCGCCAGGCCGCGGAGCGGGGGCGGGCGAGAACCTGGTCCTGGGCGGAGGTGTCACGGATCATCGGACGGTCGCAGCGGTGAGGATGGGGACTTCACAGCACGATGCGTGCCAACTGCAAGTCGTTGAATTGCATGGGTGCGGACGGCGCGGACAGGTGTCCGGGTGTCCGCGGACACGTTCGCGGACACTAGGGCGAGGCATGCTCGGGAATGGGTGGCAAGCTCTGGGTCCGGCAGCGGACAGCGGCGAGACATTCAGCGGACTTGGCTAGAATGGCTGACTTTTCGTCGGAGTGGCTGGCTATGTGCGGTATTGTCGGTGCGATCGCAGATCGCGATGTGGTTCCTGTCCTGATCGAGGGGCTCAAGCGCCTGGAATACCGGGGCTACGATTCGGCCGGCATCGCCGCCATCGCCGATGGCGAGGTGCGCCGCGTACGGCGCACAGGCCGTGTGGTGGAAACCGAGAGCGCCGCGCTGGCCGAGGGCCTGCACGCGCCGCTGGGCATCGGCCACACCCGCTGGGCGACCCATGGCGGCGTCACCGAGGCCAATGCGCACCCGCACGTCAGCCACGGCGACCTGGCGCTGGTCCACAACGGCATCATCGAGAACCACGAACAGCAGCGCGAGCGCCTGACCGCGCTGGGCTACGTGTTCGAATCGCAGACCGATACCGAGGTCATCGCCCACCTGATCCACCACTACATCGCCCAGGGCCGCGACCTGCTCGGCGCGCTGCAGGCGGCGGTGAAGGAGCTGACCGGCGCATATGCCGTGGCCGCGGTGAGCAAGTCGCGCCCGGACCTGCTGGTGTGCGCGCGCATGGGTTGCCCGCTGCTGATCGGCCTGGGCGAGGGCGAGAACTTCATCGCCTCGGATGTCTCGGCGGTGATCCAGGCCACGCGCCGGGTGATCTTCCTGGAAGAGGGCGATACCGCCGAACTGCGCCGCGACGGCGTGCAGGTGTACGACGCGCAGGACCAGCCGGTGCAGCGCGAGCCGCACGTGTCCGACGTGTCGCTGGCCTCGCTGGAGCTGGGCCCGTACCGCCACTTCATGCAGAAGGAGATCCACGAGCAGCCGCGCGCGCTGGCCGACACCCTGGAGGCGCTGTTCGACGCCGGCGGCTTCGACACCACGCTGTTCGGCAGCAAGGCCGAGGCGCTGCTGGCCGACGTGGACGGCGTGCAGATCCTGGCCTGCGGCACCAGCTACTACGCCGGCCTGACCGCGCGCTATTGGATCGAAGGCATCGCCGGGCTGCCGTGCAGCGTCGAGATCGCCAGCGAGTACCGCTACCGCGATGCCTGCGCCAATCCGCGGCAGCTGATCGTGACCATCTCCCAATCCGGCGAAACCCTGGACACGATGGAGGCGCTCAAGTACGCCAAGGCGCTGGGCCATACCAAGACCCTGTCGATCTGCAACGTGCCCGAGAGCGCGATCCCGCGCGCCAGCGCGATGGTGCTGTACACCCGCGCCGGCGCCGAGGTCGGCGTGGCCTCGACCAAGGCCTTCACCACCCAGCTGGCGGCGCTGTTCCAGCTTACCTGCGTGCTGGCCAAGCGCCGCGGGCGGCTGAGCGCCGAACAGGAGGCCGAGTACCTGGAGCAGCTGCGCTACCTGCCCGGCAGCGTGCAGCACGTGCTCAACCTGGAACCGCAGATCGCGGTATGGGCCGAGCGCTTCGCCGACAAGCACAACGCGCTGTTCCTCGGCCGCGGCCTGCATTACCCGATCGCCCTGGAAGGCGCGCTCAAGCTCAAGGAGATCACCTACATCCACGCCGAGGGCTATCCGGCCGGCGAGCTCAAGCACGGCCCGCTGGCGCTGGTCGACGCCAACATGCCGGTGGTGGTGATCGCGCCCAACGACACCTTGCTGGAGAAGGTGAAGTCGAACATGCAGGAAGTGCGCGCGCGCGGTGGCGAGCTGTTCGTGTTCGCCGACCAGGACAGCAACTTCAACGAATCGGACGGCGTGCACGTGATCCGCACGCCACGCCACGCCGGCGTGCTCAGCCCGGTGCTGCACACCGTGCCGGTGCAGTTGCTGGCCTACCACACCGCGCTGGCGCGCGGCACCGACGTGGACAAGCCGCGCAACCTGGCCAAGTCGGTGACCGTGGAGTAAGTCGCCGCACCGCTGGCTTGGCAGACGCCATGGCCGGCTGCCAGCGCATTGGCCCGGGTTATGCATAAGCTTCCTGCGAGGGTTCCCACCACGCAGGAGGACGCATGTACGAGTCTTTCAGACAGGGGGCGCCGGCCGAGCTGTGGCAGGCGCTGGTGCACGAGGCCGGGCAGCGCCTGGGCCGGCCGCTGGACGAATCGCGCGAGCACTATCTGGTGTTCGTGCTGCTGCGCTACCAGCGCGACGCGCAGTTGCTGGCGCGCATCCAGGCGCTTGCCTGGCTGCATGCGCAGGAGCAGGTGGGGCGTGCGCGTGCCGACGCCTTGCGTGAGGTCGGCGACGGTTGCCTGCTGATCGCCGGGCTGTTCCCCGGCGTGGCGGCACGGCGTCGGGTCAGCGTGGACTACTTCATCGACCTGGGCCGCGGCGCCTATGCCGAAGTCGCCGAGACCCGCGACAGCGACGCGGGGCTGTTCGCGCAGCTCGCGCGCAGCTATCGCGAACTGGTCGGCACGCTGGGGGCGCTGCGTCCGCCGCGGCACGAGGTGGCGGGGTTGCAGGCGGCGCTGCACGCCTAGCTGAAGCGTTCTTGCAGGAGCCGTGTTGTAGCAGCGGCTTCAGCCGTGGCGGGCATCGCCATGACGCCTGTCGTGGCCGATCCTGGAAACCGCCAGCGCCGCGCTTGCGGGAGACGGCCGCACCGGCGCGCGCGGACGCGTCCAGGCCATCCAGCGCGCTCGCCCGCATGCGCGGGCGCCCCTGGCATCGGCCCGCTGGCTACCGTACCGACGAAGGGGGCGACGACGCGTCCTGCTGCAGTTGCTGTTGGCCATCGGGTACCGCCATCAGCACGCCCGCGATGGTGCCGACGTCGGCGATGAGGCGCTCGGCGGTCTTCCCGGTCGGGACCCCCAACACGATGGCGCCCACGCGGTCGAGCGTGTACAGCAGCGGGGCATGCCAGCCCGCCGCCGCCGCGCTGATGCGGCGCTTGGTCTGCTCGACGTCGCCGCTGCGATCGACGTAGACGATCACTGCCCTGGCCGCGTTGGCGTCCTGCGCGTCGGCAGCCGCGTGGGTGCCGTCCGGCAGCAGAGGGCGTTGCTGCATGGCGGTCGAACATGCGCAAGCGGCGAGCACGGCCAGGCAGGCGATGCCTGCCCGGCCGAGCCACCGGCGGGCCGCGGGAACGGCGGCGTTGGCGGATTCGTGCATCGAGCGGGTCTCCTGGGCGATCGACGGTGACAGCCCCGCGTGCGTGGTGCGCACAGGGCCGCCCGAACCCTCGCATGTACCGGGTGAACTGCGGCCGACCCTGGATGGGGAGAACGACCGTCGACGGACAGCGCCGCGCCGCGTTGCCGTCCGCTCAGAACCAGAACCGCAGGCCGGCGACCCAGCGCGTCTCGCGCGCCGCCTCGCCATCGGCGCGGCGCAGGTCGGTGGTGTCGCCGAAGCTGCGCACGTGCTCCACGCCGACATACGGTGCGAATCGGCGGGTGACTTCGTAGCGCAGGCGCAACCCGCCCTCCACGGTGGTCAGGCCGCTGCCGATGCGATGCGCCGGATCGTCGCGTGCGGCCAGTTCCGCTTCCAGCCGTGGCTGCAGGATCAGGCGATTGGTCAGCAGCACGTCGTACTCGCCTTCCAGGTGCAGGTTGGCATGGCCGCCCTCGCCGACGTACAGCATGGCCGACACCTCGAACTTGTACGGCGCCATGCCTTGCACGCCGAACGCCGCCGAGGTTCGCGCGCGGCCCGGCGCGAATATCTGCCTGGCGCCGATCAGCATGTCCCACCAAGGCGAGATCGCGCGGCCATAAGCCAGTTCCAGCGAGGAGGCCGTGGTGCGGCCGCCCTCGCGTTCGCCGTCGCTGCGCAGCCACAGCCGGTCGATGTCGCCGCCGTACCAGCCGCGCGCTTCCCAGGCCTGGCCGCTGCCGTGGGCGTTGTCCCAGCCCTCCAGGCGATCGACCAGCAGGTAGCCGGTGCGCGCGGCGCCGTGCGCCATGCCGTGCTCGCGCAGCACCGGGAACGCGGCCGCACGGTCGGCGGCGGTGATCGGCGGGATCGGCTCGCGCGGCAGCGATGTGTCGGCGCTCGCAGGACAGTGGCACGCTGTCGGTTCGGGTGCAGGCGGCGTCGCATGGTCCATGCGGTCGTGATGCATACCGTCGTGTGCGGAGTGCGCGTGTTCGCCATGCTCGACCTGCGACGCCGGCGCGGCTGCGTGGTCCATCGTGGCGTGCTCCATGTGCTCGTGCGACGTGGTGTCGGCGTGCTCTGCCGTGGTCTGCATGGCCGGCGCGGCGTGCATGGCCGGCGCGTGCGCGGCATGGCCCAGTGCGGCGTGGTCCACGGCACGGTCTATTGCCGCGTCGGGCTGCGGTGCCGTTGTCGCGTCCGCCATGGGCATGCTGGCGGCGGCTGCCGGGCAGGCGCAGGTCGCGGCAGGGAGATCGGCGTCGCTGTCGGCCACGTGGACATGCTGTGCCTGCGCCACGGCGTGCGCCAACAGCAGCACCATGCCGGTCGCCTGGGCGAGCGGCGAGAAGTGGAGGCGGCTCATGCGTCCACCCGCACTTCGCGCATCATGCCGCCGTCCATGTGGTACAGCAGGTGGCAGTGGTAGGCCCAGCGGCCGAGCGCGTCGGCGCGCACGCGGTAGCTGCGGCGCGTGCCCGGCGGCATGTCCACGGTGTGCTTGCGCACCTGGAAGCGGCCGGCCGCGTCCTCGACGTCGCTCCACATGCCGTGCAGGTGGATCGGGTGCTGCATCATCGTGTCGTTGACCAGCACGATGCGCAGGCGCTCGCCATAGTTCAGCCGCAGCGGCTCGGCGCTGGCGAAGGGAATGCCGTCGAACGACCAGGCGAACTTCTCCATGTTGCCGGTCAGGTGCAACTGGATCTCGCGTCCCGGCTCGCGTCCGTCCGGGTCCTCGAACAGGCTGTGCAGGTCGGCATAGGTCAGCACGCGGCGGCCGTTGTCGCGCAGGCCGATGCCGGGGTCATCCAGTCGCGGCGCAGTGGCGGAGGATTGCATGTCCACCAGCGGATTGCCGCGTTCGCTGCGTGGATGCGCCGGTGCGGCGGCAGCGTGCGCGGCGTGCGACATGCCCGGCATGTGCATGCTCGCGCCGCAACCGCCTTCCATACCGTGCATTGCCGTGCCGGCGCCGTGGTCCATGCCGGCGTGCCCGGCCATCGCATGGCCCATGTCCTGCATGCGCAGCAGCGGGCGCGGATCGTTCGCCGGCACCGGCGCCTGCAGGCCCTCGCGCACGGCCAGGGTGCCGCGCGCGTGGCCGGTACGGCCCATGTCCTGCGCGAACACCGTGTAGGCGTCCTGGCCGCTGGGTTCGACCAGTACATCGTAGGTCTCGGCCGCGGCGATGCGGAACTCGTCCACGCTCACCGGGTGCACGTACTGGCCGTCGGCGGCGACCACGGTCATCTTCAGCCCGGGGATGCGCACGTCGAAGTAGCTCATGCTGGAGGCGTTGATGAAGCGCAGCAGCACCTTCTCGCCGGGGCGGAACAACCCGGTCCAGTTGCCGGCCGGGGTCATGCCGTTGAGCAGGTAGGTGTAGGTGTTGCCGTTGACGTCGGACAGGTCGCTGGGGGTCATGCGCATGCGCCCCCACATGCCGCGGTCGGCGAGGGTGGCGCGCAGCCCGTCCTCGCGCGCGTCGCGCAGGAAATCGCCGACGGTGCGCTGGTACAGGTTGTCGTAGGACGGCATCTGCTTCAGCCGCCGGAACAGCGCCGCCGGATCCAGATCGGTCCAGTCCGACAGCAGCAGCACGTGTTCGCGATCGTAGCGGTACGGCGGCGGCTCGCGCGGGTCGATGACGATGGCGCCGTACAGCCCGGCCTGCTCCTGGTGCAGCGAATGGCTGTGGTACCAGTAGGTGCCGGATTGGCGCAGGGCGAAGCGGTACTGGTAGGTCTCGCCTGGGTAGATGCCGTCGAAGCTCATGCCCGGCACGCCGTCCATGTTGGCCGGCAGCAGCAGGCCGTGCCAGTGCACCGAGGTCTGGGTGTGGCCGGGCAGGCGGTTGGCCACGCGGATGGTGACGGTGTCGCCTTCGCGCCAGCGCAGCAGCGGCGCCGGCACGCTGCCGTTGACGGCGATGGCGGGGCGCTCGCGCCCGGTGAAGTTGACCCGCGTGCTGCCGATGCTCAGGTCCAGGTCGGTGCCGTGCAGCACGTAGGGCGCGGCGCCGTTGCGGGCGAGCGCGCTGGCGTGGGCGCTGCGCAGCGGCAGCCCGGTGAGGCCGGCGGCGGCGCCCAGCGCCAGCCCGGTGACGAAGCGGCGCCGCGACGGCAGCGCCGGCAGGCCGGAAGAAGATGGGTTCATGTGCGATGTCCGTAAGCGGATGCGATGCGCCACGCAGCGCCGATGGGCGCTGCAGGCTCGGACGCGGCAGCGCCTGTGCGCTGCCACCGGGAGACCGCCCAGCAGGCGGCCGTGCGCGCTCAGGCGCTGGGAGGGCGTTCCAGCCGCGGCAGGCCGGGCGCGCCGTGCGCGGCCTGGGGAGCGGCGGCAATCAGGGTGCGGGGCAAGCGTGGCAGCGCCAGCGGCATCGCCAGCAAGGCCGGCAGCGGTTGCGCGTGCGGACATTGGCAGCCGGCCATGCCGCCGCAGCCGCCGTGCTTGCCGGCATGGTCGTGGCAGTGGTCGGCCGGCGGCGGTGGCGGTGCGTCGTGACAGGGCATCGCCGCATGCACCGGCGCCGCGCTGGCGACGATGGCAGCCGCTTCGTGCGTCGCGCTGCCGTGCGCCGGCATGCCGGGCATCGCCATGGCGGCCGCGGTGCCGTTGAGCAGCAGGCTCAGGCACAGCAGCAGGCGCAGCAGGACGGCGAAGGTCGGCACGGACAGGCAGGACGTGGCGGCAGAAGGAACAAGAGGATACCGAAGCCGGCGTGCGCGGCAAGCGACCGCCATCCGGCAAGGCTTGACTCTGGACCCGAGTCCAGGGAGTAGGGTGTGCGCATGCGATCCGACCCCGCAACCGCCTGCTTCACCATCGGCGCGCTCGCCCGCCAGGCCGACGTCGCCATCGACACCGTGCGCTACTACGAGCGCCAGGGCCTGCTGCCGCCCGCCCCGCGCCGCGCCTCCGGCTACCGCGAGTACGACGCCGCGGCGGTGCAGCGGGTGCGCTTCATCCGCCGCGCCAAGGAACTGGGCTTTTCGCTGGAGGAGATCGGCGAGTTGCTGGCGTTGCAGGACGATCGCGTGCATGGCGTGGAGGGCATCAAGCAGCGCGCCAGCGCGCGCCTGCAGGCGCTGGATCGGCGCATCGCCGAACTGACCGAGATGCGCGACACCCTGGCGGCGCTGGTCGAGGATTGCCCCGGCCACGGCGCGCCGGACGCCTGCCCGATCCTGGGCGACATCCGCGGCGATGCCGCCGGCGAGCCGTCGCGATGAGCACGGGCCGCGCCACCGCGTCGCTGACGCTGCCGGTGCAGGGCATGACCTGCGCCGCCTGCGCGGCCGGCGTGGAGAAGGCGCTGCAGCGCCTGCCCGGCGTGGCGGCGCAGGCCAGCTATGCCGGCGCGCGCGTGCAGGTGGACTACGATCCGCAGCAGGTGGATCTGCCGACGCTGCTGCAGCGCATCCAGCAGGCCGGCTACCGCGTGCCGACCCAGACCGTGACCCTTGAACTCAGCGGCCTGCACTGCGCGTCCTGCGTGGCGTCCATCGATGCGGTGCTAGCGAAGACCCCGGGTGTGCTCGCCGGCCACGCCAACCTGGCCTCGGCCAAGGCGCGGGTGGAGATCGTGCCGGGCACGGTCGCGCCGGCGGAACTCATCGCGCGGATCGCCCGTGCCGGGTTCGGCGCGCGCGTCGCGCAGGCCATGGACCCAGAGCAACTGGCCGAGCGCGAGCGCGACGAGCAACGTGCCTGGCGACGCGAGCTGGGCCTGTTCGCCGCAGCGGTGCTGCTGACCCTGCCGTTCTGGGGGCAGATGCTCGGCATGCTGGATGGCGACGCCCTGCGCGGCGCGCACGCCGAGCCGCTGCCGCGCTGGCTGCAGCTGTTGCTGGCGACGCCGGTGCAGTGCTGGATCGGCGCGCGCTTCTACCGCGCCGGCTACCGCGCGCTGCGCAACGGCAGCGCCAACATGGACGTGCTGGTCGCGCTGGGCACCGGCATGGCCTATCTGTACAGCGCCGTGGTCACCGTGGCCGGCCTGCACGGCCAGCACGTGTACTTCGAGGCCAGCACCAGCGTCATCACCCTGGTGCTGCTCGGGCGCCTGCTCGAGGCCCGCGCCAAGCGCCGCACCACCGCGGCGGTGCGCGCGCTGCTCGACCTGGCGCCGACCACCGCGCGGGTCGAGCGCGACGGCGTCATCGTGGAGGTGGATGCGGCGGAACTGGCGGTCGGCGACGTGTTCGTGGTCGCTGCCGGCGAGCGCGTGCCGGTGGACGGCGAGGTGCTCGAGGGCCATTCCAGCGTGGACGAGGCGATGCTGTCCGGCGAGGCCATGCCGGTGGCCAAGGCGCCGGGCAGCCGCCTGCATGCGGCCACGGTCAACCAGCTCGGCCTGCTGCGCGCGCGCGCCACCGGTGTCGGCGCGGACACCCTGTTGGCGCAGATCGTGCGCATGGTCGATGCCGCGCAAGGCTCGCGTGCGCCGATCCAGCGCCTGGTCGACCGTATCGCCGCGGTGTTCGTGCCGGCGGTGCTGGCGATCGCCGCCATCACCCTTGGCGCGACCTGGGCGCTGGGCGGCAGCTTCGCCGAGGCGCTGGTGCACGCGGTGGCGGTGCTGGTGATCGCCTGCCCGTGCGCGCTGGGCCTGGCCACGCCGACCGCGATCATGGTCGGCACCGGTGTCGGCGCGCGCGCCGGCATCCTGATCCGCGACGCCGAGGTGCTGGAACGCGCCCGTGCGCTGACCGCGCTGGTGGTCGACAAGACCGGCACGCTGACCCTGGGCCAGCCGCAGGTGACGGCGGTGCTGGTCGCCGACGCGGCCGAGACCGCGCCGCTGTTGCGCCTGGCCGCGGCGCTGGAGACCGGCTCGGCGCATCCGCTGGCGCGCGCCATCGTGCAGCGCGCCGCCGACTTGGGCGTGCGCGCGGCCGTGCCGGCACCGTCGGCTGAGGCGGTGCAGACGTTGCCGGGGCAGGGTGTGCGCGGCCGCGTGGACGGGCGCGAGGTGGCGCTGGGCGCGCTGGCGTGGCTCGACGGCCTGGTCGCCGCGCCGGCCGACCCGACGCTGCGCCGCCAGGCAGAGACGGCGCAAGCGCAGGGTCAGAGCGTGGTCGGGGTGGCGGTGGACGGCGCCGTGGCCGGCTACATCGCCATCGCCGATCCGCTGCGCGAGGATGCCGCCGAGGCGGTGGCGTTGCTGCAGGCGCGCGGCATCGCGGTGACCATGCTCAGCGGCGACAACCGCCACGCGGCGCAGGCGGTGGCCGCGCGGCTCGGCATCGAGCAGGTGCAGGCCGAGGTGCTGCCGCATGACAAGGCCGCGCATGTGCGCCAGTTGCAGGCGGTGCCGGGCGCACGCGTGGGCATGGTCGGCGACGGCATCAACGATGCCCCGGCACTGGCCGCGGCCGACGTCAGTTTCGCCATCGGCAGCGGTTCGGACATCGCCATCGAGGCGGCCGACGTGGTGCTGATGCACGGCGACCTGGCCGGCGTCGCCGCCGCCATCGACCTGTCCGCGGCGACGGTGCGCAAGATCCGCCAGAACCTGTTCTTCGCCTTCGTCTTCAACGGCCTGGGCATCCCGCTGGCCGCGTTCGGCCTGCTCAACCCGGTGATCGCCGGCGCGGCGATGGCGCTGAGTTCGGTCTCGGTGCTGGGCAACGCGCTGCTGCTGAATCGCTGGCGTGCGCAGTGAGCGCGGGTGCGATTTCTTCACTTTGGAGCATGACATGCACCATCTCGATCTCCTCGTCCACGGCATGAGTTGCGGCGGCTGCAGCGCACGGCTGCAGCGGGTGCTCGACGCCTGCCCGGGCGTGGCCGCCAGCACGGTGGTGCTGGAAGGCGGGCGCGTCGGCATCGACTACGACCCCGCGCGCATCGACGTGGCCGCGCTGAAGCAGGCGATCGCAGACGCCGGCTTCAGCGTGGCCGCTGGCTGAGCGCCGCTCCGACGCCGCGCCACGCCGGGTGAACGCCGGCGTGGCGGCCGCTGCCGCGCATGACCCAGGCGCGTGGCCGGGCGTGTATCGTGGGTGCGATTTCTCCGCTCCCGCATCGCCATGACCCATCGCGCTTGGGTGGCCGCCGCCATCCAGAAGATCGAAGCCGACTTCAACCGCTCGGCCGACACCCACCTGATCCCGCTGGACCTGCCCGGTTTCCCCGGCATCGACCTGTATTTCAAGGACGAGTCCAGCCATCCCACCGGCAGCCTCAAGCACCGCCTGGCGCGCTCGCTGTTCCTGTACGCGCTGGCCAACGGCTGGCTGCGCGAGGGGCGGCCGGTGATCGAGGCCTCCAGCGGTTCCACCGCGGTCTCCGAGGCGTATTTCGCGCGCCTGCTGGGGCTGCCGTTCATCGCGGTGATGCCGGCCACCACCTCGCCGGAGAAGATCGCCGCGATCGAGTTCCAGGGCGGGCGCTGCCACCTGGTTGGGCGCGCCTGCGACCTGCATGCCGATTCGGTGCAGCTGGCGCGCGAGACCGGTGGCCACTTCATGGACCAGTTCCTGTACGCCGAACGCGCCACCGACTGGCGCGCCAACAACAACATCGCCGAGTCGATCTTCCGGCAGATGCAGGAGGAGCCGCATCCGATTCCGGCCTGGATCGTGTGCAGCCCCGGCACCGGCGGCACCGCGGCCACGCTCGGGCGCTACGTGCGCTACCGGCGCCATCCCACCCGCATCCTGTGCGCGGATCCGGAAGTGTCGCTGTTCTTCGACGGCTACCGCGAGGCGCTGGCCGGGCGCGACTATGCCGGCCTGGAAAGCACCGGCGGCTCGCGCATCGAAGGCATCGGCCGGCCGCGGGTGGAGCCGAGCTTCATCCCCAGTTGCGTGGATGCGATGGTCAAGGTGCCCGACGCGCTGAGCCTGGCGGCGATGCGCTACGTCAGCGCGCGCCTGGGCCGGCGCGTGGGCGGCTCCACCGGCACCAACTTCGTCGGCGTGCTGCAGGCGGCCACGCGCATGCGCGAACAGGGCCGCAGCGGCGCCATCGTCACCATCCTGTGCGACAGCGGCGAGCGCTACGGGCACAGCTACTACCGGCCGCAGTGGTACGCCGAGCAGGGCATCGACGTGGAGCAGGCCGATGCGCAGCTGGCCGCGGCGGTGGCCGGCGCCGGCCTGCCGCCGCTGCCTTGTGCTGCGCTGGACTGACCGCCATCTGCTTTTCGTGGCCGGCCGCGCCGGTCTTTCCCCCGCTACCGAGACTTCCGCGATGACCAATCCCCTGCTCGATTTTTCCGGCCTGCCGCGCTTCGATGCGATCCAGCCCGAGCACATCGGCCCGGCGATCGACACGCTGCTGGCGCAGGCCGAGGCCGCCGTGGCCGCCGCCGAGACGGTGGCGCCGGTGCGCTGGGACAGCTTCGTGGCGCCGCTGGACGACGCCACCGAGCGCCTGTGGCGTGCCTGGGGCCAGGTGAGCCACCTGCAGGCGGTGGTCAACACGCCGGCGCTGCGCGAGGCCTACAACGCCAACCTGCCCAAGGTGACGCGCTTCTCCAGCGCGCTGGGACAGAACCTGGCGCTGTTCGCGCAGTACCGCACGCTGGCGCAATCGCCGGACGCGGCCGCGCTCGGCTCGGCGCAGCGCAAGGTGCTGGACAACGCGCTGCGCGATTTCCGCCTGGGCGGCGCCGAACTGGGCGAGGCCGACAAGCAGCGCTTCGCCGCGATCCAGGAAGAACTGTCGGCGCTGTCGGCCAAGTTCTCGCAGAACGTGCTCGATGCCACCGACGCGTGGTCGCTGCTGGTCGACGACCCGGCGCGCCTGGCCGGCCTGCCCGAGGACAGCATCGCCGCCGCGCGTGCGGCGGCCGAACGCGACGGCCAGACAGGCTGGAAGCTGACCCTGCAGATGCCCTGCTATCTGCCGGTGCAGATGTACGCCGAAGACCGCGCCCTGCGCGAGACGCTGTACCGCGCCAACGCGATCCGCGCCTCGGAGTTCGGCGATGCGGCGCTGGACAACAGCGCGGCGATCGGCCGCATCCTAGCCCTGCGCGGCGAACTGGCGGCGCTGCTCGGCTTCGCCAGCTACGCCGAGTATTCGCTGGCGACGAAGATGGCGCAGGATCCGGCGCAGGTGCTGGACTTCCTGCACGATCTGGCCGCACGCGCCAAGCCCTACGCGCAGCGCGACCGCGCCGAACTGGAGGCATTCGCTCGCGAGCACCTGGGCCTGGACACGCTGGAAGCCTGGGATCTGGCCTATGCCGGCGAAAAGCTCAAGCAGGCGCGCTACAGCTTCTCCGAGCAGGACGTGAAGCGCTACTTCACCGAGCCCAAGGTGCTGGACGGCCTGTTCGGCCTGATCCACGACCTGTACGGCTTGCGCGTGGAGGCCGACAGCGCGCCGGTGTGGCATCCGGACGTGCGCTTCTTCCGCCTCAGCGACGCGCAGGGGCGCCTGATCGGGCAGTTCTACCTGGATCTGTACGCACGCGAAGGCAAGCGCGGCGGCGCCTGGATGGACGACTGCCGCAACCGCCGCGAGCGCGCCGACGGCGTGCAGACCCCGCTGGTGTACCTGGTGTGCAATTTCGGCCGCGGCAGCGACGGCAAGCCGGCCACCTTCACCCACAACGAGGTCACCACCCTGTTCCACGAGATGGGCCATGGCCTGCACCAGTTGCTGACCCAGGTCGGCGAACTGGGCGTGGCCGGCATCAACGGCGTGGAGTGGGACGCGGTGGAACTGCCCAGCCAGTTCATGGAGAACTTCTGCTGGGAATGGCCGCGCCTGCAGGCGATGACCGCGCACGTGGACAGCGGCGAACCGCTGCCGCGCGCACTGTTCGACAAGATGCTGGCGGCGAAGAACTACCAGAGCGGCATGTTCACCGTGCGCCAGCTCGAGTTCGCGCTGTTCGACATGCAGTTGCACCACGACTTCGATGCGCAGGCCGACAGCGTGCTGCAGTTGCTCGAGCGCGTGCGCGACGCCGTGGCGGTGAACCGGCCGCCGGCCTGGAACCGCTTCCCGCACCAGTTCAACCACATCTTCGCCGGCGGCTATGCGGCCGGCTACTACAGCTACAAGTGGGCCGAGGTGCTCAGCGCCGACGCCTATGCCGCATTCGAGGAAGCGCCGGATCAGTTGGCAGACACCGGCGCGCGCTTCCTGCGCGAGATCCTCTCGCGCGGCGGCAGCCGCCCGGCGCTGGAGAACTTCACTGCCTTCCGCGGCCGTGCGCCGGAGCTGGAGGCGTTGCTGCGGCACAGCGGCATGGCCGGATAAGCCGGGATTGGGGATTGGGGATTGGGGATGACCAGCCTGCGGCCGTTGAGAACCGGGATTCGAGATTTTCCTGCGCAGGCGTAGTGGTTGCGATTGCATTGTGGGAGGGGCTTCAGCCCCGACGGGCTTTCCCGGGAAAGCCCGTCGGGGCTGAAGCCCCTCCCACAAAAGCAGCTGTTTTTTATCGGCGCACTGGATCGCTTTGCAGCGATTGTGCTCCGCGGACTACGCTGCCGTCCCGGTTCCCGATTCCCGGCTTTCAACAGCCGCAGGCTGGTCATCCCCAATCCCCAATCCCGAATCCCAGCTCCTCTGTGCTAGAACACAGCACAGCGGCACGTCGATCTTCGCCGCCGCGATCGCGGCGCAGGGCACTGCCGCACTGCACAAGGAGGACCGCATGAAGCGAGCAGGGTGGTGGACGCCGTTGCTGTTGGGCATGGCCGCGCCGGCATTGGCGCAGGACGGCAGCGGCACGGTTCGCATCGGCGCCAGTCTGCGCGCCGGCCCGGCGCCGGAGTATCCGCGCGTGGCCACGCCGGCCACCGACGACGCGTTGCAGGTGCATGGCTGCACACGGGACTGGGCCTGGTGCGATGTCAGCTGGCGCGAGAAACGCGGCTGGCTGCCGGCTGGTGCAATCGACTTTCACGAACAGGGGCAGGGCGTCGCGCCCGGTGCCTCGCTCGGTGTGCCCACGGTCGGCTTCGCGCTGGACCGCTACTGGGACACGCACTATCGCGGCCAGCCGTGGGCACGCGAACGCGCGCGTTACCGCCCGCTGGAAAGCGCGGCGACTGCCGCTGGTCCAGCGCAGATCCCGGCACCGCTGCAGCGGCAGTTGGCGCCGCAATGGCGGGCGCCCCCTCCACCGCAGGCGTCCGCGTCCGAGGCCGTGAGCGCCACGCCGGCATGGACGCCGCCGGGCGAACGGATGCATCAGATCCCGCCGCCGGACGCGCTCAATCCCCGCTACAACAAGGAACTGGCGAAGGAGTTGCAACGCCAGGACAGCGACCGCCGCCAGCGCGAATCGATGGGACTGCAGCCGGTGCCGCCGCCTGCGTCTGCGCCATCGGCATCGCCATCCTGGCCGCCGTCGCCGGCGACGATCCAGTGGATCGAGCGGCATCCACCGAAGCCGAGTTCGCCACCACCACCGCCACCACCTCCGCCGCCTCCGCCTCTGCCTCCGCCCTCAGCGCCACCGGCCAAGCCGGAACCGCACAAGAACGAGGCCGCCGGGCGACACGACGTGAAGCAACTGGAACGCTGAGCCGCGCCACGGCGCCCTCAAAGGCGCCGTGCGGCCTGGGTACGGTCAGGTCTTGGCGAACACCAGCGCGGCGTTGGTGCCGCCGAAGCCGAAGCTGTTGGACATCACCGTGCGCAAGTCCGCGTCGCGGCTCTCGCGCACGATCGGGAACCCCTCGGCGCGCGGATCCAGCGTGTCGATATTGGCCGAGCCGGCGATGAAGCCGTCGCGCAGCATCAGCAGGCAGTAGATCGCCTCGTGCACGCTCGCCGCGCCCAGCGAATGCCCGGACAGCGCCTTGGTCGAGGACAGCGGCGGCACCGCATCGCCGAACACCGCGCGCACCGCATCCAGCTCGGTGACATCGCCCAGCGGCGTCGAGGTGCCATGGGTGTTGAGATAGTCGATCGGCGCGTCCACGCCCTGCAGCGCCATGTGCATGCAGCGCACCGCGCCTTCGCCGGACGGGGCCACCATGTCGGCGCCGTCGGAGGTCACGCCGTAGCCGACCAGTTCGGCGTGGATGCGCGCGCCGCGCGCCACCGCGTGCTCGTAGTCCTCCAGCACCAGCATGCCGCCGCCGCCGGCGATGACGAAGCCGTCGCGCGCGGCGTCGTAGGGTCGCGAGGCCACCGCCGGCGTGTCGTTGAAGCCGGTGGACAATGCGCCCATCGCGTCGAACATCAGGCTCATGGTCCAGTCCAGCTCTTCGCCGCCGCCGGCGAACATCACGTCCTGCTGGCCGTGGCGGATCAGGTCCGCCGCCGCGCCGATGCAGTGCGCCGAGGTCGCGCATGCGGCCGACAACGAGTAGCTCACGCCCTTGATCTTGAACGCGGTGGCCAGGCTTGCCGACACCGCCGAACACATCGTGCGCGGCACCATGTACGGGCCGACCTTGCGCACGCCGCGGTTGCGCAGCAGGTCCGCCGCTTCCACCTGCCAATGGCTGGAGCCGCCGCCGGAGCCGGCGATCAGGCCGATCCGCGGGTCGCTGATCGCCGCCTCGTCCAGGCCGGCATCGGCCAGCGCATCGCGCAGCGCCAGGTAGGCGTAGGCCGAGGCGTCGCCCATGAAGCGCTTGAGCTTGCGGTCGATCGCCGCGTCCAGGTCCAACTGCACATCGCCGCCGATCTGGCTGCGCAGGCCGGCCTCGACCGCCTGCGGGTTATGGCGGATGCCGGCGCGGCCTTCGCGCAAGGCGCGCGACACGCTGTCCAGATCGTTGCCCAGGCACGACGTGATGCCCATTCCGGTAATGACCACGCGCCGCATCAGAACGCCTCCGTCGACGTGAACAGGCCCACCCGCATGTCCTTGGCGGTATAGATCTCGCGCCCGTCCACCGACATGCGGCCGTCGGCCACCGCCATCGCCAGCTTGCGGTTGATCACCCGGCTGATGTCGATCTCGTACACCACCTGCTTGGCGGTGGGCAGCACCTGCCCGGTGAACTTCACTTCGCCCACGCCCAGCGCGCGGCCGCGGCCGGGCGCGCCCAGCCAGGTCAGGAAGAAGCCGGTCAACTGCCACATCGCATCCAGGCCCAGGCAGCCGGGCATCACCGGATCGCCGATGAAATGGCAGCCGAAGAACCACAGGTCCGGGCGGATATCCAGTTCGGCGCGGATCACGCCCTTGCCGTGCGCGCCGCCGGTCTCGTCGATGGCGACGATGCGGTCGAACATCAGCATCGGATCGTTGGGCAGGCGCGCGGCGTCGGCGCCGAACAACTCGCCGCGTGCGCTGGCGAGCAATTGCTCGCGCGAATAGGAGGACAGACGACTCATGAGCGGAACATTCCCAGGCGAGACAGTCGAGGCGCGCAAGAGTGCATGAGCTTCGCGCGTTCAATCAAACGTTTTATCCGTACGCACGCGTAGTGTCGGCAGCGGCGGTGGCGCGCGCACTGCGCCGGATCAAGGCGCGCATTCTCAGTCCGTGCGCAGCGCGGGGCTTATCATGCGCACACCGTTCGCAGGCGTAGGGTATGGGGTCGATGCGCAAGATCATTCACGTCGACATGGACGCGTTCTACGCGTCCGTGGAGCAGCGTGACGATCCTGCGCTGCGCGGCAAGCCGGTGGTGGTGGCCTGGCGCGGCATGCGCTCGGTGGTGTGCGCCGCCTCCTACGAGGCGCGCGTGTTCGGCGTGCGCTCGGCGATGCCGGCGCTGCGTGCCGAGCGGCTGTGCCCGGACGCGGTCTTCGTGCCGCCGGATTTCGCCCGCTACAAGGCGGTGTCGCGGCAGGTGCGCGAGATCTTCCAGCGTCATACCGACCTGATCGAGCCGCTGTCGCTGGACGAGGCCTACCTGGACGTCACCGAGCCCAAGGGCGAATTGCGCACCGCCACCGAGATCGCCCAGACCATCCGCGCGCAGATCCGCGCCGAAACCGAACTGACCGCCTCGGCCGGCATCGCACCGAACAAGTTCCTGGCCAAGATCGCCTCGGACTGGCGCAAGCCCGACGGCCAGTTCGTGATCCGCCCGCATCGCGTGGAAGCGTTCCTGACGCCATTGCCGGTGAACAAGGTGCCCGGCGTGGGCAAGGTGATGGAGGCCAAGCTGGCGGAACTGGGCATCGCCACCGTCGGCGATCTGCGCGCGCGCAGCGAGGCGGAACTGGAAGCGCGCTTCGGCAGCTTCGGCCTGCGCCTGTACCAGCGCGCGCGCGGCATCGACGAGCGCCCGGTGGAATCGGACCAGCCGGTGCAGTCGATCTCCTCCGAGGACACCTTCGCCGAAGACCTGGCGCTGGAGGCGCTGGAGCCGGCGATCCGGCAACTGGCCGAGAAGACCTGGAACGCCACCCGCCGCACCGAGCGCATCGCGCGCACCGTGGTGCTGAAGCTGAAGACCGCGCAGTTCCGCATCCTCACCCGCAGCTTCACCCCGGAGCAACCGCCGGACTCGCTGCAGGCCTTGATCGACATCGCCCTGGCGCTGCGCGAGCGGGTGGACCTGCCGGCATCCACCCGCTACCGCCTGGTCGGCGTCGGCCTGTCCGGCTTCCACGAGCGCGAGCCGGGGCAGGCGCAGGGGCGCTTGTTCGGTTGAGGCGGTGGCGTCGCCTGGGATAGTGCCTTCCCGGCTGATTGCATGGGAACGTGTGCCACGGGAGACTGTCGTACCCTCTATCGTCGCGCCCTGAGCGGTGCGTGGATTGAAACACGTGGGGTTACGGTGCGGCGACGGCGGGTCTGTGTCGCGCCCTTGCGGGGGCGTGGATTGAAAGCACATCGAGTCGGTCAGCAGGCACAGCGTCAGCGGTCGCACACTCTCGTGTGCGTGTGTTGAAACAACCATGGGATGTGGGTGCAGGCCGAGAACCTGGCCGTCGCTCCCGCGTCGGGACTGAAGTCCCTCCCACAGGGGCATGCTGCTCGGGTTGCAACAGCGACTTCATCCTCCGGCACGCGGATCGACCTGGTCGCGTCCCCACGGATGCGTGGATTGAAACATGGGTGGGGATCGCCAACCGGTGATGTTCTCGGGTGTCGTGCGCGCGAGCGCAGGGATCGAGCGGTTGACTCGGGTCGGGATGGATCGCGTGAGCGCGGTTCGCGCGCTCGGTCGCCGTCACGGCGCTGCCGCAGCGGGCGTGGCGTGGTCGCAATCGCGTGCCAGCGAAGGCAGGGCACGCGTCGCGCGCGCGCGTCGCAACCGCGTCCGACATTGCGCCACCTACAATGCGCACTTGTCCCCCTGTGTTGGCACGACATGACATTTCCTTATGCATTGGTGGTGTTCGACCTGGACGGCACCCTGGTCGACAGCGGCGCCGACATCGCCGAGGCGTTGAACCGTACCCTGGCCGACTTCGGCCTGCCGCGCGTGCCGGAGGCGACCGTGCTCGGCTGGATCGGCGAGGGCGTGCGCAAACTGGTCGAGAGCGCCTGGCGGCATGCCGGCGACGCCACGCCACTCGAGACGGTGATGCCGACCTTCATGCGTCACTACGCCGAATGCCTGTTGCGCAGTCCGCGGCTGTATCCGGGTGCGGCCGAGGCGCTGACGCAGTTGCATGCGGATGGCGTGACGCTGGCGCTGTGCACCAACAAGCCGTCGGCGATGGTGCCGCCGTTGTTGCGCCATCTGGGCGTGGCCGATCTGTTCTCTGCGGTGCTCGGCGGCGACAGCCTGCCCGAGCGCAAGCCCAGCCCGGCGCCGCTGCTGCACCTGGCGCAGCAGTTCGCGCAGCCGCCGGCGCGCTGCCTGATGGTCGGCGATTCGGGGACCGACCTGCAGGCCGGCCACGCCGCCGGCATGCCGGTGGCGCTGGTGCGTTACGGCTATCCGCGCGATCTGGATCTGGCCACGGCCGACGTGGTGTTGCTGATGGATGATTTGCGCGAGCTGCTGCAGCTGCGCTGATACGACGGCGATCCAAACACTGCGGTGTAGCGCAAAGACCGGGATGCGCTTGCAGGAGCGGCTTCAGCCGATGACGCAGTAAGCCCCTCTCCCCCCGGGAGAGGGGTTGGGGTGAGGGTCCGGGCGCGCAGCGGTCGCTGAACTGTCAGGTTTGTGCCGCGATGCATGAGCACGAGGGAGGCTGTTTGCGTTCGGCAGCCAGCGGTCTTATCGCGAGTGACCACGTGTGCGTGCGTCGCGCATGTCTGCTTTGAGAATGCGCGCATCTATATCCGCTGTGTTCGCACATGCCGCCTTTCGTAGGAACGGCTTCAGCCGCGACAGGCTTTCCCGGGAAAGCCGATCACGGCTGAAGCCGCTCCTACAAAAAAAGACGCGTGGTTTCCGCACTGTCGTCCCGCGCCACGCCATCGGCGCAGCGCGGGACGCCGGCTCAGCGCGCTGCCGGCGCGTAGCGCAGGGTCAGCGCGTATTCGCGACCCGGCTGGTTGTACCAGTTCACCGTCTGGTAGTCGCGGTCGAACACGTTGCTGGCCTTGGCCTGCAGCGTCCAGTCCGGGGTGAACGCGTACTCCACGCGCAGGTCGACGGTGCCGTAGCCCGCCAGGCGCACGCGGTTGGCCGCGTCGTCGAAGCGGTGGCCGCTGCCGAACACGCTGACGCCGAGCTTGACCGGGCCGATGCCGCGGTCCACGTCCAGGCGCGCGGTGTTCTGCGCGCGGCGCGCCAGCCAGTTGTCGCGGTTGCCGCCGTCGCTGCGGTTGCGCGGGTCGGTGTGGCTCAGCTGCGCCGACAGTTCCCAGCCGGCCAGCAACGCATAGCCGGTCAGTTCGGCGCCGCGGATGCGCGCCTCGTCCACGTTGACCGGCAGGAAGCTGACCGCGTCGTAGGAGATCAGGTCCTTCACCCGGGTCTCGTAGGCGTTGAAGGTCCAGTTCCAGCTGTCGGCATACTGCGCAATGCCGAGGTTGCCGCTCTTGGAGCGCTCCGGCTTCAGTTCCGGATTGCCGGCGAACGGGTAGTACAGGTCGTTGAAGGTCGGCGCCTTGAAGCCGGTGCCGACGCTGGCGGTGAGCTTGAGGCCATGGTCCAGCGCCAGGCCCCAGCCGAGGCTGCCGGTGGTGTGCTCGCCGAACTGCTCGTTGTCGTCGCTGCGCACGCTGGCCTGCACCTGCTGCGCGCCGAAACGGCCCTGGTACTCGGCGAACACGCCGGTGTTGTCGCGGCTGTCGACGTCGAAGGCGGTGCTGCTGGCAACGTGCTCGCGCTGCCAGTCGCTGCCGACGCTGAGCAGATGGCCTTCGGCCAGCGTGATGTCGCCTTGCAGCGCGGCGGTGTCGCGGCGGCTGTCGAAGGTGCTGACGAAGCTGCGGGTGCGTGCGCCCGGCGCACGGTAGTAGCTGTCGGCGTCGTCGACGTTGCGGCCCAGTTGCGCGGCCAGGTGCAGGCGATCGGAGGGCGTCCAGTCGAGCTTGCCGCTGAACACCTGCTGGGTGTTGTCGGCCTCGTTGCCGGCGAACAGCGCGTCGCCGTCGTACTCGTTGCGGCTGTCGATGTTCAGCGCCTGGCCTTCGATGCGCAGCGTGTCGGTCAGCGCGTAGCCGCCGCGCGCGCTCAGCGAGACGTTGCGGTAGCCGTCGCGGTCGGGCTGGTCGACGAAGCAGCCGGCGAACAGCGTGGCCGAGCCGTTGCAGGCATTGATGCCGTCGGTCTTCTGGTAGCCGCCCTGCACGGCCAGCCAGCCGCGCTCGCCGCGGTTGCTGAAGCCGGCGCCGGCCTCGCGCAGGCCGTGGCTGCCGCCGCCCAGGCTCAGGTTCTGCTGGAAGCCCTGGCCGCCGCGGCGAGTGAAGATCTGGATGACGCCGCCGATCGCGTCGGAGCCGTACAGGCTCGAGCGCGGGCCGCGCACGATCTCGATGCGCTCGATCTGGCTCAGCGGCAGGTCCTGGAACGCGGCCAGGCCGGCGCTGGCCGAGCCGATGCGCACGCCGTCCACCAGCACCAGCACGTGGTCCGACTCGCTGCCGCGCAGGTTCAGCGTGGTCAGCTTGCCCAGGCCGCCCTGGTTGGAGAAGCCGATGCCGGCGCGGCCCTGCAGCAGCTGCGCCAGCGAGGTGGCCTGGCTGCGCTCGATCTCGGCACGGTCGATGACCTGCGCCGGCACCACGCTGTCCTCCACCGAAATCTGGGTGCGGGTGGCGGTGACCAGGACCTGGTCGAGGTCGGTGGCGGCATCGGCGGCGTGGGCCAGCGCGGGCAGGGACAGGGCGGACGCGATCGCGACCGAAAGCAGGCGGGACGACATGGGTGGCAACTCCGGCGCGCGGCTGCGCGCTGTGACGGCAAGGGAGTCGCGAACGGAAGGTGCAAGCGGACGGCGCCGGACACGGCGCGGCACGCCGCGACGCCCTCCGCATCGCAACCAGTGAACTGCAAGGCCGGTCTCCGGGCTCGCGATCGGGGAGGCGGACCTCCCGGCTGCGACGCCTTCCCATGCCCAGGGCACAGTGGCGCAGGTCGTCAGCGCGGATCGCTTACCGTTGCGGGGGCAGCGCCGGCCTTGTCGCAAGACGCACCGGCTTCCCGTTTCAACCCGCTGGCCGGAGCCGGTGGGTCACCTTGAAGCGGCGCGATTGTACGCGATCGCCGCTGGCTGCGCGGCTCAGTCGGCGTGAGTGCCGTGGCCGTCGTCGTCGCCGTGCCGGTCGCCCATCGGCGTGTCGTGCGTGTCGTGCGCGTAGGCGCCGTCGGCAGCGTCGTCGTCGCGCGTGTCGTCGCGGTCGAAGTGGGTGGTCGCCACCGGCCCGGCGACCGGCAGGCCGCGCTGCGCCGGCAGCGCCGCCGTTGCGATCTCAAGTTCGCCCAGCAACTGCGCGCGGCGTGCCTCGGACAGTTCCTGCCAGTGGCAGCCGCTGAGCGCGCCTTCCAGCGAATACAGCAGGTTGAGGCTGGGCTTGAAGCCGGCGCGCTTGACCCTGACGAAGGCGCCGACCGCGCCGGCCGCCTCCAGGTCCTGCTGCGTGCGCACGCCGACCTGGCGCAGCCAGGCCGCGCTCTTGGGGCCGATGTTGCGCAGCTTGGTGGTACTCATCGCAGGCTGTCGACGAAGACCTGGGCGATCGCTTCCAGGCCGCGCTGGTCGTCGGCGTCGAAGCGGGCGAGGTCGGGGCTGTCCAGGTCGAACACGCCGACCAGCGCACTGTCGCGCAGCAGTGGCACCACCAGTTCCGATCGCGAGGCCGCATCGCAGGCGATGTGCCCGGGGAACGCCTCCACGTCGTCGATGCGCTGGGTCTGGCCGCTGCTGGCGGCCGCACCGCACACGCCCTTGTGCAGCGGAATGCGCACGCACGCGGGCAGGCCCTGGAACGGGCCGACCACCAGTTCCTTGCCGTCGTAGAAGTAGAAACCGACCCAGTTCAGCCGCGGCAGCGCGTGATACACCAGCGCAGCCAGGTTGGCGGCATTGGCGATGCGGTCGGGCTCCCCGGCGACCAGGGCACGGGCCTGGTCGAGCAACTGGGCGTACTGTTCCGGCTTGCTGCCGGTGAGCGAGGACGAGGCGAACATCGCGCGAGTCTAGCAGCGCGCTGCGTCCGCCGGCACCGCGGCGGCTGACGCGCGCGACGCACCCGGCTATCCTGCGCGCCGCCGCGCGTCCCGCCGGCCAACCGACAGGGTTTCGCATGGCTGTTCCCGCCTTCTACGTCACCGGCACCGATACCGGCATCGGCAAGACCATCGCCAGCACCGCGCTGCTGCACGCCCTGCGCGCGCGCGGCCAGCGCGCGGTGGGCATGAAGCCGGTGGCCAGCGGTTGCGCGCGCGAGGCCGACGGCTGGCGCAACGAGGACGCGCTGGCGCTGCAGGAGGCGAGCGCGCCGCGGCCGGCCTATGACGATCTCAATCCGTACGCGCTGCCGCTGCCGCTGGCGCCGGAACTGGCCGCCGCCGATGCCGGCGTGCAGCTGGAGCTGGCGCCGATCGCGGCCGCGTTCGACCGCCTGCGCGCGCAGGCCGACGTGGTGGTGGTGGAGGGCGTGGGCGGCTGGGCGGCGCCGCTGTCGGCGACGCTGGACCAGGCCGATCTGGCGCGCGCGCTGCGGCTGCCGGTGGTGCTGGTGGTCGGCCTGCGCCTGGGCTGCCTCAACCACGCCCGGCTCAGCGCCGCGGCGATCGCCGCCGATGGCCTGCAGTGCATCGGCTGGATCGGCAACGAGATCGACCCGGCGATGGACCGCATCGACGACAACATGGCGATGCTGCGCGCGCGGTTGCCGATGCCGTGCTGGGGGCGCCTGCCGTACCGGCCGCAACCGCAGGCCGAGCAGTTGGCAGCGGAATTCCAGCCGTGGGCGGGCATGTCGCCGGGCTGAGCAACTGCCGGTGGCACTGCGCTGCCGGCTTTTGTGGGAGGGACTTCAGTCCCGACGCCTGACCGATGCCGCGTCGGGGCTGAAGCCCCTCCCACAAGAGCAGGGCGTCCAGGATCCGCAAGATGGGCTGATCCCGAATGCCGGGTTTCACTCCCGAAGCAAGCGCATGGAGAAGCCCGGTCGAAGAGGCGATCTACCGGCTTCTGGCAAAGCACCGGAGCTGAAGCCTCTCTCATCAGGAAAGACAGGAACGCCAAGACGCACGCGATCAACCAATCCTGAATCCCCACTCCCGAATCCCGCCCATAAAAAAGGCCCGGTAGAGGGAGGGATCTACCGGGCCTTGGGTTGCACGGGGGGAGGGACCCATGCAGACCGAGCGTGCGTCGGGCGGCGAACCGCAGCGACGTCGAAAACTAGTGTTACTTGGCGGCGGGCTTGGCCTTCGGCGCGGCCTGTTCGGTCGCCGCTTCGAACTGGTGCTTGGCGAGCTGGCCGATGGCTTCGGAGGCCTTCAGGCCCAGGCCGAACACTTCCTGGTTGGCCGTGGCCAGCCGCTCGAAGTTGTCGCGGGCGATCTGCAGGCCCTTCGGCCACAGCGCCTGCACGGTGCCCAGATCGCGCGCCTCGGTCAGCTCGCCGAGGAAGCCGGTGGTGGCCGACACGTTCTTCTCGAAGGTCTTCAACTGCACGCCGAACACGCTCTCGGCGCTCTCCAGCGCCAGGCGGTTGGCACGCGCCGCGGCGGCGGCGAACTGCTGGGTGTAGCTGCTGAACTGATCGTTGAATTGAGCGGACATCATGCAACTCCGTTGGAATGCCGACTGCTGTTGCAGTGCAACATACGCTCATTCTGCTGCGATGCAACAAAATTTTCTGAAGCCGCTCAGGATTCGTTCAAACTGCTTTTCTGATCAATTACTTGGCGCAATTCCGCCAGCCCTTGCCGGACGCCTCTGCGGGCCTGGAAAGCGCCAGATGCGCAACGACGCAAGGCGGGCAGCACGCGAACCCTCAGCCGGCGCGGTGCCGCCCTTACGATTCCCGAATCCCCATTCCCCATTCCCGGCCTTCTTCAACCCGGCCCGCGATAGCGACAGCCGGAGGTGCAGGTCTCGTGCACCACCACTTCGCTGAGCAGCGGCAACGCCGGCTTGAGCCGGTCCCAGATCCACACCGCCAGACGCTCGCTGGTGGGATTGTCCAGGCCCTCGATGTCGTTGAGGTAATGGTGGTCGAGCTGGTCGTAGAGCGGGCGGAACGCCGCCTTGATGTCGCCGAAATCCATCACCCAGCCGCTCTCGGCGCCGGGTTCGCCGCTGACGTGCAGCTCGATGCGGAACGAGTGCCCGTGCAGGCGCGCACACTTGTGGCCGGGCGGCACGTTGGGCAGGCGGTGCGCGGCTTCGAGGGTGAAGACTTTGAAGATATCCATGGGCGGCATTGTACGGTCAGGGGGCGGAGCGGCATGGCGCGATGCGGGGCGCGCGAAACGGAAGACAGTGGCGTGCCGCAGGGGGCGGCGACAGACGCACGATGTCCGGGTGGAGCGGACAAAAAAGGCCGCCCCGAAGGGCGGCCCGAGTGCGTGCGCAGCGCGTGGCCGCGGACGGATCAGCGCGGCGCGGCGGGGCGGTTGCCGCCGCCGTTGCCGTGGCGGCGGCCCTGGCCCTGGCGGCGGGCGCCGTCGGCGTGGCTGCCGCCGGGCTTCTTGCTGCCGGCGTGCGCATGCGCGTGCGCCGGCGCATCGCCATGGCCGCGACGGGCGTGGCTGCCGCGACGCGGCGGACGCTGGCCGCCCGGACGCTCGTCCGGCGGGTTGTTGTTGCCCCAGCGGATCGGCGTGACCGGCTCGAAGCCCGGCACGTCGCGGATGTCCATCTCGCGCTTGAGCATGCGTGCGATCGCGCGCAGCAGCTTGGCCTCGTCCTGCGCCACCAGCGAGATCGCCTCGCCGGTCGAACCGTTGCGGCCGGTGCGGCCGATGCGGTGCACGTAGTCCTCGGCGACCATCGGCAGGTCGTAGTTGATGACCTTGGGCAGCTGGTCGATGTCGATGCCGCGCGCGGCGATGTCGGTCGCCACCAGCACGGTGATGCGGCCGGCCTTGAAGTCGCTCAATGCGCGCAGGCGCTGGCCCTGGCTCTTGTTGCCATGGATCGCCGCGGTCTTCAACCCGGACTTGTCCAGGAACATGGTCAGCTTGTCGGCGCCGTGCTTGGTGCGGGCGAACACCAGGGTCTGCTTGCGCGAGTCGGCGGCCAGCAGGTGCAGCAGCAGTTCGCGCTTGCGCGCACCGTCCACCGGATGCACGCGGTGGGTGATGGTGTCGGCCACGGTGTTGCTCGGGGTGGCCTGGATTTCCTGCGGGTCGTGCATGAACTCGCGGGCCAGCTGCTTGATGCCTTCCTCGAAGGTGGCCGAGAACAGCAGGGTCTGCCGGTTCTGCTTGGGCAGCTTGGCGAGGATGCGCTTGATCGACGGCAGGAAGCCCATGTCGAGCATGCGGTCGGCTTCGTCCAGCACCAGAATCTCGATGCCCGACAGGTCCACGCTGCGGCGCTCGAGGTGGTCGAGCAGGCGGCCCGGGCAGGCGATCAGCAGGTCCACGCCGCGGCGCAGCGCGTCGAGCTGGTTGCCCATGCCCACGCCGCCGTAGATGGTGGTGCTGGGGATGCGCAGGTACTTGCTGTAGCCGCGCAGGCTGTCGTGGACCTGGGTGGCCAGTTCGCGGGTCGGGGTCAGGATCAGCGCGCGCGGCTTGCGCGGGCCGGGGCCCACCGACTGCGGCGAAGTGCCCAGGTGCTGCAGCAGCGGCAGGCCGAACGCGGCGGTCTTGCCGGTGCCGGTCTGCGCGCCGGCCATCAGGTCATGGCCTTCCAGGGCGACGGGAATGGCCTGCGCCTGGATCGGGGTGGGGGTTTCGTAGCCCTGCTCGGCCAACGCGCGCAGCAGGAAGGGCGCAAGGCCCAGGGATTCGAACGACATGAGAATGCTCCGGATAACGCGCCGACGCCGGGACGGACCCGGCGCGCAGGCGCAAGTAGGTGAGGCTCGGAGCGTTCCCGTGAACCGCGCTGCGAGAGGGTGGATCAACCCGCAGCGCGAGGCTGGGGTTCGTCGGCACCACGAAAGGCGTCGGGCGGGGCGGGCGAGTCGGATCGTTGCGATCCTGGCCTCGCCGGCGGTCCCTGAGGGAAACGGACGGCCGCATGCAGACCGAAATAGTGTACCTGAATTGGCGCGCTGCACAAAATGCGAGTCCGTTTCAGTTGAAACCAAGCCGCCGTCTGGCCGTACAATCGCCGGCTCAGCCCCCAGCACTGGACGGACATGAAGCTAGGTTCTCTGAAGGAAGGCGGTCGCGACGGCACCCTGATCGTCGTGTCCCGCGATCTGACCCGCGCCGTGCGCGCCACCGGCATCGCGCCGACCCTGCAGCGCGCGCTGGAGGACTGGAGCAACCTCGCCCCGCGCCTGAACGCGCTGTCCGAGTCGCTCAACGACGGCAGCGCCGACGGCCAGTTCGACCTGGACATGGCCGCGCTGGCGGCACCGCTGCCGCGCGCCTACGAATTCCTCGACGGCAGCGCCTACCTGCCGCACGTCGAGCGCGTGCGCCGCGCGCGCGGCGCCGAGGTGCCGGAGAGCTTCTACACCGACCCGCTGATGTACCAGGCGGTCAGCGCCGGCTTCTACGGCCCGCGCGATGCGGTCAAGGTGGTCAGCGAGGACTACGGCATCGACCTGGAAGCCGAGATCGTGGTGGTCACCGACGACGTGCCGATGGCGGTCAGCCCGGCGCAGGCCGCCGCGCACATCCAGTTGATCGGCCTGGTCAACGACGTGTCGCTGCGCAACCTGATTCCGCCGGAACTGGCCAAGGGCTTCGGCTTCGTGCAGTCCAAGCCGCGTTCGGCGCTGTCGCCGGTGTTCGTCACTCCCGACGAACTGGGCGAGGCCTGGCAGGGCAACAAGGTGCACCTGCCGCTGCTGACCCACATCAACGGCGCCTGGTTCGGCGCGCCGGAAGCGGGCGAGGACATGCAGTTCGATTTCGCGCAGCTGGTCGCGCACGCGGCCAAGACCCGGCCGCTGGCGGCTGGCGCGGTGGTCGGCTCGGGCACCATCGCCAACCAGGACACCACGCGCGGCGCCTCCTGCTTCGCCGAACAGCGCACCGTGGAAACGCTGCGCGACGGCAAGCCGAGCACGCCGTACATGTCCTTCGGCGACGTGGTGCGGATCGAGATGCTGGACCGTGACGGAGTGAGCATCTTCGGCGCGATCGAGCAGCGCATCGAGCAGGCGCCGCTGCCCTGACCCGGCCGGCGGCGGTGCCGGGGCGACCGGCGGCGGCGCAGCCCGGGTGTCCACCGGTATCGTTGTCGATTGCGCAGACGGAGGCGGGCATGGACGAGGCACTGCAGCTCTACACCTACTGGCGCTCCAGCGCCGCGTACCGGGTGCGCATCGGGCTGGAGCTCAAGCGTCTGGCCTACCAGTCGCTGCCGGTGCACCTGGTGCGCGACGGCGGGCAGCAGCACTCGCCGGAATATGCGCGGTTGAACCCGCAGGAACTGGTGCCGACCCTGTGCCACGAGGGCCAGCCGATCCGCCAATCGCTGGCGATCCTGGAGTACCTGGACGAGCGCTGGCCGGAGCCGCCGCTGCTGCCGGACGCGCCGATCGATCGCGCCCGCGTGCGCGGCCTGGCGCAACTGATCGCCTGCGACATCCACCCGCTCAACAACCTGCGCGTGACGCAGTTCTTCGAGAGCGCCTGGAACGTGCCGCAACCCGAGCGCGAAGAGTGGATGCGGCACTGGATGCAGACCGGCTTCGATGCGCTGGAGCAGTTGCTGGCCGAGTCGCCCGACACCGGACGCTTCTGCCACGGCGAGCAGCCGGGCCTGGCCGACTGCTGCCTGGTGCCGCAGCTCTACAACGCGCGCCGCTTCGGCGTGGATCTGCAGGCCTACCCGACCCTGGAGCGGATCGAGCGCGCCTGCCTGGCGCTGCCGGCATTCGACGCGGCGCGCCCGGAACGCCAGCCCGACGCGCAGTAAGCTGGGACTATCGTCGCAGGAGCGGCTTCAGCCGCGACCGGGCATCCGCTGCTGCCAGTCGGCCACCAGCCCCTGCCGCGCCGGTGAGCATGAGGATGTGGGAGGGACTTCAGTCCCGACTGCAGTTTTCCGGACACTTCGGCCTTCACGCGTCGCAACGGAAGTCGCTTCCACACGCGCTTGCGGCGCACTCGCTGGGCGCACTGTGGGAGGGACTTCAGTCCCGACGGCAGTTTTCCGGACACTTCGGCCTTCACGCATCGCAACGGAAGTCGCTTCCACACGCGCTTGCGGTGCACTCGCTGGGTGCACCGTGGGAGGGACTTCAGTCCCGACGCGAAGTTGCGTGGAAGTGGCGTTTGCCCGCGCAAGGGCGACCCGCGGCGACCGCCGCTGGACCTACGGCCCGTCGTTGCCGCCGTCGCTGCGGGGCCAGTTCGACCAGGCGGCTGCGAACGCCCGGTCGCGGCTGAAACCGCGCCTACGACAACACGGCGACGCCTCAGACGAAGCCGTGGGTGATCCGCGGCGCGGCGCTGGGGCCGCTGTCGTAGTCGGCGTAGGGATCGTGCTCGCCGCTGCCGCCTTCGGACAGGCGGAACTTCAGGGCCAGGCCGTCGCGCGAGTCGGCCGCGCGCAGCGCTTCCTCCTGCTCGATCTGGCCCTGCTTGACCATGCGGAACAGGCACTGGTCGAAGGTCTCCATGCCTTCCTCCAGCGACTCCTCCATCGCCTGCTTGATCTCGTGGACCTGGCCACGGCGCAGCAGGTCGCGGATCATCGGCGTGTTCAGCAGCACTTCCGAGGCCGGCCGGCGGCGGCCGCTGCTGTCCTTGACCAGGCGCTGCGAGATCACCGCGCGCAGGTTCAGCGACAGGTTCATCAGCACGTTCTTGTGCGCGCTCTCGGGGAAGAAGTTGAGGATGCGCTCGATGGTCTGGTCGGCGTTGTTGGAGTGCAGGGTGGCCAGGCACAGATGTCCGGTCTCGGCGAAGGCGATGGCGGCCTCCATGGTCTCCGCGTCCAGGATCTCGCCGATCAGGATCACGTCCGGCGCCTCGCGCATCGCGTTCTTCAGTGCGTTGTGGAAGGCGTGGGTGTCCAGCCCTACCTCGCGCTGGTTGACGATGGACATCTTGTGCTTGTGCAGGTACTCGATCGGGTCCTCGATGGTGAGGATGTGCCCGGTGGTGGTGCTGTTGCGGTAGTCGATCATCGACGCCAGCGAGGTGGACTTGCCTGAGCCGGTGGAGCCGACCACCAGGACCAGTCCGCGCGGGGTCATGATCACGTCCTTGAGCACCTGCGGCAGGTGCAGTTCCTCGATGCTGGGGATCTTGCTGCGGATCGCGCGGATCACCATGCCGACCTCGCCGCGCTGCTTGAACACGTTGACGCGGAAGCGCCCGGCGTCCTGCAGGGCGATGGCCATGTTCAATTCCAGCTCCCGCTCGAACTGCGGCACCTGGCCCTCGTCCATCAACGAGTAGGCGATCTTCTTGACCATGCCCGGCGGTAGGCCGGTGGCGCCGAGCGGATACAGCTTGCCTTCGATCTTGATATAGACCGGTGCTCCTGTGGTCAGGAACATGTCCGAGGCGTTCTTTTCGGTCATCAGCTTCAGGAAATAGCCGATATCCATGCGCAATGGTTCCCCAACGATCCGCAATCGCCCGTTGCAAGCGCGCCACAGGCTTCCGACAATGGCCGTGACCGACGTCTCCGTCCACGGCCCCCCTAGATGAAAACTAGCTTCGCACACTTCCGTTGTCAGCAGTATGTGATGGCCTGCGCATTGGCGTTGTTCGCCGCGCCGGCCGCGTTCGCCCAGGTGGCTTCGCCGGAGCTGCTGTCCGCGCAGCAGGCGGTGCAGCGTGCGGTCCAGGCCGATGCCGACCAGTACGCGCCGGACCTGCTGGCCAGCGCCCGACAGGGCCTGGAACAGGCGCAACAGGCCGCGCTCGACCGCCGCCAGCGCAAGACCGCGCCGCAACTGGCCCTGCGCGTGGCCGCCGATGCCGACCTTGCGCGCGCGCGCAGCGAGGAGGCGGTGGCCAATGCGCAACTGAAGCAACGCCAGGCCGAGGTGGCTCAGTTGCAACAGACCCTGGGCACCGGGGAGGGTCGTCCATGAGCCGCGCCCTGCACGGAATGCGCCGCCTGGCCCTGCTGGCGTTGCTGCTGGCGCCGCTGGGCGCGATGGCCGCGGACGACCCGGAACTGGCCGTGCTCAACCAGCGCCTGGTGGCGCTGCAGGCCGATCCGCTGAACGCCGATGTCGCCGCCTACGAACGCCTGCAGGCGCAGCAGGCGGTGGCCAACTTCGCCAACGCCAAGCGCAAGGAACGCGACGAAGCGCGCTACCTGGCCGAGCGCCGGGTCGAGATCGCCGAGACCATGGCCCGTGCCGAGATCGCCCGTCGTCAGGTCGACCAGTTGGAGAAGACCCGCAGCGACCTGCTGATCGAGGCCAGCCGCCGCGAGGCCGCGCGGGCCCGGCAGGAGGCCGAGCGGCTGCGCGTGCAGGCGCAGATCCAGGCCGAGGAGGCCGAGAGCCTGCGTCAGGCGGCCGAGGCCGAGCAGGCCGCGCGGGCGGATGCGGATGCGGCCCTGGCCAGCGTGGCCGGACAGCAGACCGCCAAGCTCAGCGCCGCGCAGCAGAAGGCGGCCAAGTTGGCGCGCGAGGAGGCCGAGCTGGTCGCCGGCACCAAGCTGCCGGCCTCGCGCTTCGAGACGCGCGGCGAGGTCTTCACCTTCTCCGGCGCGGCCTTCGGCGCCGGCAAGGCGGCGCTGTCGGGCGATGCCACCAACCAGGCCAAGGCCCTGTCGCAGTACCTGCAGATCAGCAAGGGCAAGGTGCGGGTCGAGGCCTACGACACCGACGCCGGGGTGGCGCAGAAGCGCGCCGATGCCCTGCGCGCGGCCTTGGTCAGCGGCGGCGTGCCCGCCAACCGGATGCAGGCGGTCGGCAAGAAGGGGGCGTCGACCAAGGCCCGCTCGGCCGACGTCGTGATCGCGCCCTGAGGTCGGACGGCACCCTGTGCAGGCGGTTTAACGGGGTTTTTCCCTGGGCCTGAGCGCCGAGCAACTGAATGCGGCAAAGCGGGCCTGCTTCTCTTGTCCGCGGCGGTGGGGAGGCGTAGGGTCGGTACTCCAGGTGGCACTCCCGCCGCCTGGTGCCAACGGAGGAGTTCGAGCCGATGACGCAGTGGCGCGCACCGCAATCCGACGTCGCAGGAACCGCGGTTCCAGGCGTTGCAGCGGTGCAGCCGGCGGCTCGCGCGCTTCCGCTCCCAGGCAACGCCCCGTGCCGCAGCGGCCGGGGCGTTCTTGTTTCTAGCTGAAGGAGGCTATTCCTATGTTCGAAGGGCAACCGCAGACCGAAATCGACGCGTTGATCAAGTCCGATCCGGAGTTCAAGCAGCTCTACCAGCGCCACAAGACCTTGGACAAGAAGTGCATGGACGCCGAGCTCGGCGTGCTGCCGATCGACGATGTCACCCTGGCGCAGATGAAGCGCGAAAAGCTCGCCGCCAAGGAAAAGCTGCTGCGCCTTTACGAGCAGAAGCCGCACTGACCGTACTATTCCCTCTTGTCGCGGGCGGTGGCTGGCCTCCTCGTCGGCTTGCCACCGTCCGCGTCATCCCCTCCGAAAGCCGCGACCGCGGCTTTTTTCGTCCCCGCCGCGCGCATTCTCTGACTTTCCACCCCCGAGCGCGGATAATGCCCGGTCCAGCCGCTGCCGCGGCGCGACGCATTCGGACCCGATGGCCATTCACTCCTCCGTACTCGATCTGATCGGCGACACCCCCATCGTCAAGGCCAGCAAGCTCGACACCGGGGTGTGCGAGCTGTACCTGAAGCTGGAGAGCGCCAATCCCGGCGGCTCGATCAAGGATCGGATCGGCCTGTCGATGATCGAGGCGGCCGAGCGCCGCGGCGATCTCAAGCCCGGCGCGGTGCTGGTCGAGGGCACCGCCGGCAACACCGGCATCGGCCTGGCCCTGGTCGCCCAGCAAAAGGGTTACAAGCTGATCCTGGTGGTGCCGGACAAGATGAGCCGGGAGAAGATCTTCAACCTCAAGGCGATGGGCGCCGAGGTGGTGCTGACACGCTCGGACGTGGCCAAGGGCCATCCCGAGTACTACCAGGACCTGGCCGCGCGCATCGCCGCCGAGACCCCGGGCGCCTACTTCATCAACCAGTTCGGCAACCCCGACAACCCGGCCGCGCACGAGTTCGGCACCGGCCCGGAGATCCTGCGGCAGATGGACGGCCGGCTGGACGCGATCGTGTTCGGCTGCGGCAGCTCCGGCACCATGACCGGCCTGTCGCGCGCCTTCGCCGCCGCCTCGCCGCACACCGAACTGGTGCTGGCCGACCCGGTCGGCTCGATCCTGACCGAGTACATCGAGCAGGGCACGGTCAGCGAGAAGTCCGGCAGCTGGCTGGTGGAAGGTATCGGCGAGGATTTCCTGCCGGCGATCTCCGATTTCACCCGGGTCAAGAAGGCCTATTCGATCAGCGACGCCGAGAGCTTCCACACCGCGCGGGAACTGCTGGCCAAGGAGGGCATCCTTGGCGGCTCCTCCACCGGCACCCTGCTGGCGGCGGCGCTGAAGTACTGCCGCGCACAGACCGAGCCCAAGCGCGTGCTGGTGTTCGTCTGTGACACCGGCAACAAGTACCTGTCGAAGATGTACAACGACTACTGGATGCTGGACAACGGCTTCCTGGAGCGCCCGCAGCACGGCGACCTGCGCGACCTGATCCTGCGCCCCTACAGCCAGCGCGACACGGTTGTGGTCGGCCCCAAGGATCTGCTGACCACCGCCTATCAGCGCATGAAGCTGTACGACGTGTCGCAGCTGCCGGTGATGGAAGGCGATCAATTGGTCGGCATCGTCGACGAAAGCGACGTCTTGTTGCATGTATACGGCGATGAAGCGCGGTTCCGCGACCCCGTGGCCACGGCCATGGTCAGCAAGCTCGACCGGCTGGACGTCAAATCGCCGATCGAGGCCCTGCTGCCGGTGTTCGACCGTGGCCAGGTCGCCATCGTGATGAACGAGGGCGCCTTCCTCGGCCTGATCACCCGGATCGACCTGCTCAACTATCTGCGCCGCCGGGTGCAGTAATCCCTGCGGCCGGCACGGCCCCGTGCTGCATGGGGCCGTTCAGACCGCACTGCTAGAATCACGCCCCTTTTCCGGTAACCCCACATGACGGACAACACGTCGAACCCCCATGGCGACGGCCCCGCGCTGGCGTTGGCGACCCTGGCCATCCATGGCGGACAGCACCCGGACCCGTCCACCGGCGCGGTGATGCCGCCGATCTACGCGACCTCCACCTACGCCCAGTCCAGCCCCGGCGAACACCAGGGCTTCGAGTACTCGCGCACCCACAACCCGACCCGCTTCGCCTACGAGCGCTGCGTGGCGGCCCTGGAAGGCGGCAGCCGCGGCTTCGCCTTCGCCTCGGGCATGGCCGCGACGGCCACGGTGATCGAACTGCTGGACAGCGGCAGCCACGTCATTGCGATGGACGACCTGTACGGCGGCAGCTACCGCCTGTTCGAGCGGGTGCGCAAGCGCACCGCCGCGCTGGAGTTCGGTTTCGTCGACCTGACCGACCCGGCCGCGTTCGAGGCCGCGATCCGCCCGACCACGAAGATGGTGTGGATCGAGACCCCGACCAATCCGATGCTGAAGATCGTCGATATCGCGGCGATCGCCGCGATCGCGCGCAAGCACGGCCTGCTGGTGGTGGTCGACAACACCTTCGCCTCGCCGCTGCTGCAGCGGCCGCTGGCGCTGGGCGCGGACATCGTGGTGCATTCGGCGACCAAATATCTCAACGGCCACTCGGACATGGTCGGCGGCATGGCCGTGGTCGGCGACAACGCCGAGCTCGCCGAGCAGCTCGCCTTCCTGCAGAACTCGGTGGGCGGCGTGCAGGGCCCGTTCGACAGCTTCCTGGCCCTGCGCGGGCTGAAGACCCTGCCGCTGCGCATGCGCGCGCACTGCGACAACGCCCTGGCGCTGGCGCAGTGGCTGGAGACGCACCCGGCAGTGGAGAAGGTGATCTACCCGGGCCTGCCCTCGCACCCGCAGCACGCCCTGGCCGGCCGGCAGATGGCCGGCTACGGCGGCATCGTCTCGATCGTGCTCAAGGGCGGCTTCGACGCGGCCAAGCGCTTCTGCGAGCGCACCCGCCTGTTCACCCTGGCCGAATCCCTCGGCGGCGTGGAGAGCCTGGTCAACCATCCTGCGGTGATGACCCATGCTTCGGTGCCGGTCGCACGCCGCGAGCAGCTCGGCATCAGCGATGCGCTGGTGCGGTTGAGCGTGGGGGTGGAGGATGTGGGGGATTTGCGGAACGACTTGAAGGTAGCACTTGAATGATTAGCCAAAACCAGACGGGGACAGCAATACATACGGCCGAAAGTCGCGCCTCGAAACTGTCTTCTTCGCACTATGCGTGCTACAGGGACACTCAACAAAGCCCAATGCGATCGTTGGCTGCCGATGTGGTTGCCGGAATGGGAGCATGGCGTGCTTGGTTCTCCTTGGCTGTGCTGGATACAAAGCATAAGTACCGCCGTTCAATTCTCGGGCCACTTTGGATCACGATAAGCATGTTCGTGCTGATCCTAGGTGTTGGGCTGTTGTATAGCCAGCTTTTCCGAATGAATTTAAGGGATTACCTGCCCTATATTGCGCTTGGCGATATTATCTGGATCTATATTTCTACAACGGTCCAGGAGGGGTGTACCACTTTCACGGCTTCCGAAAACCTTATCCGTTCCATGCGGCTGCCGTTGACTCTGCACTGTATGAGGCTTGTGGTCCGCACTTTTATCGTGTTCTTGCACGGTGCAATTGCTTACATACCGTTCGCCATCTACCTGAAAATAGAGCCGCAAGCAATATGGTGGCTGGCCATTCCGGGCGTGGTTGCTATTCTTTTGGCATCTATTCCTGTAACTGCGCTGTTCGGACTGCTTTCTGCACGATTTCGAGATCTGCAGCCAGCTATCGCAAACTTCATGCAGCTCGGCTTCTTCATGACGCCGATCATTTGGAAGGCCGATATGCTGGGGCCGCATCGGTGGGTTGCGGACTTCAATCCCGTATATCATTTCATCCAGCTTGTGCGTGCCCCGCTTATGGGTGAGATTCCGGCCGCCCATTCCTACTGGGTGGTGATCGGATTCACTATTGGTTGCTATTTGGTCGCAGTGCCGTTTCTTGCTGTGAACAGGCATAAGATCTCCTTTTGGGTGTGAAATGACGTTCATTAGTGTTGTAAATTGCAGCGTAAAGTTACCCATCTATGGCGCCAATAATCGGTCCATGAAAGGTGTCATCATGGCAGCGGTTACTGGCGGAAAGGTCGCGCCCACAAGTCGCAATATCACAGTGGTGGACTCACTTCGGGATGTTTCGTTCGAACTGCGCGAGGGTGATAAGCTTGGCTTGGTCGGACACAATGGTGCCGGCAAGACTACGCTGCTGAAAACACTCGCTGGTATTTATGAGCCCACCTTCGGCTATGTCCGAAGCCAGGGTCGTATCGCGAATCTTCTAGACGTGACGATGGGTATGGATTTCGAGGCGACAGGCCTCGAAAACGTGCGGCTGAAAGGCCTGCTGCATGGATTGTCAAGCCATGAAATCGCAAAAAAAATACCTGCTATTGTTGAGTTTTCTGGGCTTGGCAGCTACGTCGCAATGCCCGTGCGGGCTTACTCAAGCGGAATGCTAGTGCGGCTTGCCTTTGCCATCGCAACCAGCTTCGATGCAGAGATTTTGTTGATGGATGAATGGCTGGGTGTGGGTGATGCTGATTTTAATGCCCGGGCGCAGCAGCGTCTCGCTCATATCGTGAGCCAAGCGAGTATTTTGGTGTTAGCAAGCCACAATCAAGATATTATTAGTGCGAATTGCAATCGCATCATGCATCTTGAGCATGGTCGTGTGATCGCCGACGAGATGCGAAACTAATGACTAGTTCAGATGGCGAGAATCGCGATTATTGGTTGAACAGGGACGGGCGGCTATATGCGGAACAGCAGCGCATTCGTCGCGAGTTAAATAACGTAAATTACGAAATGCAGGAGCGCTGGCTGCAAGATTACCTTAGGAAGCTTGTCGCTGCCAAAGGAGGGCCGATCTCGGTGCTAGATTTCGGTTGTGGATTCGGAAGGATGACATACCTCCTTTCTGAAATTGATGGCGTCCAATACTATGGATTCGACATTTCCACGGCTATGGTGCAGCCGATTTTTGATAGCCCGCCGGCTTTGCTCGCTGATATCATCCATGAGCGGATCGCCGTTGGCGAGGATCTGCCGTGGGGTCCAGAAAGTTTCGATGTGATATTTACTGTTTCTGTATTGATCCACAATAATCGCCAGCAAGCGCGCTCAGCGCTTGAGGCGATGCGGCATGTTTTGCGCAAAGAGGGCGAAATATGCTTGATAGAGAACAAGCCGGTTTCGATCGATATTCTGGGTAATCGGTGGCACGCCGGCTGTTGGACGCATGATTACGCTTTCACGTTGGCGCAGGATTTCGAACTTGACGTTGACGGTGAATCCTTTCCTGATCATGGGCTTTACGTGTTGCGGCCCGCTGAATCCAGCGAAACTCGTTGTTTGCGTTGGTTCACTGGCGGACAGTTCGTGCCTGTGAGCAGAACCGACTATCTTGACAAGGTTCACGAAAATACCATCGCGGCTGTGCGCACAGCGGAGTCTGAATTCGCCTCCAAAGTCGAGGGGGCAGCGCTTGGAAGAGCGCACGATGCAGATGAAATGCTGCATGCTGCTGAGCGCGCAGCCGATAAGCTGCTTGAGAAAGTCAGGGAGACGCGTCCGGAACTATTGGAAGGCGCGGCATCGGATTCGCCCATTTATAGGGTGGTGCAGCTTGGCGAACGGCTTATTGATCGCATTCGCGACGATACAGAAAGGAGTTCTGCCGATGTAGAACGAATTGCGGTCCTGGAGCGGCAGCTCGATTTGAGGGCAAAAATCAGAGCGGCGGTGCTTGGCCGTTCCGAGAAGGAAGGCGTTCCGCATGGCTCCTCAACGTCTGCATCGCTCTCAACGGCTTCCTTGGTGCCCCCGCCGTACGAATTGGATTCTGCGCGGGATACCATGTTCACCCGCTCAGTTCCTGGTTTCGATAAAGTCTGTCACGTATTTCATCAGCAGTGGTTCGGCATCCGCGCGGCGGCCGGGGCGCTGCCTGGTCACAAGCTGGCAATCGATGCTGGCTCCAGTCCAACATCCGCCGATTTGGAGGACGTTTCCCAATGGCTGCAGGCGCGCGCTGTTGAGCGTCTCGTCGTGCATGGATTCTCGCTCCAGATGACTCACTGGATCAGGGGGCTGCGCGAAGCAGGGTTTGATCATGTCTATCTAGTTTGGCATGGGGCACCGGTCATGTGGGTGCATACGGAGGAACGCAAGTTTTTTTCGATGGCTCTCAAAATGGCGCATGAGGGGTTGATCCGGCGGATTCAATGCATGCGTGGGGGGAGCGATGTCACGATCGGTGAGGTTGGCTGGAGGCCGCAGATCTACAACGTTCCGCCTTTTGCCCCGTCGCTCAGGAGGAAGGTCGCCCGGCGCCGGGATGCAGCCACTGCTTTCTCGCCTTCCTGGAACCTTGTACATAAGAACCTGATGACCAATGTGGCAGCAGCCGTGCATTCGCCATCGGTCGGAAAGGTCTGGGTACTTGCGGACGATTTCCATCTACCTTACACACCCGGAAAGCCGATTGAGCGGCTTCCGAAATTGGATGCAAGGCAGATGTTGCAGACCATGTCGCTTGCAGATCTGGTACTTAATGTTTCCATAGTCGACTGCCATCCGATGGTTGAGCTTGAAGCATTGGCCGTGGGAACTCCGAGCATACGTGGACGCCTTGGCTTGGATGCTCTTGAGGATCATCCATACGTAAGATGTACGCAGGTCGACGACCCGCTTTCGGTAATTGGTGTTTCTGAAGCCATTTCTCGGGTGTTGTCCGTAGACAACTCGGAGATGGACGGGATGATGGATTCCTACTGTGAGCAACTCACCGCCTTGGCTGCTACGCGCTACGCAGATTTTCTGGAGATATGATCGATGGGCTTGACAGTTTTTGTGACTCGGGAACTGTATCCCTTTACCGCTGGAGGCATAGGTCGTGTGGTTGCAAATATATTGGCAACCACACCTGCAGAGCAGCGCGCACATATGGCCGTGCTTTACATTGGCGACAATGTGTCTGCAGATAGCTTTTCATCCGTCTATCCCGACGTCGCATTTCTTGCGTTCGCCAGTCCCGATTACCAACTATGCGACGATCAGGGCAGGCGCTATGCTCCGATGCATAGCTATAGCAACACGGTGTTGCATTGGGAGTCGACGCTGGTTCTGCAGGGGTTGAGAAAACTACAGCAGCTCCATGGAAAACTCGATTACGTAGAGTTTATCGACTGGGGAGCGGGTGCATTCGCTTGCACACAGGAAAAGCTGCTTGGTAGCGACTTTGCCGAGACAGTCCTCGCCGTCCGTCTTCATACAACCGACAGCATTCTTTGCGATTTTGAGCCGCGTGCGCCTAGCGTGCATGGTTTGTGTCTTTACGATCTTGAGCGCAAGGCGTTGGCCGATTGCGATCTGATCGTCGCACAGTTGTCGACTGTGTCGCGTGCGTTCCAGTGTTTTTATGGATTCGATCCGATCGAATGGGATAAAAGGGTTTGCTTGCATGCCCCGCCCGTGCTGCTGGATCATCTTGAACCTGTTTCAAGAAGCGTTGAGCTTGGGGTTGAAACGCCTCTGGTTTTTTCCTCTAAACTTCAAGATATCAAACGTCCAGATATTTTTGTGAGGGGCTGTGTGCAGTTCATGCGCTCGGCTCCGAAGTACAACGGGAAAATCGTTTTCCTTGCTCACTCTTTCGACGCAAATTACAGAGAAGCGATCATTTCTCTGATCCCTCAGGATCTGAAGGATCGGGTGTCCTTCAGAGCAGGGGTATCTGGGGCGGCGCGAGAGCAAGCAATCGGTGAGTCGGTATGTATCTTTCCGTCGCCTTGGGAATCTTTCTGCCTTGCCGCCTATGAAGCGTCCCTCGCCGGTGCCGTTTGTGTGCTCAATGAGCGTAATCCCGCATTTGGCGCTGGAACTCCTTGGGTTGATGGTAGGAACTGCGCGAAGTTCGATGGAACGGCAGGCGGGCTTGCCTCAGCTCTACTTCATATATTCTCTGATTCGGGGGCAGCGGAGCGCGTTCCGGTTGAGGTTCCGGACGATGCCAAGCCATGGATGTTTTGTTACAGCGAGCCTCCTGCGAGGCGTGGGGTGCTGCCTAGTCTGTCCGTTGTCATACTGAATCAGGATGGCGGAAGTAACCTCCTAGCGACCGTCGACAGCGTCCTAGGTTCCAACGCGGCTATCAGTAAGATAGTTGTGGTTGACGATGCGTCGAGTGACCCGACGAGTCCGGACGCGCTGCATGCATTGGCTGGGTTGGGCGACGGGATCACAGTCGTCCGCCAAGTCATGCGTAGCGGAGGAGCGGTCGCACGTAATGCTGCAATCGAACTTATCGAGTCGGATACGGTATTCTTCATCCGTTCCGGTGAGTTTGTCAGCGCGGGATTTTTGTCCAGGGGCTTGCATTGCCTTGCTAACCATTCGCGATGCGACGCGGTTACTGCGCAATATGGTGTCGCTTCTAATCTGCCGTCAGCCGTTGATCGCAACGCCAACTTCGATCTGTACAGCATATTTTGCGGAGAAGCTAGGCTTGGCGGGCTGTACGAGAATCGTTTTGGCCCTGAGTCCTTCATGGTTCGGACGGCCGTCGCCCGGACGCTGCGCTTCGATGAAGCATTGCCCGTTTCCGAAGGATGGGAATTTCTGCTCAGGCTATGTCAATCGGGATCCGCGATTGTTGTTTCATCAGCAGTTGAAATTGCATCCTATCCCATGCATCCGATGACGAATGGAGTTGCGAGCCCCTCAGACGCCTATGTACAAGCGTATCGACGCCTGATGCACTCCAAACAGATCAATATCGGGTCATCGTTGGTTGTGCCTGCGTATGCAATCGGCGTGCAGGGCGGAGGTGGCTCCGGCATGATCATTATCGGATCTGATGTGGCGTCGCAGCAACTGCGTGAACTGCGTGAAAGTGAAGCGGTGCGCTATGCATTAGCGTGTGCGAGATTTTTGCAAAGGCGGGCTCCATGGTCGCTGGGATTCGGCAAATGGCTGGCGCGCAGGACGCTCGGCTTTAGGGCTCGTTTAGGTAGGCGTGCGATCTAAAACATGCGCGTTTTTGTATTTGATGGCAGCTGCTCTACTCTTGACGAGGAAGACGCTCTGTTGCTGCAAGCCAGGTTGGCCTCCGAACCCTATGAAAGCCTTTTGGTCATCATCGGAGAAGATAGAGGGCAACTTCGTTGGCACAACAGGGTGTCTCTTGATGTTGACGCCGACGCAGAGCCCGGTTCTGCTCCAGGGCGCTTTCCGACTCTCGCTAGCAGTAACGATGACTTGAGTTTCTATCGAAGTACGTCGGTGATGCGGGGATTGCGCGCTCTGGATCTGCATATGCGTGCCACGTACATAGAGTTTCCCATATTTTGCGGAATCGCTTTTTCCACGCTGCAGGCACGTTTACTCAATTGGGGATTCGCTGGCGCCACCATTGCCGTTCGTCTAAATAGGTGCAGCGCGCTTGAGTCGATCCGTAGAGCGCAACCCCTGTGTCTTGCCGACCTGAGGCTGATGGATCTGGAGCGTAAAACGCTACGCGACTGTGATCTGGCGATTTGCCTTAACTCTGCGATCTCAAGTGATTTTTGTAGCGCGCTCGGCTTGGAGGCAGATGCCCTGCAGGAGCGCTTGGCGTGTGCGTTGGTGCAGGCTCCCTTCGCCCTAGGCGTGGCTGGGGACGTGGCTGTCGATGATTTCGTGTGCGTTTCTGACGAGCCTCAGTCATTGCGCATTGTGATGAGAGCCTTCGTCGGACTGTGCAGACAAAATCCCCAATGGCGCGGTGGTCTTCGTCTGGATATGACGGTCGCTGGAGCAGATCTTGCGTTAGTGCCCAAGGATTTGCGTGGCCGCCTCAGACAATTGCCCTCGGATTGGGGTAAGTCTGCCAATTCGATGACAGTGGCTATTTTTGCTAATCGTTGGGCGCCTGCCGCGATGCAGGTCATCGAGATAGCGTCAAATGGAGTGCGCTGCGTTGTCAATGCTGCCAATCCAGCGTTGCGCGAGGAGTCTGGTTGGAGGCTTGGACATAATATCCTTGCCTACAATGGCGAAGTGACGCAACTGCTCGATGCGCTGGCTCAGTCTTTAACTTGGCGCCCGTCTCTGGCGCCGCCGGCGTTTCCGGTATGGTCGTTGCCTGACTGTGGTGATTCGCGTAAGGAGATAGCTCTTGAAGCTCCGCGCGTCGCTGTGGTAATTACTCACTTCAATTTGGGCGAATACATATGTAGTACGCTGGCGAGCGTATGGTCTTCAAGCTACCCGAATCTTGATGTTCTGGTCGTGGATGACGCATCCACGGAAGAAGCGTCTCGGAGCACGCTTCGGCGCCTTGAGCAGGAGCAAAGTGGCCGCCTTAGAGTGGTCTGGTTGCCTTACAACATAGGACTTTCTGCTGCCCGCAACGTGGGTATGCTGGCGGCTAGTGGGGATTATGTGCTTGCACTCGACGCCGACGACATCATTAGCCCGACGTTTATTGAGGTCGCCGTTGGAGCGCTGCAACGAAATCCCGAGTTCGATTTCGTCATCCCTAAGGCCGCTTATTTTACCTCAGTATCTCGCGAGCAGAGTTTTCATTCATTGGAGATGAAATATGTGATCCCCTTATTGGGGGAGGGCTTTTGGTCCGGTCGATATATGAACTCCTTTTCCACCGCTACGTGCCTTGCCAGGCGTGAGGTCGTGGTAGGACTTCGCTATCGCGAAGATCTAAGAGCGTACGAGGATTGGGAGTTCTATCGCCGAGCTCTGTCAGAAGGACGCCGGTTCATCGTGACGCCAGATGTACATTTCCTATATCGACAGCGGCAAGGATCAATGATCCATTCTGCTGACATGCGGCGACGCCATGCTTGTCTCGTCATGGAAATGGTGCCTATCAATGGGGCTGGAGGCGGCCTCGCTAGCCTCCAACCCATCATTGCGCCAGAACAGATCCCCGGTAGCGCCTTTTCTGGATTGTTGCTCTCGGAGCTGGAGCAGTCGTTGAGCCAGCTCAATGTGCTTCGTCGTCTTCCTGGCTTCAGCCTTCTGATCAGGGTGCTCTATCACCTTGCGAGGCGGGTAGCCGGCCACTCGGGCAGAAGTTGAGCTCGTTCGGCGCAGTGCTAAGCGCCAGCGAGCGGCTTTTGCAATGTCTGCTGCCAGCGCCAAGCGTCCTTGCACATTGCCATTAGATCACGTTTGGCTTTCCAGCCCATTCTTTCTTCTGCTAAAGATGGATCGGCCCAGCTTTCCGGTATGTCGCCGGGGCGCCTGTCCACAAGATCGAAGGGGATCGATTGGCCTGATGCCGTTTCAAATGCTCGAATGATTTCCAGGACCGAGTACCCGCGGCCAGTGCCAAGGTTAATTGCGTCGAGGTCCGTGATAGCGTCAATATGCTCAAGCGCCTGCACATGCGCTTCGGCTAGGTCACAGACATGGATGAAGTCTCTTACGCCAGTGCCGTCGGGCGTAGGGTAGTCGTGGCCGAAGACCTTCACTGAAGGATGCCACCCGTGTGCCACCTGTGCCACGAAGGGGACGAGGTTGCTGGGTTTGCCAACGGGTCGCTCTCCAATGAGTGCTGATGGGTGGGCGCCCGCAGGATTGAAGTAGCGCAAGTTGATTGCCTTGAGGTCCGGATCCGCGGCACGCGCGTCCAGAATGATGTGTTCGCCGAAGAGTTTGGTGCGCCCGTAAGGCGTGGAAGTGGAGCGGGCAGCATCTTCCTTGACTGGGCATCTTTCGGGGACGCCATAGACATTCGCCGACGAGCTGAAGACAAGCTTCTTGCAGCCCAGTTGCGCCATGCATTGCAGGAGATTCACAGTGCCGCCGATATTGCTGGCGTAATAGCTGAGAGGATGCTCCAGACTCTCGCCAACGGACTTCAACGCCGCAAAATGGATGATCGCCTCGGGGACGAACTGACGCATGCATTCCATTAGGGCGCCGCTATCGCGAACATCGCCTACGACTAGCGGTGCGGGCTTATGAGTGATGGCCGTTATCGCTTCTGTGACATCGCCACGCGAATTGCAGAGATTGTCGTAGATCAATAGCTCATGCCCGCGCTGCAACAGTTCCACGCAAACGTGGCTGCCGATGTAGCCAGCTCCACCTGTTACCAGAATGCGCATCTAGACCCCGTTGCGTCGAATGACCGCTGATTTTCGCAGAAAGAGCTTTGGATTTCCAGGCTGTGATCGCTCAAAGGCCCTTTCTTGCAATCCGCTGTTTGCCGCCTTCACCCGACAAGCCATTGACGCTTCACGCGATGCCGTCGGTAGCTGCCCAAGGCGGTCGGGCGCAGAAATTATGGTATGTGGCCTCTACCCCGCGTGTCCCCGCCGGCCTGGTTGCCCTGATCATTGGGCGCCCATGTGCGAACGAAGGTGCGTGGTATGATTAGTGGCTGCGAAGAAGCTCGCTCGAGTCACGTCTAGCATGGCCGGCGGAAAGGTCCAGCTCTTAGGCGATTTCCTCAAACGTAACCGATGGGTATAAGTGTGCGCATGCTTGGACGTGATATGGGTTGGAAAGGTTTAATAGGGGATTTCACTGTCGAGAGGGGCTTGGATATACTGATCGCTTTTTTGGCGATATTGATAGCGTTAGCGCCCTCTGCTCAATTAGTTTATGCATTGCGTCACGTGGGAATGCAAGAGGATGCGATGATTGGTCTGAGGCACCTTCGCAATATGCTGGAGGGGCATGGTCTTGTCTACAATGTGGGCTACTCAGCGCTCGGGGTCACAGATCCGCTGTTTTGGCTGGCTTCCAGCGTCATAGTCAAGCCGCTGATGGTGTTGACTGGAGGTCAGGATGTTCTGGCACTTCACTACTTGGCATGTGTAATCTTCAACGTAGCCGCAATGGTGATCCTGGTGTATCGGGCGCCACGGCATACGCGCACATTGACGGCTGTCGTTCTCGCCGTGTGTTCCGTCTTCTTCTTTTGGCCATTACGCTTTCTGTATCTTGGGCTAGAAGGTTCTTTCTTGCTGCTCTCTGTTGCGGTTTTAGCCTGGATGGCTGGGGCCTTGAGTCAGGCAAGGTCATACTTGATGGCGGGTATCGCTGCAGTTCTTGCCTGGAACAGACCTGAGATCGCCGTTGTCGCGTTCTTGAGCGTTGTGCCCTATCTCCTGTTGCAGCGCGGCCGGCGGCAGGTGCTACGCGACGTCGCTGCGTATGCAGTTGGCGTGGCGACGGTGCCCATTTTGTTTTGGATGATTTCAGGGCGATTGGTGCCTGGAACGGTTGCTGCTAAGGCCTACTTTGGAGCTCCTTCTAGCCCCCTCACCTTTGATGCAATCGTGAATCGGTTCGACTATCTGGATGCCTTTATCGGGATGGGTGCTGGGGTCAGCGTGGCGTTGCTCAGTCTTGTCGGCATAATCGCGCTCGCCGATGCGTTTATATTTTTCAAGCAAGGGCGGAACAGCGTGCCTTGGCGCAGTGGCGTTTATTCGCTGTTCGTGGCTGGTTATAGTTGCTTTATTCTCTTGATCCCATCTTTGTGGGAATGGTACGTTAGTTTCTGGCTGGCATTCGTGCTCGTGTTGCTTTCCCGTCTGGTGGTGACGGCGATACTTTGGATGCGCGCAGAGGACGTCGGTGCGGCCCGACGAACTACGGTATTTGCCTTCTGCGTACTTGCGCTGTGCTGGCTAGCTGTTCCGCGTACCGAGGCAAAACGTGCCGAGATTATCTCCTGGATCCAGCAGGACGCGGGTTTCCGTGGGCGACTGTCGCATGAGCTGAATGATCGCTGGCATGCAAAGTCCGTCTGGATGGAAGCCGCTGGCTGGCAGGGTTACTTCAATGATGCGCACGTCTTTGATGAGGTTGGGCTAGTGGATGAAAGCGCTCTGGCCCGTGCGCATGATTATGGCTGCCGGTATTTCGTGCGTTCTCTGCAGGATCTAAAGCCGCAGTTCGTAATCAAGCGACGCTTCGAGGTGGAGAAAAATACGATGGTGACTCCCCCCAAAAGTTGCCCTGGCGCCCCGTTGTTCTCAACGCGGGAGGATAGGGCGTGGTTCTTCGACAACTACGACCGCGTAGAGACGTACGAGACTCCATCGCCGGGTTACTTTGGTGAATACTCAGTGCTTGATCTCTATCGTCTAAAGCGCTGATCGCGTACCTTTATGGCTCTGCTTGCGGCGAAGACAATCTCTTCGCCGTCGGCAGACTTGGGCCAGTCGCCGTGGGTTAGTTTAATGGCGGGATCTGTCGTTGTTGAATACGAATTTCTTGTCCAGCCAGTATTTCAGTGTGTAGCCAAAGCAAAGGCCAATCACGCCGCCGACGTATCTCATTGCATCAGATTTGAATGCGACCTGGAAGAGTGCTTCTGTTCCCCAGAATATAATGGTGGTGATCAGGCCCATAGCGAGATAGAGAACGAACGTGGTCGCTTCTGCGCCAAGATCTTCGCTCTTGTGGGAGAATATAAAGTACTTATCCAGTAGGTACTTGCTGATGAGGCCTGTGGCAGTGCCTGCACACATGGAAAGAGGTAAATAGTAGGGGCCCCGATACAGGTAGACGCAGAGCGCCTGTGTGCCAATGTTTGCCAGTATCGATATTGCAGCAAAACCGGCATACATGCCGACTAACTTTAAGTGCCTCACAGTTTGATTCTGCGAAAAACGGTTTCTGGGATGTGGGTGATAACGGCCATGATGAGACGCCAGAAGCCCGGGAGGTAAGCGACGGAGCGTTTCCTGTCTATGCTGCGTAGGATGCCGCGGGCTACGCGATCCGGTGTCGCCCAGAGCGCACCCTTTTTGAACTGAGCTGTCATCGGCGTGTCGACAAAGCCGGGTTTTATTGTCAGCACATTGATGCCCTTGCTGCGAAGTTGTTGACCTAGACCACTCAGAAAGGTGGTAACGGCTGCCTTTGCGCTGCCGTATAAATAGTTGCTGGAACGGCCTCGATCACCGGCCACTGAGGAAATGACTGCTAGCGTTGATCCCGACGTTAGCTTTTGTGCCAATCGAATTGATAACGCAATAGCGGATGTTCCGTTAGTCGAGAATTCGTGAAGCGCGTACTCGACTGAAGCGGTGCAATCTGCCTGGTCCGGCAGCGTTCCGTGCGCGATGAGTGCGACATCGATCGCGCCGTCCAATGCCTGGCTTGCTGCATCTAGACAAGTGGCGTGGTCTTCTAAACGATTGACATCGAGGATGTGCACGGTGACGGCTGGCGCTCCACGCGCCAGTAGATCCTGCGAAGTCGCTTCCAGTCGTTGAACATTGCGTCCAACTAGAGCAAGCATGGCTCCACGCTGCGCATAGCGCCTGGCGACAGCCTCGGCGATCGCGGATGTGGCGCCGATGATTAGAACCCGTTGCATTAAACCTCCGTTACGCGACGCCATAAGCCAGAAGAAAGTTGTGGATCGACATATCGCTGAAACTGCTGCCACGCCGGGAAGCCGCTTTTGAAAATCTCTGCCGACATGCGCGCGTCTTTCGCTGGATAGATTGCTCCTCCGGCATGTGCCACGACTCTGTCAAGTCGATCGAGCAAGCGGAATACGTCTTGTCCAGTATTAGGGAAATCGAGCGCAAGTGTCGTTCCAGGGCGCGGAAAAGATAGCAGCCCTAGAGACGGTATGTTTCCAAACTCCTTGAGAACAGCGAGGAAGGAGCCGCTACCGCTATGTGAGATTTCAGTCAGTAGCGCAGAAACGGCATCGCGTGCTGTTTCCGAGGGTAGCGCGCACTGGTGCTGTAGAAACCCCTTGGGGCCATACATGCGATTCCAGTTCGCGATGCCGTCCAGTGGGTAGAAATAGCTGCGATAGTGCGCAGAGTATCGCTTTCTAATGGATGGTTGGCGCCAATAGTAAGCTGTATTAAAGGCTCCCAAGGTCAAGCTATTGACCATGGAAAAGGGGGGGGTGAGCGGCATGTTGCGTTGGCCTTGCCTTGGCTCTGAACGCCGGTCGCCAGGGGCGTGATCGCTACGCAGGAAGTGCCCGCGACCCATTTGTTTGCCCTTGGCGAGACAGTCGATCCAGGCAACGGTGTATTCGTATCCGCTGGAAGAAGCCTGCGACAATGCGAAGAACTCATCCAGGTTCTGAAAGCGAATGCACTCGGTTTCCAGCCATGGACCCGGCACTCGGCGCAGTCGCAGTTCAGCCCATAGAATGATGCCTGTGAGACCGAGCCCTCCCACGGATGCCTCAAACAGCCCGCTGGGGTGACCGGCTTGCAATAGATGGCGACTTCCGTCGGTTCGCAAAAGCTCCATAGCAAGGAGATGATTGCCAAAGCTACCTGCGCGATGATGATTCTTCCCGTGTACGTCGTTAGCGATCGCGCCCCCAACTGTCGCATATCGCGTCCCGGGAGTGACCGGCAGAAACCATCCCTGCGGTAACACAAGACGAATGACCTCATCCAGCGTCACCCCGGCCTCGCAACGAAGAATACCCGTCGCAGGGTCGAATGCGATGAAGCGATCTAGGCCGCGAGTTAGATACAGCGTACCCCCCGGATTGAGGCAACTATCGCCATAGCTTCGGCCATTGCCATGTGGCAGCGCGGCCTCGCGTAGCGCCGGCAGCGGCGTGTTTCTGTCATAAAGGCGGTGCAGACGCTGCTCTACCCGCGGATAACGCCCCCAGGATTGACCCGTAGTATCCGTCATATCGCGAGAAGCGCTACGAGTCCGGCCACAGCGATCACGACTTGGCTAACGCGATCGGTTGCGGCGAATACCACTGGGTCGTCATGCATCTCGCCGCGGTGGGCCACGATCCATGTCCTGCTGGTCCAGTAAAGGAGGACCGGGCACAACAACCAGAGCACTTGCGGATGCCGGTAAAGGGCTACGCTTTGTGGACTATTGATGTAGAGGGCAAGCACTAAGACTGCGCAGTAGCCCGACGCAGCGCCCAGCGATTGGATCAATGAGAGATCGGTGACTGAATAGCCTCGCCCTGCGGCTTGCAACTTGCCGTTGGAGAGGGCTGCAGCCAATTCCGTATAGCGTTTGAGCAAAGCCAGACTGAGGAAAATGAACATCGAAAAGGCGAGGAGCCAGAACGACATGACGGCGTCAATCGCTGCCGTACCTCCGACGATGCGAACCGTGTAAAGGGCCGCCAGGAGTACAACGTCAATCATCACGATTCGCTTGAGCTTGAACGAGTAGGCCAGCGTCATGACGTAATAGCACACGAGAACCACAAGAAAGTCAGAGCTACACCACAGCGCCAAACCAAGACCGGCCATCGTCAATGCCGGAGCGGCCAGCAATCCATGCAGTAGAGGAAGTGAGCCTGCCGCAAAAGGGCGCTTGCGCTTGCGCTCGTGCAAGCGATCAGGAGTGAGGTCCAGCAGGTCATTCAGCAGATAGACGCCGGATGCGCACAAGCTGAATGCCAGAAACGCGAGCCCAGCATCGATTAGTGCCTTCCCGTTAAGGAATTGATGCGCTGTCAGCAACGGCACAAAGACCAGCAGGTTCTTCAACCATTGATGCAACCGGAACGCTTTGATCCAAGCGCCGAGCCCGCCATTTCGAGCGGGAAGATGTGTTTCGACTTGGGTGACGCGCGCGGCCTTGTCTGCCAGCGAAGAACCGGCGTTAACAACGATCGCTCGAGCGGAATGCTTCCAGACATCCAGATCAACGCGTCCGTTTGCAACATAGTCGAACCCTTTCTCGCCGTAGCGAGCCACTAGGGCTTCCGCTTTACGCTGTCCGGCTAGGTTGATGTCGCCGTCACTTGCAATGACGTCTTCAAACAGTCCTAGATGATCGGCGATAGGTGCCACCAACAACCGGTCGGATGCGGTGCAGAGCACGCGCGGCCGCTGCTGCGTGGTCCGCAAAATTTCTATCACGCGCTCGTCGTAGGGAAGAGTTTCAGGCGCTAGACTGACCCGCGACGCAAGCTCGCGCTTTACTGCTGCCTTGCCGCGAAGCAGCCAGAATGGAACTAGCAGCGCGTATAAGGGATTGCGCGCCAGCAGCGACAAAAGGGATTCGTAAAGAACATCAGAACGAAGCAGCGTGCCATCGAGGTCTACGCAAAGGGCCCGCTTTTCTAGTGTCACGAGTTGGCTATCCTGATTGTTTGCCGTCAGTGCTGACGGTGGGCGCAAGGCAGGATGCATTATAGAACGCTGGCGGCAGAGCCGCCGCCCACTAAAAGGGCGGCGGTTGCAGTCGAGCTTGATCAGAGCGCCTTTTCCAGCTCCGGCAGCACCGTGAACAGGTCGCCGACCAGGCCGATGTCGGCGATCTCGAAGATCGGCGATTCCGGGTCCTTGTTGATCGCGACGATGGTGCCGGCGTCCTTGATGCCGGTCAGGTGCTGGATGGCGCCGGAAATGCCGACCGCCACGTACAGCTCCGGCGCGATGATCTTGCCGGTCTGGCCAACCTGCAGCTCATTGGGCACGTAGCCGGCGTCGACCGCCGCGCGCGAGGCGCCGACCGCTGCGCTCAGCTTGTCGGCGAGCTGGTAGACGATCTGGAAGTTCTCCGCCGAGCCGACGCCGCGGCCGCCGGAGACCACGCGCTTGGCGCTCTGCAGGTCGGGGCGATCGGACTTGCCGGCGGCGAGACCGACGAAGCGGGTGTGGCTCGGCAGCGCCGCGTCCACGCTGGCCGCTTCGACCGCCGCGCTGCCGCCCTGCGCCGCTTCCGGCCAGGAGGCGCTGCGCACGGTGGCGACCACGATCTGGTCGGACGGCGCCTGCACGCTGATGATGGCGTTGCCGGCGTAGATCGGGCGCTTGAACGCGTAGTCGCCGTCCACGGCCATCAGGTCGGAGATCTGGTTGACGCCGAGCAGGGCCGCCACCACCGGCATCAGGTCCTTGCCGAACGTGGTGGAGGGGCCGAACACGTGGGTGTAGCCCGCCGCCAGGGCGGCGATCTGCGGGCCCAGCACCTGCGCGATGGCGTGTTCGTTGGCAGGATTGGCGACAGTCAGGACACGGGCGACGCCGGCGATCTGCGCGGCCTGGGCGGCCACCGCGGCCGGATCGGCGGCCAGCACGACGATGTCGATGGCCTCGGCCGACAGCGCCTGCGCGGCGCTGACGCACTTGGCGGTGGCGGCGTTGAGCTGCCCGTTGAGATGTTCGGCGACGACGAGGATCTTGGCCATTACAGCAACCCCTTCTGCTTGAGTGCGGCCACCAGTTCGGCGGCATCCTTGACCATCACGCCGCGGCTGCGCTTGGCCGGCGGGGCGTAGTGGGTGGTGGTGAGGCTGTCGTTGGCCTCCACGCCCAGGTCGGCGAAGGCCAGCGTCTGCAGCGGCTTGCTCTTGGCCTTCATGATGTCCGGCAGCTTGATGAAGCGCGGCTCGTTCAGGCGCAGGTCGGTGGTGACCACCGCCGGCAGGTCCACTTCCAGGGTCTCCAGGCCGGCGTCGACCTCGCGGGTCACCGTGGCCTTGCCGTCGGCCACCACCAGCTTGCCGGCGAAGGTCGCCTGCGGCCGGCCCCACAGCGTGGCCAGCATCTGCCCGGTCTGGTTGGCGTCGTCGTCGATCGCCTGCTTGCCGAGGATCACCAGGTCCGGCTGCTCCTGCTCGACCAGCTTGAGCAGGGTGCGCGCGGCGGTCAGCGGCTGGATCGCCGCGTCGGCGACCACGTGGATGGCGCGGTTGGCGCCCATCGCCAGGCCGTTGCGCAGGTGCGCGGCGGCATCGGCCGGGGCGATGGTGGCGACCACCACCTCGCTGGCGATGCCGGCGTCGCGCAGGCGCAGCGCCTCTTCCAGGGCGATTTCGTCGAACGGGTTGGCGGAGAGCTTGACGCCCTCGGTGACCACGCCGGAGCCGTCCGGCTTGACCTGGATGCGGACGTTGTAGTCCACCACGCGCTTGTAGGCGACGAGGATTTTCATCGTGTACGAGATCCTTCAGCAGTGCGGGAAGGCCCGGCCGCGGCGGCTGGCACGGGGCAGTCGGAGGATTCTAACCGGGCGCGGGGGACCATGCGAGGGCGTATGGTCGAGGTCCGATCGGCGGACTGAACGGCGCCCGTTGCGTAGGCGCGTCGTACGGCCTCCTGAGCGTTATCCTTACCGGTTGCGCTCCAGCGATTCGGTGTGGCGCGCCTGCCAAGACACAGGAGAAAGGCATTGGCGACTTGGCTCGTGACCGGCGGCGCCGGTTTCATCGGCGGTAATTTCGTGCTCGAGGCAGTGGCGCGCGGCATCCGTGTAATCAACCTGGATGCGTTGACCTATGCCGGAAACCTGAACACGCTGGCGTCGCTGGACGGCAACCCTGACCATGTGTTCGTGCACGGGGATATCGGCGACCGCGATCTGGTGTGCCGCCTGCTCGCCGAGTACCAGCCCGACGCCGTGGTCAATTTCGCTGCCGAAAGCCACGTGGACCGCTCGATCGACGGGCCAGGCGCCTTCATCCAGACCAATGTGGTCGGCACCCTCGGCTTGCTGGAGTCGGTGCGCGATCACTGGAAGGCGCTGTCGGACGGCAGCCGCAACGCGTTCCGCTTCCTGCACGTGTCCACCGACGAGGTCTACGGCACGCTCGGCGAGACCGGCAAGTTCAGCGAAACCACGCCGTATGCGCCGAACTCGCCGTATTCGGCGTCCAAGGCCGCGTCCGACCACCTGGTGCGCGCGTTCCACCACACCTACGGTTTGCCGGTGCTGACCACCAACTGCTCCAACAACTACGGCCCGTACCACTTCCCGGAAAAGCTCATTCCGCTGGTGATCGCCAAGGCGCTGGCCGGCGAGCCGCTGCCGGTATACGGCGATGGCAAGCAGGTGCGCGACTGGCTGTTCGTCGGCGATCACTGCGAGGCGATCCGCACCGTGCTGGCCAAGGGCAAGGTGGGCGAGACCTACAACGTCGGCGGCAATGCGGAAAAGCAGAACATCGAGGTGGTGCAGGCGATCTGCGCGCTGCTGGACGCGCGGCGTCCGCGCGAAGACGGCAAGCCGCGCGCCAGCCAGATCACCTATGTCGCCGACCGGCCTGGGCACGACCGACGCTACGCGATCGACGCGTCCAAGCTGAAGAATGAACTGGGCTGGGAGCCCCAGTACACCTTCGAACAGGGCATTGCGCTCACCGTGGACTGGTACCTGAGCCACCAGGACTGGGTGCGGGGCGTGCTCGACGGCAGCTATCGGCTGGAACGCATGGGCGCGTTGCAATGATGCCGTTGCCGTTCGATCCTCATGTCCGCTGCGCGAAGCAGCGTTTCGACAGAATCTGACCATGACCCAACGTAAGGGCATCATCCTCGCCGGAGGGTCCGGCACCAGGCTGTATCCGATCACCCAGGCGGTCAGCAAGCAATTGCTGCCCGTCTACGATAAGCCGATGATCTACTACCCGCTCAGCGTGCTGATGCTCGCGGGCATTCGTCAGGTGCTGGTGATCAATACGCCCCACGAGCAGGCGCTGTTCCGCAGGCTGCTGGGAGACGGGGCGCAGTGGGGCATGGAGATCCAGTACGCGGTGCAACCCAGCCCCGATGGATTGGCGCAGGCTTATCTGATCGGACGCGATTTCGTCGACGAAAAGCCAAGCTGTCTGGTGTTGGGCGACAACATCTTCCACGGCCATGGGTTGACCGAGACCTTGCGTCGCGCCGATGCCCGCATGCACGGCGCGACCGTGTTCGGCTACTGGGTGAACGATCCACAGCGTTATGGCGTGGCGGAGTTCGACCAGTCCGGCAAGGTGATCGATATCGAGGAAAAGCCGGCGTCGCCGCGGTCCAACTATGCGGTGACGGGCCTGTATTTCTACGACGGCGATGCCAGTCGCCATGCCGCAGCGCTGACGCCCTCCGCCCGTGGCGAGTTGGAGATCACCGACCTCAATCGGCGCTATCTCCAGGAAGGGCAGTTGCACTTGGAAGCCTTGGGGCGCGGCTATGCGTGGCTGGATACCGGTACGCATCAATCGTTGCACGAAGCCTCCAATTTCATCGAGACCATCCAGGCGCGCCAAGGGCTGCAAGTCTGCTGCCCGGAGGAGATCGCGTTCCTGCAGGGATGGATCGACGCCGAACAATTGCAACGTTTGGCGCTTCCAATGGTCAAGAACAGCTATGGCCTGTATTTGCAGGCGCTGGCAAAACGAGGAAAGCTTCTTTGAACCTGATCGAGACCGCGATACCCGGCTGTGCTGTCATCGAACCCAGGGTGTTCGGCGACGCGCGCGGCCATTTCTTCGAAAGCTGGAACGCCGAGCGGTTTGCGCAGGCCGGTTTGCCGGCCGCGTTCTTGCAGAGCAACGTTTCAGTCTCTTCCAAGGGCGTGCTGCGTGGCTTGCACTATCAGTGGCCGCGGCCGCAGGGCAAGCTGGTCAGCGTCCTGGAGGGCGAGGTCTATGACGTCGCCGTGGACATACGCCGCGGTTCGCCTTACTTCGGTCGCTGGGTTGCCGCCATCTTGAGCGCGGAGAACCACAAGCAATTCTGGATCCCGGAGGGCTTCGCCCATGGGTTCGCGGTGCTGTCGGAGCGCGCGGTGTTCAGCTATCTCTGTACCGATGTCTACGTCCAGGAAGCGGATGCCTCGGTGCGCTGGGATGACGCCGATATTGCGGTGGACTGGCCGCTCAATGCGCCGTTGCTGTCGGCCAAGGACGAAAAGGCGCCATTTTTGAAGGACATCGCGGAGGATCGTCTGCCGGTCTACCAGCCATGAGCGTGCTGGTCTTCGGCGGCAACGGCCAGGTCGGGCAGGAACTGCTGCCGGCGCTGGCCGGGCAGGGCCCGGTGGTCGCGACCACGCGCAGCGGCCAGTTGCCCGACGGCAGCGCCTGCGAGCGCGCCGATTTCGACCAGCCGCAGACCCTGGGCGAACTGCTGGACCGGCTGCGGCCGACGGCGGTGGTCAATGCCGCGGCCTACACCGCGGTCGATCGTGCCGAGCAGGACGCCGAAGCGGCGCACCGTGCCAATGCCGAGTCGCCGGCGGCGATCGCCGCCTGGTGCGCGGCGCATGGCGTGCCGCTGGTGCATTACTCCACCGATTACGTGTTCGACGGGCAGGGCACGCAACCCTATCCCGAAGATGCGCCCACCGCGCCGCTGGGCGTGTACGGCGCCACCAAGCTGGCCGGCGAGGAGGCGATCCGCGCCTCCGGTGCGCAGCACCTGATCTTCCGCACCGCCTGGGTCTACGCCGCGCACGGCCACAATTTCCTGCGCACCATGTTGCGGGTCGGCGCCGACCGCGACGAACTCAAGGTGGTCGCCGACCAGGTCGGCACGCCGACGCCGGCGGCGCTGATCGCCGATGTCGCCGCGCGCGTGCTGGCACAGCGCGCGACGCTGCCGTCCGGCACCTGGCATCTGACCGCGGCCGGCGAGACCACCTGGCACGGTTTCGCCGAGGCGATCTTCGCCGAGGCGGTGGCCGCGGGCCTGTTGCCGCGTGCGCCGCGGGTGTTGCCGATCACCACCGCGGAGTATCCGACCCCGGCCAAGCGTCCGGCATATTCGCGTCTGGACGTGTCGCGCCTGCAGCGCGATTTCGCGCTGGAACTGCCACAGTGGCGCGATGGTCTGCGCCAGGTCATCGGCGAACTCGCCGCGGCAGCGCCGGCAGCCTGACCGCCGCACACGTTAAACCACGCAGCCGAAAAACAAAGAGCCGGGCAATGCCCGGCTCTTTGCGTTTGCGGCGTGCGCCGAACTCAGGTGCGACCGTAGGTGTCCTCGAAGCGCACGATGTCGTCCTCGCCGAGGTAGCTGCCCGACTGCACTTCGATCAGCTCCAGCGGCAGCTTGCCCGGGTTCTTCAAACGATGCGTCACGCCGAGCGGGATGTAGGTGCTCTGGTTCTCGGTGAGCAGCAGCACCTCTTCGCCACGCGTGACCTCGGCGGTGCCGCTGACCACGATCCAGTGCTCGGCACGGTGGTGATGCATCTGCAGGCTCAGCGTGGCGCCGGGCTTGACCGTGATGCGCTTGACCTGGAAGCGCTGGCCGTTGTCGATCGAATCGTAGGCGCCCCACGGGCGGTACACCTTGCGGTGCCAGGTGGCTTCGGAACGCCCATCGGCCTTGATCCTGCCGACGATGTCCTTCACTTCCTGGATGCGTTCGCGATGGCCGACCAGTACCGCATCGTCGGTCTCCACCACCACCACGTCCTGCAGGCCCACCATCGCGATCAGGCGCGAGCCGTAGGCGTAGGTGTTGCGGCAATCGATCTCGATCACGTCGCCGTGGTGGGCGTTGCCGTTGGTGTCCTGCGGCGACACGTCCAGCAGCGCCGACCACGAGCCGACATCGCTCCACTTCGCGTCCAGCGGCACCACCACCGCGTCGGCGGTCTTCTCCATCACCGCGTAGTCGATGGAATCGGAGGGGCTGGCGGCGAAGGCCTCCTTGTCCAGACGGGTGAAGTCGGCATCGCGCTTGGCCGATTGCCAGGCCTTGGTGCAGGCATCGGCGATGGCGGGTTGGAACTTGCGCAGTTCTTCCAGATAGCGCGAGGCGCGGAACAGGAACATGCCGCTGTTCCAGTAGTACTCGCCGGAGGCCAGGTAGCTTTTCGCGGTGGCCAGGTCGGGCTTTTCGACGAAGCGCTCGACCGCGTGCGCGCCGTCGCCGGCGGCGGCCTTGATGTAGCCGTAGCCGGTTTCCGGTGCGGTCGGCTTGATCCCGAACGTCACCAGCTTGCCTTGCTCGGCCGCAACGGCGGCCACGCGCACCGCGGCCTGGAAGGCGGCTTCGTCGCCGATCACATGGTCGGAGGGCAGGACCAGCAACAGCGGGTCGGCGCCATCGCGCGCGGCCTCCAGCGCCGCCACGGCGATCGCCGGCGCGGTGTTGCGGCCCTTGGGTTCGAGCAGGATCGCATGTGGCTTCACGCCGATCTGCTGCAACTGCTCGGCCGCGACGAAGCGGTGCTCCTCGTTGGCGACCACGATCGGCGCGTGCGCGGCCACGGGTGCCGCGCGCTGCCAGGTGGCCTGCAGCATGCTCTGCTCGCCGACCAGCGGCAGGAACTGTTTCGGGTACGACTCGCGCGACAGCGGCCACAGCCGCGTGCCGGAACCGCCGGACAGGATGATGGGAAGGACGTCGCTCATGGGCGGGGGAACTCCATAGTGCGTCTAGGGGGAGGGTGGTGGGATCAGCCGCGCAGCAGCTCGGAGATCTCCTGGGTGCGCTGCTCCAGCAGCGCCGCGTCGCCGCGGGTTTCCACGTTCAGGCGCAGCAGCGGTTCGGTGTTGGAACTGCGCAGGTTGAAACGCCAGTCGGCGAATTCGGCGCTGACGCCGTCGGTGTAGTCCAGCGTCGGCGCATGCGAGGCGAAGTGTTCCATCACCCGTGCCACCGCCGCCTTGGCGTCGGCGACCTTGAAGTTGATCTCGCCGCTGCACGGGAATTTCTGCATGCGCGCCTCGACCAGGTCGGCCAGCGAGCCGCCGGACTGCGACACCAGTTCGGCGATCAGCAGCCACGGGATCATGCCCGAGTCGGCGTAGGCGAATTCGCGGAAGTAATGGTGCGCGCTCATTTCGCCGCCGTACACGGCGTTCTCGCTGCGCATCTTCTCCTTGATGAAGGCATGGCCGCTCTTGCACAGCACCGGGATGCCGCCGGCTTCTTCGACCTGTTCGATGGTGTTCCAGGTCAGGCGTGGGTCGTGCACGACCTTGCCGCCCGGCTGCTTGGCCAGGATCGCCTGCGCCAGCAGGCCCACCAGGTAGTAGCCCTCGATGAAGCGGCCGTCGGCGTCGAAGAAGAAGCAGCGGTCGAAGTCGCCGTCCCAGGCGATACCGAAGTCGGCGCCGTGCTGCTTGACCGCGTTGGCGGTGGCGGCGCGGTTCTCCGGCAGCAGCGGGTTGGGAATGCCGTTGGGGAAGTGACCGTCCGGTTCGTGGAAGACGCGCACGAACTCGAACGGCAGGTGCGGCGCGAGCAGGTCGACGATGGCGCCGGCGCCGCCGTTGCCGGCGTTGACCACCAGCTTCAGCGGCTTGAGCGTGGCGCGGTCGACATAGCTCAGCAGGTGTTCGATGTAAGCGCTCTTGTCCGGGCGGTGGTGCTCGGCGGCGGTCGGCTCGGCGGCCGCCGCGGTGTCGGCGGCGACGGTGTCGCGGATCGCGAACAGGCCGGTGTCGGAGCTGATCGGGCGCGCGTTCTCGCGCACCAGCTTCATGCCGTTGTAGTCCATCGGGTTGTGGCTGGCGGTAACCATCACGCCGCCGGCCGCCTGCAGGTGGTCGGTCTGGAAATACACTTCCTCGGTGCCGCACAGGCCGATGTCGATGACCTCGCGGCCGCTGGCGCGCAGGCCGGCCGACAGTGCGTCCTGCAGCCCCTGGCTGGCCAGGCGCACGTCATGGCCAACCACCACCGGGCCGCTACCCAATTGCCCCGCCAGCGCCACGCCGATGCGGCGGGCCAAGTCCTCGTTCAGTTCGTCGGGTACGCGACCGCGGATGTCGTAGGCCTTGAATGCGGGAAGCGACATGGAAGAGGGTCCTAGTTGGGGGAAACCGGAGTGTAACGTTACGGCGCTTAATCGGCCGTTGCGGCGGTGCGGCGGGGGTCGCAGTCCCCGAACGGCTAAACTAGCCGTCTACATTCCAATGCGGAGCTGGCGAATGGGCGACACCTCTACCCCTGCGGGCGGGCGGCGCGGCAAGCTTTTCCCCGATGCGGCCACGGCGCTGGCCGATGTGGTGGCGGACGGACAGACCCTGGCGGTCGGCGGGTTCGGCCTGTGCGGTATTCCCGAGGCCCTGATCGCGGCCTTGCGCGACAGCGGCGTCAACGGTCTCACCGTGATCTCCAACAACGCCGGCGTCGATGGCTTCGGCCTGGGGCAACTGCTGGCGACGCGGCAGATCCGCAAGATGATTTCGTCCTACGTCGGCGAGAACAAGGAGTTCGAGCGTCAGTACCTGGCCGGCGAACTGGAACTGGAGTTCAACCCGCAGGGCACCCTGGCCGAGCGCCTGCGCGCCGGCGGTGCCGGCATCCCCGCGTTCTTCACCGCCACCGGCTACGGCACGGTGGTGGCCGAGGGCAAGGAGACCCGCGAGTTCGACGGCAAGCACTACGTGCTGGAGACCGCGTTGCGCGCCGACGTGGCCCTGGTCAAGGCATGGAAGGCCGATGCCGCCGGCAACCTGGTGTTCCGCAAGACCGCGCGCAACTTCAACCCGGCCTGCGCGATGGCCGGCAAGCTCTGCATCGCCGAGGTCGAGGACGTCGTGGAGACCGGCAGCCTGGATCCGGACCAGGTGCACCTGCCCGGCATCTACGTCGACCGCATCGTGCACAACCCGCATCCCGAAAAACGCATCGAACAGCGCACCCTGCGCCAGAAGGACGCCTGACATGGCCTGGACCCGCGACGACATGGCGCAGCGCGCCGCCCGCGAACTCACCGACGGCGCTTACGTGAACCTGGGCATCGGCCTGCCGACCCTGGTCGCCAACCACATTCCCGAGGGCGTGGACGTGTGGCTGCAGTCGGAGAACGGCCTGCTCGGCATCGGCCCGTTTCCCAGCGAGGACGAGGTCGACGCCGACCTGATCAACGCCGGCAAGCAGACCGTCACCGCCCGTGCCGGCGCCAGCTACTTCGGCAGCCACGACTCCTTCGCGATGATCCGCGGTGGCCATATCGACCTGGCGATTCTCGGGGCGATGCAAGTGAGCGAGAAGGGCGACCTGGCCAACTGGATGGTGCCCGGCAAGATGGTCAAGGGCATGGGTGGGGCGATGGACCTGGTGGCCGGGGTCAAGCGCGTGGTCGTGCTGATGGAACACGTGGCCAAGGACGGCAGCCACAAGATCCTGCCGGCCTGCGACCTGCCGCTGACCGGCGTCGGCGTGGTCGACCGCATCATCACCGACCTGGCCGTGTTCGACGTCACCGACAGCGGCCTGGTGCTGGTGGAAACCGCCGAGGGCGTGGACGAGGCGGAACTGGCCGCCAAGACCGGCGTGCCGTTCCGACGCGGGTAAGCGCCGGAACAGCTTCCCTCAGCTGCTTCGCTGCGCGTAGGCGTAGTCGGCGGACACTGGTGGCGGCTGGCCGAGCAGGTCGGCCACGGTAGTGACGCGATAGCCGACGCGCTCGGCCAGCGGCGCGACCAGCCGCTCCACCGCATGCGCCAGGGTGGCGTCGAGTTGCCCTTGCTCCGGCTCGAATTCCGACGGGCACAGGCCGCTGTCCAGCAGCGGCCGCAACGCCTGCAGGCGTGCCCAGAACATGCTGCCCGAGATGAACTGCGCCTGCTCCAGGCGCGTATCGCGATGGCCGGTCCGGCGCAGCAGGTAGTCGGCGGCCGCGCGGTTGCCGCCCCAGAAGTCGGCCAGCGGCAGCAGGTGGCCTTCGGGCGCGACCAGGCCGAGCGCAGGTTCCTGCGCGAAGGCCTGCAGCACGCGCGCGGCGCGGTCGGCGCCGGCCAGGCGTTGCAGCAACTCGCTGCGCCAGGCATCGCCGTTGTGCAGATGGGTGCTGCGCTTGGTGTGCAGTTTCAGCACCACGTCCACGCCGTCGCGCAGCAGCCGCTCGGCCGCGTGCAGGAATGGCAGGATGTCGCGGCCGCGGTTCTCCAGCACTATCACCTCGAACGGGAATGCGCACGCTTGCAGGTGCGTGCGCACGGCATCGGCCTGCTCGGGCGAGGTGGTGACCAGCAGGCGCCAGGGCAGGGCGCTCGCGGCGAGCTGCGCCAGCAGTTCCGGCAGCACCTGCGGATACCAGGCGTGGATGATCGCGTGCGGTGTCGTGTCGCGCGCCGGCAGCGGTGCAAGCGCGCGACGGGTGGCGTCGAGATAGGCATGACCCAGTCGCGCATCCGGTTCCAGCACGGCGCCTTCGGCCCACTCGTTCCAGGCGTTGACGAAGACCAGGCGCTGCTCGGCGCGGCGGCCCTGCAGCCGGGTGTGGATCGTGGTGCGCAGCCAGTCCTCGTAGCCGCGCGGCGAGGCATGCAGATAGACGCGGCCGGCACCGGGGCGGCGCGCTTCGTTGTCCCAGCCCGGGTTGACCCCCGGATACAGCAGGTAGTCGGGCAGCGGGCGCGCGGCGATCTCTGCGGCCAGGGCGCGCCAATCCAGCACGGCACCGCTGTAGTTTGGATTGAGCAGGTGCTGATCGGCCGCCAGCGAACGCGGATTGCTCATGTTCGGCGGGAACTCGACCGCCGCGTCGAAACCGATGTCGCGCGGATCCGGCCGCTCGAAGCCCTGCACGTAGGCCAGGTGCAGTTCGCCGATGCCGTGCGCGCGGCACCAGTCGCGCCAACGCGTCGCGGTGGCCTGCGGATCCGGCAGCAGGTGCGGGCGGTACACCAGCAGCATCGGCCGGCCGTCCACGCGCAGGCAGCGCGGATCGCGCAGGTAGTCGGCGACGTGCGCGATGAAGTCCAGGTCGTCCTGCGCGCTGTGCGCCTGTGCCATCAGCACGTCGTCGCCGCGGCCGTCCCAGCGCCGCGACCATTGTTCGTTGGCCCAGCACAGGCAGAACGGCAGTTCCAGCGTGGGATCGTCCAGCCACTGCCGCAGCGGCGTCTCCAGCAGGGTCTTGCCGCCGAACCAGTAGAAGTAGAAGCAGAACGCGCCGACGCCGTACTGCTTCGCGAGCGCCACCTGCTGGCGCATGCTGTCCGGGTTGCGCAGGTCGTAGAAGCCCAGGTCCGCCGGCAGCCGCGGCTGCACGTGTCCCTCGAATTGCGGCAGCGCGCGGGCGACGTTGCGCCATTCGGTGAAACCGGTGCCCCACCAGGCATCGTTCTCCGGGATCGGATGGAACTGCGGCAGGTAGAACGCCACCACGGTGGCCGGCAGCAGTGTCGGCAACGGCGCCTGCTGCGAGGAGACATGGCCGATCGCACGCTCGTCGGCGCGCGCGCGCGCGCGGCGTTCGCCGAACCCACCGCCCACCTGTCCGCGCGGTGGTGGCGGCACCAGGTCCGCATGGCGTTCCAGGAACCGCGCGCGCAGGCGGTCGCGCTGCGCCTGCGACAGCGGCAGGGCGCGGAAGCCGGCACGCAGCGTCAGGAACAGTGCGGTCTTCAGGCGCGCGGGCAGGCCTGCGCTCACAGGTTCTGGTAATTCGGCCCGGAGCCGCCTTCCGGCGTCACCCAGTTGATGATCGCGTAGGGATCCTTGATGTCGCAGGTCTTGCAGTGCACGCAGTTGGCGGCGTTGATCTGCAGGCGCTTGCCGGCCGCGTCGTCGACGATCTCGTACACCGCCGCCGGGCAGAAGCGCGTGCAGGGGTTGCCGTATTCCTCGGTGCAGCGGGTCACGCAGATCTGCGGATCCAGCACGTGCAGGTGCACCGGCTGGTCCTCGTCGTGCTCGGTGGCGGCGAAGTACACGCCCTGCAGGCGGTCGCGCGGCGCCAGCTCGCGCTGCACGTAGTCGCGCTTGGGTTGCTCGTGCTCGCCGAGCCGGTCCAGGCTCTTCCAGTCGGCACCGACCTTCAGCGTCCACGGCGAGGCGCCCTTGACCAGGGTTTCCCAGGCGCCGTTGAGCAGGCCGAACCACAGCCCCTTCTTGAAGCCGGGCTTGATGTTGCGTACCTGACGGAGCTCGGCCATCACTTCGGAGTTGCGCAGGCGCGCGTCGAAGCCGGCCGGGTCCAGCGCGGCACCGGCGGCGAGGTGTTCGGCGGCGAGCATGCCGCTGCGGATCGCCTGGTGGGTACCCTTGATCTTGGGCACGTTGAGCAGGCCGGCGGTGTCGCCGATCAGCAGCGCGCCGGGCATCTCCACCTTCGGCAGCGACTGCCAGCCGCCGCTGGCGATGGCGCGCGCGCCGGCCGAGAGGATGGTGCCGCCTTCCAGCAGCGACTTCATCATCGGGTGGTTCTTCCACTGCTGGAAGGCCTCCCACGGGCGGTATTCGGGGTCGTGGTAGTCCAGGCCGCTGACGTAGCCGAGCGCCACCTGGTTGTTCTCCAGGTGATACAGGAAGCTGCCGCCATAGGTCTTGCTGTCGGCCGGCCAACCGAGGGTGTGCACGATCTTGCCGGGGCTGACCCGGCCTTCGGGCAGCTGCCACAGCTCCTTGATGCCGATCGAGAAGGCTTGCGGATCGTGCCCGGCGTCGAGCGCGAAGCGCGCGATCAGGCGCTTGGTCAGATGCCCGCGCGCGCCTTCGGCCAGCACCGTGACCTTGGCGCGGATGTCGATGCCGGCGGTGTAGCCGGGCTTGTGCGATCCGTCCTTGGCCACGCCCATGTCGCCGATGCGCACGCCCAGCACCGTGCCGTCCTCGGCGTGCAGGGTCTCGGCGGCGGCGAAGCCGGGGTAGATCTCCACGCCCAGCGCCTCGGCCTGCGGCGCCAGCCAGGCGCACATCGCGCCGAGGCTGACGATGAAGTTGCCGTGGTTGCGCATGCCCGGCGGCACCATCGGGAACTTGTGCCCGCCGTCCTTGCTCAGGTACCAGAACTCGTCCTCGGCCGCCGGCACGCAGATCGGCGGCGGGTTGTCGCGCCAGCCCGGCAGCAGCGCATCCAGCGGCGCCGGTTCGATCACCGCGCCGGACAGGATGTGCGCGCCGATGGTGCTGGCTTTCTCGATCACGCAGACCGAGATGTCGGGGTTGAGCTGCTTGAGCCGGATCGCGAACGCCAACCCGGCCGGGCCTGCGCCGACGGTGACGACGTCGTATTCCATGACGTCGCGCTCCACTGGCTGCGGCGCGTTGGCGCCGCCCTCGGTTCCCGTCATCTGCTCCGCTCCCGTTGGCTCGTTCTGGCTGCCTGCATTTTCAGGGTTTGCGCGTGAAGGGGCAAATTCCGCACGCCGGCGTATGGTGGTCGCCGACATGCTAGCGTGGCGCGATGGAACTGGACCTGCCTGGCGCCGATCTGCGCTGGTATCCCGAGTGGCTGGACCCGGCCGTGGCGGCGGCACTGTGCGCGCAGTTGCTGCAGGACGTGCCGTGGGAGGTGCACCGGATCCGCCTGTTCGGCAAGCTGGTCGATTCGCCGCGGCTGAGCTGCTGGATCGGCGACGCCGACGCCAGCTACCGTTATTCCGGCACCCGCTTCGCGCCGCATCCGTGGCCAGCGGCGCTGCTGCCGCTGCGCGCGCGCTTGGCGGCCGAGACCGGGGTGGCGTTCAACAGCGTGCTCGCCAATCGTTACCGCGACGGCCGCGACGCCATGGGCTGGCACAGCGACGACGAGCGCGAACTCGGTCCGACGCCGGTGATCGCCTCGCTGAGCCTGGGTGCGACGCGTCGCTTCGTGCTGCGCCATCGTCGGGAGCCGGTACTGCGCCAGGCGCTGGAACTGACCTCCGGCGGGCTGTTGCTGATGGCGGGCGAGACCCAGCGCCTGTACAGGCATGCGCTGCCGCGTACGGCCAAGCCGGTGGGGGAGCGGATCAATCTGACCTTCCGCAGGATCGTGTGATGGCGCCTCCCTTCTCACGCTCACGCCGGGACCACGGCCCCCTTTTTGGGGGAAGGTGCCCCGAAGGGGCGGATGAGGTTCGGGTGGCTGGAGAGGTGTCTGGGGAACTGACTCCGCGGCCGCCGCACCCTCACCCCGGCCCCTCTCCCGGTGGGAGAGGGGAGCGAAGCCTTGATTTCTTCTCCCTTTGGGAGAAGGTGCCCCGAAGGGGCGGATGAGGGTCGGGTTGCCAGGGATGTGTCTGGAGAAGACGGCTCCGCGGTCGTCGCACCCTCACCCCTGACCCCTCTCCCGGTGGGAGAGGGGAGCGAAGCCTTGATTCCTTCTCCCTTTGGGAGAAGGTGCCCCGAAGGGGCGGATGAGGGTCGGGTTGCCAGGGAGGTGTCTGGGGAAGACGGCTCTGCGGCCGCCGCACCCTCACCCCCGACCCCTCTCCCGGTGGGAGAGGGGAGCGAAGCCGTGATCCTTCTCCCTTTGGGAGAAGGTGCCCCGAAGGGGCGGATGAGGGTTGGGTGGCTAGGGAGGTGTCTGGAGAAGACGGCTCCGCGGCCGTCGCACCCTCACCCCCGACCCCTCTCCCGGTGGGAGAGGGGAGCGAAGCTGTGATCCCTTCTCCCGCCGGGACCACGGCCCCCTTTTTGGGGGAAGGTGCCCCAAAGGGGCGGATGAGGGCCGGGTGGCTGGGGAGGTGTCTGGAGAAGACGGCTCCGCGGCCGTCGCACCCTCACCCCCGACCCCTCTCCCGGTGGGAGAGGGGAGCCATCAGCGCCGCGGCGGCTTCTGGCTGGCCGGCGGCGGCACGCTGGGCGCCAGCGCGGTGGCGGCGTCGGCCTGGCCCTGCTGCAGGGTCCAGCCGACCACGTCGTGGCCGAGTTGCGACATGGCCTGGCCGAAGGCGTCGACCACCTGCGATTCGGCTGTGCCGGCGGCGGGCTGGGTCACCAGGAAGGTGCGCGAGGCGACCACGCGCTGGTCGGCGCTGTACAGCAGCTTGGCGTTGAGTTCGATGGTGGCCGACGGCACCGCGCGCCCGGCGTAGTCCGATTCGAAACGGCGCAGGTCCAGCAGCAGCTTGTAGTCGGCGCGGATGCCGGTGCCGAGCCGGGCCACGCCCGGAATGCGCCCGGAATCCTCGAACGCGCGCAGCAGCATGTCCTCGAGCATGTCGGTGGCCGGTTGCGCCCAACTTACGCCGCCATATACCTGCAGTTCGTCGGGCGTCGGCCGCACCGCGATGCGCGAACTGTCGACCACGCGCGCGGCGCTGGGCTTGGTCAGCGCCAGTTGCCAGCTCACCTGCGGCCAGGCCGGGTCGGCCGTGACCCGCACGTCTGGCGCGTAGATCGTCACCGGCTCCTTGTTGCCGCCGGGCAGCGAGCAGCCGGCCAGCAGCAGGGCCGGCACGGCGAGCAGGAGGAAGGCGCGCATCGGCTTCATTTGGGTTTGAACTCCTTCGGGGCGTCGCGGCCGAGCAGGTAGCGCGCGGGGTTGTTGTCCAGGCGGTCGCTGACCCGGCGCAGGTCGCGGATCAGGCCACGCAGTTCGGTCAGGGTCGGGCCGAGCTGGCCGAGGCCGTCGTTGGCGAAGCTGTTGATCGCCGAGCGGTTCTCGCCAAGGATCTTGTCGGCATTGCCGGCGGCCGAATCCAGCTTGCTCAGCGTGTCCTCCAGCTTGTCCAGGATCGGCGGCAACTGCTGCACCAGGTTCTGGTCCAGGCGCTGGATGGTGCCGTTGGTGGTCTTGAGCGTGGTGTCGAGGTTGCGCGCCGCATCGCGCGCGCTGACGATCAGCGACTGCATGCCCTGGTCGCGGTCGGCCAGGCCGCCGCTGATGGTCTCCAGGTTGTGCAGGGTGGCGGTGATGCTGGCGACGTTGCGGTCGCTGAGCACCTCGTCCAGGCGCTCGACGATGCGGTTGGCGGTGTCGGTGATGTTCTGCAGCGCCGAGGGCGTGGTCTGGATGATCGGCGCATCGCTGTTGTCGATCGAGGTCAGCGCCGGCGCTTCCGGGGTGCCGCCGGACAGTTGGATGATCGACGGGCCGGTCAGGCTGGTGATGCCCAGCTTGGCGCGGGTGTCGCTCTTGATCGGCGTGGTCGAGTTGACCCGGATCCGCGCCACCACCTGGCGCGGATCGTTCGGCGCCAGGGTCAGCTCGGTGATCGAGCCCACCGCGATGCCGTTGTACTGCACCGGGCTGCCGACCGACAGGCCGGTCACCGCCTCGCGGAACACCACGCGGTATTCCTGCCAGGTGCGGTCGGAGGAATACTTGGCGGCCCAGAGTCCGAACAGCAGCAGCGCGATCCCCACCACGATGGTGAAGGCGCCGATCAGCACGTAATTGGCTTTGGTTTCCATGGGCTCAGGGGGTCTCGGTCCAGGCGGTCTTGGCATCGCGCGCGGCGCGGGCGCGCGGGCCGTGGAAATACTCTTGGATCCACGGATGGTCCACTTGCTCGATCTCGGCCAGCGGCGCGTTGGCGATGACCTTGCGGTCGGCCAGCACCGCCACGCGGTCGCAGATAGCGTACAAGGTGTCCAGGTCGTGGGTGATGAGGAACACGGTCAGGCCCAGCGCTTCCTGCAGGGTGCGGATCAGCCGGTCGAAGGCGGCCGCGCCGATCGGGTCCAGGCCGGCGGTGGGTTCGTCCAGGAACAACAGGGGCGGGTCCAGCGCCAGCGCACGCGCCAGCCCGGCGCGCTTGCGCATGCCGCCGGACAGCTGCGAGGGCAGCTTGTTCAATGCATCGGCGGGCAGGCCGGCCAGCTTCACCTTCAGCAGCGCCAGCTCGTAATGCCAGCTGTCGGGCAGTTCGCCGAAATGCTCCTTCAGCGGCACCTGCACGTTCTCGCCGACGGTCAGCGAGGAGAACAGCGCGCCGTCCTGGAACAGCACGCCGGTGTTGCGCTCCACGTGCAGGCGATCGGCGCGGCGGCCGGAATCGGTATCCACGCCGAGCACCTGGATCTTGCCGGCATCGGGCTCGCGCAGGCCGAGGATGGTGCGCATCAGCACCGACTTGCCGGTGCCCGATCCGCCGACCACGCCGAGGATCTCGCCGCGGCGCACGTCCAGGTCCAGGTCCTCGTGCACGGTCTGGCTGCCGAAGCGATTGACCAGGCCGCGGACGGAGATGGCGAGGTCTTGCTCGGGATTCGGGAGTGGGGAATCGGGAATGGTCAAAGCGTGCACTCCTGGCCAGCGTCGCGGACGCCGCCAGCTTTTCCGATTCCCGATTCCCCACTCCCGATTCCCGGCTTCACGTCACCACCCCATGTTCATGAACCACAGCGCGGCGATCGCGTCGATGATGATCACCAGCGAGATCGTCTGTACCACGCTGGAGGTGGTGCGCTCGCCGACGGACTGCGCGGTGCCTTCCACGCGCAGTCCCTCCAGGCAGCCGATCAGGCCGATCACGATGGCGAAGATCGGCGCCTTGGACAGGCCCACCAGCATGTGCCGGATCTGGATGGTGTCGTGCATGCGCGCCAGGTACATCTGCGGCGGGATGCCCAGGTCGAAGGCGCCGACGGTGACGCCGCCGGCCAGACCGGCGATCATCGCCACGAAGGTCAGCAGCGGCAGCATCAGCAGCAGCGCCACCAGCCGCGGGATCACCAGCAGATCCATCGGGTCCAGGCCCAGGGTCTGGATCGCATCGACCTCCTCGCGCGCCTTCATCGCGCCGATCTGCGCGGTGAACGCGCTGGCGGTGCGCCCGGCCAGCACGATCGCGGTCAGCAGCACCGCGAACTCGCGCAGGAAGGCGATGCTGACCAGTTCCACCACGTAGATCTCGGCGCCGAAGTCGCGCAGGATCGTGGAGCCGAGGAAGGCGATCACCGCGCCGACCAGATACGACAGCAGCGCCACCAGCGGCACCGCGTCCAGGCCGACTTGCTCCATGTGGTGCACGGTGGCGGTCAGGCGGAACCGGCGCGGCGCGTGCAGCAGCCGCAGCAGCTTGACCAGGGTCTCGCCGAGGAAGCCGACCAGGGCGACGATTTCCTTGCCGTTGCGGTGCACCGCGTAGCCCAGGCGCTCCAGCGCCGCGGCGAAACCGTAGTCGCGCTTGCGCTTGGGGCGGTCGTCGGCCACGTCCTCGATGGTCGAGACCAGGGCGCGGTGATCCTGGCGGAAATCCAGCGCCTCGTGGGCGATGCCGTTGCGGGTGGCGTAGCGCATCAGTTGCAGCACCCCGGCCGAATCCAGCTGGCCGATGCCGCTGGCGTCGATGCCGGTGGTGCCGGCCGGCATGCCGCGCAGCACTTCCGAGGAGGCCAGGGCCGTGGCCAGGGTCCAACTGCCGGTCAGCCGCACCCGCGAGGGGTCTCGGTCGTCCTGGCTGAGTTTGGGCGGTTGCGGTTCGATCATGGGGGCGTCCGGTGCGCGAGCATACCTGTTTCGCCCGTGTTGCAGATGTGGTGATCGCGACGGGGTGGCCGGGCGCGGCGTTCGCGCCATACTAGCCGACATGCCCGCCGCTCCCACCGTCAGTCCCTCCGCCAACGCGACCTACGCGCAGCGCATCGCCTTCGTCTCCGACATCGCCGGGCGACTGCACACCTACGGCACCACCGCGCAGCGGCTGGAGGCGGCGGTGGTGGCGCTGGCGCAGCAGTTGGACCTGGACTGCGAACCCTGGTCCAACCCGACCGGGCTGATCCTCAGCTTCAGCGACCCGACCAAGGCGATCGGCTCCAGCGACATCACCCGCGTGGTGCGGCTGGCGCCCGGCGACAACGACCTGCACAAGCTCAGCGTCGCCGACCGCATCGCCGACGACGTGGCCAGCGGGCGCATGAGCGTGGCCCAGGGCCACACCGCGCTGCGCCAGCTGGACCAGCCGCCGGGGCGGCGCTGGATGGCGATGCAGGTGCTCGGCTTCGGCCTGGCCGCGGCCGGCGTGGCCGGGTTGTGGCGCCTGCCGTGGCTGGACATCGCCACCGCCACCGCCATCGGCCTGCTGATCGGCGTGCTCACCCAGCTCACCGACAAGCGCCCGGCCACCAAAGAAGCCAACGACGCGCTGGCGGCCTTGCTGGCCGGTTTCGTCGCGACCCTGGTGGCCAGTTTCGTGGCGCCGCTGAATCTCAATACGGTGATCATCGCCTCGCTGGTGGTGCTGCTGCCGGGTATGGCGCTGACCAATGCGGTCAACGAACTCACCAGCCAGCACTGGGTCTCGGGCACGGCGCGCTTCGCCGGCGCGGTCACCACCATCGTCAAGCTGACCGTCGGCGCGGTGATCGCGGTGACCCTGGCGCAACTGCTGGGCCTGGAGCCGATGGTGCGGGCGTCGCGGCCGCAGCACGGCTGGGTGGAATGGGCCTCGCTGCTGGTGGCCGCCTATGCGTTCGCCCTGCTGTTCAAGGCCAGCCTGCGCGATTATCCGTTCGTGATGGCGGCATCGGTGGCCGGCTACGCGATCGCGCGCTTCGCCGGCGACGCCTGGGGCAGCCCGGTCGGCATCTTCCTGTCGGCGATGGTATTGACCGCGGCCGGCAATCTGTTCGGACGCATCGTGCACCGGCCGGGCGCGCTGGTCCGGTTGCCGGGCATCATCATGCTGGTGCCGGGGAGTGCCAGCTTGCGCGGGCTGTTGACCCTGGTCCAGCAGCAGGACGTGCTCGGCGGGCAATCGGCGCTGCTGACGGTGACCAATATCGTGATGGCGCTGGTCGCCGGCCTGCTGTTCGGCAATCTGTTGGTGCCGGCGCGCAAGAATCTTTGAATGCGGCAATAAAAAACGCCGGCATGCGCCGGCGTTTCGACTGCGGTTGCCGTGGCGGATCAGGCCTTCGGCGCAGCGCTCTTGCTGGCCTTCTTGGCGACGCGCTTGACCGCCTTCTTGGCGGTCTTCTTGGCCGGCGCGGCGGATTTGGCGGCGCCGCCGGCGATCAGGAAATCGTCGACCTTCTTGCCCTTGGCGACCAGATCGGCCAGCCAGCGCGGCTGCTTGCCGCGGCCGGTCCAGGTTTCGGCGGCATTGGCGGGATTGCGGTATTTCGGCGGAACCTTGCCCAGTTTGCGGCCCGGCTTCGGACCCGGCTTGCCGGCCTTGCGGCCGCGCGCGGCGGGGGCGCCGCCAAAGACTTCCTCGATGCTGTAGCCGTGGCTCTTGGCCAGGCGGGTTAGCTGGGTGCGGACCTTGGCGATGGGAGTGCGCTTGGCGACGATGGACTGCTGCTTCTTGGCGGTCTTGATGAGCGCGCCCAATTGCTTGGCCGACAGGCCGCTGAGATCGATGGTCATCTTTACTCCGGAAAATGGGTGGTGGCCTTCCGCCATTCCCTGGCAGCGCAGAATCATAATGATGCGGAATCGCCTTGACAAATATTCGGCTTATTCGCGCCGGGTATTTCCAGTTGCAATGGCGTTGGAATATGTCCTTATGGATCCATGCCGGGCGTATTCAATTGCGCCGATACCCGCCTGGTTTCCCCCATAACGCGTGACGGCGGCGTAAAGAAAAAGGGCCGGGATATCCTCCCGGCCCCTTTCGTCACGCCTGCAGGCGTGCCAGCAAGGCGGTTCGATCCAGGTGTTCGGCATCGCCGCCGCTGCGCGCGCGATATTCGAAGGTGCCGGCGGCCAGGCCCCGCTCCGAGACCACCACCCGGTGCGGAACGCCGATCAATTCGATATCGGCGAACATCGCGCCGGGGCGCAGGCCGCGGTCGTCCAGCACCGCATCCAGTCCGGCCTGCTGCAGCTCGGCCAGCAGCGCCTCGCCAGCGGCGTCGACCGCCGGATCGCGCTTGGGATTGATCACGCACACCGCCACCGTCCACGGCGCCATCGGCTGCGGCCAGCGGATGCCGGCGTCGTCGTGGTTCTGCTCGATCGCCGCAGCGACGATGCGGGAAATGCCGATGCCGTAGCAGCCCATCGCCAGCGTCACGGTCTTGCCGTTCTCGTCCACCACGGTGGCGTCCAGCGCCTGCGCGTACTGGCGGCCGAGCTGGAACACATGTCCGACCTCGATGCCGCGGGCCAGGCGGATCTCGCCGCCGTCGTGGGCGCGCTCGCCCTCGACCACGTTGCGCAGGTCGGCGACGGCATCCGGTTCCGGCAGGTCGCGGCCCCAGTTGACCCCGGTCAGGTGGAAGCCGCGCTCGTTGGCGCCGACCACGAAGTCGGCCAGCGCCGCCACGTCGCGGTCGGCGACCACGCGGATCGGCTGGCGCGGACCCAGCGGGCCGAGGAAGCCCGGTTCGCTGCCCAGGTGCGCGAGGATCTCGGCCTCGCTGGCCATGCGGTAGCCGGCCAGGCCGGCGACCTTGCCCAGCTTGATCTCGTTGACCGTGTGATCGCCGCGCACCAGCGCCAGCACGAAGGTCTCGCCGGCCATCACCGCCACCGACTTGACCGTGCGCTGCAGCGGCAGGCCGAGCAGCTCGGCCACCGCCTCGCAGGTCTTCTGGGTGGGCGTGGCGACCTTGCGCAGCTCCTCGCAGGCAGCCGGGCGCGGGGCCGGTGCCGCGGCGACGGCGGCTTCGACGTTGGCCGCGTAGTCCGAGCCGGTGGAGAACGCCAGCGAATCCTCGCCGGAGGCGGCCAGCACATGGAACTCCTGCGAGGCGTCGCCGCCGATGTCGCCGGAATCGGCCTGCACCGCGCGGAACTGCAGCCCCAGGCGGGTGAAGATGCGGGTGTAGGCCGCCTTCATGTTCTCGTACTCGCGCGCCAGGTCCTCGTCGCTGATGTGGAACGAGTAGGCGTCCTTCATCAGGAACTCGCGCGCGCGCATCACCCCGAAGCGCGGGCGGATCTCGTCGCGGAACTTGGTCTGGATCTGGTAGAAGTTGACCGGCAACTGCTTGTAGCTGCTCAGCTCCTGCCGCGCGAAATCGGCGGCGGCCTCTTCGGCGGTCGGGCTGTAGCAATAGTCCTGTTCCTTGCGGTCCTGCATGCGCAGCATCAGCCCGCCGAACTTGCTCCAGCGCCCGGTGGCGTCCCACAGCTCGCGCGGCTGGATGGTCGGGAACAGCACTTCCACCGCGCCGGCGCGGTTCATTTCCTCGCGCACCACCGCTTCCACCTTGCGCAGCACGCGCAGGCCCAGCGGCGACCAGGTGTACAGGCCGGAGGCGAGCTTGCGGATCATGCCCGCGCGCAGCATCAGCTGGTGGCTGACCAGTTCGGCGTCGGCCGGGGTTTCCTTGGTGGTGTGCAGGTGGAACTGGGAAAGGCGCATCGAGGGGCTTCGCAGACGGCGGGTCGCCCATTTTGCCAGTCATTGCCGGCGCTGCGGGCATCGCCCGCGGCCGGCCGCGCGCGTTCGGGGCGCGTTCCGCTTACTTGGCGGGTGCGGCGGCCGGGGTGCAGTAGGCCTTGATCGCGGCCTCGGCCAGGGCCTTCTGCGCGCCGCGCTGGGATTCGTCCAGTTCTCCGTCCGGCTTGCCGTCGCCATCGCTGTCGGTGGTGATCTTGCCGGGCTTGTCGAGGATGTCCAGGTTCTTGCGCGCGGTCAGGCACTTGGCGTTCTCGGCCGGGGCCGCCTCGGGCGTCTCGGTCGGGGCATCGCCACGGGTGTCGACCTTGCGCACCTGGTACTTGCCGCCGGGGGGCGGGGTCTCGGCATAGTGGGTGACGCCCTGCGCGTCCTTCCATTGGTACAGGGTGGTGGCGCCGAGCATGCCGCTGACGGCGAGCAGGGGCAGGCAGCAAAACCGGGGCAGGGCGCGCATCTCGGTCTCCAGGGCGCGGCGGGAGCGCCGATTGCAGCACCCGCCGACGGGCCTGGCAAGTCGATTAGACTGGCGGGATGGACCCATCCCGACCGCCCCCCCGTTCGCGCACCATCTACCTGCTGCCGAACCTGTTCACCACCGCCGGCCTGTTCTCCGGTTTCTACGCCATCATCGCCGCCGCCAACGGCCAGTTCGTGCACGCCAGCGTGGCGGTGTTCGTGGCCGCGGTGATGGACGGGCTGGACGGGCGCGTGGCGCGGCTGACCGGCACCAGCAGCGAATTCGGCGTGCAGTACGACTCGCTGGCCGACCTGGTCAGCTTCGGCATGGCGCCGGCGCTGGTGATGTACCACTGGTCGTTGTCGGCGCTGAAGTTCGATGGCGGCATGCTCGGCCGGGTCGGCTGGTCGGCGGCGTTCCTGTACGCGGCCTGCGCCGCGCTGCGCCTGGCCCGCTTCAACACCCAGGTCGGCACGGTCGACAAGCGCTGGTTCGTGGGCCTGGCCAGTCCGGCCGCGGCCGGGCTGATGATGGCCTTCGTGTGGTCCTTCGCCGACGGCTCGCTGGGCTGGGACGGCGAACAGCTGCGCTACGTGGCGCTGGGCCTGACCGTCACCGCGGCGCTGCTGATGGTCAGCCGCATCCGCTTCTGGAGCTTCAAGGGCAGTGGCGAGAAGGGCCCGCGCACCGACCGGGTGCCGTTCCTGATGCTGGTGCTGGCGCCGATCGTGCTGGCGGTGCTGGTCATCGACCTGGCCCGGGCGCTGCTGGCGATCGGCGCGCTGTACGCGCTGTCCGGCCCCTGCCTGTGGCTGTGGCGGCGCTGGCGCAAGGTGCCGGACGCGGCATGAGCGAGCCCGCGTCCATGCATGCGCCGTTGTGGTCGGCCGAACAGGTCGGCTGGTTGCAGGCGCTGGGCCACACCGTGTATGTGGATGCCGCGGCCGTGGTCGAGCCAGAGCCCATCCCGTCGCCGGCGACCGAGCCGGCGCCGCCGGTGCAGCGCGCGCCATCGGCATCGGCGCCGCCGCGTGGCGGCCATGCCGCCGACATGCCGGCTGGCGACGCACCGGAACGGCGACGGGCGCCGGCACCACCGGCACCAGCGGTGCAGCCGGACGCGCCGCGTGCGGCCCCCGCGGCAGGGGCGCGCCGGGTCGGCCTGCGCCTGCCCGACCGCCTGCAGATCGCCCTGCTGCGCGCCTCCGGCCTCAATCCCAACGATCCGGCCACGCAGGCGCTGATGGCGACCTGGCCGCTGGACGAACTGCGCGGCAATGCGGCGGCCAAACGCGCGCTGTGGCCGCAGTTGCGCGCGCTGCGCAAGCGGGCGCCGCGATGAGCGCACTGGGGTCGGCATCGGCGCCCACGGCCACGCTGCGCGCCTTGCGCGAGGCCGATCTGGACGCGGTGATGGAGATCGAGCGCCGCGCCTATCCGTTCCCCTGGACCCGCGGCATCTTCCGCGACTGCCTGCAGGCCGGTTACCCGGGCTGGGTGCTGGTGGAGGAGGGCACGATCGTCGGCTACGGCGTGATCAGCGTCGCTGCCGACGAGGCGCACATCCTCAACGTCTGCGTGGCGCCCGAGCGGCAGTCGCGCGGCTACGGCCGGCTGCTGCTGCGCGCGCTGATCAAGTACGGCGTCGATCTCGGCGCGCGCCGGGTGTTCCTGGAAGTGCGGCCGTCCAATCCCAATGCGATCGCCCTGTACCACAGTGAAGGCTTCAACGAGATCGGCCGCCGCCCGCGCTACTACCCGGCCGCGAACGGCCGCGAGGACGCGCTGGTGATGGCGATCGAGCTGTTCTTCGACGGCATGTCCTGAGCTCCTGCGCGTCCGCCGCGGGCGGCGTGCGGTTTCGTTCGAGTGCCGCCGCCGCCTGGGTGCGGAAGGCGGCGGTGTAGGTGGTGCTGCTCCACTCCCGCCCGGCGCGGCGGCACTGCGCCGCATGCGTCCCCCAACCTGATCCTGGCGATGCCGCTGCAGGCGGTCGGCGGTGGCGCCGGCAGTGTTCGTTGTGGCAATCGCACCTGCGTGCTGCGTGTCGATGGGCGAGGCCCGGCGGCTGCCACCTGCCGTTTGCGGCTTTCGGTGTTTTTGCGCTGTCGCAGGCGGCTTCCGCAATGTCGCCTTCTGTCGGTGGGACAGCGTTGTTGTCCCGCAGCGATGGTGCCGCGTCGCCCTGGCGCGCGCAGGCGATTCGTGCGACGTGGTTCACACATTGTGCGGTTGGATCGCGCGTTTCTCCAACGCCTCTTTACACGTGCCACGCGCTGCCTACAGTGCGCGCCTCTTCGGCGCCTGCCTCCCACGAAGGCATGACCCGCAGTTGTCCGAGGGGACAGCGATCGCGCAGGCGTCGCCGTGCATTCCGCTGCTGCGGAGCGCGCGCGCCTGCGTCCAAACCACGCACGCTCACGAGGTTTCCAGGATGACCACGCAGTCCCTCATCGCTTCATCGCCACGCTCGCCGCTGCGCACGTTCGGCCTGGCCCTGTGCCTGGCCGGCCTGGCCGGCGCCGCCCATGCCGACGCCAGCCTGGAGGTCGCCAGCACCGGCTGGGCCACGCAGAACGGCGGCACCAAGGGCGGTTCCAAGGCCGCCGCGGCCGACGTCTACAGCGTCAGCACCGCGGCACAGCTGAAGGCTGCGCTGAAAGCCAGTGCCGGCAGCAACGGCCGCATCATCAAGGTCAACGGCATCATCGACATCAGCGAAGGCACGCCGTACAGCACCACCGCGGACATGAAGAGCCGCGCGCGCCTGGATGTGCCCACCAAGACCACGCTGATCGGCGTCGGCAGCAACGCCGAGATCCGCGAGGGCTACTTCTACGTCAAGGCCAACGACGTGATCGTGCGCAACCTGACCATCGAGAATCCATGGGATCCGCAACCGGTGTGGGATCCGAACGACGGCAGCGCCGGCAACTGGAATTCCGAATACGACGGCATGACCATCGAGGGCGCCAGCAACGTGTGGGTGGACCACGTGACCTTCACCGACGGCCGCCGCACCGACGACCAGAACGGCACCGCCAACGGCCGCCCCAAGCAGCACCACGACGGCGCGCTGGACATCAAGAAAGGCGCCAACTACGTCACCGTGTCGTACTCGGTGTTCAAGTCGCACGAGAAGAACAACCTGATCGGCTCCAGCGACAGCGCCTCCAGCACCGACAGCGGCAAGCTCAAGGTGACCATCCACAACACCCTGTTCGAGAACATCTCCGCGCGCGCGCCGCGGGTGCGCTTCGGCCAGGTGCACCTGTACAACAACTACCACGTGGGCAGCACCAGCAATTCGGTGTATCCGTTCTCCTACGCGCACGGCGTCGGCAAGGAATCGAAGATCTTCTCCGAGAACAACGTCTTCGACATCAGCGGCGTGAGCAGCTGCGACAAGATCGCGGCCGACTACGGCGGCAGCGTCTACCGCGATTTCGGCTCGCTGCTCAACGGCCAGGCGCTGAACTGTTCCTGGAACAACAACATCGGCTGGACCCCGCCGTACACCTATTCGCTGTTGCCGGCGAACAAGGTGGCGGCGGACGTCAAGGCCAAGGCCGGCGCCGGGAAGCTCTGAGGGATCGCTACGCCGCCGCCTGGAAGGCCGGGCGGCGGTGTGCGTGTTGCGCGGAATGCCAGTGCTCGGGCGCAGAGCGGCTTTTAACGTTGGCCGCGCTCGTCGCAGGTGCGTTGTGGGAGCCAACTGTGGGAGCGACTTCAGTCGCGACGAGCGAAGTGCAGATCGCCACCGGCTTCGATAGCGGTCTGGTCTAGGTGCTTCCACCAGTGCACCAAACAACTCGCCGAGAATTTCTGTGGGAGCGACTCCAGAGCGGATCCAATAACGACGGGGACCCGCTGCAGGAGCGGCTCCGGCCACGACAGACAGCATTGCTTGCCGTCTGATGGTGCAGCGCGTCGGGACTGACGTCCCTCCCACATCGCGCATCCGTCAGACGCGCGATACTGCATGATGATGCCTCCGCCGCCGCCGTGATGGGCGGAGGCGGCCCAATCGCTCGCGCTACAGCTTGGCGCGCTGCGCGCGCAGACCGTCGAGTTGCGCGCTCCAGTCGGCCAGGCGCTGGCGTTCCTGCTCGACTACCGCGGGCGGCACCTTGTCGGTGAACTTGCCCAGCTTGGCCTCGCTCTTGTCCTTCTCCGCGGCGACGCGGGCGATTTCCTTGTCCAGGCGCAGGCGTTCGGCATCCAGGTCGACCAGGCCTTCCAGCGGCACCAGCAGCGTCAGTTCGCCGACGATCGCGGTGGCCGCGGCCGGCGACGGCGCGCCGTCGTCCAGCCACTGGATGGACTCCAGCTTGAGCAGGAAGCGCAGCTGCGCGGCGAAACGTTCGATTCGCGCGCGGTCTTCTGCCTGGCCGCCCTGCAGCAGCAGTGGCACCTGCCGCGACGGCGCCACCTGCAGTTCGCTGCGCACGCGGCGCAGCGCCGACACCATCGCCTTCAGCCATTCCACGTCGGCCGCGGCGCCGGCGTAGGCGGTCACGTCCATCGACGCCGCCTCCGGGTACGGCTGCAGCGAGATGGTCGGTGCGGCGATGCCCAGGCGCGGCGCCACCTGCTGCCACAGCTCCTCGGTGAGGAACGGGGTCAGCGGGTGCAGCAGGCGCAGCAGGGTTTCCAGCACGTGCAGCAGGGTGTGGCGGGTGCTGTCGGCGGCGGCCGCGTCGTCGCCGCTCAGCGCCGGCTTGGCCAGTTCCAGGAACCAGTCGCAGAACTCGTTCCAGGCGAACTCGTACAGGCACTGCGCCAGCAGGTCGAAGCGGTACGCGGCGAACTGCGCCTGCGCCTCGGCCGTGACCGCCTGCAACCGCAGCAGGATCCACTTCTCGGCATCGGTGGCCGGTGCAAGCGAGGCTGAACCGGCATTCGAAGCGGTGTCCGCGTGGTTCGCCACCTGGGCGCGTGGCGACGCGTTCGTGATGGTCGCTGCGTCCACATCTTCCTGGCGCGTGTTCATCAGCACGAAGCGGCTGGCATTCCACAGCTTGTTGCAGAAGTTCTTGTAGCCCTCGGCGCGGCCCAGGTCGAACTTGATCTCGCGGCCGTGGCCGGCCAGCGCGGCGATGGTGAAGCGCAGCGCGTCGGCGCCGTGGGCGATGATGCCGTTCGGGAATTCCTTGCGGGTGGCCTTCTCGATCTTGGGGGCGTCCTGCGGCTTCATCAGTCCGGTGGTGCGCTTGGCGACCAGGGCCTCGATGTCGATGCCGTCGATGATGTCCAGCGGATCGAGCACGTTGCCCTTGGACTTGGACATCTTCTGGCCTTGCCCGTCGCGGATCAGGCCGGTGATGTAGACGTCGCGGAACGGCACCTTGCCGGTGAAGCTGTCGGTGGCCATGATCATGCGCGCCACCCAGAAGAAGATGATGTCGAAGCCGGTGACCAGCACGCTCGACGGCAGGTAGCGGTCGAAGCCGCGCTCGGCCATCGCCTGCGGATCCGGCCAGCCCATGGTCGAGAACGGCCACAGCTGCGAGGAGAACCAGGTTTCCAGCACGTCGCTGTCCTGGTGCAGGGCGACGTCGGCGCCGAGGCGGGCCTTGGCACGCGCGTCGGCCTCGTCGCGGCCGACGTAGTACTTGCCCGTGTCGTCGAACCAGGCCGGAATGCGATGGCCCCACCACAGCTGGCGGCTGATGCACCAGTCCTGGATGTTCTCCATCCAGTGGCGATAGGTGTTGATCCAGTTCGGCGGCACGAACTGGATCTGCCCGGACTCGACCAGCTCCAGGCCGCGCTTGGCCAGCGCGTCCATCTTCACGAACCACTGGTCGGTGAGGTACGGCTCGATCACCTGGCCGGTGCGATCGCCGCGCGGCACCTGCAGCTTGTGCGGCTTGGTCTCGACCAGGATGCCGAGGTCTTCCAGATCGGCCAGCACGGCCTTGCGCGCGTCGAAGCGGTCCAGACCGCGGTACTTGTCGGGAATAGCTTCCAATCCGTGAGCGTCCCTGACGCCCAATGCAAAAGGAGCGGTGCGATCGGAACTCGGAATGACGTGCTGACCAGAGCCGCCGATAATCTTGGCATCGGGGGTCAGGATGTTGATCATCGGCAACCCATGCCGCACGCCGACCTGGTAGTCGTTGAAGTCGTGCGCCGGGGTGACCTTGACCACGCCGGTGCCGAACGCGCGGTCGACGTAGTCGTCGCCGATCACCGGCACGCGGCGGCCGGTCAGCGGCAGCGTCACGGTCTTGCCGATCAGGTGCGCGTAGCGCGTATCCTCCGGGTGCACCATCACCGCGGTATCGCCGAGCAGGGTTTCCGGGCGGGTGGTGGCGACCACCAGGTAGTCGCGGGTCTCGCGCAGGGTCTCGTTGCCGTCGGCGTCGTGCTCGACGTGCTCGTAGCTGGCGCCATCGTCCAGCGTGTAGGCGATCGACCACAGGAAGCCGTCTTCCTCGACGTTCTCCACTTCCAGGTCGGAGATCGCGGTCTTCAGCACCGGGTCCCAGTTGACCAGGCGCTGGCCGCGGTAGATCAGGCCCTGTTCGTGCCAGCGCACGAAGGCCTCGATCACCGCCGCCGACGGCTGCGGATCCATGGTGAAGGTGCTGCGCGACCAGTCGGCCGAGGTGCCGAGGCGGCGCATCTGCCGCTCGATGGTGTCGCCGGAATGCTGCTTCCACTCCCAGACCTTGGCGATGAAGCCGTCGCGGCCCAGCGAATCGCGGGTCTCGCCCTTGCCTTCCAGGGTCAGGTTGCGCGACACCACCATCTCGGTGGCGATGCCGGCGTGGTCGCTGCCGACCTGCCACAACGTGTCGAAGCCGCGCATGCGGTGGTAGCGCACCAGCGCATCCATCAGCGTCTGCTGGAAGGCGTGGCCCATGTGCAGCGTGCCGGTCACGTTCGGCGGCGGCAGCAGCACGGTGTACGGCGTGCCTTTCCCGGACGGCACGAAGTAACCGGACGCTTCCCATTGCGCGTACAGGCGCGATTCGAAGGAGGTGGGATCGTAGCTGGAGGCGAGGGTGGTCATGGGCTGGGAATCGGGAATCGGGAATGGGGAATCGATGGAGCGCAGAGCAGGGGCCGCCTCAATGCGGCGCTTGGAGAAACGATTCCCGATTCTCCATTCCCGATTCTCCGCTTCATCACATATCGTGCTTGCTGACCGCGTAGCCCTGGGCCTTGTACTGCTTCCAGCGCTCGCGCAGCGGGTCGCGCGCAGACGGGTCGGCCGGCACCACTTCGAGGACGCGGTCGCAGGCGCCCAGGTAGGGCGCATCGCGCAGGTTGATCACCAGCGGCCGCTCCGGTGCGTCGACGCCGGGCGGGACGATCAGCACCTGCGCCTCTTCCTCGTCGGCATCGGCGTCGGCGATCTGGTGCGGGATGTAGGCGTCGGCATCGAACGCCCACAACAGCTCGTCCAGTTCCTCGGCCTGGGCCATGTCGCGCGCCAGCACCAGCGTCCACAGGTTGGCGTCGTTGGCCTTGCGCGCCAGTTCGCACACCAGCCGCAGCGGTTCGTTGAGGAACCGCGGCTTGGCGATCAGGTAGAAGTCGGCGCGCATCAGTGCTGGGAGTGGGGAATGGGGAATAGGGAATGGGAACAGCGGGTGGCGGCGCGTGCGCCGCCTCCGGTTGGGTCAGACAGGGCGCTTTTCACGATTCCCGATTCCCGGTTCTCAATTCCCGGCCGCAACGCGGTCGAGCAACCACTGCGACAGCAGGCCCACCGGGCGGCCGGTGGCCATGCCGCGCTTGCCTTCGTCGCTGGCGACGCCGGCGATGTCCAGGTGCGCCCAGCGCTGGCCTTCGGTGAAGCGCGACAGGAAGCAGCCGGCGGTGATCGCGCCGGCCCAGCGGCCGCCGATGTTGTAGACGTCGGCGAAGCTGGAATCCAGCAGGCCCTGGTACTCGTCCCACAGCGGCAGGCGCCAGGCGCGGTCGAACACGTGCTCGCCGGCGGCCAGCAGTTCGGCGGCCAGGTCGTCGTGCTTGCTCATCAGGCCGGCGGTCTGGTGGCCGAGGGCGACCATGCAGGCGCCGGTGAGGGTGGCCACGTCGATCAGCGCCGCCGGCTTGAAGCGTTCGGCGTAGGTCAGCGCATCGCACAGGATCAGGCGGCCCTCGGCGTCGGTGTTGCCGACCTCGATGGTCTTGCCGGACATGCTGGTGATCACGTCCGACGGGCGATAGGCGTTGCCGTCGATCGCGTTCTCCACCGCCGGCACCACCACCACCAGGTTCAGCGGCAGGCGCGCGGTCGCGGCGGCGACGAAGGTGCCGATGACGTTGGCGCCACCGCACATGTCGTATTTCATCTCCTCGATGCCGCCCTGGGTCTTCAGGTTGACGCCGCCGGTGTCGAAGGTGATGCCCTTGCCGACCAGCACGTAGGGCTGGGCGTCGCCGCCGCCATGCCACTTCAGCACCAGCAGGCGCGGGCGGTTGGCCGAGCCGCGCGCCACCGCCAGCAGCGAGCCCATGCCCAGTTCCTGCATCTGCGTCTCGTCGAGGATCTCGGCCTCGGCGCCGTCCACGCCCCGGGCGAAGGCGGCGGCGGTCTCGGCCAGGTAGGCCGGGGTGCACAGGTTCGGCGGCAGGTTGCCCAGCTCGCGGGCGAATTTCACGCCGGCGGCGATCGCCTCGCCCTGGGCCAGCGCGGTGGTGTCGTCGCCGTGCACGGCCAGGCGGGCGAGGCCGCTGTCGTCGGGCTTCTTCTTGCCGAGGGTGGCGGTGTAGCGGTAGCAGGCGTGGTCGCTGGCGATCACCGCCTGGCGGATCGCCCAGGCCTGGTCGCGGCCCTTGACCTCCAGCTCGCTCAGGGTCAGCAGCGCGCTGGCCGCCGGCCCGCTCTTGAGGGCGCGCGCGGCGTCGCCGACCGCCTTCAGGTACTGCGGCACGCCGAACTTGGCGGCGTCGCCCAGGCCCACCGTCAGCACGCGCGGCGCCTGCACGCCGGGCAGGTCGTGGAGCAGGGCGGTGGCGCCGGTCTTGCCGCTGACGTCGCCGCGCTCGGCCAGCGCGGCCAGGCGTCCGCCGCTGGCCGCGTCCAGGGCCTGGGCGGCCGGGGACAGGCGCTTGTCGGCGAACACGCCGACGACGATGCAGTCGAACGCCGCGGTGGCCGGGGCGTCGTGGTTCAGGGTGAATTCCAGGGCCATTGATCAGATTCCGTTGGCAAATCCGTACAATCGCGGACTCTTTACCCCCAGTCGGATAGGCTGGGGCAGCCGCGAACGAATCCGAGAGTTTAAATCAACCCACCCCCATGCCGAAGCTCGATCGATACCTGCTGCGCGATTTCGTCCAGAGCTTCTCGGCCACCCTGATCGTGCTGCTGGTGGTCAGCGTCGGTGGTGTGCTGGTGGACATCCTGGGCAACATCGCCGATGGCCGCATCCCGGCCAAGTTGTTGTTTTCACAGCTCGGCCTGCAGTTCGTGGTGTACCTGCCGCTGATCCTGCCGCTGGCGCTGATGCTGGGCCTGCTGCTGGCGCTGGCGCGGCTGTACCGCGACTCGGAAATGGCGGTGATCACCGCCATCGGCGTGGGTCCGCGGCGCCTGCTGCGGCCGATCCTGATGCTGGTGATCCCGGTGGTGACCCTGGTCGGCATGTGCTCGCTGTGGCTAGGCCCCTGGGCCGACCGTACCTCCGACCGGCTGATCGACGAGGCCAACCACAGCCTGCTGATGGCCGGGCTGGAGGCCGGGCGCTTCACCCCGCTGTCCGACGGCGGCATCGTCTACATCAGCACCCTGTCCGGGGACGGCACCAAGCTCAGCAAGGTGTTCATGCAACGGCAGAAGGACGGCCGCCTCGACGTGGTCACCGCGCAGCGCGGCGCCATGTTCTTCGAGGGCAAGGCCGACCGCTACCTGCGCCTGGAGGACGGCTACCGGGTCGAGGGCCCGCTGGCCGGCGACGGGCTGGACTACCGGATGATGCGCTTCGTCAGCAACGACGTGGCGCTGCCCGACCGCAACGCCGCGCGCAAGGACGATGACCCGGAACTGCTGCCCACCGCCAAGCTGATCGGCGATCCGCGCCCGCAGGCCAATGCGCAGCTGCATGCGCGCCTGGCGCCGCCGCTGCTGGCGCTGGCCTTCGCGCTGCTGACCCTGCCGCTGTCGCGCAGCTCGCCGCGGCAGCAGCGCTATGGCCGGATCATGCTGGCGTTCCTGGCCTACCTGGTCGGCACCAACCTGATGTTCCTCGGCACCCAGTGGCTGAGCACCGAGAAGCTGCCGCGCGCGTTCGGCCTGTGGTGGCTGACCCTGCCGTTGCTGGCCTTGTCGGTGTGGATGTACCTGCGCGATGGCCGGCTGTCGCGGCCGCGGAGGCAGCCGGCATGAGGTTGCGTCCGAACCTGCACGATGTGTACGTGGGCCGCGCCGTGCTCGGCACGGTGCTGCTGACCTGGGCGGTGCTGCTGGGCCTGGACGTGATCATGGCCCTGTCCAACGAGTTCAAGGTCATCGGCACCGGCAGCTACAGCCTGGGCCATGCCGCCGCGTTCGTGGCCTACACGGTGCCGCGCCGCGCCTACACCCTGTTCCCCACCGGCGCGGTGATCGGCGTGCTGATGGGCCTGGGCCAGCTTGCGGCCACCTCCGAACTGACCGCGCTGCGCGCGCTGGGTCTGTCGCGGCGCCGGCTGAGCCTGGCGGCGGCCTCGACCATGGCGGTGCTGACCGTGGTCATGGTGGTCAACGGCGAGACCCTGGCGCCATGGGCGCAGAACCAGGCCGACGCGATCAAGGCCAACGCCAAGTACAACGGCGACATGAGCATGGCGCGCTATTCCGGGCTGTGGGCGCGCGAGGGCAACACCTTCCTCAATGCCCAGGCCGGCGAAGAGCACCTGGAGGACGGCGGCGGCACCTGGCTGGAGCTGCGCGACGTGCGCCTGTACACGCTGGACGAGAGCGGCCGGCTGGCGTCGCTGACCCATGCCGCCATCGCCGAGCACCGGCACAACGGCTGGACGCTCAAGCAGGCCTACCGCGACACCTTCGCCGAACGCTCGGTGCAGCGCGAGAAGTTCGACAGCCTGCCGTGGCAATCGCAGCTGGACGCGGCGGCGCTGGCCTCGGGCCTGGCCAAGCCGCGCAACCTGTCGGCGCGCGACCTGCACACCAGCATCGAGTACCGCCGCCGCAACGGCCTGGACGCGCGCGACTACGAGGACCAGTACTGGAGCCGCTGGTTCTATCCGCTGAACGTGCTGGCGCTGTGCTTCGCCGCGATCCCGTTCGCGTTCGGCGCGCTGCGCAGCGGCGGCATGGGCAAGCGCCTGTTCCTGGGCATCCTGTTCGCCCTGGTGTTCTGGCTGCTGCAGCTGTTCTTCGGCCGCATGGCCGGCGCCCTGAAGTTCGACTACCGCATCGCCTACGCCTTGCCGCCGCTGGTGATGCTCACCGTGTCCTGGTTGCTGTTCCGCAAACGCAGCAGTTAGCGATGCGTCGTCCGAGCACCACTGGCCTGGTGTTCTGCCTGTTGTATGCGGCGGTGATCGTTGGCTGCCGCTGGATGGCGAGCAATCTGCAGGTCGATGGCCATCTCCAGGCAGGGTTGCGGCAATTGCCGTTCGTTCCAATCACCCTTCCGCTGGCGATGCTCGACCTGTTGCCATGGTTGGAGCGGTTGCCGAGGGTCGTCGCATACGCGCTGGTGCTGCTGCCCATGTTCTGGGCGAGCTACTGGCTGGGTCGGTCCTTGGAGCGGTGGATCGGTGGTGTGGTCGCCTCGCGCAGGGCCGCATCGGCGCGCAGGCATGCTGATGGGGGGTGATGCTGTTCGGCGTTCTCGCCAGTGCTCGCTGATCGGCGTCGATGTCGTGCTGGATTCGCCATGCGCGCTTCCGTTCGACGATGCGTCCAACGACATGAGATAGGTGCGGCTGGCACGGTCGTGCCGCGCCGCAGTGGTCCCGATGTGGCAGGAGTGGTCGGCGCGCCGCCGCGCGCCTGTGTGCTGCGGTCAGGGCTTGGCTTTGGGCAATCGTGTCAGATAGGTGCCGCTGGCCCTGTCGTGCCACGTCAACCGCTCCCGATCAAAAAGCGCCCACCAGAACCCCAGCCCGCCCAGCAGCAACGACACCGTGCCGACCAGATAGCGCCGCCACAGCGCGCCCCAGCCTGGCGCGTTGCCGTCGGCGCCGTGCAGGCGCAGCCGCCATGGACGCATGCCCAGGGTCTGGCCGCCGCGGCGCCAGCTCAGCGTCGCGTACAGGCCGGCGACCACCCAGCAGCACAGCCACAGCAGCCACTGCAGGGCGCTGAAAGGAGCGATGTTCTCGCGCGGCGCATGGCCTTCCAGCGTGTAGCCGAGGGTGAACAGCGCCGAGACCACGAACCACAGCGCCAGTACCGGCCAGGCGTCGTAGAACAGTGCCAGCAGCCGCCACAGCAGCAGCGCGCGCGGGCGGGGGGTGGGATCGGGAGGCGGTGCGCTCATCGACACAGCTTAGAGCCAGTCGCACGCTTTGCGGTGGACTGCGTTGCGCGCGGCTCGGGCATGCGCAGCCCTGCGCTCGTCCCGCCCACATCGACCTTGCGCCCCCCGGCAAAGCCGCTAGGCTTTCCCGATTCCCGATTCCCGATTCCCGATTCCCGATTCCCGATTCCCGATTCCCGATTCCCGATTCCCGATTCCCGATTCCCGATTCCCCAAATGCCCTCCCTGCATTCCCCCGCCGAACGCCGCCAGCAGACGCAACGGCTCGCGCCGCTGCGCGAGGCCGATGCGCTGGCGATCCAGCAGTTCCTGGATGCGGCCTGGGCCGAGCAGGGGTTGGCGCGGCAGAGTCTGGACAGCTACCGCCGCGACCTGGAGGGGTTTGCGCGTTGGCGCGACGGTGCCGGCGGCGGGCTGGTCGGTGCCGATCGACAGGCGCTGTTCGATTACCTGGCATGGCGTACCGAGCTGGGCTATTCGCCGCGCAGCAACGCCCGCTGGCTGTCGTCGCTGCGCGCGTTCTTCGCGCTGCGCGTGCGCCGCGGCGAGCGCAGCGACGATCCGACCGCGCTGCTGGAGCCGCCGCGGCTGCCGCGTTCGCTGCCCAAGGCGCTGGCCGAAAGCCAGATCGATGCGCTGCTGGCGGCGCCGGACGCGACCGCGCCGGCAGGCCTGCGCGACCGCGCCATGCTCGAGCTGATGTACGCCGCCGGCTTGCGCGTCAGCGAGCTGGTCAACCTGCCGGCCAACGCAGTGAATCTGCGCCAGGGCGTGCTGCGGGTCACCGGCAAGGGCAGCAAGGAGCGGCTGGTGCCGCTGGGCGAGGAATCGCAGCACTGGCTGCAGCGCTACCTGGACAGCGCCCGTCCGGCGCTGGCGGCCGGGCAGGCGGTGCCGGCCAGCGATGGCGTGGTGCCGCTGTTCATCGATGCCGCACGGCGCGCGCTGACCCGCCAGCAGTTCTGGGCGCTGGTCAAGCGCTATGCGGCGGTGGCCGGAATCGATCCTGCACGGATCAGCCCGCACGGCCTGCGCCACAGCTTCGCCACGCATCTGCTCAACCGCGGCGCCGACCTGCGCGCGCTGCAGATGCTGCTCGGCCACAGTTCCCTGTCCACCACCCAGATCTACACGCTGGTGGCGCGCGAGCACCTGCAGAGCCTGCACCGCAAGCATCATCCGCGTGGCTGAGCGGCAACTGCAGCTGCCGCTGGCGATGGCATCCTTTTCCTTCCATCGAGTGCGTCCATGAGCGAGTTGCGACATCGCGTTTCCCATGCGCCGGCACGAGCTTGTGCCGGCCTGCTGCTGCTCGCGCTCGGCAGCGCGTTCGCGGCCGGGCCGGTGCAGCCGTCCGCCATGCCGGCGGCCGAGCCTGGCGACAGCGCGTGGCAGATCGCGGCTGCCGGCACGGCGCTGGAGGCGCAGGCACCGGCGGTGCGTCGCCACGAGGATCTGCTGTTCTGGACGCTGCCGGGCGGGCAGCGCGAACCGGCCACGGCGGCGCATCTGCTGATCGCAGCGCCCTATGCCCAGGTGCAGGCCGCGGTACGTGGCGTCGTGCAGGCGCAGGGGGGCTTCCAGGAAGGCAACGAGACCTTGCCGCTGTCGTATCTGCCCGACGATTGGGGCCGGGTCCTGCTGTCACGCCGCCAGGACCTGCGCGCGGCGCTGGCCGAGCGCTTCGCGCAGCCGATGCTGCAGGCGGCGGTGGAGCAGGGCGCGCTGACTGAGGAGGAGGCGCGCACGCGCCTGCAACAGGCGCGCGAGCGCAGCGATTGGGCGCCACAGGATCGCGCCGAACTGGCTGTGTTCCGCGAGACGCGCTATGCGGAATACTGCGCCACGCGCAGCGAACGCCAGGGACTGAGCGGGCGTCTGGAACTGAGGGTATGCGTCTTCGACATGACCGCGGCCATGGGGCATGCGACCACCGCGCTGAGCATCGAGCGCACCGACAACTACGCCAATCCGGATTACAGCGTGATCAGGCAGATCACCCAGTTCAATCCGCTGGGCGGTGCGTCGCAGCCGTCGCGGTTGAGCCAGCGCGTGGTGCCGGCGGTGCTGTTCCAGGCCGTGCGCCAGGCGCTCGCCGCGAGCGTGCCGCAGCAGCCGGTGCGTGTGGCCGCGTCGCCGTTGGCATGGACGCTGCCGCCGCAGCGCGCCCGTGCGGCGCCGGCCATCGCGTTTGTCCCGCCGCGCAACGACGTGCCGCTGTTGCCGTTCGACGCGCTGCCCTGGGACGCGCTCGGCGGCGAACTGGCCACGGCGGACAGCGGCGCCCGCTACCCGCGCGATCTGCTGGCGCTGCCCGACGGCGATCTGTTGCTCAGCATGCAGGTGCTGGGCGGGACGGGCGCCAGCACCCGGCTGTGGCGGCTGCATCACGACGGCACGCGCTGGCAGACGGAAACGGTCTGGCAGGGCGAGGGCGGTGCGCAACGGCTGATGTCCGATGCGCAGGGCAGCCGCGTGTGGTTCCTGGCCGGCGCCGCTGGCGAGTCCGCCGTCCTGTATGTCTATGACGTCGCCTCGCGGCGCCTGCATCGCTACCGGGTCGATGGCGAGGGCAGCGATGGCTACGCGCGCTGGGAACTGGACGCCGCGCAGCGCCCCGTGTATTTCGATCACAGCTACGCTGGCGGCGGCGGTGCGTTCGGCAGCAGTCGGTTCATCCTGAATGCGCCGACCGCCGCGGTACCGGCGGCGGATGGACCCTGGGCGTTCGCGCCGGTGTTCGGCGCGCCGCGACAGGCGTTGATGGATGCGGCGAAGAAGGGCAATGCGCAGCTGTGGCCGGTGCGCCTGCGCGACCCGCATGCGCTGTGGGTGGAGGATGCCCAGGGCATCGCCGCCCTCGATCCGACCAGCGGGCGTGTCCTGCGCGCGTTCGCGTTGCCGCAGCGTTTCGGTCGCCCCGATCCGGCCGACGCCTCCGGCGTGGCACAGTGGGTGCCCACCCCGTTGGGGTCGCTGCAGGGTCGCTGGATCGCCAGCGGCTTCGTGCTGATGCTGGCCGACCACGGCACCGGGACGCCGCAGTTCGCGCCGTCCGGCGCGTCGAAGGCGCAGCCCGAAGCGCGCTTCGTCGGTATGCACGTGCTGGATATGGACGACGGCCGCGTGCGCCTGTCGGCCTTGCTGGGGTGCGCCGACGCGCTGAAGGCGGCGGCCCGTTCGGCGCACGGCCGGCTGCTGGCGCTGGGCAGCGACGCCCCCGCCGCGGCCGGGCCGCAGCTGGCGCTGTGGCAGATCGCCGCCGCGCAGACACCGCTGCGCTTGGCCTCGCCGGCGCGCGGTTCGCTGAACACACTGGCGTTTTCGTGGGACGGCGCCACGCTCTGGGCCTTGACCGATGGCGGTCTGCTGCGCTGGTCGCTGCCACTGGCGCTGCGCGATCCGGCGGGTGCGGGCAGCTATCCGGAGCACGCGAAATACTGATCCGCGCCCTTGCTGCGACGGCGTGCCCCCCGCTCAGCCTGTCTACATCGAGCGGACAAGGGGGTATGCGACAATCCAGCCGATCCGCAGCCCTCATGGATAGCCAATGCTCCGTTTTGCTCTTTTTGCGCTGCTGTGCGCCACTTCTCTTTCCGCCTGCGCGCAGCCGGCTTCGCCCACCGGCGGCGCTGCCGCTGCCAAGCCGGCCGCCGCCGCTCCTGCCGGCGCACCGGGCGAGCAGCGCGTACGCGCGGCGCTGCTGCAGCTCGATCCCAACTTCAAGCCCGACTACATCGGCGCCGCGCCGTTCCCCGGCTTCCGCGAAGTGGTGGTCGGCGGGCAGGTGCTGTACGTCTCCGACGACGGCCGCTACCTGTTCCAGGCGCAGCCGTTCGACATCCAGGAAAAGCAGTTCGCCTCCAGCGAAGGCCTGCTGAGCTACCGCCGCAAGCTGCTGGAATCGGCGCCGCGTGCCGACCGCATCGTGTTCGCCCCGGCCAATCCCAAGTACACCATCAGCGTGTTCACCGATATCGAATGCGGCTACTGCCGCAAGCTGCACAGCGAGATCGGCGAGCTCAACAAGCAGGGCATCGCCGTGGAGTACCTGGCGTATCCGCGCATGGGCCTGGGCAGCCAGGACTACAAGGACATGGTCGCGGTGTGGTGCGCGGCCGACAAGAAGCAGGCGCTGACCGACGCCAAGGCCAACGGCAAGGTGCCGAGCGCGACCAACTGCAAGAACCCGGTGACCATGCAGTACAACCTGGGCCAGCGCCTGGGCGTCAACGGCACCCCGGCGATCTTCGCCCCGGACGGCACCCAGATCGGCGGCTACCTGCCCCCGGCCAAGATGCGCGAAGCGCTCGATAAGCGCGCGGCGGAAGCGACCAAGGCGGGCGGAAGCCGCTGAGCGGCCGGGAATGGGGAAACGGGAATCGGGAATGGGTGCGACGTCGCTCGTTCCCGCGGCCACGGCCGCTGAACGCCCGTCTCTCCCCCTCGGTCGGCGGTGCGGCCTCTGCGCCACCGCTGTTGCCGCGCCGCGTTTTGCCGCTGGAGCGCCGCGTCCGCTGTCGCCCAACCACCTCTAGCATGTCCGCTGGCGCCGACCCCGCTCGGCGGCGGGCTGTGCCGATTCCCCATTCCCGAATCCCCATTCCCAGCTCTCCGCTACAATAGCCAGCCCGTTTCCTCACACGGTTCCCCGGACATGATCGTCCTCGAGGGCGCTTCCGCCCTTTCGCCGTTCCGTCGCGCTCGGCTCGAAACCCGCCTGCAGTCCCTCGTTCCCGGCGTGCGCATCGTCGGCGCCTGGCACGTGTACTTCCTCGACGGCGACGACGCCGGACAACTGGATCTGGTCGCGGCCCGCCGCATCCTGCAGGCGCAGGACGCGCCGGCGCCGGCCGACGCGGGCACCTGCTCGCGCTACGTGGTGCCGCGGCTGGGCACGCGCTCGCCGTGGTCGAGCAAGGCCACCGAACTGGTCCGCGGTGCCGGGCTGGCGATCCGCCGGGTCGAGCGCGGCACGCGCCTGGACCTGGCCGGCTGGCCCGAGGCGCCGGCCGACCAGGCCGCGCTGGCCAAGCTGCTGCATGATCCGATGACGCAGTCGCTGCTGGACGATGCCGCGCAGGCGCAGGCGCTGTTCCAGGCGCCGGCGCGCGGCGAGGTCGAGCGCATCCCGCTGGACCAGCTGGAAGCGGCCAATGCGCGGCTGGGCTTGGCCCTGGCTCAGGACGAGATCGATTACCTGCGCCAGCGCTTCGGCGAACTCGGCCGCGATCCGGCCGACGTGGAACTGATGATGTTCGCGCAGGCCAATTCCGAGCACTGCCGGCACAAGATCTTCAACGCCAGCTGGACCATCGACGGCAAGGAGCAGGACCGCTCGCTGTTCCGGATGATCAAGCACACCCACCAGCAGACCCCGCAGCACACGCTCAGCGCGTACAGCGACAACGCGGCGGTGGTGGAAGGCCATCCGGCTGCGCGCTATCGCCCGGATCCGGCCAGCGGCGAGTACCGCAGCGAGGCAGTGACGCCGTCGGCGTTCTGCATCAAGGTCGAGACCCACAACCACCCGACCGCGATCGCGCCGTTCCCGGGCGCCTCCACCGGTGCCGGCGGCGAGATCCGCGACGAGGGCGCCACCGGCCGTGGCGGCAAGCCCAAGGCCGGCCTGACCGGCTTCAGCGTCTCGCACCTGCGTATTCCCAGCCTGCCGCAGCCGTGGGAGGGCGCGCGTCCGCTCAACCCGCGCATGGCCCCGGCGCTGGAGATCATGCTGGACGGCCCGCTCGGCGGCGCCGCGTTCAACAACGAATTCGGCCGGCCCAACCTGCTCGGCTATTTCCGCAGCTTCGAGCTGCCGGAGACCCAGGACCTGACCCGCGCCTACGACAAGCCGATCATGCTGGCCGGCGGCCTGGGCGCGATCGACCGCGTGCAGGTGGAGAAGATCCCGCTGCAGCCCGGCGACGCGGTGATCGTGCTCGGCGGCCCGGCGATGCTGATCGGCCTGGGCGGCGGCGCGGCCAGTTCGGTGGCCTCCGGCGACAGCGCCGAGGACCTGGATTTCGCCAGCGTGCAGCGCGACAACCCGGAGATGGAGCGGCGCGTGCAGGAGGTCATCGACCGCTGCGTGGCGCTGGGCGCGGACAACCCGATCCGCTGGTTCCACGACGTCGGCGCCGGCGGCCTGTCCAACGCCATTCCCGAACTGCTGCACGATTCCAACGTAGGCGGCCTCATCGACCTGGACCGCGTGCCCAGCGACGACCCGTCGCTGTCGCCGATGCAGCTGTGGTGCAACGAATCGCAGGAGCGCTACGTGATAGGCGTGCCGCAGGCGCGCCTGGCCGAATTCGCCGCGATCTGCGAACGCGAGCGCTGCCCGTTTGCCGCCGTGGGCGTGGCGACCGCCGAGGAACGGCTCGTCGTGGGGTACGGGGTCCTCGGCGGTGGGAATGGAGAATCGGGAATCGGGAATGGTGAAAAGCCGGCAGGCTCCGCTGTTGCCCATTCCCCATTCCCCACTCCCCATTCCCAGCATCCAATCGATCTGCCCATGGACGTCCTCTTCGGCAAGCCGCCGAAGATGCACCGCGACGCCCGGCAGCCGCCGGCGCCGCGCTGGCCGGAGCTGGACACCGAGGCGCTGGACCTGCGCGAGGCCGGGCTGCGTGTACTGGCCCATCCGACCGTGGCGGCGAAGAGCTTCCTGGTCACCATCGGCGATCGCAGCGTCGGCGGCCTGACCGCGCGCGAGCAGATGATCGGTCCCTGGCAGCTGCCGCTGGCCGATTGCGCGATCACCCTGGCCGGCTTCGATACCCATGCCGGCGAGGCGATGGCGATCGGCGAGCGCACCCCGCTGGCCCTGCTCGACGCCGCCGCGGCGGCGCGGATGGCGGTGGGCGAGGCGATCACCAACCTGTGCGCGGCGCCGGTGCAGGCGCTGGACCAGGTCAAGCTGTCGGCGAACTGGATGGCCGCGGCCAACCACGACGGCGAGGACGCGCGCCTGTACGCCGCGGTCAAGGCGGTGGGCATGGAACTGTGCCCGCAGCTGGACCTGAGCATCCCGGTGGGCAAGGACTCGCTGTCGATGCAGGCGCAATGGGGTGTGGCCGGGATTCGGGATTCGGGATTGGGGATTGGGGAGAGCGCTTCTGCGAATCCCGAATCCCCACTCCCCACTCCCGGCGCGAGCGCCACGCACAAAAGCGTCTCGCCCGTCTCCCTCATCGTCTCCGCGTTCGCGCCGGTCGCCGATGCGCGGGCGCAGTTGACGCCGTTGCTGGCGCGCGAGGCCGAGAGCGAGCTGTGGTTGATCGGGTTGGGCGGCGGCAAGCAGCGCCTGGGCGGTTCGGTGCTGGCGCAGGTGCATGGCGACGGTGCGCTGCCGGCGTTCGGCGGGGCGGTGCCGGACCTGGACGATCCGCAGCGGCTGCGCGCGTTCTTCGAGCTGATCCGCGATGCGCGCGAGGCTGGCCTGCTGCTGGCGTATCACGACCGCAGCGACGGCGGCGCATTCGCCGCGCTGTGCGAAATGGCGTTCGCCTCGCGGCAGGGCCTGGACATCACCCTCGATGCCTGGGGCGACGATCCGTTCCGCAGCCTGTTCAACGAGGAACTGGGCGCGGTGGTGCAGGTCGCGCGCGAAGACCGCGCCGCGTTCGCCGACCTGATCGAGCGCCATGCGCTGACCGAGTGTGCGCAGCGCATCGCCCGCCCCAGTACCGCTGCGGCGGTACGCGTGGGCCTGGGCGGCAAGACCCTGGCCGAATGGCGTTGGGACGAGTTGTTCGATGCCTGGTGGTCGGTGACCCACGCCATGCAGACGCTGCGCGACAACCCCGACAGCGCCGCCGAGGAACGCGCGCTGGCGCGCGATTTCGCCGCGCCCGGGCTCAAGCCGAAACTGGCCTTCGACCCGGCCGAGGACGTCGCCGCGCCGTTCGTCGCCAGCGGCCAGCGGCCGAAGGTGGCGATCCTGCGCGAGCAGGGCGTCAACGGCCAGATCGAGATGGCCAACGCGTTCGAGCGCGCCGGCTTCCGTGCTTTCGACGTGCACATGAGCGACCTGATCGCCGGCCGCGTGGACCTGGCCGACTTCGTCGGCCTCGCCGCCTGCGGCGGCTTCAGCTACGGCGACGTGCTCGGTGCCGGCCGCGGCTGGGCCACCTCGATCCTCGAGCGGCCGGCGCTGCGCGATGCCTTCGCCGCGTTCTTCGCGCGTCCGGATACCTTCGCCCTCGGCGTGTGCAACGGCTGCCAGATGCTCAGCCAGCTCAAGGACATCATCCCCGGTGCCGAGCATTGGCCGCGCTTCCTGCGCAACCGCAGCGAGCAGTTCGAGGCGCGCACCAGCCTGCTGGAAGTGGTGGAATCGCCGTCGATCTTCCTGCGCGGCATGGCCGGCTCGCGGATCCCGGTGGCGGTGGCGCACGGCGAAGGCCGCGCCGAGTTCGACACTGCCGTGGACCAGGCCGCCGCGCGCGTGGCGCTGCGCTTCGTCGATGGCCATGGCGCCGTCGCCACGCAGTACCCGCTGAACCCGAACGGCTCGCCCGACGGCATCACCGGCCTGACCAGCGACGACGGCCGGGTGACCATCCTGATGCCGCACCCGGAACGCACCCTGCGCTCGCTCAACCTCAGCTGGCATCCGGCCGAGTGGCCGGACGAGGCGCCGTGGCTGCGCATGTTCCGCAATGCGCGGGTGTGGGTGGGCTGAAGCCCGCCCCTGGCGCGCTCGCCGCGATGGCGACGCGCCTGTCTGGTGGGCTGCCGACGGCGACGTGTTCGGGTGCTGGCGCTGGCCCTTGCCAGGCCGCCGTCGGCAGCGCCTGCCGCCGCGATGTGCGGGCCGGCGCTGCCGGCTGCGTTGCTCGGGTCTGTGCCGCGCTGCCATCGCCGTGGGATGCAGAATGCAGTGCCGGGATTGGTGGCGTGGCGCATGCGCCGAATCGCGCGTCGCAGTGTCCATGTGGGAGGGACTTCAGTCCCGACGCAGGACCGCACCCAGGCCCGGCCGAACTGGCGGTTTGGCGGCCGATGCCGTCGATTTTCCTGTGTGCCGAGTGGGTTTCCTCGGCGCTCCCGCCTGCGCATGCGCTGACCGCGCGTGGTCGCGGCTGAAGCCGCTCATACGAGACATCGCGGTGCGGTGCGCCTTGCGCGGTGCCGTCATCGCTGCAGCGTGCGTGTGCCTGCGCCATCCGCCACCGCTTGCAAGCGAATGATGCGTCCTCCCGCGCGTGGTGCTCTTCGCCGTGTAGCGACAGCCCGGCAGCACCCGCCCGTCGTCCGGCACAAGGTCGCTCCGCCGCGCGACCGCTCGCCCCATTTCGCGCAGTCGGCGCCATGCGCAGCCGTCTGGAGCTGTCACCGGTCATGCCTGGGCGCGCTTTTGCGCCGCTACCACCCGGTTACGTCAAGTCCTTGACAGGAAACGAAATCGCCCGAAGCGCGGTGTGTCAAGGCTGGCAAGGTATGTGCCGAAAAATTGGCGCGAGCTGGTTGTTTTCATTGATATTTATCGAAAATTTAACGAAATCAGGCTGAATTCGCGGTCTGTGTCACGGCGCATGTCGCATTAAGTCAAAAACTTGACGTACTCGAGAGGCCGAGTTAACACTCGGGTCAGTTCCGCATTCCACCTCGGTTCATCTACAGCTCCGAGCAGCGACAGGCGTGAGCCTCTCGCGTCCCGCTAAGGGACGTGCGGCACCCAAAAACCGACAGGGGGTCGGCCGGCCGGAACGCCGGGCGAGGGTGGCTTTTTGACCAAAAACCAGCCGAATTGAGGAGCAGTCGTCGATGAATCGGATTTATCGCAAGGTCTGGAACAACGCACTGGGGATGTGGGTCGTGGCATCGGAACTGGCCAGCGGCGATGCGCGCGGGGCCGTCGTCCGCGACCGCCGCGCCGCACGCGCACACGGCCTGGCCCTGGCCGGCGCGATCGCGCTGGCGCTGGGTGCCGGCGTCCTTCCCGGCACCGCCCAGGCGCAGGCCGTGCAGATCGGCGACAACGCCAGCGCCAGCGGCGACTACGCCACCGCGGTCGGTGCCGAGAGCAACGCCAGCGGCGCGCAGAGCACCGCGACCGGCGCGGCCAGCAACGCCAGCGGCGACGGCAGCGTGGCCAGCGGCACCCTCAGCGACGCCAGCGGCGTGGAGGCCAGCGCGCTCGGCTACTACAGCACCGCCAGTGGCGACGGCGCGACCGCGCTCGGCGCCGAGAGCATCGCCTCCGGCGCGGCCAGCGCCGCGGTCGGCGTGGCGGCCGACGCGACCGGCGACTACGCCACCGCGGTCGGCGGCTTCTCCAGCGCCAGCGGCTTCAACAGCACCGCGCTGGGCAACAGCGCCGTCGCGCAGGGCCGCAACAGCGTGGCGCTGGGCGCCGACGCGGTGGCCGACCGCGACGACAGCGTCTCGGTCGGCAAGGCCGGCGGCGAGCGCCAGATCACCCACGTGGCCGCCGGCACCGAGGCCACCGATGCGGTCAACGTGGCCCAGCTCGACGCGGTCAGGCAGACCGCCGACACCACCGCCAAGTATTTCCAGTCCAGCGGCAGCGACGCCAGCGATGCCGGCGCCTACGTCGAGGGCGCCAATGCGATCGCCGCCGGCGAAGGCGCCAACGCCATCGGCAACGGCGCCAGCGCACTGGGCAGCGGCGCCACCACGCTGGGCGGCAACGCCACCGCGGTCGGCAGCAACGCCACCGCCGTCGGCGCCTCGGCAACGGCGGTCGGCGGCGCGTTGTCGATCGTCGACGAGAACGGCGAGGTGCTGCTGGAAGGCACCACCACCGCGGCCGAGCAGGGCGCCAGCGCGTTCGGCGCCGGCGCGCAGGCCAATGGCGCGTTCTCCACCGCACTGGGCACGGCGGCACGCGCCGACGGCCTGCAGAGCACGGCAACCGGCTTCTCCGCCGCCGCCACCGGGCTGGCCGCGACCGCCAACGGCGGCTTCAGCCAGGCCGGCGGCGATTTCGCTTCGGCAGTCGGCTACGGCGCCAACGCCAGCGGCGGCAATGCCGTGGCGCTGGGCTATTCGAGCCTGGCCAGCGGGGCATCCAGCACCGCGGTCGGCGGCAGCGTGCTCGGCCTGTTCACCACCGAGGCGCAGGGCGAGGGCGGCAGCGCATTCGGCGCCGGCGCCTGGGCCAACGGTGCGTTCTCCACCTCGGTCGGCTGGCTGAGTTCGGCCGATGGCGCGTCCAGCGCCGCGTTCGGCGCCGCGTCGTGGGCGCAGGCCGACGATTCCACCGCGCTGGGCTACGGCGCCAAGGCCGCGGCCAGCGGCAGCGTCGCGCTCGGCCAGGGATCGGTCGCCGATCGCGCCGACACGGTGTCGGTGGGCAGTGCCGGCAAGGAGCGGCAGATCGCCAACGTCGCCGCCGGCACCGAAGGCACCGATGCGGTGAACCTGGACCAGCTCGACGCGGTCAAGCAGGTGGCCGACGGCACCGCGCGCCTGTTCGCCGGCAGCGGCGACGGCACCGCGCTGGCGCAGGGTCAGCAGGCCACCGCCGCCGGCGCCGATGCGCTGGCCGATGGCGACTACACCACCGCCGTGGGGTCCACCAGCACCGCCGCCGGCCTCGGCGCCTCGGCGCTGGGCAGCGGCGCGGTCGCCAGCGGCGCCCACGCCAGTGCGGTCGGTACCGATGCCACGGCGGTCGGCACCTCGGCCACGGCCATCGGCAGCACCGCGACGGTGTACGAGTACGACGAGAACGGCTTCATCGTCGGCAGCCGCGAGCAGACCACCCAGGCCCTGGGCGTGGCCGCCACCGCGGTCGGCGGCGGCGCGCAGGCGCTGGATCCGCTGACCACCGCGGTCGGCACCGGCACCTCGGCCGGCGGTGTGCAGAGCACCGCGCTGGGCTATCACGCGCAGACCTTCAAGGATGGTGCCACCGCGGTCGGCGGCCTGTCCGAAGTGGCCGGCGACCTGGGCACGGCGGTGGGCTACAGCGCTCGCGCCGCAGGCGACTACGCCACCGCGATGGGCATCGGCGCGCGCGCCACCGCCACCAGTGCGGTGGCGATGGGCATGAACGCGCTGGCCAGCGGCACCGACAGCGTCGCCGTGGGCGGCGTCAGCACCGCCGCGGCCAGCGCCGGCAACAGCGTGGGCATCGCCGCCGCCACCGGCGTCGGCGGCATCGCGCTGGGCGCCGGCGCGCAGAGCCAGTCCGACTACGCGATCGCGCTGGGCTACAACGCGAACGTGTTCCCGAACCTGCCGGGCAACGTCGATTCGGTCGCCATCGGCCACAGCGCCGGTTCGTTCGCGCCGCGCACGGTGTCGTTGGGCAGCTATGCGCTGGCCGCCGGCGACAGCGGCATCGCGCTGGGCTACAAGGCCACCGCCTGGAACCCTGACAGCGTCGCGCTGGGCGCACGTGCGGTGACGTCGATCTACAACAACAACGGCACCGCGCTCGGCACCGACAGCCAGGCCAACGGCAGCGATGCCACCGCGATCGGCTACGGCGCGCGGGTCAGCACCTGGCTGGACGATGCGCGCAACCAGGCGCCGACCAATGCGGTCGCGCTCGGCGCGCATTCTTACGCCGCGCGCGACAACAGCGTGTCGGTCGGCGATGTCGGCAACGGCCTGACCCGGCAGATCACCAGCGTCGCCGCCGGCACCGAAGCCACCGACGCGGTCAACGTGGCGCAGTTGCAGGAGGCCGGCAAGTACCTGCAGGCCAGCGCCGGGAACAGCGACGCCGGCGCCTACGTCGAAGGCGACGACGCGCTCGCCGCCGG